>VAWH01000085.1 GCA_005888315.1 Actinomycetota bacterium | reverse complement strand
GATCGTCTCGCGGAGACCTTCCTCCAGGAACCACGCGAACGACGCCTTTTGGATGTCGATCAGGTTCGGAAGGTCGAGGACGTGCTTCAGGCGCGAGAAACTCTTCCGCGCGCGAGGCGCGGCAACCCGTGCGGTCAAGTGAGGGTGCCTCCCTTTACGGCTCTGTGTGTGGAATGCGTGGAGAAATGCGGACGGGCGAAACTACGGCGCGACCCACAAAGATAGCGAAAAGGGGTCCTCCTGCGCAAGGCGAAGCCTGCGGGAGGCACCCGGTGGCTCAACTATAACGATTTTTGGCCTTGGATGCACCAGAGGCGCCGTTTCAGGCGCCTCTGGCTGCGTGTGATGCCGAGTCGCGGAAGCCGCTGCGCTAGCTGCTTTCCGCGGGCTTCTGGCCCTTGTCGAGCACGAGGCGCGCCGTCGGCACCGGCAGCGCGCTGCTCGACGCCTTCGCGGCTTTGACGTCTGACCTACAGACCTTCGCGAGTACGAGCGCCCGGTCGTTCTGCGCGAGCGCATCGAGCGTCGAGTCGCCGCCGTCCTTGCGGTAGCGAGTCTTGGCATCGAGTGCGACCGTGACGGGATTGCCCGCCTTCGCGTACATACGCCCGAGACGATTTGCATGCTTGACCGTGAGCTCGAGCGAGATGTCGCCCGTGGCGGGTTCGCTCGCGAGCGTGCCCGCGAGCATCACCGGAGCGGGCTTGCAGGTGGGCTTGCCCTTGCCGTGACCAGGATCAGCGGTCGCACCGGAGGCGGCGAGAGCCGCTGTGGCGAGCGCGACAGTTACGAGCTTCGTAAAACGCATTCCATACCTCCGCGGATTGGTTGCTGCCTGTGTCACGTGTCGGCTGGAACACGGGCGCCCCGCTGCGAAATCCCTGGAACGAGGTAGGTCTTCTTACGGGAGTTTTACGGTCGGGTTCGAGTCTCAGCGAGAGAGGACCGCCGCGAGAGGCGGCAAACGCAGGGGGCCCCGTCGGGGCCCCCTGCGAAATGACCGGGTGTTGCTCGGAGCTACTTCAACTCGACCGTAGCTCCGGCCTCTTCGAGCTGGCCCTTGATCGTGTCTGCCTCTTCCTTGGCGACGCCTTCCTTGACCGGATTGGGCGCGCCGTCGACTAGGTCCTTGGCCTCCTTCAGGCCGAGGCCCGTGACGGCACGGACGACCTTGATCACCTGGATCTTCTGGCCGCCGGCCTCATTGAGGACGACGTCGAAGGTCGACTGCTCCTCCGCCGCGGCTGCGCCGTCGCCGGCCGCCGGAGCGCCCGGAGCCGCGACCGCGACCGGAGCGGCGGCGGTAACGCCCCACTCCTCCTCGAGCTTGTTCTTCAGCTCGACGAGGTCGAGGACGCTCATCCCACCGAGCTGCTCGACGAGCTTGCCTGTGTCTGTCTTGGCCATTACTCCTCCTCTTGTGTCTCGCCCGAAGGCTGATCGCCTTCGGGCGATGGGACTTCGCTTGACTGTTCCTGTTCGTCAGGTTCCGCGGCCGCCTCGGCTTCGGGCTCGGGTCCGGCCTCGGCGAGCTCCGCCGCCGGCTGGGCTTCCGGCTCGGGCGCGGGCACACTCTCGCCCTGCTCCTCGAGCTGCTTGATCCGCGCGTCGAGCACGTTCACGAGATCGCGGAGCGGCGCAGTGAACACGCCGACGATCGTCGTCAGCGGCGCGGCAACCGCACTTGCCAACTGCGCGCGCAGGACGTCCGTCGGCGGCAGGGTCGCGAGCCGCTTGACCTCGACGTCCGAGACCGTGTCACCTTCGAGCAGACCGCCGCGAATCACGAGCACGTCGTGTGCGCGAGCGGTGTCATTCAGGACCTTCGCGGCCGCGGCGGGGTCGCCCTCGGCATCAATGAACGCGATCGCGGTCGGGCCGTCGATCAGCTCGAGGAGCTGGGTGGCGCCGGCCTGCTCCGCCGCGAGGCGTGTCAGGGTGTTCTTGACGACCGAGAAGCGGGCGCCGGTCTCCAAGAGTTTCGTCCGCAGCTCGTCGATCTCGGGCATCGAGAGGCCGCGATAGTCGGCGACGAGCAGGCTCTGCGAGCCCTTCAGCCGCTCGGCCAGCTCGCTGACGATCCTCTCCTTGTCTTGTCTCAGCATCGAATCACCTCCTCGAAACACTTCGGGCCCGCCAACGGCGGACCCGACGAGAGGCTTCTCGATGGGCCGCCTACGGTGGTCTTCCGCGCTTTCGCGCAGCCAACGGTCTTGGGCGACGGGCGTTACGCGGGTACTGCTGCTTCTGCCGGTCTCTCCTCGAGCTCTTCGACGATGCCCCTCGTCCGCGCCGGGTCGACGTGGATCCCGGGGCCCATCGTGGTTGTCAGTGTAATGCCGTGGATGTAGCGGCCCTTCGCGGCCGCGGGCTTCGCACGCATGATCTCGTCGATCAGCGCCGCGTAGTTCTCCGCGAGCTGGCGCTCGTCGAAGCTCCGCTTGCCGAGCGGGAGATGGACGTTCGCGCCGCGGTCGGTCCGGTACTCGAGCTTGCCGGCCTTCGCCTCCTGGACCGCCTTCGCGACGTCCATCGTCACCGTGCCGGTCTTCGGATTCGGCATCTTCCCGCGCGGGCCGAGGATGCGGCCGAGCCGGCCGACCACGCTCATCTGGTCGGGCGTGGCGATCGCGACGTCGAAGTCGTCGAAACCCTCCTCGATCTGCTTCGCGAGGTCGGCGGTGCCGACGACGTCCGCCCCCGCCTCCTGCGCCTCGCGCGCCTTGTCGCCCTCGGCGAAGACGGCGACCGTGGACTCGCGGCCCGTCCCGTGCGGGAGCATCAGCGTCCCGCGCAGCTGCTGCTCGGCGTGCCGGACGTTGAGGCCGAGGTTGAAGTGCACCTCGACCGTCTCGTCGAACTTCTTCTCCGGGAAGCTCTTGAGCAGGCGAATCGCCTCGGCCGGCGAGTAGAGCTGCTCGCGGTCGATCGCCGCGCGCGCCGCGCGATAGTTCTTGCCGTGCTGAGTCACTTCGCGGGCCTCCGGCTTGCTCGTTTCACGGGGGAAACCATCTTTCCCCCGTGGGCCCCCTTCTTCAGGAGGTACGCACCGGCCGCGCCGCGCATGTCGGCGCGCCCGCTGAGAAAGTTGGGAAACGTCATACGTCGGTCTCCACGCCCATGCTCCTCGCCGTTCCCGCCACAACCTTCATTGCCTCTTCGACGTCGCGCGCGTTCAGGTCGGGCATTTTTGCCTCGGCGATCTGGCGCACCTGGTCGCGGGTCAGGCGGCCGACCTTCTCGCGGTTCGGCTCGCCGGAGCCCTTCTCCAGCCGGAGGGCCTCCTTGATCAGGACCGCCGCGGGCGGCGTCTTGGTGATGAAGTCGAACGAGCGGTCTTCGTAGACCGTGATCTCGACCGGAATGATCCGGCCGTTCTGGTCGGAGGTCTGCGCGTTGAACGCCTTGCAGAACTCCATGATGTTGACGCCGTGCTGACCGAGCGCAGGCCCGACCGGCGGGGCCGGGTTCGCCTGGCCGCCAGGGATCTGCAGCTTGATCATGGTCAGGACTTTCTTCGCCATTAATCGATCTTCTTGACCTGATCGAACCCGAGCTCGACCGGGACTTGGCGCTCGAAGATGTCGACGAGCACCTTCAGCTTCTGCTGGTCGGGATTGACGTCGACGATCTCGCCGTCGAAGTCGGAGAGCGGGCCGGAGGTCACCTTCACCGACTCGCCGAGCGAGAACTCGACCTGCGCCCGGGGGCGCTCGCCGGCGGTCGCGCCGGTGCGGAGGATGCGGTCGACCTCGCCCTGGGAGAGCGGCACGGGCTTGGTGCCCGCGCCGACGAAGCCGGTGACCCCCGGAGTGTTCTTGACGACAGTCCAGGCGTCGTCGTTCAGGTCCATGTTCACGAGGACGTAGCCGGGCAGGATCCTCTTCTCGGTCTGCACCTTCTGGCCGTCCTTCGTCTCGATCACCTGCTCGGTCGGCACGACGACACGGCGGAAGCGCGGATGCTGGTTCATCGAGTCGATCCTGTGCTCGAGGTTGGTCTTGACCTTGTTCTCGTGACCGGAATAGGTGTTGATGGCGTACCAGCGGAACATTGGAGACCCCTTACTGACCGAGGAAGACGTGCTGGACGAGCCGCTTGAAGGCAAGATCGGCGACCCACAGGTAGGCGCCGACGATGACACACGCGATCAACACGACCGCGGTGCCCTGGATCAGCTGCTGCTGACCGGGCCACTCGACCTTCTTCAGCTCCGCCGCGGACTCGCCTACGAAGCGCCGGAAGCCGGAGCCGGGAAGCCGGCGCTCGCCCGTGACGGCCGCGGGCTCGGCGTTGGGCACACGCACAGGCGCCTGGCGCTGCACGACCCTGGCGTCGCCGCCGTTTTGCTGCCGCTCCTGCTCGGCGCGGCGGGCGCGTCGCTGGGCTCGGGTCTGCTTGGCCATTGTTAGCGCGTCTCCCGGTGCGCCGTGTGACGGCCGCACCAGCGGCAGTACTTGCGCAGCTCGACGCGGTCCGGCGTATTCCGCTTGGACTTGGTCGTCTGGTAGTTCCGCCGCTTGCAGTCCGTGCAAGCGAGGGTGATCGCGTCTCGTACTCCGGTTGCCAAGCGAAAAGCTCCTGGTTGCGTGCGTGGAAACGACCGGAAGGCAATCCCCTCCCGGCCGGTCGCCCGATTGTAGCGGCGACCCGGAGGGCGTGCCCGGCCCGAATCGCTGCGAGGTAGCGGCGGAAGGACTCGAACCTTCGACCTTCGGATTATGATTCCGCTGCTCTAACCAGCTGAGCTACGCCGCCACTCGTCGGCGAGTGTAGCCAACCGCTTCCCACGCTGATTTGGACGCCCTGCGCGGTCGGGTCGCCTGGATAGGCTGCGCACATGGCCGCGATCGAGGCGGAGAAACTGGTTCGGACCTACAAGCAGACCTCGGGTTTCCTGCGGCGACGCACGAGGACGATCGAAGCCGTGCGCGGGATCGACTTCGAGGTGAGTGAGGGCGAGCTCTTCGGCCTACTCGGCCCGAACGGCGCGGGCAAGACGACCACGATCAAGATGCTCGTGACGCTGTTGATCCCGAGCGCCGGGACGGCGCGCGTGCTCGGGCACGACGTCGTCCGCGACGCGCAGGCGGTCCGGAAGCAGATCGGGTACGTCTTCGGCGGCGACCGCGGCGCCTACGAGCGGCTGAGCGGGCTGGACAACCTGCGCTACTTCTCGGAGTTGTACGGGGTGCCGCCGAAGGTGCAGAAGCGGCGGATTCCGGAGCTGCTCGAGCTCGTCGGGCTGACCGGGCGCGAGCGCGAGCGCGTCGAGGGGTACTCGCGCGGGATGCGGCAGCGGCTCCACATCGCCCGCGGGCTCCTGCACGACCCGCCTGTAATCGTTCTCGACGAGCCGACGATCGGGCTCGACCCGGTCGGCGCCCGCGAGCTCAGGCACACGATCGCCGAGCTGGCGCGCGCGGGCAAGACCGTCTTGCTGACCACCCACTACATGTACGAGGCGGACGCCCTCTGCGACCGAATCGCGGTCATCGCCAAGGGCGAGATCGTGGCCACCGGGACACCCGCGGACTTGAAAAACGCCGTCGCCGACC
>VAWH01000023.1 GCA_005888315.1 Actinomycetota bacterium | reverse complement strand
CGTCTGGGGCGAGACGGTCATGCTGACGACGTGAGGGCCGGAAGACGCCTCGTGTCGCCGCTCAGGCTTGGATCAGAGCGCGCGCGAAATCCTGAGGATCGAATGGGCGCAGATCGTCGAGCGCTTCGCCGACACCGACGAGCTTGACAGGCAACCCGAGCTCGTGCGCGATCGCGATCGCGACGCCGCCCTTGGCGGACCCGTCGAGCTTCGTCAGTGTGACGCCGGTGACGCCGACCGCCTCGCCGAACAGGCGTGCCTGCTGGACGCCGTTCTGACCGGTGGTGGCGTCGACGACGAGCAGCGTCTCGTGCGGCGCGCCCTCGAGCTTCTGCGCGATCACGCGGCGCACCTTCGCCAGCTCCTCCATCAGGTTCGCTTGCGTGTGCAGCCGCCCGGCGGTGTCGACGACCACCACGTCGCGGCCGCGCTCGCTAGCCGTCTCGATCGCGTCGTAGGCGACCGCGGCCGGATCGCCGCCGCGCTCGCCGCCGACGAAGTCCGCTCCCGCGCGCTCGGCCCAGATCTCGAGCTGCTCTTCCGCGGCCGCCCGGAACGTGTCCGCGGCGCCGAGCACGACCGAACGCCCGTGCTCGCGCAGGCGGTGCGCGAGCTTGCCGATCGTCGTCGTCTTGCCTGTGCCGTTGACGCCGACGACCAGGATTACGCTCGGCGGCCCGTCCAGACCGAGCCGACCCGGCTCTCCGAGGAGAGCCGCGGCCTCTTCGACCAGCGCTTCGCTGAGGTCGCCGAGCTCGCCCCTCGCCTCGAGGCGCCGCACGAGCTCGGCCGTCGAGGGGACGCCGACGTCCGCGGCGATCAACACCTCTTCGAGCCGCTCCCAGGCCGCCTCGTCGGCCGGATCGAACGTGGCTGCCGCGATTTGTTCGGTCAGGGCGCGACGGCTCTTGCCGAGCGAGTCGCGCAGGCGCGAGAAAAAGCCAGCTTGGTCCGCGTCGGTTTCCTCGGCTCCCTCCGCGTCGCCGAGCAGCTCTGCCCAGGATCTCGCCACGGCTGCGAACGCTAGCCGCGCGTTAGCCGGTTGCGGCGAGCGGTGCTTCCCGCGGCACGCGCCGCGAGACGATCTGCGAGACGCCGTCGGCGCCCATCGTGACGCCGTAGAGGCTGTCTGCCGCCTCCATCGTCCGCTTCTGGTGCGTGATCACGATGAACTGGGCCCGATCGGCGTAGCGCCGCAGCAACTCGACGAAGCGGCCGATGTTCGTGTCGTCGAGCGCGGCTTCGACCTCGTCCAGCAGATAGAACGGGCATGGACGCGCGAGGAAGAGGGCGAAGAGAAACGAGATCGCACCAAGCGCCTTCTCGCCGCCCGAGAGAAGCGAGAGCTTGGTCACGCGCTTGCCGGCCGGGCGCAGCTCGATCTCGACCCCTGGCTCCGTACCGTCGTCGGCACCGTCCTCGTCCGGCTCGCTCAGCCGCAGACGGCCCTCGCCGCCGGGGAAGAGCGTCTCGGCGACGTCGGCGAAGTGCCCCTGCACGGCGGCGAACGTCTCCTCGAAGCGGCGCTCGACCGTCTCGGTCAGCTCCTTCCGCAGCTTCTCCAGCTCCGCGAGGCTCCGCTCGAGGTCCTCGCGCTGGGTCGTGAGCTCGGCCAGCCGCTCCTTCTCTTCCTCGTACTCCTGCTTGGCAAAGGGGTTCACAGCGCCGAGCGTCTCGCGCCTGCGCTCGAGGCGCGCGAGCCGCTCGGCGAGGGCGTCGGGGTCGTCCCCCTCAGCCGATGCCGCGCCGGCCCCCTCGAGTCGCCTGCGCGCCGCCGCCTGCTCGGCCTCCAGCCGCGCCAGCTCGACGTCAATCGCCGCCGCCCGCTCGCCGATCTCGGCGGCGCCGCGACGGAGCTCGGCCTCGCGCGCCGCAAGCTCACGCAGGGCACCGGCCGCGTCGCCGGTTCGCGAGCCACCCGCGTCGACGCGTGCGCGTAGCGGCGCCTCGAACCTGTGGCCCGCGGCGGCGGCTCCCGCGAGCGCGCGAACGAGGCGCTCGCCGGCGGCGACGAGCCGCGGATCGGCCGCGGGCGGAGCGGCGCGGGGATTCGAGCGCAGGTTTTCGACCGCGGCGGCCAGCGCGCGGCGGCGCGCCTCGAGCTCGAGCCAGACGGCCTCGGCCGTCTCGCCGGCGAACCACAGCTCGCCACGCTCGGGGTCGTAGCCGAAGCCCTCAGCAGTCACGGCCGGAACGGGCGAGCTCAGCAGCTCCTCCTTTGCGACGACCGAGTAGCCCGCGACGAGCTCGGCCGGCTGCGCCCCGACAAGCACTGTCAGGTTCCCCAATCCCGCGGCGCGCGCCTGCTCGAGCAACCCCAGCCCCGCGTGGGCGTCGTCGGCAAGCAGCGCCGACCCGCGCGGGCCGAGCGCCGCCGCAACGGCACGCTCTCGGCCGGGTTCGACCTGCAGCTCGGAAAGCGCAAGCGTCGCGCCCCGCTCGGCGAGCGCCCGTGCCGCCGGCGGCAGTCCTTCCCGCTCGGCGAGGGCACGTTCGACCGCCCCGAGCCGCTCCTGCGTGGTTCGCAGCCGCTCGTCGTCGACAGTCGGCAACGGCAGCGGCTGCGTCCGCAGTCGTTCGACCAGCTCCTCAGCGGCCTCACGCCGCAGCTCCAGGCGGTCGGCCGCGCTGCGCAGCCGGTAGAGCGCCGCGGTCGCCTGCTCCCGCCTCCCGGCTGCGTCGGCGAGCTCCTCCTCGGCCCGGTTGCGCTCGACCAGCAACTCGTCGAGCTTCGCGTTCGCGCTCTTGCGCGCCAGCGCGGCGGCCGTGCGCCGCTCCTCGATCTCGGCGGCGGCCTGCGTGAGCCGCTCCAGCTCGAGCTCGGCGATCCTTGCCTCGACCGAGGCGATCTCGTCCTTGAGCTTCTCCGCGCGTTCGGCCGCAGTCGCCTGCAGCGCCAGCGGGCGCAGCCGCTTTCGCACCTCGGCTTCGAGATCCCGCGCGCGCTCGGCCTGCACCTGGACGCGCGCGAGCTTGAGCTCGGCACGATGCCGGCGGGCCTTGAACTTCCCGAGGCCCGCCGCCTCCTCGAGCAGCGCGCGCCGCTGGTGCGGCTTCGACGAGAGGATCTCCTCGACCCGCCCCTGGCCGATCACCGAGCTGTGGCCGCCCCCAAGCCCGACGTCCGCGAGCAGCTCGACGAGATCGGTGCGCCGGACCGCAGCCTTGTTGACCAGGTACTGGCCCTCCCCGCCGCGATGGAGGCGGCGCGTGATCGCGATCTCGCTGAAGTCGAGCTCCGAGAACTGCCCGTCGGCGTTGTCGAACAGGAGCTCGACCTCGCACCAATCGGCCGCGGCACGATCCGCGGCGCCGGCAAACAGGACGTCGTCGGGCTTCTCGGCGCGCAGCTCCGAAGGCGAAAGCGAGCCCGACGCCCAGAGCAGCGCGTCGGAGACGTTCGACTTCCCCGATCCGTTTGGCCCCACGACCACGGCGACGCCACGCTCGAGGCGGACCTCGACCGGATCGGGGAACGACTTGAAGCCGCGCAGCTTGATCGCGCTCAGGTGCACGCCGGCCGAACGCTAGCGACGAGAGCGGATGACTACGTGATCCCCAGCTTCGCGAGCACCTCTTTGGCCGCCGCCTGCTCGGCCGCCTTCTTCGAGCGCCCGTTCCCGACTCCCACCTGCTCGCCCTCGACGTTCGCCGCGCAGGTGAAGGTGCGGTCGTGCGGCGCCCCCTCGGCGTTCAGCACCGAGTAGCTGACCGACTTCCCTCGCCGGGCCAACGCCTCTTGCAGCTCCGTCTTGTAGTCGACATGCGTCGTCAGGGCGTATTCGATGCGGCCCGCGAAGGCCTCGATGATCGCCTGCTCGATCTTGTGGAAGCCGTGCTGGAGGAAGAGCGCCGCGAGGGAAGCCTCGAGCAGCGCCGCGAGCACGTTGCGGTTCTTCATCAGCCGCTGCAGCTCCTCTTCCGGAATCAGGTCGCCGCCGCGCTCCTGTAGCCGCGAACCCAGGTCGAGCTCGCGCGCAACGACGGCGCAGCTCGCCCGCGAGACCACGTGCGAGCGGATCTTCGCGAGCCTGCCCTCGGAGAAGTCGGGATAGTCGTCGTAGAGCACGCGGGCGATCGCCAGCTCGAGCACGCTGTCGCCGAGGAACTCGAGCCGCTCGTACGACGACGCCCGGTCGGGCGCCCACGAGGAATGCGTGAAGACCTTGTCGAGCCGCTCTTCGGGCAGCTCGTCGATCAGGCGGTCGAGCCGACCGCGGCTACTGGTGCGAGGAGACGTAGTCGACAGCCTGACCGACCGTCTGGATCTTCTGTGCGTCCTCGTCGGAGATCTTGATCCCGAACTGGTCTTCGAGCTCCATGATCAGCTCGACGAGATCGAGCGAGTCGGCGTCGAGATCTTCCTGGAAGGAGGCTTCCTCGTTGATCTCGCTCTCGTCGACGCCGAGCTGCTCGCTCAGCACTTCCTTCACTCGCTCGTACACTTCCTCTCGCGTCGCTGCCATCTCACCTACCTTGCCGGTTCGGGGTCAGAGCGCGCGGACTCTAACATGCTCTGTTCAAGCCGTTCTTGGAGTCTCCCGACCACGTCGTGCTCGACGCCGCGAGCGGCCAGCCGGATGGCGTTGGCGATCGCGCGGCGGCCGGAGTTGCCGTGCGCGATCACGGCCAGGCCTCGTAGGCCGAGCAGGTAGGCGCCGCCGTAGGTGTCGGGATCGAGGCGCTCGCGCAGGCCGCGCGCGGCGGGACGGATCAGCAGAGCGCCGAGCTTGGCGCGGCGGCTGGCCGTGATCTCCTCGCGCAATGCGTTCAGGACGCTGCGGATCGTTCCCTCGAGCGCCTTCAGGACGATGTTGCCCGTGAAGCCGTCGCAGACGACAACGTCCGCGGCGCCTTCGAGCAGGTTGCGGCTCTCCGTATTGCCCTTGAAGTTGAGATCGGGCGCCTCCGCGAGAAGGCGATGGGCCTCCAGAATCAGCTGGCTGCCCTTCTCGGGCTCCTCCCCGATCGAAAGCAGCCGCACCTCGGGATCGCCGATGCCGAGGATCTCCTCCGCGAAGACCGAGCCCATGTGCGCGAACTGGCGCAGGTGCTCGGCGCGGCCGTCGGCGTTCGCGCCGGAATCGATCAGAATCGAGGGGCCGCTCTTAGCCGGGAGAACGACCGCGATCGCGCGCCGGTTCACGCCGCGCAGGCGGCGGATCTCCAGCAGCGCGGCCGCAAGCATCGCGCCGGTGTTGCCGGCCGAGACCGCGGCGTCGGCTCGGCCCTCACGGACGAGCCGGCACGCGACGACGAGCGAGCTGTCGCGCTTGGCGCGGACGGCCTCGCCCGGCTTCTCGTCCATGGCGATCGTCGTCTGCGCCTCGATCAGCTCGAGCCCGCCGGTTTCGAGCCCGGCGGGGCCAACGAGCAACGGTGCGATCTCTGACGATGCCGCCTCGAGCGCGCCCGCGACGATCTCGTCAGGGGCTCGATCGCCTCCCATCGCGTCGACCGCGACGCGAATCATGCGTTTACGAACCGAGCGGGCGAAGCGGCTCGATCTCGCGGCCGCGGTACGTCTTGCACGTCGGGCACATCTGGTGCGGCCGCGTCGGCTGGTGGCAGCTCGGGCAGAGGCTCAGCCGCGGCGCCGAGATGCCGTGCTGGGCGCGGCGTTTGTCGCGGCGTGACTTCGACGTTTTTCGTTTCGGGACTGCCATCAGCGGTCGCGCAGTATAGCCAGCCGATCTAAAGCTTCTCGCGCAGCTCGGCCAGCGGCGCCCAGCGCGAGTCTGCTCGCTCTTCTTCGTGCGTGTGGGGCTGGGCGTTGAGATCCTTGCCGCAGACAGGGCAGAGTCCGGCGCAGTCCGGGCGGCAGAGGATCTGGAGAGGCAGCGCCAACGCGATCGCGTCGCGGGCCCAGGCCGAGAGATCGAGTCGGTCCTCGTCGAGGTACGGGGTGCGCAGCTCCTCGGAATCGGGGTTCGTCGCCTGGTACTCGCGGGCGGAGATCGGCAGATCGAGGACGGCGTCGGCGAGGCAGCGGTAACAGGGACCGTGAAGGCGGTTCCGGAAGCGAAGCTCGAAGACCGTTCCGGTACTCGCCCGGGTGATCGACAGCTCCGCCGAGACGGTGTCCGGGACCGGCAGGTAACGCTGGCCGCCGAGCTCGAGCGGCTCGAGCTGGACCTCGCGCTCGTCGACGAACTGCTCGCCGGAGCGCAGCTTGAGCGTGCGGAGGTGGAGGGTGGTCATACGGCCACCGTAGCAACGCATTGAGGCGTTCTAGCGTCGCGTTATTGGGTGCCGGCACGCGGACGCCTGACGACCTCCTCGAGCGGCTTCCGGTTCGCTTCGGTACTCCACTCCTCGGCGCTTCGATCCTCGGGAGTCAGCGGCCGCGCCGGGTAACCGAAGCTCGGAATGTTCACCGGTAGGAGACCGTCCTCGAGACCGAGGACCCGCGCGGCCGCGGCTGCGTCAGGCATGCCGTTCGGGCATGAGACAACGCCGTCGTTCCACGCGACGAGGAGCATGTTCTGCATCGCGCGCCCGACGTCGAGGCCGCTGCCGCCGTCCTTCGTCGCGATCGCAATCGCCAGCGCGGCACCGCGAACGTTGTCACCGGCGTAGACCGCCTCGGCGAGACGGCCCTTCAGCTCGGGGTTGTCGACGACGACGAACGTCCATGGCTGCCGATTGACGGCGCTCCCGGCGAGTCGGCCGGCGTCGAGGATCCGTGTGACGACGTCGTCAGGGATCGGCCGATCGGCATAGCGACGCCGGTCGCGCTTGCTCGCGACGGCCAGGTAGGTGTCCAACGGCCTAGTGCCTCTTCAGGTGATGCTGTCGAGCGGGCATCGCCTGGAAACCCACTAGTAGGGCTGGTCGTTCGTCGAGCCGCCGTCGACGCCGACACCGACGCCGACGCCCGCGACGACCGACTCCTGCGACCGCTCATGCAGCCGCTCGCGCCCGCGCTTGACCGCGCCCAGGAACTTGTCGAGGTTGACCTCGAGCGTCGACAGGATGCTGTCGGCCCAGTCCTCCATCTCGAGCCGCGTCTCGCGCGCCTGGCGCCTGGCCTCGTCGACGATCTCCTGTGCCTGGCGCTCGGCGAGCTTGACGATCTCCGTCTGCGATGCCTCGCGAACGGCCTGCTCGCGTGCCTCGCCGAGGATCCTGTCGCACTCCCGCTTCGCCTCGGCGAGCATCTCCTGCCGTTCCTTGACGATCCACCGGGCCTGCTTGATCTCCTCCGGGATCGTCGCGCGCATCTGGTCGAGGATGTCGTAGATCTCCTCGCGATCGATGCGCACCTGGTCGGTGAGCGGCACGGCCTTCGCGTTGTGCACGAGGTCGTCGAGCTTGTCGATGAGAACGAGTACGTCCATGAACCCCCGGAGTCTACAGAGGAAGCACTATTCGTCACTTCTGCCGAAGAGGCGGCTGAAGAAGCCTCGCTTTTGTTGCGGTTCCGGTGCGGGCTCCGGCTCCGGCGTGGATTCAGGCTCCGGCGCCGGCTCGGCCTCGAGGGCAGGCTCGGGCTCGGGCTCGGGTACCGGCTCGGGCTCGGGTACCGGCTCCGGCTCGGGTACCGGCGCAAGCACCGGCTCCGGCTCCGGCTCGGCTTCCAGCTCGGGCTCGGCCGGCACCTTCATCGAAGCCAGCTCGCGCGCCTCATTCGTGCCGAAAACCCAGCGGCGGCCGCTCTCGCGCAACTGCTCGAGCAGGTCGTTCGCCTCCTCCGGGTCGAGATGGACGTCGCCAGGCGAGTTGAGCAGCTCGACCAGCCTTGCGGCAGCGCCCGGATTGCCACGAACCTTCAGCTTCTGGGCGAGCTCGTGCGCATCCTTTCGGCTCAACGTCACGCTGCCTCCGTTGCCCCCCGCGAGGAGGCTTTCGAGTCGTTGTGTCTCGTTCATTCCCCTGGTTTCTCGGGCGTCCCCGGCCGCCCGTCCGGAAACATCTCCACGAACCGTTTCGCGACCGCCGCCGGGACGAGGCCGTCCACCTTTCCGCCGAACGAGGCGATCTCCTTCACCCCGCTCGAGGAGACGAAGCTGACCTCGGGACTCGCCATCACATAGACGGTTTCGACCTCCGGCGCGAGCGTCCGGTTGAGCTGGTTCATCTGGAACTCCCACTCGAAGTCCGAGATCACGCGCAGGCCTTTGACGATCGCCTTCGCCTCCCACTTGCGCGCGAACTCGACAACGAGCTCGGAGAAGACGTCGACCTCCACGTTCTGCAGACCGTCGAGCGCCTCGGTCAGGAACGCGACGCGCTCGTCGAGGGTGAACATCGGCTGCTTGTGCTGCGGGTTGCCGACAACGCCGATCACCAGCCGGTCGAAGATGCCGGCGGCGCGCTCGATCACGTCGACGTGGCCGTTCGTGACGGGGTCGAAGGTGCCGGGGTAGATGGCGGTGATCACGGGTGCTCGCTCAGGCGTCGCTTGCGATGCCGTCTGGAGGCCGTACCGGCTTTGCCGGTGCGGCCGTCTTATCCACGTTCAAGGAGTCTGCACCGGTGCGGTCTCCCGGGGCGAGTTGAAAGAGCGAGATGCGGGCGGAGCCGTAGCGCCGGCTCGTTCGCTGGGTGAGCGGCGGCAACTCGGGCTCCTCTCTGGCGCCGGTCTCGACGACGACGAGGCCGTCCTGGGCAAGCACGGCCGGGAGGTAGGTGGAAAGCCTGTTTTGCAGGGAAGTAAACATCCCGTAGGGCGGGTCGACCAGCACGAGATCGTAGCGGCGAGCGGCGGCCGCCTCGGCGGCCAGGGCCCGAAGCGCGTCCTGCTGGATCACCCGCGCACCCGTGAGGTGGAGCTTGTCGAGGTTACGGTCGATCGTCCGGCACGCTTCCCGGTCGTTCTCGATGAAGACCGCGCTCGCGGCGCCGCGCGAGAGGGCTTCGAGACCCATCGCGCCCGAGCCGGCGAAGAGGTCGAGCACGGCCGCGCCGTCGACGGGGCCGATCAGGTTGAAGGCCGCTTCGCGGGCGCGGTCGGCCGTCGGACGCGTGTCATGTCCCTTCGGGGCAAAGATCCGTGCGCCCTTGTTCGAGCCGGCGATGATTCTCACACGCACCTCATGCGTGAATCGTGCCGCGCGGACGTGTCTGTGGACGAAGAGTCACACTTTTGTTGCAGTTGCCATGTCCGCGCGCGTCAGTTCGTGGGGACAGTCCTCAGAGACAGCGCGGTTTCAGCCCTGGCCGTTAAGGCTGTCCCTAGGTCAGGCCAGCGACTCGGTCTCCGCGCCCGCGAAGAAGCGGTCGACCTCGTCGTTCAGCGGGCCTTCGTACTCGACGAGCTCGCCGGCGAGCTCGCGCGCCCGCTCGAGCAACTCGCGGTCGGCTCGCAGCCGCGTGAAGCGGAACTCGGAGAGGCCCGCCTGACGCTTGCCCAGCAGCTGCCCCTCGCCGCGCAGCTCGAGATCCTTCTCCGCCAGCTCGAACCCGTCCGTCGTCTCGACCAGCGCCTGCAGACGCTCCCGGGCGTTGTCGGTCAGCTCCTCCTTGGCTCGCGAGACGAGCAGGCAGTACGACTGCTCAGCGCCGCGGCCGACGCGGCCGCGCAGCTGGTGGAGCTGCGCCAGGCCGAATCGATCGGCCTCCTGGACGATCATGATCGTCGCATTCGGAACGTCGACGCCCACCTCGATCACGGTCGTCGAGACGAGCACGTCGAGCTCCCGCGCCTTGAACTGCGCCATCAGCTCCCGCCGTTCGGCCGGCCGCAGGCGGCCGTGCAGCAATCCGACCCGGTAGTCCCTCAGCTCGCCGCGGCGAAGCCGCTCCGCCTCGGCCTCCGCAGCGCGCGCTTGCGAGGTCTCCGACTCCTCGATCAGCGGGCAGACGACGTACGCCTGGCGCCCGGCGTCGAGGTGCTTGCGCAGGCGCCGGTACGCCTCGGAGCTGAGCTCGTCGGTCACCCAGCTCGTCACGATCGGCTTACGGTTCGCCGGTGGCTTGGCGATCTCCGTCACGGCCAGATCGCCGTAGACGGTCAGCGCGAGCGTTCGCGGGATCGGCGTCGCGGTCATGTGCAGAACGTGCGGCGAGCGGCCGGCGGCGAGCGCACCCCGCTGCTCGACTCCAAATCTGTGCTGCTCATCAACGACGGCCACGGCCAGATCGGACAGCTCGACGCCTTCCTGGATCAGCGCGTGCGTGCCGACGAGAACCTGCGCCCCCTCGACCTCTCCCTTGACCGAGCCGGTCAGCAGTGCGACACGCACGCCGAGCTCGCCGCAGATCGGCTCGACCGTCAGGAAGTGCTGCTCGGCCAGGGTCTCCGTTGGCGCCATTAGCGCCCCCGTCCTGCCGGCCTCGACCGCGCGCAGCAGCGCGTAGAGCGCAACGACCGTCTTGCCGGAGCCGACATCGCCCTGGAGCAGCCGCTGCATCGGCTTCGCGGTGCCGAGATCGGCGTCGATCTCCGTGATCGCTCGCTCCTGATCCCGCGTCAACTCGAACGGCAACGCCCGCCGGTAGCGCTCGACGAGCTCGCCCGCCTCTCGGAGGGCCGGCGCGGTCGCCTCCTCCGTCCCCTTGCGGATCCGAGCCAGCCCGACCTGGAGCAGGAGCAGCTCGTCGAGCGCGAGCCGCCGCCGAGCCGACTCGGCCTCCTCGGCCTCGCGCGGCCGGTGCAGGGCAACGAGCGCGTCGAAGCGAAGCGGCAGTCGCTCCCGCGCCCGCAGCGAGGCCGGCAGCGAGTCGCCGAAGTCCCGCGCGTACGGCAGCGCACTCTCGACGAGCGTCCGCAGCCGCGGCGAGGTCACTTCCTCGCTCGCCGGATAGACCGGCGCAAAATCTGCCGTCGCGGAGGCGCCGTCCAGGTCGTAGGAGCGGACGTGGAACTCGTTCCGCCGCAGCTGGCCGCGCAGGCGCAGCCTCGTCCCCGGCCGGAGCTTGTCCGCCAGCCAGGGCTGGTTGAACCAGACCGCCGAGATCTCGCCGCTCCCGTCGCGGATCGCGGCCTTGATCACGGTCAACCGGCGCCGCGTCGGCCGCACCGAGACGCGGCGCACCTCGCCGGCGATCACCGCCTCCTCCTCGCCGAAGAGGTTCGAGATCGGGGTCTCCCCGACCGCCTGCTGGTAGTCGCGCGGCCGGTGCTCGAGCAGGTCGCGAATCGTTCGCAGGCCCAGCTTCGCCAGCTTGGCGCGCAGCGACGGCCCGACGCCGGGCAGCGTGTCGAGCGTGCGGGCGAGAGCCTCCGGCCGCGGCCGGCCTCGCGTCGGCGGCCAGGCTTCGGTTCGCTGCGCGCCTGCGAAGCCGCGAAGCTCAGTCATCCTCGAACCAGAAGAGCCCCACCGTCCCGGGGCCCGCGTGGGTCCCGACGACCGGGCCAAGCGTCGTGACGAGCTCGAGCTTCGCCTGCGGACGAGTGCGCCGCACGAGCTCCCTCAGCGCCTCGACGCGCTCAGGCGCATCCGCCTGAGCGATCGCCACCAGCAGGTTCGGCCCGTCACCCGAGCCCGACTCGAAGGCCGCGATGAACTCCTGGAAGGCGCGCCGGTTGCCACGGACGCGCTTGAGCGGGATCACCTCGCCGCCGCGGATGGTCAGGATCGGCTTCACGTTCAGCAGCTGCCCCGCCCACGCCGCGGCGCGGCCGATCCGTCCGCCGCGTGCGAGGTAGTCGAGCGTGTCGAGCGTGAAGACGAGCTGCGAGTCACGCAGGTGCCGCTGCAGGAGCGCCTCGACCTCCTCGTCGGTCGTACCCCGGTCTAGCCGCCGCTGGAGCGAGAGCCCGAGCATCGCCACAGCGGCCGAGGCGGTCTCGGTGTCGACGACGCGGACCTGGTCGCCGAAGTCCCGTGAGGCTGCCCGCGCGCTCTCGACCGTGCCGGAAAGCGTGCCCGCGATGTGGAGCGAATAGATGCGCTCGTATCCGGACAGCTCCTCGTAGACGGCGTGGAAGTCGCCGGGAGTCGGCTGGGACGTGGTCGGCGTCATCGGCGAGCCGCGCAGGCGCGCGTAGAACTCGTCAGGCCCGAGCTCGACGTAGTCGCGGAAGCTCTCTTCGCCGAAGCGGACGTAGAGCGGGACGATCCGCCAGTTCGGAAAGCGTTGCGGCGCCTCCGGGAAATCCGCAGTCGAATCGACCACGATCGCGGTGCTCGCGGCGGTCAGCTCCACGTCAGCCGCGGTAGGTCGGGCGCCCGGCGCGCTGGATCGCCGCGACGATCTCGTCGAGCTCGTCGTGCTTGCTGAGGCAGGCGACTGCGCCGGCCTCGCTCAGCGCCTGCCGCTCGCGAGGGTTCGCCGATGCCGTCAGGCCGATCACCGCCGCGCCAGGGTATGCGGCGAGCACGGCCGCCGTCGCCTCGACGCCGTCCATCCCAGGGAGCCGGTAGTCCATCAGCACGACGTCGGGCCGCAGCTCGCGCGCGAGCTCGACAGCGTCGCCGCCGTCCTCGGCCGCGCCGACGATCACGATGTCTGAGCGGAGACCCAGCACGAGCTCCAGACCTTCGCGGAAGACCTGGTTGTCCTCGACGAGGACGACCCGGATCGGCGGCTCCACACGCCGAACTTACCGATCTATTCGGCCGACACGAGCAACGGGTAGTTCTGCTGGCCGCCTTCGTGAACCTCGATCTCCACTTCCGGATTCGCGCGTTCGAGCTCGGCGAGCAGTTCCGAGAGATCCGGCTCGTCCTCACCGGTAAGCAGGGTCACGACCTCTCGTGGCTCGGCGAGCAGGCGTTCGAGCAACGCTCGCGCCACAGGTTCGAACTCGGCGCCTCCCGTGACCGGCTCGTCCTCGAGCAGGCCGACGTACTCACCCGCGCCGACGGCCCGGCCGTTCAGCTGGACGTCGCGCGACGCAGTGGTTACCGCCCCCGTCGCAACGCGCGCCGCCGCCTCGGCCATCGCCGTCGCGTTCTCCTCGGCCGAACGCACCGGGTTGAACGCGACCAGCGCCGCCAGACCCGCTTGCATCGACGTCGTCGCAACGACGCGCGTCGGCCGCTTCGCGAGCGAGGCCGCCTGTTCAGCGGCGAGCCGGATGTTGGCGTTGTTGGGCAGCACGATCGCCTCGGGAGCATCGGTCGCGTCGACGGCTGCGACGAGCTCGGCGGCCGAGGGGTTCATCGTCTGCCCCCCCTCGACGATCTGTGTCGCGCCAAGGCTCTCGAACAGACGCCGGTTGCCAGAGCCCGTCACTACGGCGACGACTTCTACTGCGGCCGGCAACGGGTCGGGAACCGCGGCCAGCAGCCGGCGCTCGCGCGCCTTCGTCTGGCGATGCATGTCCGCGATCTCGACATTCTCGATCGCGCCCGCCCGGGTACCGATCGCGAGCGCCGTCCCGGGATCGTCCGTGTGGACGTGCACCTTCAAGGCATGCTCGTCCCCGACGACGAGCAGGGAGTCTCCAAGCCGCTCGAACTGCGCCTCCAGCGCGACCGGCTCGAGCTCTCCCTCGATCACGAAGGCCGTGCAGTACCGGAACCGCGAGAGCTCCTGATGCGCCGCTTCGACTGCCGTTCTCTCCACCGGCGGGGCCTCCGGCAACGGCTGCCCGCCGACGACCGAGGCGACCCCGCGCAGCAATTCGACGAGGCCGGCGGCGCCGGCGTCGACCACGCCCGCCTCGCGCAGGACGTCGAGCTGCGCCTCCGTCTGGGCGACTGCCTCCTCACCCCGCGCGACGAGCAGCTCGAGCAGCTGTGCGACCGCCTTCGACTGCTCCGCCTCGGCGGCGTCTGCGAGCGTCCTGATCGCGGTCAGCATCGTTCCCTCGACCGGTTTGCGGACTGCCCTGTAGGCGGCATCCGCGCCCGCCCGCAGCGCCCGCGCGACCGCCGGACCGTCGACCGATTCAATCCCGGCTCGGCCTTCGCCCGCCAGCGACTCCGCGAGCCCGCGGACGATCTGGGAGAGAATGACGCCGGAGTTCCCGCGGGCGCCCATCAGCGCCGCACGCGTCGTTTCGCGCGCCAGGGTGGCGCGATCCTCGGCGGTCGAGGCTTCGAGCGCCTCGAGCACCGCCCGCGCGGTCAGCGCGAGGTTCGTGCCGGTGTCGCCGTCGGGGACGGGGTAGACGTTGAGGTCGTCGATCCGCTCCCGGCTTCGCTCGAGCGCGGCGACTGCGCCGCCGACGAGCCGAAGCAGCCCTTCCCGCTCATTCATGCTGACTGGCGGACGTCCTGGATGTGGACGTCCACCGCCGCGACGCGCAGGCCGGTTAGGCGCTCGACCTCGTACTGCACCTGCGAGCGGATCGTCGCCGCGACCTCAGCGAGGTTGAGCCCGTGCTCGACGACGACCTGGAGATCGAGCGAGACCGAGTCTCCGTCACCGGACACCGTGATCCCGTGCGTGCGGCCCCCGGGCAGCAGGCGTCCGACCCTCGCCCGCGCCCCGCCACCGATGCCGACCACGCCGTAGCAGCGCGCCGCCGTCTGGGAGACGATCTGGACGATCGCGCCCGTCGAGATCGTGATCCGGCCGAGCGGCGAGGAAAGCTGTGGCTCGACCCGCTCCATCCTGATTTAGACGCGAGACGCGTCGAAAGAGGTTGCGAGGAGGGTCTAGATCGCCTTCTGGACCTTGTTGCCCTTGAGGCAGCGTGCGCAGACGTAGGCGCGTGTCGCCTTGCCGTCCAGAAAGACCCGGACGCGCTGGAGGTTCGGATTGAAACGGCGCTTCGTGGCCACCATCGAGTGGCTTCGGTTATGGCCGAAACCCGGCTTCTTCCCACAGACTGCGCAGACCTTGGACACGGCGCGGCAGTGTAGCTAAGGCATCAAGCCGTAGCGCTCGTCCGCAGCCGCGAGAAGAGGTCGGCCATCTCGAGCGCCGTACGAACCGCCTCGGCGCCCTTGCCGACCCGCTCGTCCGCCTGGCCGGCCGAATCGAGCGTGAGCACGCCGAACGAGACGGGGATCCCGGTCTCGAGCGCGGCAAGCTGCAGACCGCTCGCGGCCTCGCCGGCGACGTAGTCGAAATGCGGCGTCTCGCCGCGGATCACGCAGCCGAGCGCGACGATGCATGCAAACCGGCGCGTCTTGGCGAGCGCCATCGCGCCGAGCGGCAGCTCGAAGGCACCCGGAACCTGCGCGACCGTGACGGCCTCACGGGCGACGCCCGCGAGCTCGAGCTCGTCGAGCGCGCTCTCGAGCAGCCTGTTCGTGACCTCGCCGTTGAACCGGCTGACGACGATGCCGACCGCGCGGCGCGTGCCGTCGGAGGCACCGGTGATGACGCCGTAGCCGTCGGGGATGGAGAGCTCGCCAGCGGCATGGCCGGGCGGGCGCAGGCGCGGGAGCTCGTCCTCCTCGGCGGGCGCCTCGTCGGGCACCGGCGTATCGCCGTCGCGCCGCTCTTCGACCTCTTCGGCCCGGAGCTGCTCCTCCGGCGGCGCGGGCTCGGCCTCGGCTTCGGCCAGCTCTTCTTCGCCGGGGGCGACGTCGGCTTCCTGCTCCGGAACTTCGGGGCCGAGCTCCGCCTCCTGCGACTCGGCCTCCGGCTCCCCTTCGTCTGCTTTCGTTCCAGCGAGCCGGTCCTCGCCGGGCCAGCGTTCGTCTGTCACTCTTGCCGCTCCGGCTCGTCGAAGCGCAGATCCTGGTGGTGCAGCCTGTGGGCGAGCTTGTTCCGCTTGGCCGCGAGGTAGCGGCGGTTCTCCGCGTTGGGCGGCACCTCGATCGCTACCTGCTCCACGACCGTCAGGCCGTAGCCCTCGAGCCCGCTGATCTTCTTCGGATTGTTGGTGAGGATGCGGATCGTGGTCAGGCCGAGGTCGGCGAGGATCTGGTTGCCGATTCCCCAGTCCCGCGCGTCCGCCGGGAAGCCGAGCTCGAGGTTCGCCTCGACGGTGTCGAGACCGTTCTCCTGCAGCTCGTAAGCCTTCAGCTTGTTGAGCAGGCCGATGCCTCGGCCCTCCTGAGCCATGTAGAGCAGGACGCCGCGATCCTCCCGTCCAAGCTGAAGCAGGGCCTGCTCGAGCTGCTCGCCGCAGTCGCAGCGGAGCGAGTGGAAGACATCACCGGTCAGGCATTCCGAGTGGACCCGGACGAGCACGTCGCGGGCGCCGTCGACATCGCCCTTGACGAGCGCGACGTGGTGCTTGCCGGTCAGTTTCTCGCGGAAGGCGACCGCGGTGAACTCGCCGTAGGCCGTCGGCAGCCGCACCGCTGTCGTCCGTTCGACGAGCTTCTCGTGCCGGCGCCGGTACTCGATCAGGTCGGCGATCGTGACGAGCTTCAGCCCGTGCCGTTCGCAGTACGGAATCAGGTCGTCGACGCGGGCCATCGTCCCGTCCTCATTCATGATCTCGCAGACGACCCCGGCGGGAATCAACCCGGCGAGCCTGGCAAGATCGACCGAGGCTTCGGTCTGTCCGCCGCGCTGGAGGACGCCGCCGTCACGGGCACGCAGCGGGAAGATGTGCCCCGGCCGGACGAGATCGTCGGGCCCCTTGCTGCGATCGATCGCGACCTGGACGGTGCGGGAGCGGTCATGCGCGGAGATGCCGGTGGCGACCCCCTCGCGGGCTTCGATCGAGACGGTGAAGGCGGTTCCGAACGGTGTCTCGTTGCGGTCGGTCATCGGCTGCAGGCCGAGCTCGTCGCAGCGCTCCTCGGTCAGGCACAGGCAGATCAGCCCGCGGCCGTGCGTGGCCATGAAGTTGATCGCCTCGGGCGTCGCGAATTGCGCGGCAATTGTCAGGTCACCTTCGTTCTCGCGGTCGGCCGCGTCGACGACGACCACGAACTTGCCCTCGCGGATGTCCTCGATCGCCTCCTCGACGGTCGCGAAAGGCGCCTGCTTTTCGAGCTCTATCGCCATCGGCTGGATCGTACCGCCGGACGGGGCTGTCCCTACAGCGGGTCCGAGTTGGCACGCGGCTCGAAGACCAGCTCCGCGATCTCGAGCCGGAGCGTGCGCTCACGCGTCCGCGCCTCGCCCGTCAGAACGGCGACGGCGTCGTTCAGTCGTGCGTAGCGCTCGTCGCCCGTCGAATGAAAAGCGGTGCCGACGATTTCGCGCCCATACTCCCGCGGCCGCCCGTAGCCGCGGTAGTCGAAGGCGATCTTCGCGCCGTCCTCAGTCTCGATCACGCCCTGGAAGTCGGGCAGGTACACGTTGTCGGGCCGCAGCCGCGGATGGTTGAGGCCACGAAAGCGGCCGGTCAGCTCACCCTCGCAGCGGCCCTCGGCCAGGAAGACGCCGCCGACGTCCGCACCGCCGATCTCGTAGTGCTCCGGGTAGGAGAACTCGACGCGGTAGAGCGGTGCGAGCCTCACCTTGCGGTAAGCCGCTCGACGTACTTGGCGAGGACGTCGACCTCGAGGTTCACCTCGTCGCCGGGTGCCAGCGAGCCGAGTGTCGTGGCGTCGAGCGTGTGCCGGACGAGCGCCACCTCGAACGCATCCTCCGTGACAGCCGCGATCGTCAGCGAGACACCCTCGACCGTGATTGAGCCCTTCTCGACGCAGTAACGGAGGACGTCGGCCGGTGTGTCGATCGTGACGCGGCGGCTGTCGCCGTCGGGCTCGATGGCGCGGACCTGGCCGACTCCGTCCACGTGGCCCTGCACGTAGTGGCCGCCGAGCGGATCGCCGGCGCGGAGGGCGGTCTCAAGATTGACCTCGGCTCGGAACGGCTTGGCGCGTCGCAGCGTCTCCGGCATGACGTCGAACGCGAGCGAGCCGTTCTTCCGCTGGGCGACCGTCAGGCAGACGCCGTCGACCGAGACCGAGTCGCCGACACTCGGGTCGAGCGAGCTCTCGACCACGAGCCGGCCGCGGTCGAACGAGGCGACCTTCGCACGCTCGCGGACGATGCCGGTAAACATGGCGCAAAGCCTACGCAGCGATGCGATGACTCGGCCGAGCCAAACGGCACAGAGTTGGCACCGGCGCGTCACACACCCGTGCGGATTTCCGCGATACGCTCACCGCGGGTGGCGGGTGGAACAAGCCACCACCCGGGCGGGGATGCGCGCGCGCGTGATCCTTTTAACGGCGCGCGGCTTTTCCTTTTGACGGTGCCGGGTCTTCCGCCTCGATCGAGTCGCAAGGCACGCGGCCTCAAGGCTCGTTGAGATAGCCGGTCAGAAGCACGTCTGCCCCGACGGAGCGCGCCTCGAGACGCCTCAGCTCGACCGGCTCGTCGAGTTCGGCGAACAGCGTCGGCCCGGCGCCCGAGAGCTTGGGGGCGACGAAGACGAGCAGCTTGTCGATCACGGCCGCCTGCAGGAACGACCTCGCCAGCGTCGGCCCACCCTCGAGCAGCAGCGACTGGATCCCCTCGTCGGCCAAACGTCGCAACTCCTCCTCGAGCGGTCCCGAAACGAGCTCGAGCTCGACGCCCGCCGGCAGCGGCCCGGCTCCGAAGACGAGCCGCCGCGGCTGCCGCGCCGCGCCCACATCGCGGGCGGTCAGTGCGGGACGGTCCGCCCGCGCGGTGCCCATGCCGACCGCGACCGCGTCCGACGCCGCGCGCAGCTCATGAACGAGCCGCCTGCTCTCCTCGCTCGAGATCCACCGCAAGCCCGGGAGAGTCAGCCGGCCGTCGAGCGTCGTCGCCACCTTGTAGGTGACGAAGGGCCGCCCCTTTGTGACCCACGTCAGCCAGGCCTCGATCTGCTGTCGAGCCCGGAAGGCGAACTCATCCTCGGCGAGCTCCGTCTCGACGCCGGCCTCCCGAAGTTGCTCCAGCCCGCCGGCGGCGCTCGGATTCGGGTCGCGGGTCCCGACCACGACCCGCGCCACGCCGGCGTCGATCACCGCCTGTGCACACGGCGGCGTCGAGCCCCAGCTCGCGCACGGCTCAAGGGTGACGTAGAGGGTCGAGCCGCGCGCACGATCGCCGGCAACCACGAGAGCATTCGCCTCCGCATGCGGCTCGCCTTTCCGCTCGTGCCAACCTTCGCCGACGATCTCACCGTCGCGCACGAGCACGGCGCCGACGACGGGGTTCGGCTGCGTCGTGCCGCGCCCGCGCTCGGCGAGCTCGAGCGCCCGTTCGAGGAAATTCATTCGACCGCGTCCACGAGGCCGCCATACGCGACGGCCGGCTCACCCTGCCCGAACACCGCCGTCGCCGCGACAAGCAGGTTCGCGCCCGCTTCGCGCGCCTCGCGGATGTTGTCGCGATTGACGCCGCCGTCGACCTGAAGCTGGATCGACTCCGGCAGCAGCTCGCGCAGTCGGCGAAGCCGGGCGAACGCCTCCGGCATGAACCGCTGGCCCGAATAACCGGGTTCGATGCTCATGCAGAGGACGAGGTCGACGCCCGCCGCGATCGCCGCCTCGGCCACCTCCTCGACCGCTGTTCCCGGCTTCAGCGCGACACCCACGCCGAGGCCGTGCTCCCGCGCGGAAGCGGTGACCGCGCCCAGATCCTCAACCGCCTCGTAGTGGAAGGTGACGCTGTCCGCGCCGGCCTCGCGAAACGCACGAAAGTGCCCTTCCGGCGACTCGACCATCAGGTGGACGTCGACCCGGCCGCCGCCGTCGTGAATCAGGCCTCCAATCGACCGAAGCACGATTGGGCCGATGATGATCGGCTCGACGAAATGCCCGTCGCCCACGTCGTAATGGAAAACGCGCGCGCCGGCGGCGAGGAGCTCCTCGATCTGCTCGCCAAGCTTTGCGAAGTCGGCCGCGTAGAGGGAGGGCTCGACCTCGGCCTCTCGCAACCGGTCCCACCAGGCCATCTCGACCTGATCCTACGCGGCGAGCGAGCCCGCGCCCCCCGCCCATCCCCGCCTCGATCACGCCCGCAGCCTCGCGATGAAGAAGCCGCTCGTTTCGTGCAGGTCGGGCCGCGTCAGCAGAAACTCCGGTCGCTTCGGATGGGCGAACCGCGGCCACTCCTCGCCGAGCGGCTCTGGCGCCAGTCCCACAGCATCGACGATCGCCTCGTTCTCGTCGGCGTTCAGCGTGCAAACCGAATAGACAATCGTCCCGCCGGGCCGAACGCGGTCGGCGGCCGCCCGCAACAGGTCGAGCTGCAGCTCGGGCAGCGGGTGTGCCCGCCAGCGCAGGTCCGGTCGCGAGGCGAGAACGCCGAGGCCCGAGCAGGGAGCGTCGACGAGCGCGCGGTCGTAGTCGCGCAGCTCGGGCGCGAGCTCCAGGGCATCCGCGCAGACGACCGAGACGTTCGAAGCGCCGAGCCGGAGGAGGTTCTCTTCGAGCTCGCGCGCGCGGCCGGGATGCTTCTCCACGGCGGTGACGTCTCCCTCCAGCTGCGTCGCCTTGCCGCCCGGCGCCGCGCAGAGATCGAGAGTCCGGTCGCCTTGGCGCGCGCCGACGACGAGGCCGGCGAGCTGGGAGGCACGGCTCTGCGGCCAGATCCGGCCTTCCGCGAGCGCCTGCTCGTCGACCCGCTCGACGCGATAGGCGCCCGGGATCTCGGTCGGCTCGCCGACCGGGTCGCCCCAAATCAGCCGAACGACCGTCTCCGGCGCCTCGTTTTGCGCGCGCATCAGCGCCAGCGCTGTCTCGCGGCCGAAATCGCGGGTCCAAACCTGCTCGACCCAGTCCGGATAGGAGTGCTTCAGCGCCCCCTCCGGCAACGAGTCGAGCAACGGCCCGATCCCGTCCGCGACGCGGCGGAGAACCGCGTTCGTGAAGGCGACAGCCCGTTCCAGCCGCGCGCTCCGCACCAGCTCGACGGCTTCGTTCACGGCCGCGTGCCTGGGCGTCTGCATGAAGCCGAGTTCGTACGCGCCGAGCCGCAGCGCTGCCCGCACCGGCGGGTCGAGCTTTCGCACCGGTCGGCGCCCGAGCTCTTCGATCGCATGGTCGAGCGTGCGCACCCGCTGGATCGAGCCGTAGGCGAGCCGCTGCGCGAGCGCACGGTCGCGTTGGTCGAGATTCGCCGCGGCCGATGGCAGCGCCCGGTCGGCATAGGCTTCCTGCTCGAAGACGCGGAGCACGGTCTCGTAGGCCGCCCGCCGGGCCGGGGAGACCATCAGCGCAGGCCGCGGCGGAACTCGTCGTACGTCATCCGGCGCCGTCCCTCGGGCTGGACCTCGAGCAGCTCCAGCCCGCCGTCGGAGAGCCGCGAGCGCCAGACGATCGCCGGCCGCCCCTCCACAAGTCCGCGGGCACCGATGTGCGGCGAGAGCGCGCGGATCAGGTTGTGCAGCTCCTCCGGCGGCCGCGACCAGTGGAGCTCCCGGTCAGCCGGCCCGATCTTCTCGGCATAGGTGACGCCGTCCTCGGCCTGCGGCTCCGGCTGCTGGGTCTCGAGCGCGGCGTCGATCAGATCGGGCGTCAGCTCGGCGGCGCGCGTGAAAATCGCGCCGGCGTCGTCGTCGATTCCGACCGCAAACCGCTGCTGCGCGGCGATCGGCCCCGCGTCGAGCTCCTCGACCAGCCCGATGATGCTGACCCCGGTCTCCTCGTCGCCCGCCATCAGCGCCCGCTCGACGGGCGCCGCCCCGCGCCAGCGCGGCAGCAGCGACGGATGGACGTTGAGCCAGCGCGCCCGCTTCAACAGGTTCGACGGGACGAGCTGCCCGTACGCAACGACGACGATCGTTTCCACCTCGGGGTCGAACCCGTCGTCGAGGCGCTCCGGCTGGCGCACCCGGATCCCGAGTCCTTCGGCGACCTCCTTCGCCGGCGGCGAGGCGAGCCGGCGCCCGCGCCCGCGAGGTCGGTCCGGCCGCGTCAGCAGGTAGGCGATCTCGTGCCGCGCCGCCAGCCGCTCGAGCACGTCTGCTCCGAACGGCGCCGTCGCAGCGACGCCTAGGCGCGCCACCGCCTAGGAGATGCCGAGGGCCGGCTCGGGCCGAAGGATGCCGAGCGCCTCGCGCCGGGCCTCGGGCGTCGTCCGGTCGAGGATCAGGATCCCGTCGAGATGGTCGAGCTCGTGCTGTGCCACCCGGGCCGCGTGCTCCTCGAGCTCGATTCGGATGTCCGCGCCCGTTTCGTCCTTGCCCTCGACGGTGACCTTCACCGGTCGCTCGACCGGGATCGTCACGCCCTGTAGCGACAGGCAGCCTTCCGTCTCGCTGAGCGTCACCTCGGACGCGCTGACGAGCACCGGGTTGACGACCGCCCGCGGCTCGTCTTCCTCGGTCGGCTGGAACACGAACAGGCGTTGGAGGGTGCCGACCTGGGTGCCCGCGAGCCCCACGCCGCGCGCCTCCTGCATCAGCGTGGTCATCCGCTCGACCAGCCTGCGCAGGTCGTCGTCGAAACTCTCGATCTCGTTCGCGCGCATCCGCAGGACCGGGTCCGGGTACTGCCGGATCTGCGCCAGCGCCAGCCGCCGCCGCGCTTCGCGCTCCGGGTCGAGCTGCTCCCTTTCGCGGACCTCGCCCTGCTCTTCAACCTCTTGCTCTGCCACGCCGAGCAGTTTAGGCGCGGTTACAAGCTCTGCGGATCGACGTCGACGACGGCAGTCAGACCGGCCTTGCGCATTGCCGGCGCGGCCGCCGCCAGCAGCTTCCCGGCTCGCCCGGCGACGCGCCTGGGCTCATCGGTCTTGGCGACGAGCTGAGCCCGGTGACGGCCGCGCAGCCGAAACAGCGGCGCCGGACCGAGGATCTCCGCGTCCCGCAGGGCGGCGCGCACCTCCTCGAGCGCTCGGGTCACCGGGCCGGGTTCCGGCCCGCTGACGAGGACGCGTACGAGATGCCGGAAGGGCGGGTAGCCGAGCTCACGCCGGCGCTCCAGCTCGCCGGTCAGGAACCGCCGCACGTCGTGCCGCGCCGCCAGCTCGACCGGCCGCGAGTCCGGCTGGAAGGTCTGGATCAGCACGCGCCCCGGGGCATCGCGGCCGCTCCGCCCGGCGAGCTGAGTCAGGAGCTGGAACGTCCGTTCGTCGGCCCGGAAGTCGGGAACGCCGAGCGCGGTGTCGGCGTCGATCACGGCCGCGAGCGCGACGCCGCTGAAGTGATGCCCCTTCGCGACCATCTGCGTGCCGAGCAGCACGGCGCGCTCGGTCTCGGCGAAGCGCCGCAGCGCGGCGGTGAGCGCCTCCGGCTTCTGTGCCGTGTCGGCGTCGAGACGAATCGGCACGAGCTTCGGCAGTTGCTTCGCCAGCTCCCGCTCGAGCCGCTGCGTGCCCGCACCGATTCGGGCGAGCTCGACCGACCCGCAGGCGGGACAGGCCTGGGGCGCTGCCTCGGCGTGGCCGCAGTGGTGGCAGCGGAGACACCCTTCGCCGTGAAGGACGAGCGCCACGTCGCAGAGCGGGCACCGGAACGTCGTCCCGCAGGCGCGGCAATGGAGCGCGGGCGCAACGCCGCGGCGATTCAGGAGCAGGATCGCCTTGCCGCCTTGCTCCTCGATCGCGCCGAGCTGCTTGAGGAGCGGAGCCGAGAGCGGATAACCGGCCTCGCGGCGCAGATCGACCACCCGCACGCCGGGCAGCGAACCACCCAGGCGACCGCCGAGCTCGAGGCGCTCGAGCCGCTCCCAGCTCTCCGGCCGCGGAGTCGCGCTGCCGTAGATCGCGACGGCGCCTTCTAGAGCCGCTCGCTTCGCCGCCACGGTGCGCGCGTCGTAGCGCGGGTCGGATTCCTGCTTGTACGAGGGATCGTGCTCCTCGTCGATGCAGATGACGCCCACCTCGCGGAGCGGCGCGAAGACCGCGGAGCGCGCCCCGACGACGACCTTCGCCTCCCCGAGCGCGATTCGCTCGCGCTCGTCGCGGCGCTCTGCGTCGGTCAGGCCGGAATGCAGCAGCGCGACCGCATCGCCGAAGCGCGCCTGGAACCGTCCGAGCGTCTGCGGGGTCAGCGCGATCTCGGGCACGAGCACGATCGCTGTCTTGCCGCGCTCCAGCGCCGCCGCGCACGCCTGCAGGTAGACCTCGGTCTTGCCGCTACCGGTTTCGCCGTAGAGAAGGAAGTGGCCGCCGCCGGCGTCGAGGCCGGCCTTGATCCGCACCAGGGCCGCAACCTGCTCGCTCGTCAACTCAGGCGGCTCCGCGGAGTCCGCGAGCGCCTGCCGCTCACCCGGCGGCGCCTGCTCCTTCCGCCGCTTCCGCTTCACCGGCGCGATCAGCTCGAGCGCCCGCCCGGGCGTCGAGCCGTAGTAGTCCGCGACCCAGAGCGCGAGATCGACGAGCACCGGTGGCAGCTCGTCGAGCACGGAGTCGATCGGGACCGGCTCGACACCCTCGGGAGCCGTGTCGACGAGCTCGACGACGACTCCCCGCCGCCGCGAGCGCCCGAGCGGCACGGAGACGACGGCGCCCTTCGCCGCTCCGTTCGTCAGCTCGTAGGTGAACGGTCGCGCGAGCGCGCGGGTCGTCACGAGCGGGTACACGGTCGCAAAGCGGGGCACGGCCCCGAGCGTAGCCCTGGTACTAGACGCCGGCGGAGCTTAGGTCCTCGTCGGACCGATCCATAGACCGGGTTTAGACGGCCGCGGCGGCAAAGCCGCCACGGCCTCCAAGCGGCATCGCAAGCGACGCCTCAAACGCCGGCGGCGACGAGGATGAAATCCGTCGCGAAGCCGAGCGTCAGCCCGAGCACGACGCCCCAGGCGGTCAGCGCCTTCGAGCCGAAGGTCCTGCAAACGTTCAGCAGCTCGGCGACGACGTAGAAGATCGAGCCGGCGGCAAGCGCGAAGAAGAGGATCGAGAGGTTCTCGCTCGTCCACGAGTGCCCGATCGCGGTGCCGACGAAGGTCGGCGCGCCGCCGATCACGCCCATCAGTCCGAGGAACCGCCAGCTCGGCAGCTCGGCCTCGCCGCTCAGCGGCCCGACGATCCCGAAGCCTTCGGTCGCGTTGTGCAGCCCGAAGCCGATCACCAGGACGAGGGCGAGGCTCTTCAGGTCCTGCGCCGCGGACTGGCCGATCGCCAGCCCTTCCGAGAAGTTGTGCAGGCCGATCCCCGTGGCGATGAAGACCGACAGCCACTGGGCAGCCGAGAGTCCCGGCTTGTGCGTCCGCGAGAACTCCGCGACCGAGGCGGCGCCCGGGCCGAGCATCGCCTTGCGCTGCCGCTTCTTCATCCAGGTGTCGTAGTAGACGAGGCTCATCAGGCCTGCGACGAAGCCGGCCAGCGCGATCGAGGAGACGCCGGCGAACCGCCCCCATGTCTTTGCCTGCAGCGCTCCCTGGACCGGGTCGATCGCCTCGCTGAGCACGTCCCAGAACAGGAAGAGCAGGATCCCAGTCGCGGTCGCGGTGAAGAAGGCCTTCAGCTTCGGCGACAGCCCGCGCATCCGGCCCATCGGCAGGCCGAGAAAGATCGTCAGGCCGGCGATCGCGCCGAGCAGCAGCGTCTGGGCGGTGGACATCTTGTAAGGGTCACCTTACAGAAGAGCGTCAGTACAGTTGGGGAGCGCATGGCACAGGGCCACTCAGTCGACGAGTACCTCGAAACGATCTACTTCCTCGCCTTCCCGATCGGCGAGTACCGGCCGCAGTCAACGGGCTCCCCCACGCTCGCTTCGCGAGTGGCCGAGATGCTCGGAGTCTCCCGCGCCTCGGCCGGCGAGATGCTGAAGCGGCTCGAGGGCGAAGGCCTGATCGAGCGGGGCGAGCAGAAAGAGGCGATCCTCACGGCGGCGGGCCGCGCGCGGGCGGAAACCGTCGTCCGCAAGCACCGGATCATCGAGCGGCTTCTGACCGACTTCATGGGCTACACCGCCGCCGAGGCGCACGTGCACGCCGACGAGCTCGGCGACACGTTCTCCGACGAGATGGTCGAGCGGATCGAGACGAAGCTCGGCAACCCCGAGCGCTGTCCCCACGGCTGGCCGGTCGACCCCGACGTCGAGCAGGCGGAGAACCAAGAGCTGGCCCCGCTGGCCGACCTCGAGCCGCCCGCTCAGGCGACGATCGTCCGTCTCGCCGAGCACGACGGCGACCTCCTGCACTGGTTCTACGACGAAGGGCTCGTCCCCGGGACGAAGCTCGAGTTGCAGGCAGCCCAGCCCGCCGCAGGTCAGTTCACGGTCAAGGTCGACGGCAGCGAGAAGGCGATCGGCGAGAAGGCCGCCGCCGGGTTGTTTGTCAAACCGACGTAGAAGCCCGGACCCCTCTCTCCACCAAGTTGGAAACGGCCCGCCTAGGCGGTCGCGGCCGCGGCAGACCCGATGCCCGCCGCCGCCCGGAGCGCCTCCGCCTTGTCGGTGCGCTCCCAGGTGAAATCGTGGTCGTCGCGGCCGAAGTGGCCGTAGGCTGCCGTCTTTGCGTAGATCGGACGGCGTAGGTCGAGGTCGCGCAGGATCGCCGCGGGGCGGAGATCGAAGTGCGTGCGAACCAGTTCCTCGATCCGCTCGGCCGTGATCCCGGCCGCCTCGGTACTGAACGTCTGTACCCCGATCGAGACCGGGTGTGCGACCCCGATCGCGTACGCGACGTTGATCTCGCAGCGGTCCGCGAGCCTCGCCGCGACGACGTTCTTCGCGACGTACCGGGCCGCGTAGGCGGCGGAGCGGTCGACCTTGGTCGGGTCCTTGCCTGAAAAGGCGCCACCGCCGTGGCGCGCCGCGCCACCGTACGTGTCGACGATGATCTTGCGGCCGGTCAGCCCCGTGTCGCCCATCGGCCCGCCGAGCACGAACTTCCCGGTTGGGTTGACGTAGACGAAATCGCGCTCCGCCAGGCGTTTTTCGTCGTAAAGATCGGACGGCAGGATCGGGCGCAGCACGCGCTCGAGCAGGTCGGGCTTGATCAGCGACTCGGCATCGCATCCCTCGGCGTGCTGGGTCGAGACGAGGATCCGCTCGATCTCGACCGGCCGCTGGCATTCGTGCTCGTCGACCTCGTACCGAACGGTCACCTGCGCCTTGCCGTCGGGCCGCAAATATGGCAGCTCACCCACCTTGCGAACCTCGGCCAGACGCTTGCAGATCTTGTGCGCGAGCACGATCGGAAGCGGCATCAGCTCTGGCGTCTCACGGGTCGCGTAGCCGAACATCATCCCCTGGTCGCCGGCGCCGACGCGGTCGAGCGGGTCGTCGTCGCCGGGGTCGTGCTGGACCTCGTACGAGGCATCGATGCCCTGAGCGATGTCCGGCGACTGCTCGTCGATCGCGACCACGACGCCGCACGTGGTCGCATCGAAGCCCCACTCGGAATGCGTGTAACCGATCTCCGCGATCTTCCCCCGCACCTTGGCCGGGATGTCGACGTACGTCTCGGTCGAAATCTCGCCGGCGACGACGACGAGACCGGTCGTGATCAGCGTCTCACAGGCGACCCTGCCGCCGGGATCGTCGGCGAGCACGGCGTCGAGGACGGTGTCGGAGACCTGGTCGGCGACCTTGTCGGGATGTCCCTCCGTGACCGATTCGGATGTGAACAGGAAGTCGCTCGGCACGGGCGGGAAGGCTACTTGATCGTCTGGAAACCGGAAATCCGGAGCGCGTCGCCGTCCTTGACGAGGTAGACGACGGTGGCGTGCAGCGGCTTCACGTTCGCGAAAGCCTGCGGCGGAACGACGTTGCCGGACTCCTGCGCGAGGCGAAGGACGTACGGAAGTCCGTTCTCCTCGTCGCCGAAGGCGAACGCGGCGACCTTTCCCGGCATGTCGGCCGCGTCGCGCGCGTTCTTGTAGAGCGGGTCGTCGGCGAGGCTGTCGGCCGGTCCCTTGATCGTCTGCTCGGCGAGGTTCTGCTCGTTGGTCACGAACAGCTTCCCCTTTGTCGCGCCGTCGTAGATCGTGATGTTCGGGGGGCCGGGGAACGTGAGCTTCTGGACGCTCTCCCCAGCGAGTTGCACGGTTTCGGCCTGGATGTTGCCGCCGAGCTGGGCGATGGCGCTGAACCTGCGCAAGAGCGAGCTCGCCTTCTTCTCGTCGTCGACCTTCTGGACGAACAGAACTCGCGGGATGGGCCCCGTGCCCGGGTAGACCGCCACCGCGTCCTCGCCCTTCAGCAGCGGGTAGATGTCGTTCTCGAGCGACAGCCCGAGCACGCCTTCGACCTGGCTGAGCTCCGTCTCGAAGTTCGGCACGCTCTTGCCGACGAGCCGGATGATCGTCCGCACCTGAGAGTCGAGACGCGTCGTCGAGACGTACAGCAGCGCCCCGCCCGGCACAGCGTCGGGGAGCGAGGGGCTGAACGTCGCCGGATCGGGAGTCGGGTCGATCACCCCGTCGAGCTCGACGCTGGCGCCGTCCTTCTCTGCTTTCGCCGCAGCGGAAATCGAGTGCAGGTCGCCGAGATCGTGGCTCAGCCGGGGCGGCGCCCCGCCGCTGGCGAGCCCGTGGTCGAGCTGCGACTGGACGAACTCGCCGCTCACCCACGCCCGTACCGACGAGTCCGAGTCGAGCTGCTCGAATGCGTGCTTGAAGTCCTTGTTGTCCGCGAGCTTGTCGCCGGCCGACGCGGTCTTGAAGCGGTCGAGCTTGGCGCGCGAGTCGGCGATCGCAACCCAGTCACCGACCTGAGCGGTGACCGCTTGCGATTCCCCCTTGGAGCGGCTCTTCTCGAGCAGCGTGTCGAGCTTCGCCTTCGTGTCCGGCTTCGTCAGCCCGACCACGTCGTTCCCGTTGTTGAGGGCGTCTAGCCACACGAGGTCGACCTCGGGGCCGAGCGCCGGCTTGACATCGTGGCCGAAGTCGAGGCCCTTTGTCTGCTTCTTGAACTCGGCGATCAGCAACGCCTTGCCCGGGAAACGGTCGGCGAGCTTCGTGACCTGCTTCCACTGGTCGGACGAGAAGTCGGTGTTCACAGAGACGAATGCGATCGACGAGGCCGGGGCGATCCCCGCGCCGTCCGGCACCGAGCCGCCCCCTCCCCCTCCGCCGCAGCCGGCCGCCGCCAGGGCAAAAGCAACGGCCGCGACAGCCCAGAGGCGTCTCACTTGATCTCGAGGAAGGCGCTCGTCTTCGTCAGGTCTCCGTCCGAGGTTGCGAACGCGACGAAAGACCGGAGCGGCTTCAGGTTCTCCCGGGCTTCCGGCGGCAGGTTCGCCCCGCCGAGACCCGCGTAGCTCTTGGCCAGCTCGACGGCGTCGGCGACGTTCACGTAGAAGAGCCCGTTCGTCTTGTCGGGGGCTCCGGCCGCGTCGAGCGCATCCTTGAAGGCGGAGTTGTCGCCGAGCTTGTCGCCGCCCGCACGATAGTCGGCGATACCCATCGGCGCGGTCGTCAGCAGCACGCGCCCGTCGAAGCCGGACCAGCGCAAAGTCACCGGCCCGAAGTTCAGCGTCTTGACGTCAAGCCCGTCCTGCTGCTCCTCGCCGAGCTTCGCGGAAGCGAGAGTCGCGAGCCGCTTCGCCAGCCGGTCGATCGTCGCCAGCGCCGGCGCGGTGTCCGGGGTCTCGAGCACGAGCGAGAACTCCGGCAGTCCCGGGCCGCGGCGGACGTAGAACGCGGTCTCGTGCTCGAACAGCGCGAGCACGTCTTCGAGGGGCACCCCCAGCTCCTGCTCGAGCTGCCTGAGACCCTGATCGAATCCCGGACTCCCGCGGAGGTTGCGGAGCTGATCTGCAGCGCTTCGCCCGTGGAAGTTCACGAACGCAAGTGCATCCGCGGGGACGCCGGAAATGAGCTTCGACGTGGTCGAGGTCCCTGCGAAGCCGCCGTCGGCGACGTCGAAATCGCCTTCGACCTTGAGCCCGTTGTCCTCGGCGACGATCGAGGCGGCGATCCACTTGAGCTTGTCGAGCGCCGTCTGCAATCCCCCGCCCACCGCGGTCGTCTGCGCGCCGTTGCCATAGACCTGGCCGGCAAGCTTGGCCAGCTGAGGGCCGCCGACGTACGCCTTGGCCAGCCCGTCGTCCGGCAGCTTGCCCAGTGCGTCCTTGAATGTTTCGTCGTCTGCGAGCGAGCTCCCGGAGCCCTTGAGCGTCCGCTCGAGGTTGGCTTCCGTGTCGGAGACGATCAGCCAACCGTCGATCACCCTGGACGCCGTCGTCGCCGACGGATCGGACATCGTCCGGAGCTTGCGCACGAGAGCCCGCGCTTTGTCGAGCGAGTCGGGCTTCGTCAACACCACGACTGCAACGTCGTGAGCCGTTGAGCCCGGGTAGACCGCGGCGTCGACCTCGGGGCCAAGCGCGGGCGCGATATCGCGGGCGTAGGCGAGCTGCTTCTCGTCGAGCCCGCGACGAATGCTGTTCAAAAGCGTCTCCCGTCCCGGGAACTTCTCCAGCAGCTTGTCGACCTGCCGCCACTGATCCGAGCTGAGATCGCCGTCGACCGAAACGTAGGCCAGGGCATCCGAGCTGAGAAGCGCCGCGCCGGCGTCGCCGCTGACACCCGTCTTCGTCGTCCCGCCGCAGGCGACGGCCACAGCTGCAACGAGGCAGGCCGCGACAACCGCGGCGAGCTGGAGCAGGCGGCTCATTCTCCTCGCTTTCGTTCCCATCAGACCTGGTGCCAAATCGTCCAGATCCTCTCAGTCGGAGAGGTCGACATACACCATCCGTTGATCGGCAACTCAAGTCCAAGCCTGGAAGGGCTCCCTGGCGGGCGCATATCGCTGAAGTGAGCCATCCGCTCCGCGCTGTAGCTTTTTCCTCGAAGCTCCGATAACTCCACGGAGGCACCAGTGGACATAGGCGCACCCGAGACAGAACGCGAGATCGAAATCGCACCGCTGGAAGAGCCGGTGCCGGTGCCGGCTCCCGCGGAAGAGCCGGCCGCGGAACCCGTGCCAGCGTGATCGCCAGCGGCGTCCCGATCATTGCCTGGCGACTTTGGCATGTGCGCCGCCACGAAGACGCGTACCGGCTCGAGTCCTTCACCTGGCACCACGTGAGCTGGCCCGCGCGGACGCGCTTCGAGGCCGAGTGCTCGACGCACGGCGCCGCGGCGCCTGTCCGAGGGCACGAATGCGGCATCTACGCCTTCAGGACGAGAGAGCTCGCCGAGGACCTGCTCCGTCGATACACCGGAGTCCGGCAGCATTACGGCCGGACACGTCAGGAGCTTCCTCCCTTGCGGCAAGGCTGTCCGATCGCGATCGGTCGTGTCTCGCTCTGGGGGCGCGTTCTCGCCCGCGAGAACGGGTTCCGGGCTCAGTACGCCTATCCCTATGAGCTGTTTCTGATCGGCGGCCAGGACGATCTCGCAGGCCAGCTTCGGCGCCTCTACGCCGTCGACGTCTGGCCTAGCTGACCCCCGCGCCGCAAGCGGCGGACGTTCGCCGCACTTGACACGGCACCTCCAGGTGCGTTAGTCACACCGCTGCACCGAGCCGCTAGGGAGGCGGCGCTGTCAGCCGCAGGCGAGAACGGCGATCCGCCCGCCTCTCATACGGACCTTCTGAAAACCGGAAGTTCGAAAGAGGGAGGTGGAGGTGTCGGAAACAGCAACAGAGCCCCGAGGAATGATGGGGGTCTGGCATGTTCGCATGGGCGCCGGCGCGGCCTGGCGCAGGACGGTCTGGGGGGAGTTCCTCTCGGAATATCTGGGCACGTTCACGCTGATCGCCTTCGGTGACGGTGTCGTCGCCATGGCCGTCTCCGCACTGAATCAGTCTGGTCGCGCCGAGACCAGCCACACGATCTTCCTGGCCTCGGGCGACTGGCTGCTGATCACCTGGGGATGGTGCATCGCGGTGGTGCTCGGGATCTACGTTGCGGGCGGAATCAGCGGCGCTCACATCAACCCGGCGGTCACGATCGCGCTGGCGGTCAAGCGCGGGTTCCCGTGGGCGAAGGTGCCGCACTACATCTTCGCCCAGGTTGCCGGCGCATTCACCGCCGCCGCGCTCGTCTACCTCAACTACAAGGACGCGATCAAGGGCTATGAAAGTGCCACCCACGCGGTGCGCGGCCAGTCGAGCTCGATAGCCTCGTACAGCATCTTCGCGACCTTCCCGGCTGGTTACTTCCACAACCCGGTCGGGCCGTTCATCGACGAGTTGATCGGCACGGCGTTGCTCGTCGGGGTCGTGCTCGCCGTCATCGACGAGCGGAACCTCGCACCGAAAGGGAACCTGGGGCCTTGGGTCATCGGTCTGATCGTCGCAGGGATCGGCATGTCCTTCGGCGCGAATACGGGTTACGCGATCAACCCGGCTCGCGACTTCGGGCCGCGGCTCTTCGCCTGGTTCGCCGGCTGGGACGGAGTGGCGCTGCCGGGGAACTACGGCAACGTCAACTGGTACTGGTGGTTACCGATCGTCGCTCCAATCGTCGGGGCGGTCATAGGCGCGCTGGTGTACGACTTCTTCATCCACCAGGGGCTGATGGCCCGCGGTGAGCCGCCGTCCCCCGACATCGAGGTCTAGGGCGAGGCTGTGGAGGACTTGCCGTAACGGTGCAAGAGAGACTCGACCGGAGCGGAGGAAACGTGAAGAAGCTGATCAACAAACCAGACGACGTCGTCACCGAGGCACTGCAAGGCCTCGCAGCGGCCCACGCCGACCTCGTGCGCGTCCAGTTCAATCCGAACGTGATCGTTCGCGCCGATGCCCCGGTGCAGGGCAAGGTCGGGCTCGTCTCGGGCGGAGGCTCAGGCCACGAGCCGATGCATGGGGGCTTCGTCGGGCTCGGGATGCTCGACGCCGCCTGTCCGGGCGAGGTGTTCACGTCTCCGACGCCCGACCAGATGCTCGATGCGACGAAGGCCGTGAACGGCGGCGCCGGAGTGCTCCACATCGTCAAGAACTACACGGGCGACGTGATGAACTTCGAGATGGCCGCCGACCTCGCCGGCGGCGAGAACATCGAGGTCGAGGCCGTGGTGATCGACGACGACGTCGCCGTGCAGGACAGCCTGTATACCGCAGGGAGGCGCGGCGTCGGCACCACGGTGCTCGCCGAGAAGATCTGCGGAGCGGCGGCCGAGGAGGGCCGCAGCCTGGCCGAGGTCGCCGAGTTGTGCCGCAAGGTGAACGCCAACGGACGAAGCATGGGCATGGCGCTGACCTCGTGCATCGTCCCCGCCGCCGGGAAGCCGACCTTCGAGCTCGGCGACGACGAGATGGAGATCGGGATCGGGATTCACGGCGAGCCCGGCCGCGAGCGGGTCAAGCTCGCTCCCGCGGGCGAGATCGTCGAGCGGCTCACGGCTCCGATCGTCGAGGACCTGCCGTTCGAGCAGGGCGACCAGGTACTCGCCTTCGTCAACGGCATGGGCGGCACCCCGTTGATCGAGCTCTACCTCGTCTACAACGACCTGAACAGGTTCCTGGGCGAGCGCGGGATCACGATCACGCGCAACCTGGTCGGGCCCTACATCACGTCGCTGGAGATGGCGGGCTGCTCGATCACCCTGCTGAGACTCGACGACGAGCTGACTCGCCTCTGGGATGCGCCGGTCAAGACCGCGGGTCTCAGATGGGCGACATAGGCAGAGGATGGTCGACGTGGCCGAGACCGAGAAGGCGTCCGGGCGCATGAGCCTCGGCCACGACGACGTCCTGCGCTGGATCCGAGCTTTCGCCGCGGAGGTCGAGGCGAACAAGGAGCAGCTGACGCAGCTCGACTCCGCGATCGGAGACGGCGACCACGGGATCAACATGCAGCGAGGCATGTCGGCCGTGCTTGTCAAGGTCGACGCAACCGGCGAGGAGAGTGACATCGGCGCCCTGCTCAAGACGGTCGGCATGACGCTCGTGTCGACGGTAGGCGGCGCCGGTGGTCCTCTCTACGGAACGCTGTTCATGCAGATGGGAATGGCCGTGTCCGGCAAGGAGGAGCTCAGCTCGGACGACTGGGCCGCCGCGCTTGAAGCGGCGGTCACAGGCGTCCAGGCTCGCGGCAAGGCCGAGCCCGGAGACAAGACGATGATCGACGCGCTGATTCCCGGCCGTGACGCGCTCAAGGCCGCACTCGCCGAGGGTGCGACCTTCGAGGACGCCCTCAGACAGTCGGCCGACGCCGCCGACCAGGGCATGCGGGACACGGTCCCACTGGTTGCGAGGAAAGGCCGCGCGAGCTACCTCGGCGAGCGAAGCGCGGGGCATCAGGATCCGGGAGCCACCTCATCTCACCTGCTTCTCGAGGCCGCGGCCGAGACCTGGGGCCGGCCCGGGCAGGCGAGGTGATCATCGGAGCGCATAAGGCGGTCGCTTGCGACGCCGACTGGAGGATCTGAAACGAGTGTAAGGAGGACGAATGGCTCAATACGCAGCAGCAATCGACCAGGGCACTACAAGCACCCGCTTCATGGTCTTCGACCACGGCGGGCAGGTTGTCTCGGTCGACCAGAAGGAGCACGAGCAGATCTACCCGAAGCCGGGCTGGGTCGAGCACGACCCGATGGAGATCTGGCAGCGGACGCAGGAGGTGATCAGGGCCGGGCTCGACAAGGTCAACGCGAGCGACATCGCCGGCGTCGGCGTCACGAACCAGCGCGAGACGACGGTCGTCTGGGAGCGCTCGAGCGGTCGGCCCGTCTTCAACGCAATCGTCTGGCAGGACACGCGCACGGACCAGATCTGCAACGAGCTCAGCGCCGATGGAGGCCAGGACCGGTTCCGGGCCAAGACGGGGCTCCCGATCGCGACCTACTTCTCCGGCCCGAAGATCAAGTGGATCCTCGACAACGTCGACGGCGTTCGTAGCAAGGCCGAGAGCGGCGAGGTGCTGTTCGGGAACATCGACACCTGGGTGATCTGGCAGCTCACCGGCGGCCCCGACGGCGGCGTGCACGTGACCGACGTGACGAACGCCAGCCGGACGATGATGATGGACCTTGAGACGCTCGACTGGGACGAGGAGATCCTCGGAATCCTCGGCGTCCCTAGGGCGATGCTGCCGGCGATCAAGGCCTCGAGCGAGGTCTACGGCGAGGCGAAAGCCAACCTCTCAGGCATCCCCGTCGCCGGCGACCTCGGCGACCAGCAGGCAGCGCTGTTCGGCCAGACGTGCTTCTCGGTCGGGGAGGCGAAGAACACGTACGGCACGGGCAACTTCCTGCTGCTCAACACCGGAAACGAGATCGTGCCGTCGAAGAGCGGCCTGATCACAGGCCTCGGCTACAAGATCGGCGACCAGCAGGCCGTCTACATGCTGGAAGGGTCGATCGCGATCACCGGCGCACTCGTGCAGTGGCTCCGGGACAACCTGGGCCTGATCTCGAGCGCACCGGAGGTCGAGACACTGGCGAAGACGGTCGACGACAACGGCGGCGTCTACTTCGTGCCGGCGTTCTCGGGTCTCTTCGCTCCGTACTGGAGGAACGAGGCACGCGGCGTCATCGCCGGGCTGACCCGCTTCAATACCAAGGGCCACATCGCCCGGGCGGCGCTCGAGGCGACCGCCTGGCAGACCAAAGAGGTCGTGGAGGCGATGAACACCGATTCCGGCGTCGACCTCACCTCGCTGAAGGTGGACGGCGGCATGGTCGAGAACGAACTGCTGATGCAGTTCCAGGCCGACGTGCTCGACGTGCCGGTGATCCGGCCGACGGTGGCCGAGACCACCTCGCTCGGCGCCGCTTACGCTGCCGGCCTCGCGGTCGGCTTCTGGTCGGAGGTCGAGGACCTGCGCGCCAACTGGGGCAAAGACAAGGAGTGGCAGCCCCAGATGGACCCGCAGGAGCGCGAGAAGGAGTACGCGTTCTGGAAGAAGGCCGTCACGCGGACCTTCGACTGGCTCGACTAGGGCGCAATCGCCCTTGGGCCCGGCGTCCCAGAGCGGGCGCCGGGCCCTCGCCAGGTCCCCGATTCCAGGTAGGGACTGTTCCCGAAGGGGGCTGTCCCTAAAAACGTCAACGGGAGCGCCACCGGTTTTAGGGACAGTCCCTGGGCGCTACTGAGGGACGGTCCCTGGGCGCTGCGATACTGCGGCCGGTAGGAGTGCCGACTCTGCAAACGGAAGTCCTCGTCGTCGGCGGCGGCTCCACGGGGGCCGGCGTCGCACGCGACGCGGCGATGCGGGGCTTCGCGACAGCACTGGTGGAGCGGGGCGACCTGGCCACGGGGACGACAGGTCGTTTCCACGGCCTCCTCCACTCGGGCGGGCGCTACGCGGTCAAGGACCCGGTCGCGGCCCGTGAGTGCGTGGTCGAGAACGCGATCTTGCGCTGAATTGCGGCCGACTGCATCGAGGTCACGGGCGGCCTGTTCGTCTCGACGCCGTGGGACGACCCCGGCTTCGGAGATGACTTCCTGCGCGGCTGCCTGGAAACGGGCGTACCCGTCGAGGAGGTCCCCGTCGCCGAGGCGCTGCGCCAGGAACCTCGGCTCGAACCAGGGATCACGCGTGCCTTCGCCGTCCCGGATGCCAGCCTCGACCCCTGGAAGCTCGTGTCCGCGTGCACCCGGTCGGCCGCCGAGCACGGAGCCCGGATCCTGCCCTACCACCGCGTGGTGGGTCTCGAGCTCCACGACAACAGGGTGGTCGGAGCGCGCGTCAACGACGAACGGAACGGCGAGGAGCTCGAGATCCGCGCGGACATCGTCGTCAACGCCGCCGGCGCATGGGCAGGGCAGATCGCGAGCTTGGGGGGCTGCGTGGTCACCGTCCGGCCGGGCAAGGGAATCATGATCGCGATGAATCACCGACTGGTGAACACGGTGGTGAACCGCTGCAAACCGCCCAGCGACGGGGACATCATCGTCCCGATCCGGACCGTCTCGGTGATCGGCACGACGGACATCCAGGTCGCCGATCCGGATGAGCTCGAGGTGACACCGGCCGAGATCGAAGAGATGTTCGACGAGGGCGAGAAGCTCGTTCCCGGCTTCCGCAAGGCTCGAGCGCTCCGGGTCTGGGCCGGGGCGCGTCCGCTCTACACGCTGGACGACGTTGCCGATCCGCGTGCTGTCAGCCGCACCCACACGGTGCTCGACCATGCGAAGCGCGACGGCGTCGAGGGCTTCATCACGATCGCCGGCGGGAAGACGACCACCTTCCGGCTGATGGCCGAGCATGCGCTCGACACGGTCTGCGAGAAGCTCCGCGTCGACCGCCCGTGCACGACGCACGAGCAGCCGCTACCCGACTCTGAGGACGAACGCTTCTACTGGCTGGGCGCGCGCGTTCAGGCCCAGGAGCCGGTTCCGGGATCGGAGGAGATCATCTGCGAATGCGAGCTGATCACGCGAAGGCACCTGACGGAGGCGATCGCTCGTCGCCGCCCCACCGGTCTCGACGACGTCCGGCGGAGAGTTCGGCTGGGGATGGGCCCGTGCCAGGGCGGTTTCTGCATCTACAGGGCAACCGGCATCCTCCATGCCTTCGAGCACCTCGACCACCAGGCCGCGAATGCCTCTCTCGTGGACTTTCTCCAGGAGCGGTGGAAAGGCGTGCAGCCGATCCTCTACGGCGACCAGCTCCGACAGGCCCGCCTCGACGACTGGATCTTCCAGGGACTCCTAGCCGTCGGGCACCTGCCCGAATGAACGAGGCTCACGGGCGGCTCGTTCCTGCGAGCTACGACGCCGTCGTGATCGGCGCCGGCCTCGCGGGGCTGACGGCGGCTTTGCGGCTCGCGGAAGAGGGGCAACGGGTGGCTGTCCTCGCCAAGGGCGTCGGCGCCACCCACCTCGCGCCCGCGACGATCGATGTCCTTGGCTATGACGATGGTCCTGTCGATAGCCCGGCGCGGACACTGCCCGAATTCGCCGACGCGAACCCCCAACACCCCTACCGTCGCCTTTCGATCGATCTGATCCGTGCGAGTCTCGACTGGTTCAAGGCTTGCCTGTCCGACCACGGCTATCGAGGCGGTCTCGACCAGAATTTGCTCGTCCCGACAGCGGTCGGCGTCGCCAAGCCCACAGCGCTGGTGCCGGAGACGATGGCCGCTGCCGACCTGCGCCAGGGTGGCCGTTTCATCTTCGTCGGCTTCCGCGGGCTCAAGGATTTCTTCCCCGCCTATCTTGCCGACAACCTCGCTCGGACTCCGCTCCCGGGTGGAGCGGCCGTCACCACCCGGGTCGTCGAGCTTTCGCCGCCGCTCGGCGTCGCGCGCGACGTCAGCGCCACAGGGTTCGCCCGGCGCTTCGAGCGGGCCGATTTTCGCGAGTCGGTTCTTGCGGAGCTCGGGCGTCACCTCATGCCGGGCGAGATCGTCGGCTTCCCGGCCGTGCTCGGTCTCGAAGGCGCGCGGAAGGTCTGGCAGGAGCTCGAGACCAGGCTCGGGCACTCGGTGTTCGAGGTGGCGACGCTGCCGCCCTCGGTCCCGGGGATCCGCCTGTACGAGACGATGACCGGGGCCCTGCGCCGCCGGGGAGCCCGTCTGGTGGTCGGAACGACCGTCGCCGGCGCCGAAGGCAGCGGCAACCGCCTCGAGGGCGTGGTTGCACATACCGCAGGCCGTCCGCTCACCTATCGGGCAAATTCGTTCGTGCTCGCCACCGGCGGCTTCGCCTCGGGCGGCCTGCAGCTGGATTCGTCCGGCGAGGTCCGAGAGCCCGTCTTCGATCTGCCCGTCGCGGGCCTGCCGGGGCCGGAAGAGCCGCGCTTCGAGCGGGGCTACTTCGACGAGCACGCAATCTCGCGCGCGGGCGTTGCCGTCGACGCGAGCAGCCGCCCCATCGACGGCGAGGGCACGCCGGTCTACGAGAACCTCCATGCCGTGGGCGCGACCCTCAGCGGTGCGGTCCCGTGGCGGGAGGCCTCCGGCAACGGCCTCAGCCTGGCGTCGGGATACGCTGCGGCCTCCGCGATTCTCGAGGCGTCCTAGTGCTCGTACGCGACTCCCTCGACCACTGCGTCAAGTGCACGATCTGCGAGTCGTTCTGCCCTTACTCGCAGGCGACGCCGCTCTTCCCCGGTCCGAAGTACGTCGGGCCCCAGGCGGAGCGGTTCCGCCGGACCGGCAGCTCCCCCGACATCTCAGTCGACTACTGCTCGGGCTGCGGGATCTGCACCCAGGTGTGCCCGCACGGAGTGAAGATCGCCGAGATCAACTCGCAGGCGCGGGCGCAGCTCTGGGAGGAGCGCGGCATCCCGTTGCGCAACCAGCTGATCGCCCGGCCGAGCGTGGTCGGACGACTCGGGACACCCGTTGCGCCGCTCGCAAACTGGACCTTGCGCAACCGAGTGCTGCGGCGCCTGGGCGAGCGCCTCCTCGGAATTCACCGCGATGCCGCGCTCCCGCTCTTCGCGGGCCGAACCTTCCAGCGCTGGGCACGGAAGCACGTCAGCCCCGCGGCCGGGCGGACGATCGTCTACTTCCATGCCTGCGGCACCAACTACTACGAGCCCGCCGTCGGGCAGATGACGGTGGAAGTGCTCGAGCACAACGGCTTTCACGTCGTAGTCCCTCCCCAGGACTGCTGCGGCCTCCCGCTCCAGTCGAACGGAAACTTTCCGGCCGCGCGCGCCTACGTGCAGCGGCTGGCCGCGAACCTCGCGCCCTACGCGCGGGAAGGCTGCGCGATCGTCTCCAACTCGACGAGCTGCGGGCTGATGCTGAAGCGCGAGGCGCGCGAGATCCTCGATGTCGAAGATGAAGACGTGGCGGTGGTGAGCGAGTCGATGTACGACCTGTCCGAGTTCCTGTTCCTGCTGCATGGGCGCGGCGAGCTCCGCACGGATTTCAAGCCGCTGGAATTGACCGTGCCCTACCACGCCCCGTGTCAGCAGCAGGGCCACGGGATCGGCAAGCCGGCGCTCGACCTCCTCGCCCTGATCCCCGGGCTACGTGCGATCGAGCTCGACGCCGACTGTTGCGGCATCGCCGGCACGTATGGGCTGAAGAAGGAGAAGTACGAGATCTCGATGACGGTGGGCGAACGCCTCTTCAGCCAGCTCCGAGAGTCGAACGGCGACGTCGCCGCCTGCGACAGCGAGACCTGCCGCTGGCAGATCGAGCACGGTTCGGGGATGCACGCCGTCCACCCCGTCGAGCTCCTCCACCGCGCCTACGGGCTCGGGGCGGCCTAAATAGTCGTGGTCGGAATCGTGATCGTCTCGCATAGCGGCACGCTGGCCGAGGGCGTCCGCGAGCTGGCGGCGGAGATGGCCGGCCCCGACGTGAAGCTCGAGCTGGCCGGGGGCATGGCCGAAGAAGGGGCACTCGGCACCGACGCGGTTCGCGTCATGGAGGCAATCGACCGGGCCGACTCCGGCGACGGCGTGCTCGTGCTGATGGATCTCGGGAGCGCCGTCCTGAGCGCCGAGACCGCGCTCGACTTCCTGACGCCGGAGCAGCGCGAGTCGGTGCTCCTGTGTGAGGCCCCGCTCGTCGAGGGAGCCGTGGCCGCGGCGGTAGCCGCGCGGCTCGGCGAGCCACTCGCAGAGGTCGCGAAGGAAGCGCGCGGCGGGCTGCAGGGGAAGACCGCACAGCTCGGCGCCGGCGGGCCCGAGGCCGAGGGCCCGGCAGGCACCGCGCCTCCGCTGGAGGAGGGGCTGACGCTCCGGCTCGACGTACGCAATCCACTCGGCCTGCACGCTCGCCCGGCCGCCCGCTTCGTCCAGACCGCCGCGGGCTTCGACGCGAACGTCCAGGTCATGAACCTGACGAGCGGGCGCGGTCCCGCCAACGGGCGCAGCCTCAACGGGCTGGCGACTCTCGGCATCCGCCAGGGGCACGAAATCCTCGTCTCCGCGCATGGACCCCAGGCGGCGGCCGCGCTCGACGCGCTCGCCGACCTTGCGGGGCGCGATTTCGACGAGGAGGCCGCACGGCCCGCGCCGCCCATCCCGGTTCGGTCGGCCGCGCCGGCGCAGGACGCGGGGAATGCGCTCACCGGCCTACCTGGAGCACCGGGGATCGTCTCCGGGCCGGCCCGCCACTTCCACCCCGTGGATCCCGAGATTCCGACCGGCTCGTCAGGCGATCCCGAGGCCGAGTGGAAGGCACTGAATGGAGCACTGGAGCAGGTGCGGGCCGAGATCCGCGCCGCCCGGGATTCGGTCGCTGCCAAAGCCGGCGAGTACAGCGCGGCCATCTTCGACGCTCATCTCCTCTTCCTCGACGACGAAGCGCTGCTGGACCCCGCGAGGCGCGCGATCTTCGAAGAGGGCAAAAACGCCGCCGAGGCGTGGCATGACGCGGCCGGGACGGTCGCCGCCGACTACCGCGGTCTCGACGACGAATACCTGGAGGCCCGCGCCGAGGATCTGAAGGGCGTGGCCCGCCAGGTCGTCGCCGCGCTGACAGGGAACACGGCGGTGGCAATCTTGAGCGCAACAGGGATCGTGGTCGCGACCGACCTGACTCCCGCAGACACCGCCTCGCTCGACCGGGAGCTAACGCTCGGCATCGCGACGGTCGCCGGCAGCCCGACGTCGCACAGCGCGATCCTCGCCCGCTCGCTTGGGATTCCGGCGGCCGTCGGGCTCGGCGAGGGCCTACTGAGCGTGCCCGAGGGCACCGCACTGCTCCTGGACGGGGATGCCGGCATCATCTACGTCGAGCCTGCCGAGGAGCTCGCCGCCGAATACGAGCGACGTGCCGCTGCGCGTGAGCAGGCGACTCGAACTGCTCGGGCCGCCGCTGCCGAGCCGGCGGTGACCAAGGACGGGCGCCGGATCGAGGTCGTCGCCAACATCGGCTCTCCCGACGATGTGCCCGCCGCGATCGAGAACGGCGCCGAGGGTGTGGGCCTTCTGCGCACCGAGTTTCTCTTCCTCGAGCGGGATTCGATGCCGAGCGAGGACGAGCAGTACGCGGCCTACAAGAGCATCGCCGAGGGCCTGGAGGGGCGGCCGCTCATCCTTCGCACGCTCGACGTCGGCGCGGACAAGCCACTCCCCTACCTCCCACTCGAGCACGAGGCGAACCCATTCCTCGGAGTGAGGGGAATCAGGCTGGCGCTCGAGCAGCCCGAGCTCCTGGCGACGCAGCTACGGGCCGTGCTGCGGACGGCGGCGGAGTATCCGCTGAAGGTGATGTTCCCGATGGTGGCGACGCTCGAGGAGCTCAGGCAGGCCAAGGCCGTGCTCGCCGACGTACACGCTGGGCTCGAGCAGGCCGGTGCGGCGACCCCGGAGGAGCTCGAGGTGGGGGTGATGATCGAGGTGCCGGCGGCCGCGCTCGCCGCCGAGCAGTTCGCGCCCGAGATCGACTTCTTCTCACTCGGGACAAACGACCTCGTCCAGTACACGATGGCGGCGGAGCGAGGGAACGCCGCGGTCGCCGGACTGGCGGACGGCCTGCACCCTTCCGTCCTGCGCCTGGTCCGGATCGTCGCCGAGGCGGCGAAAGAGGGTGGGAAATGGGCGGGTGTCTGCGGCGAGTTGGCTTCCGACCCGGTAGCCGTGCCCGTCCTGGTGGGCCTCGGTATCGCCGAGCTCAGCGCGAACGCGCCGGCGATTCCGGCCATCAAGCAGGCCGTCCGAAGCATCGACACCGAGGCTGCTCGCGAGCTGACCGAGCAGGCTCTGGAGCTCTCCTCTGCGGCCGAGGTCCGCGCCCTCGTCGCGCACAAGGAGATCCCGTCGCGGAGCGCGGCCCTGTGATTGCCCGGACCGCCGCACCGAGATCGCTGCTCCCGGCGCTCACCGGCGCGCGCATTCTGGCGGTCCCGGCGGTGATGGCCCTGATCCTTGCCGGCCCGGACCACGGCTCCGCCTACACGGCCGCCGCGATCCTGTTCGCGGTCGCGGCCTCGACCGACTTCGTCGACGGTTACCTGGCGCGGCGGTGGGCGGTGACGACCAAGCTCGGCTCGTTTCTGGATACGACGGCCGACAAGCTGCTCGTCACCGGCGCGCTGATCGCACTCGTCGACGTCGACCGCGCTTCGGCCTGGATCGCCGCGATCATCGTCGGGCGCGAGCTGTTGATCCTGGGACTACGGGGGGTGGTCGCAGCCGACGGCACCGTCTTCCCGCCGTCGATCTGGGGGAAGCTTAAGACGAACGTCCAGTTCGTCGCGATCTTCCTGGCGATCGTCCGCTGGAGTGGCGACATCGGGCCGCTCCGCCTCGACGAGTGGGCGATGATCGCCGCCGCCGCGATCACGGTGATGTCGGCTGTCGAGTACATCGCCCGTTTCTCGTCGGCCCTCTCAGAGGACGTGCGCTAGCGCCACGATGAGCGGCCCGGTTCTCGTCACCGGCGGCACGGGCTTCGTCGGCCGGGCGATCCTCGAGCGGCTGCTCGGAGCCGACGAGCCCGTCAGGGCGCTGGCCCGGTCGGAGGTCTCTGCCCGCGCGCTCGGCGAGCTCGGCGCGGAGCCCGTACGCGGTGACGTGCTCGATCTCGAGGCGCTGGCGTCTGTCATGCGCGGCTGCAACGTCGTCTACCACGCCGCCGGTGCCAACGCCTTCTGCGTTCGGGATCCCTCCGCGATGTTCGAGGTCAACGTCCGGGGCTCGGAGAACGTCGTCCGGGCCGCCGCGCGAGCCGAGGTCCGACGGGTCGTGTACACCTCGTCGGCGGCAACGTTGGGAGAAAGAAAAGGGACGGTCGGGAACGAGGAGTCCCCTCACCGCGGCTCTTTTCTCTCCGACTACGAGCGCTCGAAGTTCAAGGCCGAGCGCGCCGTGCTCGCGGCGGCGGAGGAGACGGGGATCGAGGTTGTGTGCGTGAACCCCGCTTCCGTGCAGGGACCGGGGCGCGCGACGGGCTCGACCAAGCTGCTGCTCGACTACCTGAACGGGCGGCTCAAGGCGGTGGTCGACTCGACGCTGAGCCTGATCGACATCGCCGACTGCACGACGGGCCATCTCCTGGCCGCGTCCAAAGGGAAGCCGGGGGAGCGCTACGTCCTCAGCGGCGCAACGCTGACCGTTCGAGAAGGGCTCGCGCTGCTGGGCAACCTCGCGGGCGTCGAGCAGCCGGTGCGCACCCTGAGGCCCTCGCTCGCAATGGTGCTGGCGACCGCGGTCGAGGCCGTTGCGTGGCTCCGGCGAGGCTCGCCTCGCATCTGTCGAGAGCTGGCGCGCACGATCACCCACGGTCACGCCTACGACGGGTCGAAGGCGGCTCGCGAGCTGGGGTTGCGCTACACCCCGATCGAGGAGACGCTCCGCCGGACGATCGACTGGTGGGTGGAGCAGGGCCTAGTCCCCGCTCGAGAGCCAGCTAATTCGCAGCCCACTTCGTAGAATCGCGGAGGCTGGGTTTTCTGATGAAGGAAGTTCTCCTGATCCTGACCGGTTATGCCCTCGGCAGCATGCCCTGGGGCTACTGGCTACCGCGGATTCTCAGAGGCGTCAATATTCGAAAAGTCGGGAGCGGCAGCACCGGAGCGGCGAATGTCTGGCGCACCCTCGGCTTCAAGATCGGCCTCGGGGTGGCCCTGCTCGACATCGCCAAGGGCTTCGCAGCGGCGCTCCTCGGGCTCTGGCTCGGCGGCGACCTCGTCGGCCTCCTGGCCGGAATCGCCGCGATGGTCGGGCACTGGCGGCCGCTCTTCATCGGCTTCAGCCGCGGCGGCAAGATCGTCGCGACGACCGGTGGCGTCGCCCTGGCGCTGGTGCCGCTGGCCACGCTCGCCGCCGCAATCGTCTGGGTGTGCGCTTTCCTCGCGACCCGCTACACATCGGTCGCCTCGATGGTGTCGGCCACGACCCTTCCCCTCTTCGCGCTTCTCTTCGGTGCCTCCTGGCCGGTCGTGGCCTTCACGGCCGGCGCGGCTGTCGCGATCTTCGTGCTGCATCGGGCCAACATCGCCAGGCTGCTGAGCCGCAGCGAGAACCGGTTCGAGCTCCGTCGGGCCTCGAAGGCTCGGGGCTAGTTCCACGTGAGCGCGGCGCGCTCCTGCCAGTAACGAGCCGGAACCTCGGCGAGCCGCGCCAGCTCCGGGGCGAGCTCGGCGTCCAGGTCGAGCTCCAGCGCTCTGAGGTTGCTGCTCAGCGTGTCGACGGTCGCAGCGCCGCTGAGGACGACATCGGCCCACGGCTGCGAGAGAACGGCCGCGAGGGCGAGCGCGTCGGGGGTCGTCCCCAAGCGCTTCGCCAGCTCCTGCAAAGGCGCGACGTCGCCACGCGCCGTGAGCCGTCCGTTGGCAAGCGCCTCCTTGACGATCACGCCGAGGCCGGCAGCGTGAGCTGCGGCCAGCGCCGGAGAAGCCGAGCGTTCGAGCAGATTCCAGGTCGCCTGCACGGTGTCGAAGATCCCGACGTCGAGGGCGCGCTCGATCGTCTCGCGCTGGCTCGAGCCGGTGACGGTCAGCCCGATCGCGAGACCCGTTTCGCGGAGGTGGGCGAGCTCGTCGAGCACCGTTCCGTCTTCAAGAACTCCGCTCTCGAGCGTGGCCGAGTGGATCTGGTAGAGCCGGAGGTGCGCGCCCAGCAGGCAGCGGCTCTCGGCGAGCTGCCGCCGTAGCGTGGCGAGCGAGAGGTCTTTGACCTCGTGCACCTCGGCGTCGACGCGCCAGTCGGCGGTGTAGGTGTACCCCCACTTCGAGCCGACGGTCACTGCCCCGGGCGGGAGCCCGCGGCGCTCGAGCCAGGAAGCGAGGAACTCCTCCGCCTTGCCGTAGGAGCGGGCGGCGTCGAAGTACCGGATGCCTCCGGCATACGCGGCGTCGAGAACCGCGTGCGCCTCGCGCTCGAGGGTGGCGACGTCCTTTTGAGCACCGAGGTCGTCGCAGTGACCGATGTTGATGTACCCGGGCCGGCCCAGCGCAGCGAGGCCGAGCCCCAGTCGGCTGACCGGCAGACCCGTCCCACCCAGGACGTGGTCGCTCAACTCCGGCGCACGAAGTCGATCGCGACCGGCACGCCCTGCAGCTCGAAGCGGTCGCGGAGCTGATTCTCGACCCAGTAGCCGTAGTCGCGCGTCACGAGCGAGGGATCGTTGACGAAGAAGCGGAAACGCGGCGGCCGCGCGCGGACCTGAGTGCCGTAGAGCAGGTTGAGGCGCCGCCCGTTCCGCGCCGGGGCCTCGCGGGTCTCCCGCAACTCGGCGAGGAAGCGATTCAGCTCCCCGGTCGGGATCCGCGCCGAATGCTTGTCGAACTGCGTCTCGATCCGGTCGAGCAGCCTGGCGATGCCACGCCCCGTCTTCGCCGACACGGTCAGCACCGGCGGCCGCTGGCGAAGCCGCTCGCCGAGCCTGGCCTTGACGTCCTCGATCTCGACCTCGGAGATATCCCATTTCGAGAGGACGGCGATCGTCGCGCATTGCGCCTTCCGCGCGACGTCCGCGACCGTCAGGTCCTGATCGACGACGCCCTCGCCGGCGTCGACGAGCACGAGCGCCACGTCGGCGCGCTCCGCGGCCGCGAGCGCGCGCAGCTCCGAGTAGTACTCGATCCCCTGCCGCTGGCGGCGCTTGCGGCGCAGACCGGCGGTGTCGATGAAGACGAACTCCCGCTCACCCCGCCGGAAGATCGTGTCGATCGCGTCGCGCGTCGTACCCGGCACCTCGGAGACGATCACACGTTCCTCACCGAGCAGCGCGTTCAGCAGGCTCGACTTGCCGACGTTCGGGCGGCCGAGGATCGCCACCCGGATCGCCTGCTCCGAGGCCGCGGGCCTGCCGCGGCCGGGCAGCCGCGTCACGATCGTGTCGAGCAGGTCGCCGGTGCCGTGGCCATGCGCCGCCGAGAGCGGGACCGGGTCACCGAGACCGAGCCGGTGGAACTCGAATGCCAGCGCGTCCTGGTCGGGATCGTCGATCTTGTTCGCGACGAGCAGCACCGGCTTGTGCGCCGCGCGGAGGATCTGGGCGAGCTCCTCGTCCCCGGGCGTGATCCCCGCACGTGCGTCGGTCAGGAAGACCACGAGGTCGGCCTCCTCGACCGCCGCCCTCGCCTGCTCGGCGATCGAGCGCGTGATCGGATCCTTGCCGGCGATGTCGACCCCGCCGGTGTCGATCAGCAGAAAGCGCTTGCCGTTCCACTCGCAGACGAGCTCCTTGCGATCGCGCGTGACGCCCGGCGTCTCATGGACGACGGCAGCGCGAGACTCCGTCAGCCGGTTGACGAGCGTCGACTTGCCGACGTTGGGGAAGCCGACGATCGCCACTGTCCCGAGTAGCGCGGCCTCGGTGGGCGCGCCGTTTTCGTCGCTCATGCTGGTTGGCGTTCGCGGACGAGCTGCTCGATGCGCGAGACGACGTCCTCGACGTCGAGCTCGGTCGTGTCGATCTGGATCGCGTCGTCCGCCGGCATCATCCGCTCGGCGTCGCTCTGGTCACGCAGGCGGAGGTCGGTCGCGAGGGCATCGGCGCCGATCTCCGGGCGCTCGGCGAGCCGGCGCTCCGCCCGGGTCTGACGCTCAGCGTTCAAGTAGACCTTGACGTCGGCGCCGGGGCAGACGACCGTGCCGATGTCGCGCCCCTCGATCACCGCGTCGCCGACCTCAGCCAGCTCGCGCTGGCGCGCCCGCATGATCGCCCGAACCGCGGGATGGCGCGCGACGACCGGGACGACGCGGTCGATCCGGGACTTGCGGATCGCCGCGGTGACGTCGGTGTCGTCGATCCAGACGCGACCGTCCTCGTCGAGCGCGATCGGGTTCTCGTCGGCGAGCGCGCCGAGCTTCTCGCCGGCGCCGAGGTCGATGTCGCGCGTCATCGCCAGCCATGTCAGCGCCCGGTACATCGCCCCGGTGTCGAGGTAGCGGTAGCCCAGCCGCTCCGCGAGCCGGCGGGCGACCGTGCTCTTGCCCGCTCCCGCGGGCCCGTCAATGGCAACGATCATCGCTGTGTGACCGACTCGAGCAGCTCGAAAAACCCGGGGAAGCTTACAGCGACGGCTTGCGCGTCCTCGATCTCGACACCTTCCTTCGAAACCGCGCCCGCGACGGCCCCGAGCATCGCGATCCTGTGGTCGCCGCTCGAGGCCATTGCTCCCCCTCGGGGGCGGGCGGGAACACCACGAATCCGGAAGCCATCTTCGCTCGCCGTGATGCGGACGCCCAGGGCCCGGAGCGAATTCGTCACCGTTTCGATGCGGTCCGTTTCCTTCACGCGCAGCTCCCATGCGCCCTTGACGACGCTCTCGCCGCGCGCGTGAGAGGCGGCCAGGGCAAACAAGGGCAGCTCGTCGACGAGCCTGGGCACCTCCTCCGCCGCGATCGAGGTCGCGAGCAGCGGCGCCGCGCGGACCTCCAGGTCGGCGACGGGCTCACCGTTTGCGCTGCGGCGGTTGAAGACCGCGATGCGGGCGCCCATTCGCTCGAGCACGTCGAGCAAGCCGGTGCGGGTCGGGTTGACGTCGACGTCGTGAATGCGCAGGTTCGAGCCCGAAAGCAGCGTCGCGGCAACGACGAACGGCGCCGCCGAGGAGAAGTCGCCAGGAATCTCGAGCGAGAGCGGCGGGATCCGCTCGGCCGGCCAGACACGGATCTCGGCACCGGCGCGCGTGAGCCTGAGGCCGAGCGAGCGCAGTAGCCGCTCGGTGTGGTCGCGCGAGGGGGTGCGCTCGATCACGGTCGTCGGGCCGTCCTCGGCGAGCAGCCCCGCGAGCAGGACGGCGGACTTCAGCTGCGCGCTCGCGACCGGCAACTCGTAGCGGATCGGCCGCAGCCTCGCGCCTTCGATCATCACCGGCGGCCGGCCCTCGTTCGTCTCCACGCTCGCGCCCATCTGCCGCAGCGGCTCGTCGACGCGCACCGGGCGCGACGAGAGCGACTCGTCGCCGACGAGCTCGAAGCGGCCGTCCTGTCCCGCCAGGATCCCGCTGAGCAGGCGGAGCACGGTGCCGGCGTTGCCGCAATCGATCGGTCTTGCAGGCGAAACCAGCCCGCGCAGGCCGCGCCCCCCGATCCGGACGGTTCCCTCCTCCGGCTCGCGCACTTCGGCGCCGAGCGCGCGCACCGCCTCGAGCGCCGCGTTGGTGTCCGCGGCGTGGCCGAAGTTCCGAAGCTCGCTCTCGCCGTCCGCGATCGCCGCGAGTAGCGCGCCACGCTGACAGATCCCCTTCACGGCGGGCACGGCCAGGTCGCCGACCAGGGCCGCTGCGGGCTCGACGCGCGTCACCGCTCGCCGAGCACGGGCGTGACCACGACGCCGTAGCCCTGCGCCTCCAGCAGCTCGGCCGCGCGCCGCGCCTCGTCCTCGCCCGTGATCAGCACCGTCAGCGTGCCGCCGCGCTCGGGCGACATGTGCTGCAGCTCGAAGTCCTCGATGTTGATTCGTTCGGCGCCGAGCGCCTGTGTGATCCCGGCGAGCACCCCTGGCCGGTCGGGAACGTGGATGCGCAGCTGCTGGAGCGCGCCGGGATCCGGATAGGCGTCCGCCAGCATCCGCTGCCGGTTGCCCGCCGCCTCGCCGATCCACTTGGCCAGAAACCCGGCGTCTCCGTTCGCGAGCGCCTGCTCGAGGCGCTCGAGCTGCTTTCGGTGCTCGCCGAGCGCTTCGCGCACGGGGCCTGCGTTGTCGAGGAAGATGTCGATCCAGATCCGCGGGTTCGCGCCCGCGACGCGGGTCATGTCGCGCAGGGAGCCGCCCGCCGCCGCGAGCGGCTCGTGTCCGTCGATCCGGCTCGTGCCGGCTTGATTGACGAGTAGGTTGGCGAGCGCGTGCGGCAGGTGGCTCGTCAGCGCCACAAGCCGGTCATGTGCGACCGGGTCGACCGCGACGGGCCTCGCCCCGAGCGACGAGACGAAGCCGTGCACGAGCCGGTGGCGCTCGGGCTCGGTCGCCGCGAGCGGCGTCAGGAACCAGGTCGCGCCGTCGAAGAGCTCCGCGCTCGCATGCTCGGCTCCGCGCGCCTCCGAGCCGCAGACCGGATGGCCGCCGACGAACCGGCCGGAGCCGAGGGCGGCGGAGCAGACTCCAACCTTGGTCGAGCCGACGTCCGTGACCGTGCAACGCTCGGGGCTCGCCTCGAGGACGGCCCGCACCTGGGACGCGAGCTGCGCCACCGGGGCCGCGACGACCGCGAGGTCGGCTTCGGCCACCGCCTCCCCGAGCGAGCCCGCCCTTCCATCGACCGCCCCGCGCCGAAGCGCGGAAGAAAGAGCCTCCGGCTCGACGTCGTAGCCGATCACGCCGGTTCGGCCGCCGCGCTTGGCGGCAAGCGCCACGGACGCGCCGATCAGGCCCGTGCCGACCACCGCCAACCGCCGCACTTCCATTAGCTCAGGCTATCCCCCTAGAATGGCGCCCATGCCGAGATACCTGATCGTCAGAAGCTTCGAAGTAAGCGAGGACGCGATGCCGAACGTCGGCCGGCGCTCGCGAGAGGTCGTAGAAGAGGAGTTTCCCGAAATCACTTGGGAACACAGCCACGTCATCGTCGGCGACACCGGCACCGTCAGGACGTTCTGCGTCTACGCGGCGCCTGACGAGGAGACGGTGAGAAAGCACGGCGAACGCCTCGGACAGCACACGATCGACGACGTCATGGAGATCGCAGGCGATGTGACGCCTGCCGATTTCCCGCCTTTGCCGGCCTAGTCGCCCTCGAGCTGGAGCAAGCGCGCGTCCCTCACGTGATACGCCGCTGTGTGGGCGATCGCGAGGCGTCGCTTGACGTTGTTTCGCCGGTCACCGTCGTCCTCCGGCAGGAGCTCGAGCGCCTCGCGGTAGAACGCGACCGCGCGGTCCTTGGCCCAGCCGCGTTCGGCTTCCTCCGCCGCGGTTAGGAGGTGGTCGATCGCGCGCTCGCTCTCGCCGGCGCCGCGCCAATGGCGCGCCAGCGCGGCGGCAGCCTCGCCGGTCTCTGAGGTTACTTCCTGGAGGAACTCCGCAATCTGGGCGTGGCGCTCGCGCTTCCGCGCTCGCGGCAGTAGGTCATACGCCACATCCCGGATCAGCACGTGCTTGAACATGAACTGCTGGTCGCCTTCGATCGCCGAGACGGTCTGCCGCCGGATCAGGTCGCGTCCCTCGAGGGCGCCGAGCAGCGCAGGGAGTCGAGCGGGGTCCTCGCACGTCCGCTCGAGCGCGCCGCGCCAGAACACCTTGCCGCCGACCGCGGCATCGAGCAGGACGGCACGCTCGGCCGCGGGCAGCGCATCGAGGCGAGCCGCAACAATTCCCCGAACCGTCGTCGGCAGGGCCGAGTCGTTGCCCGGCGCCTCGGTCATGGCCGCGACGAGCTGCTCGATGAAGAGCGGATTTCCCTCGCCGGTCTCGGCAAGCAGGGCCGCCCGCTCTGCGCGGGCGCGGTCCTCCAGCTTGCCGAGGAGATGGATCGCGAGCTCTCGGGCCTCGGACTCCTTCAGCTGATCGAGCGGAAGTGCCGTGTAAGCGGGCAGCCCCCCTCCCCAGCCGGGCCTGGCATCGAGCAGGTCAGGGCGCGCGAGAGCGAGCACGAGGATCGGCAGGTCGCGGAGCCTCGCGGCCAGCAGCTCGATCAGGTCGAGGAGGCTGCTGTCGGCCCAATGCACGTCCTCGAACACCAGCATCGTCGGCCGGTCACCGGCAACCGCTTCGATGAAGCGCCGGACCGAGAAGAACAGGGTCTCGCGATCGGCGACCGAGCCTTCGCGGTCGAGGCCGAGCAGGATTGCGAGGTGGCCGGCCACCTCCTGGGACTCCGACGGTCCGAGCAGATTGGCGGCCTCCGCATGCAGTTTCTCCAGGGCGGTCTCGATCGGATCGCTCTCGAAGATGCCGCAGAACTGCTTGACCTGGGCGGCAAAGGCGCCGTAGGCGCTGCTGTCGCGATAAGGGAGCGAGCGCCCCCGGACGGTGCGTCCGTCTAGCTCGCTCACGGCTCGGCCGAACTCGATCCCGAGCCGGGTCTTCCCCACCCCGGCGGGGCCGAAGATCGTGACCAGGTGCGGCGTCCGCTCGTCGGCGACTCGTTGCCAGATGCCCTGAAGGACGCCGAGCTCTCGCCCGCGACCAACGAGCGGCCCGCGAGAGACCGTGCGTTCGCCGGCCGGGAACAGCGCTTCGCCCGCCACCCAGGCCTGGACGACGGCCGCCTTGCCCTTCGCCTCGACTGGCGGCATCGGCTCGTATTTGATCGCGTCGCGTGTGGAGGCGTACGTCTCCTCGCCGACGATGATCCCGTTGACCGGCGCCGCCGATTGCAGCCGGGAAGCAGTGTTGACGACGTCGCCTGCGACCATCGACTCGCCCATGCTGGGACGCGCACCGAGCGAGACGAGGGCCTCGCCGGTGTTGACGGCGATCCGGATCTGGAGATCCAACCGGCCGTCGCCGTTATTCAGTGCCTGCACGCTGTCCCGGACGGCCAGGGCGGCTCGGACGGCGCGCTCCGCGTCGTCTCCGTAGGCCATCGGCGCGCCGAAGACGCTCATCACGGCGTCGCCGACGAACTTCTCGACCACTCCGCCGAACGACTCGATCTCCCGGCGAACCGTCTCGTGGTACGGGGTCAGGATCGCCCGCACGTCCTCCGGATCGAGCTTCTCGGCGCGCGCGGTGAAGCCGACGAGGTCGACGAACAGGACGCTGATGAACCGGCGCTCCTCGTTGGGCGCCGCTTCGTCCACGCCGAGCGCAGCCCCGCAAGCGAGGCAGAAACGGGCTACGTCGGGGTTCGCCTGACCGCAGGTGGCGCAGATGGGCATGCGCTAAGAGTACGACGCTCCTCAACCAGTTCCCAAAAACCGGTTCGAAAAGCTCAGCCGATCTGCTTGCCCATCAGCGCCACGATGCCCTCGACCTGGCGCGCGAACTCGGCGAACTCCGCGGTCGGGATCTGCTGCGGCCCGTCCGAGAGCGCCTCCTCGGGCCGCGGATGCGTCTCGACGATGATTCCGTCGGCGCCGACCGCGGCCGCCGCGCGCGCCAGTGGGAGAACGAACTCGCGCTTCCCGGCCGCGTGCGACGGATCGACGATCACGGGCAGATGCGTCTCCTGCTTCAGCACCGCCACCGCCCCCAGGTCGAGCGTGTAGCGCGTCGCGGTCTCGAAGGTCTTGATCCCCCGCTCGCAGAGGATGATCCGCTCGTTCCCCTCCTTGGCCACGTACTCGGCGGCCATCAGCAGCTCCTCGACCGACGACGAGAGCCCCCGCTTCAGCAGGACCGGCTTGTCGGCCCGGCCGACCTCCGCCAACAGCAGGAAGTTCTGACTGTTCCGCGCGCCGATCTGAATCACGTCGGCGGCGTCGAGCACCGCCTCGACGTGCCGCGGATCCATCAGCTCGGTGACGACCGGCAGCCCGGTCTCTTCGCGCGCCTCGCGCAGGATCGCGAGCGCTTCGTCGCCGAGGCCCTGGAACGTGTACGGCGAGGTGCGCGGCTTGAAGGCGCCGCCTCGCAGCATCGTCGCGCCGGCGTCGGCGACCGCCCGTGCCGCCTCCAGCGTCTGCTCGCGGTACTCGACCGAGCATGGGCCCGCGATCAAGCCTGGCCGATCTTCCTCCCGTCGACCTCGATCAGGGTCGGATCGGGAGCGACCTCGCGCGCGACCAGCTTGTAGGGCTTCAGGATCGGCAGCACCTGCTCGACGCCGGGATAGCCCTCGAGAGGCAGCGTCGCCAGCAGCTCGCGCTCGCCGATCGCGCCGATCACGGTCGCCTCCCGCCCGCGCTGCACGCGCGCCGAGACGCCGGCCTCCTGCAGCCGCGCGAGCACGTGCTCGGTCTGATCCGCGGTCGCGCCTGCGCCCATCACGATCAGCAGCTCCGGTGATCCGTTCGTCGTCATCGGTCTCGAAAATGTAGTTGCGATACTGACCCCGAGACCGATGCGGATTTTCAGCGGGATCCAGCCAACGGGCGAGAAGCACTTCGGCAACTACTCCGGAGGCTTCCGCCAATACGCGGCCACGCAAGAGGAAGGCGAAGCCTTCTTCTGCATCGTCGACCTCCATTCGATCACCACCGCCTACGAGCCGAAGGAGCTGCACGAGTCGACCCTCGACCTCGCGGCGATCCTCTTCGCGACCGGCCTAGACCCGGACCGCTCGACCGTCTTCGTCCAGAGCCACGTCACCGCGCACCCCGAGGCGGCCTGGCTGCTGAGCTCGGTCGCGAGCTACGGCCAGTTGGGCCGCATGATCCAATTCAAAGAGAAGAGCGAACGCCAGGAGTTCGTCTCCGCCGGGCTGTTCACCTACCCCGTACTGATGGCCGGCGACATCCTGCTCTACCAAACCGACCTCGTCCCGATCGGCGACGACCAGAAGCAGCATCTCGAGCTGGCGAGGGACATCGCCGAGCGCTTCAACCACCGCTACGGCGAGACGTTCAAGGTCCCCGAGGCGCGGGTCCCCGAGACCGGCGGGCGGATCATGGACCTCCAGGAGCCCGAGCGGAAGATGTCGACGACGGACAGCCAGGCGGCCGGGAAGGTCCTGATCACCGACCCGCCCGACACGATCCGAAAGAAGCTGAAGAGCGCCGTCACCGACTCGGGCACCGACGTTCGCTACGCCCCCGAGGAAAAACCCGGCATCTCGAACCTGCTGGAGATCATGTCGGTTGCGACGGGCGAAGCGATCCCGGAGCTCGAGGCTCGCTACGACAGCGGCGGTTACGGGCCGTTCAAGGAGGACGTGGCCGAGGCGGTGGTGGCGCTGCTCGACCCGATTCGTACACGCTACGAGGAGCTGCGAGCCGACGAGCCCGAGCTTCGCGGCCTGCTCGCCAGGGGCGCCGAGAAGGCGCGCGAGACTGCCGAGCCCACGCTCGAGCAGATGTACGAGCGGATGGGCTTCGTGCGGCCCTAGCTTCGGACGCCGGTTTCCGTCTCGTTACCGGTTTGAGATTCATCGGACTCCTTTTTCGGTCCGGAAGGCATAGGTTTCCCCGGTCACCGAGGGGAGGAGGAAAGAATGAGCAAGCGCGTCAAGATCGCGGGCGCACTCGCGATTGCCCTGGCGCTCGTCGCGGCGACCGCAGTCAGCGTCGCGAGCGCGCGCGGCAGAGGGAGAACAACAGCAGCTGCCGCCGGGACTTGCGAGCTCGGCAACGGCATCAAGCACGTGATCTACGTGCAGTTCGACAACACCCATTTCCGGCGGGACAACCCGAACGTCCCGTCCGACCTGGAGCAGATGCCGCACCTGCTCAACTTCATCCGCGGCAACGGAACGCTCCTGACAAACGATCACACGGCGCTGATCTCCCACACCGCCACCGGGATCCTGACTTCCTTGACCGGCGTCTACCCGGATCGGATGGGGCAGCCGGTTTCGAACAGCTTCCGCTACTTCAAGACCGACGGGACGACGCGGACCGGCGTCTCGTTCGCGTACTGGACAGCGCCGCTCTTCGATCCGGCAGGCAGCACGACTGACACGACGCCGGAGATGATCAACGAGAACGGCAAGATCGCGCCGGCACCGTGGGTTCCCTACACGACTGGCGGCTGTGACTTCGGCGCCGTCGCGACCGCGAACACGATCCTCGAGAACACGGCGATCGACATCCCAACCGTCTTCGGTCCCGGTTCGCCCGAAGCTGCCGAGGTCGCATCGAATCCCGGCCAGGCGTTCGCGGACTTCGTCGGCATCGGCGTCCATTGCGCACGCAACAGCGCCATCTGCTCGACGGCGAACAACGGCCGGCCGGACCTGCTGCCCGACGAACCCGGCGGATACAACGGCTACAACGGGCTCTTCGGCGCAAAGAACGTCGATCCGGTGATCAAGCCCGGGGCAGCGATGACAGACCTCGGCGGCAACGTGATCCAGGACGCAAGCGGCCACGTCGGCTTCCCCGGCTTCGACGGCATGGAGGCGACGGTCTCGCTCTCGTGGGTCGCGCAGATGCAGGAGGCCGGGATCCCGGTCACGTACGCGTACGTCTCGGACGCGCACGACGACCACGGCACCGCGGGCAACATCCACTTCGCTTTCGGGCCCGGCGAGGACGGTTACATCCAGCAGCTGCAGAACTACGACCTCGCCTTCCAGCGCTTCTTCGACCGCCTCGCCGCGGACGGGATCAACAAGTCGAACACGCTGTTCGTGTTCACGGTCGACGAGGGCGACCATTTCGTCGGCGACCAGCCGACGCCCGCGGGATGCGACGGCGTCAATGTTCGTTGCAACTACACCCGTGTCGGCGAGATCAACGGCGACCTGCGCCGGATGATCAAGACGCAGTTCGGCGACAACACCCTGTTCAGCGTCCACTCGGACGACGCTCCGACGGTCTACGTGAACGGGACGGCGGCGCAGCCGATCCGTGATCGCACGGACGCGATCGTCCGGAACCTCGAGCGCGAGAGCGCGCAGCTGAGCTGGCTGAACCCGTATACCGGTGCGGTCCAGCCCGGCTACAACGGCGTCAACGGCACCGGGATTACCCGGGCGCTCGCAGACCCCGTCGAGGAGAAGACGCTGCACATGGTCACGGCCGACCCGTTCCGGACGCCGACGTTCACGCTGTTCGCGGATCCGGACTGGTTCTTCTTCGCGACCGGCGGGGCGACGCCGGCGCTCTGCGCGACTCCCGACGCCTGCGCGTTCATCCCGCCGCGCACGAGCCAGAGCTTCGCCTGGAACCACGGCGACATCCAGGACGAGATCGCCTCGACCTGGGCCGGCTACGTCGGGCCGGGCGTCTCGCACGAGGGAGACGTTGGGAGTGTCTGGACCGACCACACCGACCTGCGACCGACGATGCTGACGCTGCTCGGCCTGAAGGACGACTACGAGACCGACGGCCGCGCGGTGACGCAGATCCTGAACGAGAACGCGGTCCCGGTCAGCCTGCGCGTCCATCACCCGAGCCTCGAGAGGCTGGGGAGCACGTACAAGCAGCTGATGGCATCGTTCGGTGAGTTCTCGATGAATACCCTCACCGCGTCGACGAACGCGCTCGCGAGCGGCAGCTCGGCCGGCGATACCAAGTACACCTCGATCGAACGCCAGATCCAGTCCCTGACTGCGCAGCGGAACACGCTGGCAGCGGAGATCCGGACCGGGCTCAACGACGCTCAGTTCAACAGCGTCAAGCTGAGCGAGAATCAGATCAAGGCCTGGACCTCGGCGGCGCAGGACATCATCAACGCGTCTGCGGCGCTAGCACAGCGTCTTCGTCCTGAGCCGATTCTGTCGGAGGGCTCGAGCTCGCGCCACGCGCCGGGCTCGAGCCCTCCGAGCCTCAGTCCCGCGTGGCGGCCCGTGATTGAAGAACGGCGTCCGGGGCTATAGCTTGCCTGCCGCCGAAGTTCGAGTTCCAGCAGAGAAAGGGGAGACTCTGATGAAACGGATAACGGCGCTCGCGGCCATCGGCGCGTTGGCGCTCACGATCGCGGGCAGCGCCTCATCCGCGAAGAAAGATCCGGCGAAGAAAAACCCGGGCTTCAAGACGGCGAAGCCGGCCTACCTCGTCCCGATGACGCCCGGGGCTGCCGTCGATCCGATTCTTTCGGCGGGCGACACGATCGGCGGCTATCAGATGACGGGCATCCCGGACGGGCTGGGGGCCTACAAGGACGGCGGCAGCCTGCAGGTCTTGATGAACCACGAGCTCGGCCGCTCTTTCCCGGCCGTGCCGCCGGGCGTCGATGCCCGCATCTCGAAGCTGACGATCAACCGGAAGACCCACGGCGTGCTGGGTGCGCAGTACCTCTTCACGGGTCAGGAGTTCTTCGAGCGCTTCTGCTCGGCAACGCTGGCGAAAATCAAAGGGACGCCGTACTACCTCACCGGCGAGGAGGCAATTCCGGTCGGACACGACGGCAGCTCGATCGTGATGAACGCCAAAACCGGCGCCTGGACACAGACACCGCAGTTCGGGCACTTCGAGCACGAGAACGTGGTCCCCGTGACGGGGTTCAAGAAGTTCATGCTCGTCTCGACCGAGGACAACTTCCGCGCCGGCGTGCCCTCGTACCTGTTCGCCTACATCGCGGACTCGTGGAAAAGCGCCGTCTCGGGCAATCCCGCGCACGGGAGCCTCTACGTCTGGCGCGCGCTCAACCCGGCCCAGACCGGCTTCACAATGACGAAGGGGAGCACGGTTCGAGGCGAGTTCGTGCCGATCTCGCAGGCAGAGAACGCAAACGACGCCACGTTGAAGGCCGCGGCGACGGCGAAAGGCGCCTTCAGGTTCTCTCGTCTCGAGGACACCGCCCTTGCTTTCCAGAAGTCCGGACGGCTCTACTTCGCCGACACGGGTAGCAAGGCGGGCGAGGCAACCATCAACGGCCGGATCTACCGGCTCGACATCAATCCGTCGAACCCGAAGCGGGCATCGGTGACGCTGGTGCTCGACTCGACCGTCGACGATTTTGCGAACCCGGACAACCTCGGCACTTCACCGCGATCCCTGATGATCCAGGAGGATCGCGAGAACCCGAATCGGGTTCAGTACAGCCGCATCCTCAGGTACGACTTCAATGACGGCTCGCTCACGCCGGTCGCCCGCGTCAACACGACGCCGCCGGCCCTGCCGGGCCAGTGGGAGTCCTCCGGAATCATCTGGGCGGGCAATCTGGTCGGCGGCGGCTGGTGGCTCACCTCCGTCCAGGCTCATACCTTGACGGCTCCGCAACCAGGGCCGACGCTCGCACCGAACTCGTCGACCGGCGAGGACGGGCAGCTGGACGCCCTGTTCGTTCCGAACAGCTAGACCTCACTGCGGCTAAGCGAGTGGAGCCGGGCTACCTCGCCCGGCTCCAGCTCGCGCCATTCGCCGGGCTCGACCCCTTCCAGGCTTAGACCTGCGTAGCGGCTGCGGTGAAGACGCGTCACCGGGTGGCCTACGGCTTCCAGCATCCGCTTGACCTGGTGCTTGCGGCCCTCGTGCAGCGCGAGCTCGACACGGGAAGGGGCTAAGCGTTTGGCGCGCGCGGGTGCCGTACGGCCGTCGTCGAGCTCGACGCCCCGCTCGAGGCGGCGGAGCGTCTCGTCGCTCGGGTCGCCCTCGACCTCCGCCTCGTACACCTTCTCGACCTCGTAGCGGGGGTGGGCGAGTCGGTGCGCGAGCTCGCCGTCGTTCGTGAGCAGCAGCGCGCCGGTCGTGTCGGCATCGAGCCGGCCGACGGGGACGACGCGCGTCTCATGGTCTGCGACGAGCTCGACGACAGTGGGTCGACCTTGCGGATCGCTTGCCGTCGTGACGACTCCGGCCGGCTTGTGGAGGAGCAGGTGGGCGAGCCGTTGCTTCTCGAGCGGCCAACCGTCGAGCTCGACGCGGTCGCGGCCCGAGACGAACGTGTTCAGCTGCCCCGGCTCGCCGTTGACGGTGACGCGGCCGGCCTTGATCAGCTCGTCGGCCTTCCGCCGCGAAGCGACTCCCGCCCTGGCGAGATAGGCGTTCAAGCGCACGAGCGAATTCTCGCTTCCGTCACACCCGCGTCACCCATGAGCGCGAATTTGCTCGTTAGGCTCGCCTTGGGGAGGAGGTTGGGACGCCTTTGGTTCACGCGTCAACAGAAGCAGCGCGCTCGAGCCGCGCCCGTCATCATTGACCGCGTGCCGCACTACGTGACGCTGATGCGCTGGACCTCCCAGGGCGTCGCCGGGCTACCGGCCTGGCGCGACCGCATCGAGGAAGGCGAGCGGACGATTGCGGAGGCGGGCGGCACGCTCGTCGGTGTCTACGTCACGCTCGGCCGCTACGACGTGGTCGAGATCTTCGAGGCCCCAGACGACGAGACCGCGGCCGAGATCATCATGAAGCTGCAGCGTCACGGCGCCGAGCACACCGAAACGCTGCGCGCCTTCACGCGGGACGAGGCCGAAGAGATCATCCGCCGGGTCTAGCGAGAGATGCGTTCGCTCGAACTCGACTCGGCCGAGCTTGAAGATCTCACCAGCGAGGTCGTCCAGGCTGTTCGTCGCTGGATCGACGAGCTTGACTTGCGGCACATAGCTCCCAGCTCATCCGGCCCGCAGCTGCTCGACCTCTTCGGAGGAGGCATTCCGGAAGCCGGTCTCGGCCACGACGCGCTCGCGCTCCTCCCGGCGCTGCTCGAGCATTCCCGTGCCCAGAACGGCCGCTTCTTCGGGTACGTCCTTGGCTCGGCAGAGCCGGTCGCCGCGCTCGGCGACTTTCTCGCGTCAGCGCTGAACCAAAACGTCACGTCGTGGCGGTCGGGGCCGGCGGCGGCGACGATCGAGCGGGCTCTGGTCGACCACCTCGCGCGCGAGCTCGGCTGCGACGGATTCTCAGGCAGCTTCTGCGGCGGCGGCTCCTCGGCGAACCTGATGGGACTGGCGATGGCGCGCGAATCGAAATGCGCCGCGAACGAGATCGGCGCACGACCGGCGGTGGTCTACGCATCGAGCGAGGTCCACATGTCGATCCCGAAGGCCGTCGCGCTGCTCGGTCTCGGGCGGGAGAACCTGCGGCTCGTGAGTGTCGACGATCGCTGCAAGCTGCGGGCGGATCTGCTCAGGGAAGCGATCGCCGAGGACTTGCGGGCCGGAAAGCAGCCGATCGCTGTCGTCGCGAGTGCCGGAACCGTGAACACCGGCGCAATCGACCCGCTGGGCGAGATCGCCTCGATCGCGCGTGAGCACGAGCTGCACCTCCACGTGGACGGTGCCTACGGCGGACTCGCCGCTCTCGCTGATCCCGCACGAATCGGCCTCCTCGGCGTCGCCGAGACGATCTCCTTCGACCTGCACAAGTGGCTCTATCAGCCGGTCGACTGCGGCCTGCTGCTCTTCCGCGATCGCGATCTCGCCCGTCGTACGTTCAGCTACACCGACGACTACGTGACCGCGTTTGCCGACGATCCGCTCGAAGCGTTCGCCTTCTTCGAGGAATCGCTCGAGCTTTCACGCCGCTTCCGAGCGTTGAAAGCGTGGCTGTCGCTGCTCTACCACGGGATGGGCGCGTATCGCGCGTCGATCGGGGAAGACCTCGAGCTGGCCCAGCAGCTCGCGCGGAAGATTCAGGAACACGCGGAGCTCGAGCTGCTGGCACCGGTCGAGCTTTCGGTTGTGTGCTTCCGCGCGCGCGGGGATCACGGGGTGAACGTCGACGAGCTCAACCGTTCGATCCTCACCACGCTGAACAGGCGGGGCCGCGTCTACATCTCGAACGCCAGCATCAACGGCAGCTTCGCACTGCGCGCGTGCCTCACGAATCACCGCACGTCCTCGGGCGACCTCGACGTGCTGGTCGACGAGGTGCTGTCCGCCGCCGCCTCGCTGACGGCCGACTAAGCCGGACGCTTTTCGGCGACAGCCTCGAGTCGCACCCGAATCTCGTCCGCTTCGCCGCCGAGATCCTCGAGCCGCGGTAGCGCCGCGAGGGACTCGAGCCCGAAGACGCGCTCGAACAGAGGCGTCGTCTTGTAGCGGATCGCGCCGGCCGCCTCGGCGTCTCGACCCGCCTCCGCGATCAAACCGCGCTCGACCAGGCCGGCGACGACCGAGTCCGCGGCAACCCCGCGAATCCGCGCGATGTCGGGCCGCGTGCACGGCCCCAGGTAGGCGACGATCGCAAGCGTCTCCACCGCTGCGGCCGAAAGCCCACGCTCGACCGGCCGCTCGAACAGCCGGGCGCATGCCTCGGCCGCCTCCCGGGAGGCGCGGAAAGCCCAGCCGCCCGCGACCCGCTCGAGCACGATCCCGCTCCGGCCTTCGCCGTAGCGATCGGCGAGCAAGCGCAGGGCGGTCTCGATCCGCTCCGCGTCGTCGTCTGCGGCCACGGCCAAATCCTCGACCGAGAGCGGCTGGGAGGCGACGACCAACAGTCCTTCGACGACACGCGCGAGGCGGTCGACCGGGTTGGCGCTGATCAGGCGGAGCGGGCGATCCATTCCTGCTCTCTTGCTTCGACGCCGGCGCGCGTAACCCTGATCGGAGCAAACGAGGACGCCTGCTCCAGCGAGACCTCACCGGCCTTCCGCAGTTCAAGCATCGCCAGAAAGGCCACCGCCGCCTCGATGCGCGACAACCCCGCGACCTCGGACGCGAAGTCGAACCGGCGCCGGCGCCGCAGCACAGCTCGAAACCGCTCCAGGAACTGGGAGACGGGCGGAAAGCGCAGCGCCATGTGCCCCAACGAGACCGACGGCGGCTCCGCTCCCAGCAGCCGCAGCGCCGCTCCGAGCCGCTCCGGGTCCTGCGGCGCAAGCTGCCGCTCGATCCGCGGCGCGAGCGGCGCGGGCCCGAGCCGGAAGAACCGCTCCGATTCTCCTTCCAGGCGTTCACTTAGCCAGGCCGCGGCCTCCTTCATCCGCCGGTAGTCGGCGAGGCGCCGCGCCAGCTCCTCGGCCGCCTCTTCGGGCTCCAGCTCCGAGAGCTCGAGCTCCTCCTCCGGAAAGAGCCCCCGCGCCTTCAGCTCCAGCAGCGCCGCGACCAAGACGAGGAACTCGCCGCAGGCGTCCAGATCGAGCCGGCCGCGTTCCTCCAGCCGCGAGCAGAACGACAACACGATCTCGGCGACGTCGACCTCGGCGAGCTCGAGCTCCTCGCGGAGCACGAGCGTCAGCAGCAGGTCGAACGGCCCCTCGAAGGCGTCGAGGTCCAGCTCGAGCTCGCGCACGATCACGGCCGGGAAACTAGCGGCGCTACCGGACGCGACCCTTGGGCACTGCCATCGCGGGCCCGGTCGGCTCGACTCGGCGCCGCCCGACGTCACCGGGCTCGGATTCGCGCCGGATGAACTGCCACCAGATGAAGAACCCGGTCGAGAGGACGAAGAGCACGATCGAGACCAACGCGTTGATCCGCAGCCCCAGGAAGTGGTGCGCGGGATCGATCCGCAAGAGCTCCTCGAAGAAGCGCCCGAAGCAGTAGTAGGAGACGTACAACGCAAACAGCGCCGGCGGCCGGATCCGGAACCGCCAACCGATGAAGATCAGGAGCCCCGCGCCGATCGTGTCGTAGACGAACTCGTAGAGGAAGGTCGGGTGGTACGCGCTCGCGCCCTGGTACTTGAGCGGAATATCGCCTTCATGCTCGATGTCGATCTTCAGGCCCCAGGGCAGGCTCGTCGGTTTGCCGTAGAGCTCCTGGTTCCAGTAGTTGCCCCACCGGCCGATCCCCTGCGCAAGCAAGAGCCCCGGTGCGACCGCATCCATGAACAGGAAGACACTGGCGCCGGCGCGATGAACGATCCAGGCACCGACCACGCAGCCGAGGAAGATCCCGCCCCAGACGCCGAGCCCACCTTGCCAGACCGCGAACGGACCCCACCAGTGGTCGGGCACCTGGTTCCAGCTCGTGATGTCGTGGTAAGCGCGGGCCCCGACGATGCCGGCTGCGACGCCCCAGACCGCCACCCGCAGCACCAGGTCGGGGTCGCCGCCGAGCCGCTTCCAGCGCACCCACGTCAGCCAGATGCAGGCGACGATCGCGAGCAGCAGCATCAGGCCGTACATGTGGATCGGCCGGCCGAAGATGTGGAAGACGCCGGTGTGCGGCGACGAGATCGAGGCGAGCAGCAGGGTCACCGGCGCGACATTCTGCCGGTCGGGCCGAAAGCCTGCCTAGAGCAAGATTTCGACGGCCACCGGAACCGGGCAGCCTTGTCGGATCAGGTCGATCGCGAGATGGAGATCGACATCGTGCCGGGCCGCCAGCCTGGCCGCGTCGCGAACCGGATAGCCGGCCCGCTCGAGCTCCTCGGCGCGCCACTGCTAGACCCGGTGCAGCTCGGTGTCCAGGCTGCGCTGAGTTTCCGCCGCCGTCATACCTCCAGATTCTGTGGTCGACGCATTTTGGTTGTCACCTTTCCGGGGGGTTCGAACCAGACCGAAGTTCAGTTGGCTACTCTGAGCCGCTACAGGCACGTGCGTCGCGGTACGAGTGTCGCGCCGGACCGGTCTGATGCGGCGAAGCGAGCGACTCGGCTCTGGACGACGCCGGCTAGTAGCAGTCTTCATATAGATCAGCGGATTTCGTGC
>VAWH01000012.1 GCA_005888315.1 Actinomycetota bacterium | reverse complement strand
CGTGGTTAGCGGCCCCGGCGCTGCTTCTGCAGCTTCTGCATAGCCCGCCTTTGCTGGCGGTTCTGGGGCTCCGGGAGCGCCCCCTCCTGGCCGGCGGCCTCGAGGTAGGCGCGGCGCTCCGAGGCGCTGAGCCGGGAAAGAGCCGCCTGCGCGCGCTGTGGATCCTTCGCGACCCCGGCCCGCTCGAGCTTCTCGAGCGCGCTCGCAGCGTCAGGGTTCTGCTTCGCCAGCGCCGCGCGCGAGGCCTTCATCATCAGACCGCGAACGCCGGGGATCTTCGCGATCCCCTGCATAACCGGCCGCGCATACTTGCCCCCGCGCACCCGCGCGAGCAGCGCAAACATCGCGAGCAGCAGAACGAGCGCGCCGACGATGTAGAGCGGGATGAAGTAGAGCCACACGGCCGGGCCATGGTAGCGCGCGGCCTACATCGCGTCCGGCGACCGTCTCCCCGGGGACGTGGCCCGGGACCCGGTCGCCCGACATGTCCCGGGACCTGGTCCGCGGACATGTGCCGGCGCGGTCCCGGCCTCGCCTAGCGGGACTTCCAATCCCTGAAGACCGCGAGCAGCTTGGCCTCGACCTCCGGACTGACGTCGGCCGTCGTCAGGCGGCCGGTGAGCTCGATCGTCTGCCGCATCTGCCGGACGTACTCGTGGCAGCCGGTGCACCCCGCGATGTGGTGCTCGAAGCTGTCGCGCTCCTCCTGTGCGAGAGCGTCCTCGAGGTAGTTCGTCACCAGCTCGACGAGCTCCTGGCAGCTCAGTTGTTCGATGCTTGTGCTCACTGGCTCTCCATGAGGTAGTCCTCCAGCGCCTGCCGCACCTTCGAGCGGGCGCGGTGGAGAAGTACTCGCTGATTTGTCTCGCTGACCCCGAGAGCGTTACGCGTCTCCTCCGAGCTCCAGCCCTCGACGTCCCGGAGACTGATCACCGCTCGCTGCGCCGGCGGCAGTTGCTCGATCGCGCGATCGACGAGCTCGCGCGTCTCCGCGGCGAGCAGGCGCTCCTCGGGCCAGGGCTCGGGCTTCGAGGCCCAGTGGCCCGGCCAGCGCTCGTGGTCGGGCGACAGGAAGCGGTCCGCGTCGACGGCGGCCTCCGGCACCGCGTCGGGCCGCTCCAGCGCCGAGAAAGGCACGGTCCGCCCCTCCCGCTGCCCCCGCGTCTTCGCGATGTTGGTCAGGATCCGGAAGATCCAGGTCTTCAGCGAGGAGCGCGTCTCGAAACGGTCGATCCCGTTGAAGACGCCGATCCACGTCTCCTGGACGACCTCCTCGGCGACCGTCCGGCTCGCGACGTAGATCTGCGCGACCCGGAGGAGCGAAGCGTTGTACATCCGCATCAACTCCTCGAAGGCCCGCTCGTCGCGTGCGCGCAGCGCCTTGACGAGCCGCGCGTCGTCGAGCGAGACGGCGTGCTCCATCCGGCGACTGTAACGGAGCCGCCTTTGTGCGAGACGATGGGCACATGAAGGCAATCGCGGTTCATCCAGGCAAGGCGGATTCGATTCATCTGGAGGACGTATCGAAGCCCTCGCTCGACCAGATTCCGAACGGGCGCGGCGTGCTCGTGCGCGTCCTGCGCGTCGGCGTCGACGGCACGGACAAGGAGATCAACGCGGCCGAGTACGGCGCGGCGCCGGAGGGAGACGACTTCCTGATCATCGGCCACGAGAACTTCGGCGTCGTCGAGGAGGTCGGGCCAAACGTCCCCGACACGATCCGCCCGGGCGGCTACGTCGTCGCGAGCGTCCGCCGGCCGGGCTCGTCGATCTACGGGAAGATCGGGCTGCAGGATTTCACCACCGACGACGTCTATTTCGAGCGCGGGATCAACCTGCTGCACGGCTACCTGACCGAGTACTACGTCGAGGACTCGAACTTCGTCTTCGCCCTTCCGGAGACGCTACGCGAGGTCGGTGTGCTGCTCGAGCCAACCACCGTCGCCGAGAAGGGGATCAACCACGCTTACGAGATCCAGCGGCGCCTGAAGGTGTGGGAGCCGCGCAAGGCCCTGATCCTCGGCTCCGGCACGATCGGGCTGCTGATGGCGATGGCGGCGCGGCTGCGCGGCCTCGAGCTGACCGTCGCCTCGCTGCCGAAGCCGCCCTACCGCAACAGCGAGCTCGTCGAGCAGCTCGGCGCCGTCTACCGCTCGACGCAGGACTCGGATCTGCGCGCGATCAGCGAGGAGCGCGGCCCGTTCGACCTGATCATGGACGCTACGGGCTTCTCGCCGATCATCTGGGAGGCGGCCGAAGTGCTCGGCAAGAATGGCGTCCTCGTCCTCTCCTCGATCACCGGCGGCGACCGGAAGGTCGAGATCAACTCCGACAGGATCAACCAGAGCTTCGTGCTCGGCAACAAGGTGATGGTCGGCACCGTCAACGCCTCGCCGGCCGACTTCCGAAGCGGGGTCGACGACCTGATCAAGGCGCAGGCGCTCTTCCCCGGCTGGCTCGACCAGCTGCTGACGACGCCGATCCACGGGCTCGAGAACTACGAGGAGATGATCCGCGCGCTGACCGAGGACGCGGACGCGATCAAGGTCTTCGTCGAGGTGAACGGCAGCCGGTGAGCACCGAGCGGATGCTCGCCGGCGAGCTCTATGACGCGCGTGATCCCGAGCTCGTGGCCGCACGCGCCCGTGCGCGCGAGCTGCTCGGCCGCTTCAACGCCCAGCCCGATCGCTCCCTGCTCGAGGAGCTGCTGGGCTCGGTCGGCCTGGAAGCCGTGATCGAGCCGCCGTTCCATTGCGATTACGGCTTCCACATCTCGGTGGGCGAGCGTTTCTACGCGAACGTCGGCTGCGTCTTCCTCGACTGCGCGCCGATCTCGATCGGCGACGGCGTGCTGCTCGGGCCGGCGGCTCAGCTCTATGCCGCCACCCATCCGCTCGACGCCGAGACCCGCCGCCGCGGGCTCGAGTACGCGCTGCCGATCTCGATCGGCGACGACGTCTGGATCGGCGGCGGCGCGATCGTCCTCCCCGGAGTGACGATCGGCGACCACGCCGTCGTGGGCGCCGGCAGCGTCGTCACGAAAGACATCGCGGCCGACGCGATCGTCGCAGGGAACCCTGCCCGTGCCGTTCGCCACCTGGAGGTCACCTGATGAGGAACGTCCCCATCTACCCGCCGATCGCGGATTACGCGCTGCTGTCGGACTGCCATTCGTGCGCGCTCGTCTCGACCGACGGCTCGATCGACTGGTGCACCTTTCATCGCTTCGAGGCCCGGCCGGTCTTCGGGCGGATCCTCGACTGGGCGAAGGCCGGCTTCTTCCGGATCGCGCCGGTCGACGACGACTACGAGCCGACGAGGCGCTACCTGCCGGGGACGAACGTGCTCGAGACGACCTTCCGCACACGGACCGGGACGCTCGTGCTGACCGATTTCTTCTGCTTCCGGATGCCGTTACCGGGAGAGGACGCGCACTCCGCGCATCCCGACCACCAGCTGATCCGGATCGCGCGCTGCACCGAGGGCGAGGTCGCGGTCAAGGTGAAGCTCGTCCCGCGCTTCGACTACGGGCTCACGACGCCCCGGCTGGAGACGCGCGCGGACGACCTCGTCGTGGCCTACGGCGGCGCCGACGCGCTCGTGCTCCAGAGCGAGCTGCCGTTCGGCCACGCCGAGCGCTCGGCGACGCAGGGGAACCGCACGCTGCGCGCCGGCGAGGAAGCTTTCGTCGTCCTGACCTACCAGCTCCCGCACGAGCTAGAGCCACGCCGGCTGACCCGGCACGAAGTGCACGCGAGGCTCGAGGAGACGCGCGCGACATGGGCGGCCTGGGCCGACCGGTGTACCTACGACGGGCCGTACCGCGAGCAGGTCGTGCGCAGCGCGCTCGTGCTCAAGGCGCTGACGAACGGCCCGACCGGCTCGATCGTGGCGGCCGCGACCACCTCGCTGCCGGAGGAGATCGGCGGCGAGCGCAACTGGGACTACCGCTTCTCGTGGCTGCGCGACTCGGCGCTCACGCTGAACGCGCTCTTCGCGACCGGGTACACGGCCGAGGCTCATGCGTACATGGCCTGGCTGAAACGGACGACGGCGGGCCGGGCGAGCGAGCTACAGATCATGTACGGGGTCGGCGGCGAGCGGCTGCTCCCCGAGGTGGAGCTGGACTGGCTCGAGGGCTACCGTGGCTCGCGTCCCGTGCGGATCGGCAACGGCGCGGCGCAGCAATTCCAGCTCGACACCTTCGGCGAGCTCCTCGACACCGCGTGGCTCTACCGCCGCCACGGCGGCGAGATCGACGAGATCTTCTGGGACTTCCTCTCCCGGGTCGGCGGCGTCGTGCTCGAGAAGTGGCGCGAGCCCGACCAGGGCATCTGGGAGATCCGCGGCGAGCCAAAGCACTTCGTCTACTCGAAGGTGATGGCGTGGGTTGCGCTCGACCGTCTGGTCAAGCTGGCCGAGGAAGACGGTCGTGAGGGCGAGGTGGAGGCATGGCGTGCGGCGCGGGACGAGATCCGCGAGCTGATCGAGGCCCAAGGCGTCGATCCGGAAACCGGCGCGTTCGTGCAGTCCTTCGGCTCGAGCTCGCTTGACGCGTCGAACCTGATGATCCCGATCGTCGGCTTCGTCTCGCACGACGATCCGCGGGCTCGTGCGACCGCCGACCGGATCGCGGACGAGCTCTCCGCCGACGGCTTCGTCTACCGCTACGTCACCGACGGCGTCGACGGGCTCTCGGGCGAGGAGGCGACGTTCGCGATCTGCTCCTTCTGGCTCGTCGAGTGCCTTGCACGCGCCGGCGAGGGCGAGCGGGCGCGCGAGCTCTTCGAGCGGCTGCTCGGCTTCTGCAACGACGTCGGCCTGCTCGCGGAGGAGATCGACCCCCACTCCGGCGAGCTGATCGGCAACTTCCCGCAGGCGTTCTCGCACCTCGGCCTGATCCAGGCTGCGATCGCGCTCGACCTGCCGGAACTCTCGATGTCGAGCATGGAGAGCGGAGCCGCGACCGAAGCGTGAGTGACACCGGCCGAAGCGGCCGCCTCCAACCAGTGACGATTGTGTGACTTTTCTTCCACACCTGTCCTGCCGTGTCAGTTCGTGGGGACAGACCCCAAAAACGGCCCGGCCCGGCGCTTCGCGAGCGACCGCTTGTAACGGCGCGCGCTCCCGTGCGACTGTCCACGAGAGAGCGAGGAGGAAGCCATGAGCAGTGAGCACTACGACCTGATCGTGATCGGCGCTGGCTCGGCCGCGCGCGACGGGGCCAACAAGGCCGCCAAGGAACACGGAGCAAAGGTCGCCCTGATCGAGCGCGAGCGCTGGGGCGGTAGCTGCCCCAACGTCGCCTGCACACCGACGAAGGCCTACCTCGTCGCCGCCGACCTGGCCCACGACATCAACACACTGGCGAACAAGCTCGGCATCCAAGTCGGCCCGGCGACGACGAATCTCGCGAAGGTGAGGGCCCGCAAGGAGACGCTGAAGAAGCCGCAGGCGAAGTGGGTCGAGGACCTCGAGGCAGCCGGCTTCGACACGTACGCCGGCACGGCGAGCTTCGTCGACCCACAGACGGTTCGAGTCGGCGACGCGGCGCTGACCGCGGACAAGATCCTGATCGCGACCGGGTCGCGCACCGCCGTGCCGCCGGTCGAGGGGATCGAGGAGATCGACTGGCTCGACCACGTCACCGCGCTCGACCTGGAGGAGCTGCCCGAGTCGCTCCTGGTCGTCGGCGCCGGCGCGGTGGGGCTCGAGTTCGGCCAGGCATTCGTACGCTTCGGCTCGCAGGTGACGCTCGTCGACGCGCTCGACCAGATCGCGCCGCAGAGCGACCACCACGCGGCCATGGAGCTCAGAGAGGCGCTCGAGGACGAGGGGATCCAAATCATCCTCGGCAGCTTCGTGCAGAAGGTCGCCGACCGCGACGGACGCCACATCGCCACGATCGTCCCGCGCGAAGGCGGCATGGAGCAGGAGGTCGAGTTCGATCGCCTGCTGCTCGCTTCGGGCCGCCGGCCGAACATCGAGGCGCTGAACCTCGCGGCCGCCGGCGTCGAGACCTACAAGCTCGGGATCGTGGTCGACGAGCGGATGCGCACGAACGTCCCGGGGATCTGGGCCGCGGGCGACGTCAACGGCCAGGCCCAGTTCACGCCCGTCGCGCAGTACCAGGCGCGAATCGCGGTCGAAGACATGTACCGCCCGGGCGAAGGCCCGGCAGCCGACTACACGGTGCTGCCGGCGGCGATCTTCACCGACCCCGAGCTCGCCGGCGTCGGGCTGACGGCAATGGAGGCCGAGGAGCAGGGCTTCGAGTGCGAGACCGTCGTCCACCCGCTGAAGTACGTCCGCAGAGCGTCGTACATCGACGCGAAGCACGGGCTCTACAAGATCGTCTTCGACCGCCGCAGTCGAAGGGTGCTCGGGCTGCACGTCGTCTCTCGCGGCGCCAGCGACATCGTCCAGGGACTCTCGATCGCGCTGCGGCTCGGCGTCACCGTCGACGAGCTCGCGAACGCGCACCACGTGTTCCCGACCTTCGGCGAGGGCGTGAAGGCAGCGGCCGAGCAGGCGCGCGTGACCGTGCCGGCATAGTGCCGATCGACTTCACCAACCTGCTGATCGTCGCCGCGGCGGCCTTTGCGGCGCCGCTCGCACTCGGGCTCGTCCCAGTGCTGCGGCTGCCGGCGGTCGTGCTCGAGATCGTGCTCGGGATCGTGCTCGGCCCGTCGGTGCTCGGCTGGGCGAGAGTCGACGAGCCCGTGCAGCTGATGAGCTTGCTCGGGCTCGCCTTCCTCCTTCTGCTCGCGGGACTCGAGGTCGAGTTCGAGCAGTTCCGCGGCCGGCTACTGAAGCTGACCGGCCTCGCCTTCGCCGCCTCGATCGGGATCGCGCTCGTCTTCGCGCTCGGCCTCCACGGAGCGGGGCTCGTCAAGTCTCCCCTCCTGATCGCGATCATCGCCTCGGCCACCTCGCTCGGCGTCGTCATCCCGGTGTTGAAGGACGCGGGCGAGTCGTCGACGCACTTCGGCCAGGTCGTTCTCGCGGGCGCGTCGATCGCGGACGTCGCGACGATCATCCTGCTCTCGCTCTTCTTCTCGGGCCACTCGTCGGGGCTCGGCGCAAAGCTGAGCCTGCTCGCCGCCTTCGCCGCCTTCGCGGTCGCGATCGGCCTCGTCGTCCTCGGCGCCGAGCGCTCGATGCGGCTCTCGGGCGCGCTCCTCCGGCTGCAGGACACGACCGCGCAGATCCGCGTCCGCGGCGCCTTCGCGCTGCTCGTCGGCTTCGTCGTCCTCGCTGAGAAGTTCGGCCTCGAGGCGATCCTCGGCGCCTTCATGGCCGGGGCGATCCTCAAACTGGTCGACCGCGACCAGGCGATGACCCACACGCACTTCCACCAGAAGCTCGCCGAAGCCGGCTTCGGAATCTTCGTGCCCTTCTTCTTCGTCGCGAGCGGTCTCAAGTTCGACGGCAGCGCGCTGTTCGCGAAGTCGTCGACGCTGGCGCTCGTGCCCATTTTCGTGGCGCTGCTGCTCGCCGCCCGCGCGCTGCCGGCGCTGCTCTACCGGCCGCTGCTCGACGGCCGTCACATCGCGGCCGCCGGTTTGTTGCAGGCGACGTCACTCGGCTTCATCGTCGTCGCGGAGCAGATCGGGATGGACCTCGGGCTGATCACCAAGGGCACCGGCGCCGCGTTCGTCGCCGCCGGGCTCGTCTCGGTGCTCGTTTTCCCGCTGACGGCGCTGTCGCTGCTTCGTGGCGAAACCGCGCCGCAGACCGTCGCGGCAAGCCTTTGAGAGCGGGATGCTGCTACGGTTCTCGCGCCACAGATCATCAAGAGCGAGTACCGGTAGTGCGATCACGCCTCCGCTGCATCGTTCGTGAAGGAGCAGGGAGGTGGAATACATGGCAACCGGAACCGTGAAGTGGTTCAACGACTCGAAGGGCTACGGCTTCATCTCGCAAGCCGACGGCGGCGACGACGTCTTCGTTCACTTCAGCGCGATCGCCGGCGAGGGCTTCAAGAGCCTCACCGAAGGCGCGAAGGTCGAGTACGAGGTCGAAGAGGGCCCGAAAGGCCCGCAGGCCCGCAACGTCAGCATCGTCGGTTAACCCGAATTTCGCGCGCGGGTGAGTCTCTCGCCCGCGCGCACTCATCTCAGGAAGGAGGTGCGTTATCTCCGAAAAGGAGCAGAAGATCGAAGTGGACGGCGAGGTCGTCGAGTCGTACAAGAGCGGCATGTACCGCATCGCGCTCGACAACGGCCACGAGGCCCTCGGCTACACGGCCGGAAAGATGCGCCGTTACCGAATCAAGATCCTGATCGGCGACCGGATCAAGCTCGAGCTGTCGCCGTACGACCTGACCCGCGGTCGGATCGTCTATCGCTACCGCGAGTCGGACGGCAACGTCGCGCAGCCGCCGGTTTAGGCGGAATGGCGCTCTAGAAACTCGAGCACCCGCCGCCAGGCGTCCTCGGATGCCTCGGCGAACTCCTCGTAGCGGCGGTCGAAGAAGCTGTGCGGCGCGCCCTCGTAGACGACGAGCTCGTGCTCGACGCCGGCCTCGGCCAGCGCCCGTTCGAACGCCTCGTTCAGATCGGCCGTGATGTGCTGGTCGGCGCCGGCCTGGAGCGCGAGAATCGGCGCCTCCAGCTCCGTTGCGCGCTGGGTCGGCCCCGGGACGCCGTTCCGTTCGGCGGGCATCCCGTAGAAGCCGACTGCACCGGCGAGCCCGTGCCCCGACGCGGCCGCGAGCCAAGCGTTGCGGCCGCCGAAGCAGAAGCCGACGGTGAAGATCGCGCGTGTGCGCGGGCGAAGCCGCTCGACGGCTGCGCCGATGTCCGTCTGGATTCCCTCGGGAGTGGTCTTCTCGACGTGCTCCGTGTACTCGAAGTCGTCGTCACGCTTCCCGACGCCCGCCGTCCGTCCGAAGTAGTCGATCGCCAGCGCGTGGTAGCCGCGCTCGCCGAAGCGAAGCGCGAGCTCCTCGTAGAACCGATAAAGGCCGCGGACGTCAGGAAGCACGACCACGCTGATCCCGTTCGGCTCGTCGGGGGTCGCCTCGAAAGCGGCGAAGCGGTTGCCATCGGCGGCGTCGAGCTCGAGGTCGTCGTGCGAGACCGCCGCGCCGGCGATCCGCGGGACCGGTGGCAGGGAATCCAGCTCGAAGCACATCAGCTCAGCCCACAGGCGGCAGCGGCTGCCACGTGACGGCGAAGGAGCCGCCGTCGCTACCCAGTGCGCCCGGAATCGCATTCGCGCCGGCCTGCGAGGGGTGAACAGGGTCGTTCTGGTCGCCGTGCAGCTCGATCGTCGTCGCCGACCAGACCGGGTCGGAGATGCGGCCCCTGTGTCCCTGGACGGTCGCGGTCGCGTGCGAAAACGCGACGGTGCCGAAGTTCGTCAGCGGCAGCGTCGAGCAGTTACCGCTGTAGTCGCAGCCGCTTGGCGCCTCCGCCACCCACTCCGCCGACTCCAGGTCGGGTCGCGCCATGCGGAGCTTCTTCGTGAACAGCTTTCCGGTCGTGACATTCTTGAGCCGGATCACGACGGTCTTCGTCCTTCTGCTCACGGACACCGTGGCCGAGAACGTGTTTCCGGGACGGACGCCGATCCGCACCAGTACGGGAGGCTTCGGGTAGAGCTCGTACCAGGCCGTGTAGTACGGCGAGCCGGCCGAACAATTCGCGAGCGTGCCGGTCTGCTCGACCGCAAACGAGCTCTTCGAGAAGCCGCCGAGACCGACCCAGAAGGCCGAGTAGGTCGAGGACAGATCCGCGCACGTCGCGGCCGGCTGCACCCATTTGCCGGTCACACTGGCGAACGGCTTGCGGTGCGTGACCGCATAGCCGGCCCAGTTCGCGCTCGTCTCCGTGCCGCCTCGTACCAGCAACGCCTGCTGGATTCCGAGCCGCAGCTCGGGTGGGGCTGCAGCGGCGGATCCCGCCGACAGCGCGGCGACGCAGATGAGCAGGGGAACGAGTCTCTTCACGATTTGCGGCGAGTGTACGTCGAGTCTCGCCCATCTTCGTTAGAACCGGCTAAGAATCAACCGCCCGTCGCAGAGAAGTGCTGGTAGTCCGGGGCGCCGGTCCACCGTCCGCCCCAGCGCCAGCCGACGGCGGCAAACGCACGGACGAGCAACCCGCCGCGGACCGCCATGCCCGGGCGAACGTTCGAGCGGTCGAGATACCTCTGCCCAGCGCGCGGGTGGATGCGGCCGGCTTCGAGGTATGGGTTCTCGACCGGGTTGACGTCGATCGCCTCACCGTAGGCATGCACCGACCAGCGGCGCGGACCCGGACCCACCACGTAGCGGCAGTTGAAGGCGGCCGTGTTGTCGGCCGCGAGCGAGCGCTCGTCCTTGCCGCCGTAGGCGTCGATCGGCTGCAGCCTGCGGATCGGAAAGCGGGCCGCGTACAGCCTGGAGAACACGTGCACGAGATCGGAAACAGCGTTCTCGTTCGCGACCAGTGCACCCGTGTGCGCGCGGTGGTCGAAGCCCCAGTAGGTGAGCCGGACTCGTCTCAACCGCGCGGGCGAGACCGGGCAGCCGGGATGCCACGAATGCGGCAGCTGCGCCGCCGTCACGCGCGAGATGCTGTGGCTGAACGGCGGGGCGTGCAGCGACGCGGCCGCGAAGATCCCGAGCAGCAGCGTTTTCATCGCGCCGAGCGTACTCTGCACCCGAGATGCGCCCCCCAATCGCGCTAACGGCCTGCCTACTCCTTTGCGTCGCGGCGGCGAGCGCCCGCGGCGAGGCGCACGCGGTCGCGTGCCCGGCCAACCTGGCGAGCCGACTCGCCTCCACCGGGACGGCGACGCAGCTGCTCACCGTCGTCGCGGCGACTCGGCGCTCGACCCTTGGCTCGCTGCGCCTCTGGCGGAAGTCCGGCGAGTGCTGGCTCGCCGTCGACGGTCCCTGGACGGCGCACCTCGGGCAGAAAGGCGTCTCGGAGAACAAGCACGAAGGAGACAAGACCACGCCCGCGGGCGCCTTCGGGATCCAGCCGGTGATGTACGGCGTCGGACCGAACCCGGGTGTTCGCTATCGCTACCGCCGCATCGTCTGCGGCGACTGGTGGGTCGAGGATCCCCGCTCGCCGTTCTACAACCGCTTCCACCACGTTCGCTGCGGCAGCAAGCCGCCGTTTCGCATCACCAGCGAGGACATGTCCCGCTCGCCGATCTCGTACCGGCACCTGGCCGTGATCGACTACAACACCCACCCGATCGTGCCCGGGCGAGGCTCGGGCATCTTCCTGCACGTGAGCGCTAGCGGCCGGCCCACGCTCGGCTGCGTGAGCCTGACGAGGCCGCAGCTCGTCGGCGTCCTGCGCTGGCTCGACCCGACGGCCTCCCCGCTGATGGCGATCGGCACGGCCGCGACCATCCGGGACTACTAGCCCTCGGGACCCTGCCAGCCGAAATCGCGGCCGAGGAGTTCGTAGAGACGGCGGTTCGGCTCGGCGAAGTACTCCGCGAGACGGCCCCGGGTGTCGGCTCCCATCCCGCCGTAGTGCTGCTCGTAGACGCGCGGATACGAATCGAGCTCGTGCGTCGCCGCACCCAGGAAAACGAGCACGCGCGCGTAGACCTGCTCAGGCTCGGCCGCGAGCTCGTCACTTGCGACAACGAACAGCTGCTCGTGGGGAAAGACCGCGAACCATCGCTCGAGCTGCTCCGCGTAGCGGCCGCGGGCGAGATAGGCGTAGTCCCACCACGCGTGGCTGAAGTAGCCCGGGTCGCGGAGCAGCCGCTCCTCCTCCCCGCGCGTCCGCTCGGGCTCTGCGTCGATCGCCTCTTCGAAGGTCAGGGGCTCGCGCCCGAGAGCGACCTCGTGGTGGTAGTGCGAGAGTGCCCGGTCGATCGGGTCCCGCAGGAGCACGATCAGCTTCGCGTCAGGAACCGTCGCCCGCACACGTTCCGGCGCGAGCGGATGGAACAGGTAGCCGGGGCTCGCCTCGCCGAGGATCCGGCCGGCGGCCCGGATCGGGAAGTGGCCGCGGTACCAGCGAACGCCGCGACGGTAATGCCGGTCGAAGTAGCTGACCTCCTTCCAGGCCGGTCCGGTGATTCGTGGGTGCCAGCGCAAATAGGCGTAGAGCGCGGTGGTGCCGGCCTTCTGCGCGCCAAGGATCAGGAAGTCGGGCAGCGGCCTGGCGAACGAGGTCGCCTGTCCGTACGTCCAGACCGCATTCCGCAGCACCGCCCGCGCCGGGCGGGGGATGCGCGGAATCAGCTCTGCGGGGAGCCTTCGAGCCCTCAGGCGTAACCCAGTTCGCGCAAGAGCGGGCCCGCCTCGCGCTCGACGTCCTCGACCTGCTCGGCGGTCAGATCCCGGCGCCAGCGGCCGATCGAGCGGCTGTGAACGGCGGCGAGTGCCTCGGCGAGTGGCGCCGGGTCCGCATCCAGCCGCCGCGCGATCCGCTCGGCGACGGCCGCCGGATCGGCTGCGATCTCCTCGTAGCGGAACTCGAGCGTGTGCTCGGGCGCCGCGCGGGCCGCGGTCAGGTACCGGCGCCAGGCCCAGGCCGCCCGCGTCGCCTCGCGCGCGCGTATGAACTCGTCGCGGCGCCCCGGCTCGACCCAGGAGCGATGGTAAGAGCCGTACGGCTGACCGACGTCGTCGCGACCCTCCCGCTCGCGAAGCCAGCCCTGCTCGAGCAGTGAGCAGACGACGTCGCGTCCGTCCCGGATGATGTGCAGCACCGTCGCCTGCGGATAGGCCCGAACCGCGGCGCCGACCACGAAGCTGAGCTCCGGCGTCTGTTCGACCGGTCTCAGGTCGCGGACGAAGCTCAGCCGCCGGACCCGCTCTAACGTTGAGCGCAGCTCGGCCGCCGCCTCGGCCTCCGGCAGCGAGGTCCAGCGCTCGATGCTCGCCTTCACCGGTCTTACCTCGCCGAGATCGACGAAGCCCGGCTGCGAGCCGACCGCCCCTGCCAGGAACGTCGTCCCCGAGCGCGGCGAGCCGGCCACGAAGACGATCCGCTCCGTCGCCAGGGCAGGATCGCCGCCACGCTCGCGAAACCCGCGCGGCGCGACGCGGGCAACCGTGCGCCCGTAGAGCCCAGCCTGACGAATCGCGTTCAGCGCCGACATCGGCGGAAGACTACAAACGCCCTGATCACCCATTAGGGCGACGCCGGAACGCTCGTATCGCCCGATGCTTTGCCTCAGCGTGGTTGCGGCCTCGATCACCCCGCGCACCTGGGCGCTCCAGCGCTCGCTGACGTTGCTGCGCGTGTTCCTGGTTGCCAGCGCCGCGATCCTGCTCGCCGGCGCCGTCACTCTCTCGAGCGTTCTCAGCTCACGCCTGAAGGGTCAGGTACTTGACGACGCCCGCTCGAGCCTGACGCAGTACGTCGACGGCGTCCTGCGCCCGCAGCTCGTGCAGCACGACTCCGTGGTCGTTCATCCCCAGCTCTCGCGGCGGCTCGTCGACGAGCTTCGCCGGCGGCCGGAGATCGTAACCGTGAAGGTCTGGCGCTCGAACGGCGTGCTCGCGTGGACGAACCGCGCCCGACGCCGAATCGGCCATCGCTTCGACCTCGATGGGAACCTGGGAACCGCTTTGCGCAAGAACGTGGCCGTCGCCGAGTTCGAGGTCCCGGACGTGGAAGAGAACCAAGTCGAGCGGAGCCTGGGCTTCGGCCGGCTGCTCGAGGTTTACGCCCCTATCGAAGGCGCGACGAACGGGCGTGCGATCGGCGCCTACGAGATCTACGCAGACCCGAAGCGAAGCGAGCACCTGATCGCCGCGAACAAGCATGCGATCTGGGCTGCTGTGACGCTGGTCTTCCTCGTGCTCTATCTCGCTCTCGCCGTGCTCGTCCGGACCGCCTCGCGGACGCTTCGCCGCCAGGCCGCCTCGCTTGCCAGCCGGACGGCGGAGCTGAGCGAGGCCTACGCGGTGCTCGAACAGGATGCGCTCGAAGCGGTCGAGACGCTGAACGCGACCGTCGACGCCCGGGACCCCTACACGGCGGGTCATTCGCAGCGCGTCCAGGAGATCGCCGTCTCGATCGCGCGCGAGCTCGGGATCGAAGGCAAGGAACTCGACGCGATCGGGCACGCCGGTCTCTTCCACGACATCGGCAAGCTCGGGGTGCCGGACGCGATCCTGACCAAGCCCGCGAAGCTGAGCGAGCTGGAGTACGCGCTGATGAAGCGGCACCCGGCCGACGGCGCCAGGATCGTCGCCAAGTTCGGGCGCCTGCGCGACGCGGTGCCCCTGATCCACCACCATCACGAGCGCTGGGACGGACGGGGGTACCCCGACCGGCTAGGCGCCGACTCGATTCCCCTCGGTGCCGCGATCGTCGGCCTTGCCGACGCCTGGGATGCGATGACGACGGACCGCCCATACCACCGCGCGCTCGACCGGCACGAAGCCGAGGCGGAGCTTCGGAGGCACCGCGGGACCCAGTTCGCACCGGCGGTCGTGGACGCGTTCTTCCGTGTCCTCGAGCGTTCCGGCGCTGGCGAACGCGAGCCCCTACGAACGCCGGAGCGAGTCGGGGCCGGGGCTCGACCTGAATCGCAGCCGGTGTGAGATCCCCCAGCGGGGCGATTCGAGCGGCGCCGAAATCGAGGATGGTGGGATTGCGGCGGTAGGCGGCACGGCGAGGAGGACAGTTCGATCGGCGGCAAGAAGGTCATTGATTCGGCTCGCGGAGGGCGGCTCCATGCGCGCTTGACGCGAAAGCTCAAACTCTCGCGGGATGCGGGCGAGCTCTCCGGCGTCGGCGCGCTCGTGGGTGTCACGGAGCTCGTCCGGGCCGAGAGCGACCTCCCCACGGTCCTCTCGCTGATTGCTCGAACCGTCTCCGAGGTGCTCGGCTTCGGCACCGTTGTTCTCAACCTCTACCGCCGCGAATGGGACGACTTCTGCGTAGCGACCGTGCACGGCGACAAGGACGTTCAGCAGGCACTCGCCGGCAGCACGTACGGCTGGGAGGCGTGGACGCCCTTGCTCGACGAGCGCTTCCTCCGCGGCGGGGCGTATTTCATCAAGCACGGCGAGTTCGACTGGGAGGGCCACGTCGGCGACCGCTATGTCCCCGACCGCGAGATCGGCGACCACCCGGAGGCCTGGAACCCGGACGACGAGGTCTTCGTGCCGCTCTACGGGCCGGGTGACGAGCTGCTCGGGATCCTCTCGATCGGCGACCCCGCTTCCGGCCTGCGGCCGAGCGACGAGGAGCTCGGGCTACTGGTCGGCTTCGCCCACTACGCCGCCCAGGCCCTCGCGGCCGCGCAAGCGGCAATCATCCGCGAACGACATCGAGGGGCGCTCGAGGAGTTGATGCACGTTTCCTCAGGGCTGACCCGGACGCTGTCCACCGACGCGATCTTGCAATCGGTCTGCAACGGGATCGCGAACGCGCTCGGCTACCAGAAGGTGTGTGCCGACCTCCTCGCGGACGACGGAGTGACGCTCGTGACCCGCGCCGCCGCCGGATGGGCCGACACAGACCGGCTGCTCGAGCAAAACCTCTCCCTCACCGAGATCGGGGCGCTGTTCGATCCCGAGTACGAGCTCGCCGGCTGCTTCCTGGTCCCGAACGACGTCGCCCGCGAGCGTCTCGCGGCGACTCAGGTCATCTACGAGTCGGAGCTGAACGGGCGCGGCCCGCATGCGTGGAACCATCACTGGCTGGTGATCCCGCTGCGTGGACCGTTAGAGGAGGTCATTGGCGTCATCTGGGTCGACGAGCCCGAGGACCGGCTGCTGCCGAGCGAGGAACGGCTGCAGGCGTTGCGGATCTTCGCGAACCAGGCCGCGAGCGCGTTGACGCTCGCAGCGCAGTTCGAACAGATGCGCTATCTCGCGAACCACGATCCGCTGACGCAGCTGCCCAACCGCCGCGCATTCATGCGCGAGCTCGAGCACGGGGTCGCAGATGCCGTCGAGTCGCACGCTCCTCTCGCGCTCGTCGTGCTCGACCTCGACGGCCTCAAGGAGCTGAACGACCGCCATGGTCACGCCGGCGGGGACGACTGCCTCCTCCGGATCGGTCGGCTCCTACGTACGGAACTCCGGCCGCACGACCAGGCGTTCCGGATCGGAGGCGACGAGTTCGCGATCCTGTTGCCCCGCACAACGCTTGCCGGCGCCGAAGAGGTGACGGCGCGACTTGTGGACTGGCTCGAGCGAAGCGGGCGATCGTCGATCCTGCGCGTCGAGGCGAGCTTCGGGATCGCCGTCAAGGAGTCGGCCGAAGAGACCCCGGACCACCTCCTGCGCAGGGCGGACGAAGCCATGTACCGGACGAAGCACGAGCGAAAGCTCGTGCGCGCTTCGAGCTAGCGAACGGGTTCGCGCGGCTTCGCCGCGGCGCTCGGGGCTTTTGGCGCGGGCGCTGGCTCGCCGGTCAGGATCGGCCAGAGCTTCATCAGCGCCTTCCGGCTGGCCATCGTCGCGGCCGCGCCGAGAGCTCCGGTCAAAAGAACCCAGCCGCGCTGCTTGCGCTTCTCTGCCACCGGATCGCGCGTTGCGGCTTTCCAGAGCTCCTCCAGGTCGTCGGCCAGCGCGTGCAGTTGCTCGACCACGAGTTCCCGGCGCTTTGCCATTTCTCTCCTCCTCATGTCGGGTGCGAGCTTATCTATCCACCCGCGGCGTGATCACGGAACCAGCTCGCGAATGCGTGCGCCTGCTGTGCCGGTCGCCCACTCGTGAAGGGCGGAGCGGCCGGCTTCGCCGGTGCCTTCGACCCCCCTCCGAAGGACACCGACAAGACCACCACGAGCACTGCAGCGGCGAGGGCGGCGGCGATCAGCAGGGCCCAGCGCGGGCCACGCATCGCAGCCGGTGAGCGCCCCCAGCTCGAACGCACACGGCGCATCGGCTTCGTCGGCGCCGCCGCGCGGTGGAGTTCGGTGACGGCGGTCGGTGCCACGCCGAGCTCGCCCGCGAAGGCAGCGGCCGACTCGGGCCGGTAGGCAGGGTCGCGGGCGAGCGCCCGCATGACCGCGTCCTCGAGCGATGCGGGGACGCCGGGCGCGAGCTCGCGAGCAGGTGCAATCGCGCCGCGACGCTGCTGGGCGAAAAGCTCGGCCAGCGTCTCGGCGACGTACGGCGGCCGGCCGGTCAGCAGCTCGTAGAGAACCGCGCCAAGCGCGTAGACGTCCGCGGCCGCCGTCACCGGCTCGCCGGCCGCCTGCTCGGGAGCGAGGTAGGCGGCGGTACCGAGCACCGTTCCCGCTTCGGTCAGCTGCGTCCCATCGAGCGACCGCGCAATCCCGAAATCGGCGATTTTCAGCGTCGCCTCGGGTGTCAGCAGGAGGTTCTGCGGCTTGATGTCTCTGTGAACGAGCCCGGCTTGATGCGCGGTCTCGAGACCGGAGCACGCCTGCAGCGCCAGCCCCACGGCCTCAGCCGGCTCGAGCCGGCCCCGGCGCCGCAGCAGATCGCTCAGCGTCTCGCCCTCGACGTACTCCATGACGATGCACGGCCGGCCGCCCTCCTCGCCGACGTCGTAGACGGCGACGATGTTCGGGTGGGACAGGCGCGCGGCCAGGCGGGCCTCGCGCAGGAAGCGGTGCTTGAACTCGTCGTTCGCCGCCAGGTTCTCGGCGAGCCGCTTGAGCGCCACCGGCCGGTCGAGCTCGAAGTCATGAGCCAACTCGACGGTGGCCATGCCGCCTTGTGCCAGCACTCGAACGTGGCGGTAGCGTCCGGCCGAGGTCTGAGGCGCGGTCACTCGCAGCCCTTCCGCTGCCGGTCCTGCTCGCCGTCCTTGTCATGGGCGTGATCGCTCTTGCCCTTCTCGCGCTTGCCGCGCCCGTCCTTCTCCGCTTCGAACGGCGCGTGCTCGTCGATCCCCGCGCACGCCGGGGCAGTCGCGGGCGGTGGAGGCGGAGGCGGCGTGCAAGAGATCGTCGAGACAAGTCGCGCCGAAGCGCGGCGCGCTTCCGCGGCGAGCGGGGCCGGGATCGAACCCGCGGCGATCGCGGCCTTCACGTGCGAATGAAGGATGTCGGCCCGAGTTCGCGCTAGGCAGCCGTTGCCGCGCCGGAGCGCCGCCGTCACGGCATCGCTCTGGCTCGCCAGTCGCATGGCGACCGAGCGCCGGATGGAAGCCTGCTTGGTCGTGCCTCCGCAGCCGGCCAAGAGCAGACAGGCGCAAGCGATGGCCGCGGGGCGAAAGCCGTCCACGAGGATGCAAGGAATAGCGAAAGGCTTCGGATCTCGTCGACCCTAGCCGTACGAAAGGTAAACCTCTGGTTGAGCCTTAGCTAACAGCCGGAGCGGGTTTCGCGTGCTCGCCCATCGCCCGATGTCGGCGCCAGAGCTGTCCCGAGAACCAGCCGAGCAGCCCGAGCACGAGGAAGGCGTTCACGGGGTGGAACGCGCCACTCCAGCGACCGCCCCAGGAGAGCGGAGCCTGGAGGAAGATGAGGAACGGCAGCGCGATCGAGATCCGCCGAAGCTTGCGTTCCGGAAGCCAGGCAAGCAGCGCGACGATCAGCAATAGCAGCGCCAACGGCTCGGTGAGGAAAAACCCGAGTACGCGGTGCGGATCAAGCGTCTTCTGGTCGTCGAGTTCTGGGCCCTTCTTGATGCCGAAGATGCCTTCGCCGGCCAGGAAGATCTGGACGATGACCAACAAAAAGAGGAGCGGCACGTAGAAGCGGAGCACCGCTCTCGCACCCCGTCGAACACCGGCCAATTCGAGCCTCCTTTGTCGTCGCGGTCGAAAGAGGCGCCGAGACTACATACTCGGGCAGACGACGACAGAATCCTCGTCGATGCAGCGCGGATTCCTGTTCGACCGCGTGGCCGGTCTCTACGATCGCGTTCGGCCTGAGTATCCAGAGCGGCTGGTCGACTCGGCGCTCGCCGATCGAACGGTCCGGGACGTCCTCGAGGTCGGGTGCGGCGCCGGTCAGCTGACCGCCGCCCTCGTCGGACGCGGCTTGCACGTCGAGGCGATCGAGCCGGGTGCAAACCTGGCCGCGATCGCGCGTCGGCGTGCGCCCGAGGCGCGGGTCCGCGTCGCGCGCTTCGAAGAGCTCGAGCCTTCCGACTCGAGCTTCGACGCGGTCTTCTCGGCGACAGCGTTCCACTGGGTGGATCCGCGCGTCGGCTGGGCGAAGGCCGCACGCATCCTTCGCCCCGGCGGGATCCTCGCCCTGCTCAGTCACGTCTACGTCACGGACGAGCAGACCCGCCCCTCGCAGGAAGCGTTGCGCGACCTCTACGGCGCGCCCTGGCAGCTCCGGGACGAGCGGGAGATCGTCGCGGGGGCGATCGTACGAACCGACAACATCTCCGCCGTCTGGGCCTGGCTCGAGAACCCGGCGATCGAAATCGAGGAGGCCGGACGGCTCTTCGGCGAGGTGCGATTCGAGTCCGTCCCCCATCGGCTCGATCTCGACGCCGCTGAGCTGGTCGACCTGCAGCGAACGACAGCGACGCACCTCGACCTCGGCGACGCGCAGCGAGAGCGAGTCGAACGCGGAATGGTCGAGCTGGTCGAGCGTCTGGGCGGCACGTTCCCGCTTCGCCAGCTGGCCGTCCTCGCGGTCGCGGAACGGCAGTGAGCCGTGGCGCCTTCCTACGCGCGCGCGCGTGAAACCAA
>VAWH01000022.1 GCA_005888315.1 Actinomycetota bacterium | reverse complement strand
CGACGAAGACGAGCAGCAGCGCGAAGAAGCTCGCGACGGCGCCGAGCACCGGCACGGTCCACGGCAGCACCTCCGTCGCCAGACGGCGGTTGAAAGCGCCGGCCGCCGAGCCGAGACCGGTCAACACGAACAGCCAGAGCAGCAGCGAGCCGGCCTGCCCGCCCCAGAAAGCCGTGTACACGTAGGGGAACGGCAGCGCTTTGCTCGAATGCTCGGCGACGTAGGCGAAGGAAAAATCGCGCGTCCGGAACGCATTCAGGAGCACGATCGCGGCGACCGCGCTGGCGCCGAAGGCGGCGAAGAGCGAGTTCCGCGCCGAGTCGACGAGTCGGCGCCGCCGCGTGTAGGCGCCTAGGCCGCCGCCGACCGCGGCGTAGAGCGCTAGCCCGAACGCGAGCGAAAGCGAAGCACGGCCGAGATCCTGCATTAGTGCCCCATCCAGCAATACCTGCCGGCTTCTGGCCCGCGATCACGCGGCGCCAGAGCCCACCCTCGCTCTTGCCAAGGCTGCCAGCCTTGGCCGCGAGCGAGTGCGGCCTCTGGCTTGGTGCTCGCGACCCAGAAGCTCGGCGGCATTACTGGAAGGGGCACTAGCTCTTCGCCGGCGAGTACTTGGACGGGCACTTCGTCGTGATCGACGTCGCGGCGAGGCTGCTGCCGTTGTAACTGCCGACGACATAGACGTGACGCCGTGCGCGGAAGAGATCCGGCTCGGAGCCGTGGAAGACGACCGGCACCCTGACGTTCTTGTGCGGACCGTCGATGTCGCGCAGCTTGAAGCGCAGGCCCGCGGCCGTGTGCGGATCGCCGGTCACCGGGCCGAGCACGTAGCCGCTGACGCTGAGCTTGCCGTGGTGGCCGGCGAGCTGGCTTGGCTTCAGCGACGGCGTCGCTCCGCCTGCGAAGCTCGTGTAGAGCAGGAAAACCGCGAGCGCGGCGGCGACCGAAAGCGCAATCACAAGCCGGACGGGGTTACCCCTCCGTGGCACGCGTCGAGTGTACCGCCGGAACGCCTACTCCTTAGCCAGAGTCGACCATGAGCGCGCGCCCAGGGTCAGGCGTGCTTGGGCGGCTCCCGGACCAGCGTCTGATTCCGTGTAACGAATCCGTGACTTTTCTTCCACAGCCGTCCTGCCGGGCCGAGTTCTGGGGACGGTCCCCAGGGCCTGGTGCGCGCGGCCGTGTCTCGTTCGGCCAAGGCCGCCGCTACTCGTGCCGCCGCTCTTCGACGGGGGCGAGCCGAACCGCCCGCCAGGTTCGTCAGCGTTGCGTCGCGTTCTGCGAAGATGCAGGCGTTTCCGTGGGGAGTCGAACGAGGGAAAATCCGCTCGCGGCGCTCGCCGCCCTCGCCGGGCTGCTGGTCGCGGCGTCCGTTGCACTGATCTTTTTCTACGTTCCGACCGACGCGGACCAGGGGTTCTCGCAGCGAATCTTCTACATCCACGTGCCGGTCGCGCTGACCGCCTACGCCTTTTTCGCCTGGGGGGCGTGGAAGGCCCTCCGCCACCTCTGGAAGCGAGAGCCCGGAGCCGACCTCGAAAGCTACGTCGCCATCCACCAGGGCGTCATCTTCGGAGTCCTGACACTGCTGACCGGTTCGCTGTGGGCGAAGATCTCGTGGGGCAACTGGTGGCTGTGGAGCGAGAGCCAACTCGTTCTCTTCCTCGTTCTGTTCCTCTTCTACGGCGCCTACTTCATGCTCCGTTACTCGGTAGAGCCGGGGCCTGCGCGGGCGAACATGTGCGCCGTTTACGCGCTCTTCGGCGTCGTCCTGATCCCGATCAGCTTCCTGGCGATCCGGTTGGCGAACCAGCTCATCCATCCGGTCGTCTTCACGCTGCAAGGGCCGCAGATGTCCGGCTCGATGTTCTTCACCTTCTGCGTCTCGCTCGCGGCGATGCTGACGCTCGCGGCGACCCTCTTCCACGTCGAGCTGGCCGGGAAGCGGCTTGACTCGCGCCTGCGCGAGCTGCGGGAGCTGCTGGCGTGATGCTCGCCGTGACCGCGGCGGAGAAGTACGTTGCGGCTGCGTATGGGATCGTCTTCCTCGTCGTGCTCGTCTACGTGCTGATCATCGCGCTCAAGCTTGGGCGGCTCGAGCGCGAGCTTGACGAGCTGACCGGCAGAGTTCGCCAGCGGCGCGAGGCCGAGGCGCAGCGGCGCGAGCAGGTGCCCGTTGGCTGAGCTCTCGCTCGTCGGCATCTCGCATCACGGCGCCACGCTCGAGGTGCGCGAGCGGGTCGCGCTCGACCCGGACGAAGCGGCCGAACTCGGGCGCGAGCTCGCGGGCGAGGAGGGGGAGGCCGTCTGCCTTTCGACCTGCAATCGGACCGAGCTCTACGTGGCCGGCCCCGGCGCCGAAGACCGTGCCGCCCACGCGCTCGGCGCTGTCGATGCCGCTCTCTATCGGCGCGCCGACGACGAGGCGGCGAAGCACCTCTTCCGCGTCGCCGCCGGCCTCGACTCGCGCGTGCGGGGCGAGACGGAGATTCTCGGCCAGGTTCGGGCCGCCTACGCGCTCGGGACGCCCGGCCCGCTGCTCGACCGGCTCTTCCGCGAGGCGCTGCGCGTCGGGCGGAAGGTGCGGGCGCAGACTCCGGTCGGCGACCCTGCAGCGTCCGCAGCGTCCGCCGCCGCGGTCCTGGCCGAGCGCGTCCTCGGCGACCTGACCGGCAGGCAGGTGCTGCTGATCGGCGCCGGCGAGATCGGCGAGGCAACCGCCGGCAGGCTGATCGCAAGGGGGGCCCGGATCGCCTTCGTGGCGAATCGCGGCGAGGAACGGCGGGCCCGTGTCGCGCGGAGGCTCGATGCAGAGCCACTCGCGGTGGCCGACATTCGGGACGCGCTCGGCGAGGCCGACGTCGTCGTCGCCTCGACCAACTCGCGCAACTTCCTGGTCTCGCGTGACGATGTGGAGGCGGCCTTGGCGACTCGGGAGCGCCGGCCGCTGCTGCTGATCGACCTGGCCGTCCCCCGCGACCTCGATCCCGAGATCGGCACCCTGCCGTACGCGTTCCTCTACGACGTCGACGACCTGGACGAGGCTGTCGGTACCGGTAGCGTCGAGGGCGCCGCCGCCCGCGCCGAGGCGATCGTGGCCGAAGAGGCCGAGCGCTTCCGAGCCTGGCAGGCCTCGCGCGGCGTCGTGCCGGCCATCGCCGCGCTGCGCGGACGCGCGGAGGAGATTCGGCTTCGGGAGCTCGGACGGGCCGGCAGGCGGTTGGCCGACCTCTCGCCGGAGGAGCGGCGTGCCGTGGAGGCGGTCACGGTGCAGATCGTCAACAAGTTGCTGCACGACCCGACGGTGCGGCTGAAGGAGGCGGCCGCCGGCGCGGACGGCGCGACCTACGCGGACGCCGTGCGCCACCTCTTCGGTCTCGATGCTCCTGAGGATCGGCAGCCGGGGTAGCCGCCTCGCGCTGACCCAGGCCGAGCTCGCGGCCGGGCGACTGCGCCGCGACGGCGTCGAGATCGCGCTCGTGCCGATCACGACCGCGGGCGACAAGGACCGCACGAAGCCGTTCGGCGAGATCGGCGCGCGAGGCGTCTTCGTCAAGGAAATCGAGGAGGCGCTGCTCGCGGGGCGGATCGACGTCGCCGTCCACTCCGCCAAGGACATGACCTCATCGGACACGGATGGGCTCGTCGTGGGCGCCTATCTCGAACGCGAGGATCCGCGCGACGCGCTCTGCGGCGTCTCGGAGCTGCGGCCGGGGATGCGCGTCGGGACTGCCTCGGTCCGCCGCAAGGCGCAGCTGCTGGCGCTCGAGCCCCAGCTCTCGATCGCGCCGCTCCGCGGCAACATCGACACGCGTTTGCGCAAGCGCGGCGAGCGCGGCCTGGACGCGGTCGTGCTGGCGGCCTGCGGCCTCGACCGGCTCGGGCTCGGGGACGAGATCGGGCGCCGCTTCGACCCGGACGAGCTGCTGCCGGAGGCCGGACAGGGCGCACTCGCCTTGCAGGTTCGCGCCGGTGAGGAAGAGCTCGTCGCGGCCGGCGATCACGCGGAGACGCGGCGCCGTGTCGAGGCGGAGCGAGCATGCGTCTTCGCGGTCGGCGGCGGTTGCCTCGCACCTGTTGCCGCGCACCACGACGGCGAGAAGCTGACCGCGCTCGTCGCCGCGGAGGACGGCTCGTGGCTCGAGCGGCGAAGCGGCGAGGACGCCGCCGAGCTGGCCCGGGAGCTCGCGCAATTCGCCGCGGGGTGACGGTCGTCCTGACGCGGCCGGTCGAGCGCTCGGCCGGGCTCGCGCGCAGGCTCGAGTCGCTGGGCTTCGACGTCGTCGTCGCGCCGCTGCTGAAGCTCGAGCCGATCGAAACGGGGCCGATCGCCCTCTGGCCGTACGATTGGCTCGTCCTGACCAGCATCACCGGTGCAAAGGAGCTGCGCCGGCGCGCCGAAGGCAAGCCACGTCGCGTTGCCGCGATCGGTAAGGCGACGGCCGAGGCCTGGGGAGGTCAGGTCGATCTCGTCGCAGTCGTCTCCACTCAGGAAGGCCTCCTGGCGGAGCTTCCGCGTCCGGCCGGCCGTGTGCTCTTCGCCGGCGCCGAGGATGCACGCCGTCTGCTGATCGAGGAGCTCGACGCCGACTTCGTCCCGCTCTACCGAACGCGGGCCGTTCGGCCGACACAGCCGCTCGAGGGCGACCTCGTGGTGCTCGCCTCGGCTTCCGCTGCGCGTGCGTATGCGCAGCTCGGGGTCTCGATCCCGGCCGTCTCGATCGGACCGGAGACGACCGCCGCTGCAGAAGCCGCCGGCGTGCGCATCGTGCGCGAGGCGACCACGCACGATCTCGACGGACTGATCGAGGCCGTAATCTCGGCGACCGCTTAGAGTCGGGGGCCCCGTGTTCCTGACATTCCTGAGCGACTTCGGTCTGCAAGACGACTTCGTCGGCACCTGCCACGGGGTCATCAAGACGATCGCGCCCGAGGTGCAGATCATCGACGTGACGCACGGGATCGCGCCGCAGCACGTGCTTCAGGGCGCGCTCGTGCTCGCGAACACGACGCCGTACATGCCGCAGGGAGTCCACCTCGCCGTGGTCGATCCCGGCGTCGGCAGCGCCCGCCGGCCGCTGGCGTTGCGAAGCGGCGACGGACGGTTCTTCGTCGGCCCGGACAACGGCCTGCTCGTACCGGCGGCCGAGCGGCTCGGCGGGATCGCGGAGGCCCACGAGCTCGCCAACGCCGACTACGCACTCGACATCGTCTCGCGGACCTTTCATGGCCGCGATCTGTTCGCTCCCGCGGCGGCGCACCTGGCGGCCGGGGTGCCGCTCGAGGCGCTGGGGCCGCCGCTTGCGGCCGACGCGCTCGCCCGCCTCGACCTGCCGGAGCCGGAGGTGGGCGAGAATCGCATTCACGCGACCGTCCTCTACATCGACCGCTTCGGCAACGTGCAACTGAACCTCACTCGCGAGCACCTCCAGCGGGCCGAGGTCACGCCGGGCACCGTTGTCGAGGTCGAGCTCGCCCTCGACCGCTACTACGCCGTCGCCGCTCGCACCTTCGCCGACGCGCGCAAGGGGGACGTCATCCTCTACGAGGACGCCTACAGGAACATCGCCCTCGCGATCAGCGGCGGCAACGCGGCCGAGCTCTTCGCGGCGGCGCCCGGGCAGGAAGTGCGGATCCGACTTCAACCGTTATGAACCTGCAGCCACTGGCACGGCGGCTTTCGCGGCTGACCACCGACATCGTCGTCCGCAGGCCGCGGCTCTGGTTCCTGCTACGGGGACTGACCCGGTTCCAGTTCGGCCGGCTGGCGCCGCAGTGGGACGCGATTCGCGCAGGGGACACCGCCTACGCCCCCTACGAGGCGGCGCTCGAACGGGTCGACCCGCCGAAGCGGGCGCTCGACCTCGGCACGGGCACCGGCGGCGCCGCGTTCGCGATCGCGCACCGTTTTCCGGAAGCCGAGGTGATCGGGGTGGATCTGGCTCAGCAGATGATCGCGCAGGCCCGCGGCAAGTTGACGGACGACCTGGCCGGGCGGGTTCGGTTCGAGGTTGCCGACGCCGCACGTCTGCCCTACGGAGGCGAGTCGTTCGACCTCGTCGGGCTCAGCAACATGATCCCATTCTTCGACGAGCTCGAGCGCGTCCTCGCGCCCGGCGGATCTCTGATCGTCGCCTTCTCCGGCGGGGCCGACACGCCGATCTACGTGCCGCCGGAGCGGCTGCGCGAGCAGCTCGGCCGCCGCGGCTTTACCGATTTTGCGGAGTTTTCGACGGACCCCGGCACCGCGCTTCTTGCCCGAAAGGCGGAGCATGCCTAGGATTCCGTCTACAAGGACGTTCGCGGCACGGCAACACCGGCCCGGACGTCCTTTTTTCGCTTCGCCGGCCGCGGAAGCGCAAGGGCAGAAAGGCCGGCAAAGCCGGCCTCTCTTAATAGCCTTACTCCCGTGCGACCGAGACGACGGATTCGCTCGCTGGAAGAGGCCGCAGCGTTCGTCGACCACGTCGGGATTGCGGTCGTCTGGGGTCAGGCCGACCTGGTTCTGCCGTCGCTGTGGTCGGAGATCGGCGGCCCCGATGCCGACTGGGCGATCCGCGACGAGAACGGCAAGCCGACCGGTTTCTCGCCGGAGTTCGACCGCCTCTGGCGGTGGAAGGACGAGCTGCCGGAGCGGCGGCTCGCGTGCGCGGGCAAGCACTTCCGGAGCGCGGCGCTGCTCGTCGCCCCACGCCTGCTCGCCGCCGCGTACGCGCTGACCCGGCGCGCGGGCGCAGCCGATGACTTCCGCGAGGACGAGCTCGAGCCGCTCGAGCGGGAGGTCGCCGAGGCCGTGCTCGAGAACGAGCCGCTGACGGGCAGGGAAATACGACGCCTGCTCGGGACGAGCGATCGGAAGGCCGTCGACCGCGCCGTGAGCCGGCTTCAGCGCCGGCTCGTGCTCACGAACGCGGGCGCGGCCGAGCAGTCGCAGGGCTGGCGGGCGATCCGCCAAGACCTCTTCGCCCGCCGCTGGCGCCGGTTGCTCCGTCGCCTTCCCGCAGAGGACGAGGCGCGACGCGAGCTAGCACTCGCCGTTGTTGCTGCCGCGACCGACGAAGCCTCGGCTGCCGATGTCGCCGCCGCGCTCGGCTGGCGCCGCAAGTTGGCGGAGTCGGTCCTCACGGACCTCACCGCTGCAGGGCGCGTCGGAGCGCGCGAGGAAGATGGACTCCAGCTTTGGTCAACTTAGGTTTCGTCCGAGCGCCGCTAGACTCGTTCAGCGAGGCGAGGTAGCTCAGTCGGTAGAGCACACGGCTGAAAACCGTGGTGTCGCCGGTTCGATTCCGGCCCTCGCCACCTCTTGAGAAACGATCAAGAGAGGCCGGCTTTGCCGGCCTCGCTGCCCATGTACCCCAGCGAGGGGGGTCACTCGGAAAACCGGGTTTCCCCGTGAAGCGAGCGTCCGCAGGGCGCGACGCTGCTCATGCGTTCCAGGTTCCCGCCCAGTGCTCGTCCCAGAAGGCGGACTGCTGTTTGCCGTCGACGTCCGTGAAGCCGTACTCGCGGGCAAGCGCGGGCGTCGTGAAGACTCGGCCCGACTTCGCGAGCACATTCGGGTCCGACGCGAGTGCCGCGATCGCGCGGCCGGGAAACTCCGGCGACTCGGCCTTCGCCGCGAGCTCCGGCGTCAGGTCCATTCGTTCGAGCCGCATGAAGCCGGGCGAGAGGGCGACGCAGGCGATGCCGTGAGGTCGCAGGTCGTCGGCCATTTGCTCGGTGAGCTTGTTGGTCGCGTTCTTGACGACCTCGTAGAAGGCGTGGCCATGCGGGCGGTCGAGGACCCAGGTGATGTTCACGATCAACCCCGACCCCGCCTCGATCATCATCGGCGCCGCGAGCGTTGAGGCGAATGCCGCCGCGCGGAGGCCACCGTCGAACATCAGATCCCAGTGGCGCCATTCGATCTCCCAGAAGACGAGCTCGTACGACGGCGCGAGCTCGTAGCCGCTCCAGGCGTTGTTGACGAGCAGGTCGAGCCGCCCCTGATCGGTGCGGATCTGCTGGAAGAGCTCCTCCACCTGCGAGTCGTCAGTGTGGTCGCAGCGGACGGCGATGCCGGTGCCGCCGCGGGCGGTCAGCTCCTCCGCGGTGTCATCGATGGTGCCGGGACGTCCGAGCGTCGTCGGCTCGCCGCGGATGCTGCGACCGCTGACGTAGACCGTTGCTCCCTGCTCGCCGAGCACGAGCGCGATGCCCTTGCCGCCGCCGCGGCTGGCGCCGGTGACGAGCGCGACTTTCCCCTTCAGTCGTTGTGCGCTCATGGGCAGCACTGATGAGTGTGCCAAAGCTGCCATATTGCCTCGGACGCGCATCTTGCGAGCGACGCCGCTTCTTCCGTGACCGCGTGCGCAATGTCTGGTCGCGATCAAGAGAGGCCGGCTTTGCCGGCCTCGCTGCCCTTGTGGACACCAGCGAGGGGGCGCCCGGGGGAAACCGGGTTTCCCCCGTGAAGCGAGCGCCCGCAGGGCGCGAAGCGGCTCAGCCGGACGGCCGGAGCCCGGCCAACCGCTCGACCAGCACGTCCACGAGCTCGCTCTTCATCAGGACGCCGTCGGCGCCCGCTTCCTTGACCGCCTCGTGCAGCTTTGGCGCCTCGTCGCCCGTCAGCGCGATCACGCAGAGGGTGGGATGGTGCTGGCGCAGGTGGGCGACGGCGGTGACGCCGTCGAGGAGCGGCATATGGACGTCGATCACGACCGCGTCCGGGTCGAGCTCGTCCGCTTGCTCGATTGCCTCGAGCCCGTTCGCCGCGAGACCCACCACGCCCAATTCGGGCTGGCGGTCGATCAGTTCGCGCAGAGCGTCCAGGAAAACCCGGTCGTCATCTGCCAGTAGGACTCGGATTTCCTGACGCTCGACCACGGCCATTCCAAGCAAGGGTAGTTTCCGCTGGGTGCGCGGGCAAGCGGACGGCCGGCCGATCGCCCTGATCGGCGCGAGCCTCGACCTCGGGGCCGGCCGGCGCGGCGTCGACATGGGCCCCTCGGCGATCCGGTACGCCGGGCTCGCGCCGCGGATCGAGGGTCTCGGCAGGCCGGTGTTCGACTGGGGGAACGTCGAGGGGGCTGTTCCCGAAGCGACGGCCGTGGGCAGCGAGCGTGTTCGCTTTCTGACGCCGATCAAGCAGGCGTGCGAGCGGGTGGCGCAGCTCGTCGCGCGCGCGGTCGAGGAGGGTCTGCAGCCGCTCGTGCTGGGCGGCGACCACTCGGTCGCGATCGGGACGCTCGGCGGACTGGCCGGCGCTCACGAGCCGGGCGGTGTGCTTTGGATCGACGCGCACGGCGACCTGAATCGGCCGGAGACCTCGCCGACGGGGAACGTCCACGGCATGCCGCTGGCGGCGGCGCTCGGCCTCGCAGGGTCCGAGTTCGAGAGCGAGGCCTGGAGGCTTCCTGCGGTCACACCCGAGCGGGTCGCGCTGGTGGGAGTTCGCTCGCTCGACCCCGCGGAGGTGAGCCTGATCTCTGAGCTCGGCGCCGAGGTCTACACGATGAGCGACGTCGACAGGCTCGGCGTCGAGCGCGTCATCCGTCAGGCGCTTGCACGGGTCGCAGGCCCCGGCTTCGTGCACGTCAGCCTCGACATGGATGCGCTCGAGCCGGACATCGCTCCGGGCGTCGGTACGCCGGTCCGCGGCGGCCTCTCGTACCGCGAGGCGCATCTGGCTATGGAGCTGGTCGCGGAGTCCGGTCTCGCCGGCTCGCTCGAGGTCGTGGAGGTGAATCCGATCCTGGACCGCGAGAACGAGACCGCAAAGCTCGCCGTCGAGCTGGTTGCGAGTGCGCTCGGCGCGCGGATTCTCTAGCTCAGCGCGGTAAGTAGCGCCGGCGCCAGCTCGCGCCAGTCGCCGACGAGGGCGACGTCGGCGGCCGCGAGCAGCGGCGAGCCGGCGTCTGACGCGATCGCGGCGATCACTCCTGCCTTGACCGAGCCCGTCAGGTGCTCGAACCCGGGCGTCGTCTCGATTGCGAGATAGACCCGCGGCGCGACGGAACGGCCCTGCAGGCCGATCTCGGCACCCCACGGCACGCGGCCCGCCGCGCAGGCCGCTCGATCGCCTCCGATTTCGGCGCCCGCACGTTGCGTCGCCTCCTGAATCGCCGCCGGATCGACGCCTGCACCGACGGCTACGACGATGTCGGCCTCGTCGAGCCGCCTCGGCGGCGGGTCGGCCTCAGCGCGCTCCAGGATCCGGGTTGTTCCCTCGGGCAGCGCCTGCAGCTCGATCCGTCGGACGTCGGCGCCTGCGTCCCGAGGTTGGAGCGGCTCGAACATCCGGGGACGGACGGTCGCCAGCTGCGGCGTCGTTGCGCCCATGATCACCGAGACGATGTTGCCTCCGTAGGCGGGCTTGTGCTGGATCAGCCGGCCGGCTCGGTCGATGCCGAGGTCGACGCAGTCGGCGGTCATTCCGAGCTCGAGCTCGCCCGCGACGCGCGGCCCGAGATCGCGGCCGCGCAAGGTGGCCGGAAACAGGAGCACGTGCGGGCGCTCACGCTCGACGATCGAGCGGACGGCGGCGACCCAGCGCTCGGGCACGTAGTCCCGCAGGGCCTCGTGCTCGGCGATCTGGACGATCTCCGCTCCGTGGCGCGAGACGTCTTCGACGGCGGGTGCGACGTCGTGGCCGACGACGAGCGCGACGTTGGAGCCGCCGAGCTTCCCCGAGAGCTCACGTCCTTTCGCGAGCAGCTCGAGAGAGGCTCGCGTCGCGCGGCCGCCGACGGTCTCGACGAACGTCCAGCAGTCGTACGACGCGCCGGGCTCCTCGCCCAAATGGCCGGGCTTCTCCCAGGCGGTCTCTCCGGCCGGCCGCTCCTCCGCCAGCTCGCGGACTCGCGAGGCCGCCGTCTCGACGGACTCGATCCGCTCACCGGCCCGCTCGGGCGTGACGTCCCGTACGGCGAGGACGCGCGTGGGCGAGCCGGTCTGGCCGAAGCGTTTGTCGTACTCGCGCACCTCGTCGACGAGATCGGTCGCAGCCCAGACGTCGATGCGGCCGTCTCCTGGCGCTGCGACCTGCGGCTCGCGGTCGCTCCGCGCGACCGACACGACGGCCGGGAGCGGCACCTCGACCGTCTCCTCGCCGTCGTCGGTCTCGCGGCGGACCTGTATGCGGTCGCTCTCGAGCGCAAGCCCGGTCGAGTTCGTCACGTGCGGGCGCCCGAGAAACGCGGCCGCCTCGGGCGGCACCTGCCAGGTCTCCGCGTCGAGCGTCTTGAGCCCGCAGAGGACGAGCTCGCAGCCCTCCTTTTCGATTGCCATCGCCAGCGTCCGGGAGGTACCGATCGTGTCGGCGAGCGCGAAGACGCGGTCGGAGAGGTGGATGCAGCGGTCGGCGCCGAGGGCGAGGCATTCGCGTAGCGCCTCCTCGGCCTGCGGCGGGCCCATCGTCATCGCGATCACCTCTCCGCCGACCACCTCGCGCAGCCGCACCGCCTCGGCGACCGCGCGCGCGTCGAACGGATTCAGGATCAAGGGCACGCCCTCGCGCTTCAGCGATTTCGTCTCTTGGTCGAACTCGATCGCGTCGGGGCGCGGGATCTGCTTGATGAGGCAAACGATCTTCAACGGCGGGAGACTAATAGGGCTTGCTCGGAATCCTCTACGACATCCACGGCAACCTGGATGCGCTCGAGGCGGTGCTCGCCGACGCGGAGGCCGTGGACGTCGACCGCTGGCTGCTGGGCGGCGACTACGGGACCCCGAGGCCGCACCCGCTCGAGACACTCGCGCGTCTGCGCGAGTTGCCGGACGCGACGTGGATCCGCGGCAACGGTGAGCGCTGGCTGCTCGAGCCGCCCGAGGATCGGCCGGAGGTGCGCGAGACGTACGGGCGGTTCCGGGACCAGATTTCCGCGGAGGAGGTGGAATGGCTCTTCAACCTGCCGCCGCGAGCCGAGCTCGACGGCATCCTCTACGTGCACGGCTCGCCGCTTGCCGACGACGATAGCTTCGCGGCCGAGCCGCACCAGGGGGAGGAGCGCCTCCTCGCCGGCGTCCGCGAGCGGACGGTTGTCTTCGGGCACAGCCACCTCCAGTTCCGCCGTCCCGGTCCGAACGGCACCGACCTCGTCAACCCGGGCAGCGTCGGGATGCCGCTCGACGGTGACCGGCGCGCGGCCTGGGCGACCCGGGACGGCGACTTCGCCTTCAGGCGGGTCGAATACGACGTCGAGCGCGCCGCCGCCGCGTACCGCGCCATGGGCGGCGGCTTCGGCGAGTTTGCTGCCCGGCGGATCGAGCAGGGCTCCGATTAGTGACGGGACACTGATGCTCGGGATCCTCTACGACGTTCACGGCAACCTGCCGGCGCTCGAGGCCGTTCTCGCCGAGGCCGAGGGCGAAGGCATCGACGAGTGGTTGCTCGGTGGTGACTACTGCGCTTTCGGGCCGTGGCCGGTCGAGACGCTGGCGCGGCTCCGGCAGCTCGAGCCCGCGACCTGGCTGCGCGGCAACGGCGAGCGCTGGCTCGTCGATCCGCCGACGGAGATGGCGGCGGAACAGCGCGCGTTCATCTTCGCGGCGCTCGCCTCGGCGATTGCGGAGCTTCCCGCGCAGGACGTCGACGCGCTTGTCGGCCTGCCGACGCTCGCCGAGCGCGAGGATGCGTTCTACTGCCACGGCTCGCCGCTCTCCGATGTCGAGAGCTTCCCGCCCGTGCCCGCCGAGGAGGACCTACGCCTCCTCGCAGGGGTGAAGGAGCGGCAGGTCGTCTTCGGCCATAGCCACCTCCAGTTTCGCCGCGGCGGCCCCGCCGAGACCGACCTCGTCAATCCGGGCAGCGTCGGGATGCCGCTCGACGGCGATCCCCGCGCGGGGTGGGCGATTCGCCGCGAGGAGGGCGACCTGGAGCTGCGGCGCACTGCCTACGACGTCACGCCGGCGGTCGCCAAGATGCGCGCCTACGACTGGGGCGAGCGCGTCGCGCAGCGGCTCCTGCACGGCCGCGACCCTTAGCGGCTACGAAGCGAGCGAAGCGTCGAGCGTGATCTCCGGCACGGCCGCGAGCGCCTTCGAGACCGGGCAGTTCTGCTTCGCCTCCTCGGCGGCCTGCTTGAACCCGGCCTCGTCGAGCCCGTCGACCTCGCCGTGCACGCTGAGATGGATCGCGGTGATCGAGAAGCCGCCGTCGGCGTTGTCGAGCGTAACCTGAGCGTCCGTCTCCAGCTTCGTCGGCGCATGGCCGGCCTGCGCGAGGCCGTTCGAGAGCGCCATCGAGAAGCAGGTCGCATGGGCTGCGGCGATCAACTCCTCGGGACTCGTCTTGCCGCCCGGCTGCTCGAACCGGGAGGAGAACGTGACCTGCTCGTGCTCGACGGCGTGGCTCGACTCGAGGTCGAACTCGCCCTGCCCGCTCTTCAGGTCGCCGGTCCACGTCGCCCGCGCGCTTCGTTCAATTGCCATTCTCCGCCTCCTCCTCGCCTGATCCGCTTGGCCGGTAGTACTTCCGACCCCGCAACTGTTCCGGCAGATAGTCCACGTCAAACCCTGCCGGGTCGCTGTGAGGGTAGATGTAGTCCTGCCCCCGGCCGAGCTTCTTGGCGCCGTAGTAGTGCGCGTCCCGGAGCTCGTCTGGGGGACGCAGGTGGCCGTGCTCGCGCACGTCTCGCGTCGCCTCCTTGATCGCGACGTAGCTCGCGTTCGACTTCGGAGCGCGGGCGAGGTAGATCGCCGCCTGCGAGAGGTTGAGCCGTGCCTCGGGCAGGCCGACGTGCTCGACCGCATGCGCCGCGGCGACCGCCACTTCCAGTGCGCGCGGATCGGCGTTGCCGATGTCCTCGGACGCGAGCACGATCATCCGCCGCGCGATGAAGCGCGGGTCCTCGCCGCCCTCGAGCATCGCGGCCAGGTAGTAGACGGAGGCGTCGGGATCCGAGCCGCGCATCGACTTGATGAAGGCCGAGATGAAGTCGTAGTGGGCGTCGCCGCCCTTGTCGTAGACCAGCGGGCGCTTGCGGGCGGCGTCCTCGATGTCGTCCTCCGTCGGGACCTGGTCCCGGGCCGCGGCCGTTTGGGACGCGAGCTCGAGGATGTTGTAGGCGTTTCGTGCGTCGCCGCCGGCGCGGCGGGCGATCAGCGAGACGAGCTCCTCGGGCACCTCGACGCCGAGCGCGGCCGCTCCCCGCCGCGCGATCTCCTCCAGCTCCTGCTCGCTCAACGGCTCCAGCTCGTAGATCTGCGCGCGCGAGAGCAGGGCCGAGTTGACCTCGAAGTACGGGTTCTCCGTGGTCGCCCCGATCAGCGTCACGAGGCCCTCCTCGACCGCGGGCAGCAGCGCGTCCTGCTGAGCCTTGTTGAAGCGATGGATCTCGTCGAGGAAGAGGATCGTCCGCTGGCCGCTGGCGCCGAGCCGCTCGCGCGCGGCCGCCAGCACCTCGCGCACGTCCTTGACCGTGGCCGACACCGCGGAGAGCTCCTCGAAGTGCGCGCCCGTCGTGTTGGCGACGATCCGGGCGAGGGTCGTCTTACCGCTTCCCGGTGGGCCGTAGAGGATCATCGAGCCGACGCGGTCCTCGGCGATCGCCAGCCGAAGCGCCGAGCCCTCGCCGAGCACCTGCTCCTGCCCCACGAACTCGTCCAGCGTCGAGGGCCGCAGGCGAATGGCCAGCGGTGCCACGTCCGAGAGCCGCGCCGCCGCCGCGTCCGAAAAGAGGTCGCTCATGCCCGAAGTATGCTGCCCCCGTGGCAGTCGACGACCTGTCCGAGCCGATCCTTCCCGGCCCCGGTGCGAGCGACTACGAGCGCTACCTGCGCACCGACGAGCTGCTCTCGCTGCAGCCGGAGCCCGAGAAGTCGGCTCACCGCGACGAGCTCCTCTTCACGACCGTCCACCAGTCCTCGGAGCTGTGGCTGAAGCTCGCCTGGCACGAAGTCGAGGAGGCAACGACGCTGCTCGAGGATGCTCAGCTCGGCGCGGCGATCCGCCTGCTGCGTCGCGCCCTGCTCTGTCTGCAGTTCGCCACCGGCCAGCTCGACATGCTCGAGCAGATGTCTCCGTGGGAGTACCAGGTGATCCGGAAGAAGCTCGGTCACGGCAGCGGCTTCGACTCGCCCGGCTTCCGCGAGATCCGGCGGGTGACCCCCGCGCTCGGGCAGGTGTTCTCCGCGCTACTGCGCGAGCGCGGGCTCAGCGTCGTCGATCTCTACGTCCAGGGCCGGGAGCACGAGGAGCTCTACCAGCTCGGAGAATGCCTGATCGAATGGGACGAGCGGCTGACGCTGTGGCGCATGCGCCACTACAAGGTGGTCTCGCGGATCATCGGCGACGAGGTGATCGGCACCCAGGGCACGCCGGTCGAGCTGCTGGGCGGACTGATCAAGCAGAAGTTCTTCCCGGAGCTCTGGGACGCCCGCAACCGGCTGACCGAGCTCGCGGGCTCAGCGGAGGACACGTAGCGCATGAGTAGCGAGGCCGCCGCGATGTGGGGCGGTGCGGACTACGAGCGGATCGCCGAACGGTTTGCGCCGATCCATGATGAGCTCGTCTCCGCGCTCGCTCCGCGCCACGGCGAACGCTTCCTCGACGTCGCGACCGGGACGGGCGAGGTCGCGCTCCGCGCCGCGCGCGCAGGCGCGGCCGTCAGCGCTCTCGACCTCGCTCCCGCTCTGCTCGAGCAGGCGCGCGCGAAGGCCGCCACGGAAGGCCTCGCGATCGACTGGATCGAGGGAAACGCCCAAGAGCTGCCCTATGAAAACGGATCGTTCGACGCCGTCGCCTCGAATTTCGGCGTCATCTTCGCTCCGGACCCCGACGTCGCGGCTGCGGAGTTGGCCCGGGTCTGCGCGCGCGGCAGCCGCCTAGGCATCACCGCCTGGCTGCCGTCCGAAGGGCTGCACAGCATCTACTCGCGTTTTATCGATGACGCTGGCGAGGATCCCACGGAGCGCTGGGGGACACGGGGCAGCGTCTCGGAGCTGCTCGAGGCCTGGTTTGAACTCGAGATCGAGGAGCGTGTCTGGCACCTCGAGGGTGAGTCGCCGGACGCGGTCTGGGAGCTGATGAGCTCCGGCGCTCCGCCGGTCAAGGCCTTGGCGGACGCGCTCGAGCCTGGACGGCGCAATGAGTTTCGGGCGGAGATGATCGAGTACTGGGAAGGCTTCCGCGCGAATGGCGCCGTCAGCGAGCCGCGCCGTTACCTGCTGGTGCTCGGCCGCCGGCGCTGATGGCGACGATCACACTGCGAGAGGAGGCCACCGACCTCCTGCAGCGGCTGATCCGTCTCGACACGGTCAACCCGCCGGGCAACGAGACCGTGGCGGCGGAGCTGCTACGCGATTACCTGGCCGAGAGCGGGATCGAGGCCGAGCTCTACGCAAAGGTGCCCGAGCGCGCCAACCTCGTCGCCCGGATTCCCGGCCGGGGCGAGGGCCCGCGCCTGGTGCTGCTCTCGCATACCGACACGGTGCTCGCGGACGCCGCCGAGTGGCAGCTCGATCCCTGGTCGGGCGAGCTCAAGGAAGGCGAGGTCTGGGGGCGCGGCGCGCTCGACATGAAGGGGCAGGTCGCGGCGAACGCGGTCGCGATCGCGTCACTCGCGCGCGAGGGCTTCGAGCCGAACGGCGACCTGATCTTCGCCGCCACAGCCGACGAGGAGGTCGGCGAGGACTTCGGCCTCTCCTGGCTCTGCCGCGAGCATCCCGACACCGTCCGGGCCGAGTACTGCGTCAACGAGGGCGCCGGCGACCGGATCGACTTCGGCAGCGGGCGCATCTTCTACCTCTGCTCAGCGGCCGAGAAGATGAGCTCGCCGTTCCACCTGCGCGTGCACGGCCGCAGCGGGCACGCCTCGATGCCGGGGATCGCCGACAACGCGCTCGTCAGGGCGGCAGCGCTGATCCTGCGCCTCGCCGAATTCCGGCCGGAGCCGCGCCTCGAGCCGGAAGTGGCGGCTTTCCTGCGGCTGCTCGTCGGCCGTGACGTCGGTGCGGACGACGCGCTCGAGGTCGCGCGCGGCGTCCACCCGCTCGCCGGCGAGCTGGTCGAGCCGCTCCTGGGGCTGACCCTCTCGCCCACGATCGTCTCGGCCTCGCAGAAACAAAATGTGATTCCGGCGCTCTGCCGGGTGATCTGCGACTGCCGGCTGTTGCCGGGCCAGACGCAGGACGAGGCGGAGACCGTTATCCGGGCGGTCCTCGGCCCGGGCGACTACGAGCTCGAGTGGATCGAGGGCCAGGGCGGCACGCGGTCGCCCCTCGAGACGCCGCTGTGGGCGGCGATCGAGAGTTTCGTGGCGGCGGAGGAGCCGGAGGCGAGGGTCGCACCGCTTTGCCTCGCCGGCTTCACCGACAGCCACTGGCTGCGCGAGGCGTTCGGGACGGTCGCGTACGGCTTCTTTCCCATCCGGACGATGGACCCGGAGCTCGCCGCCCGGCTCGTCCATTCCGCAGACGAGCGGATCGCGGTCGAAGACCTCGAGCTCGGCGTCCGCTTCCTGCGACACGTTGCGAAACAGATCGGAGGTTGACCATGGTTTCGGAGGCACCGCTGGAGCGCGGCGAGTTCGGCCTCGTCCCCAAGGGCGAGGGCTGGTTCGTCGTCAACGCGAAGGAGGCGCGCTGGCAGCAGCACGAGGCTTTTGGCTCGTGGACGACGTTCGAAGGCGATGCGCGTTTCAAGGAAATCGGCGTCAACATCGGCATCCTCCGAGCCGGCGAGCCGAACTGCATGTACCACCGCGAGGACGTCGAGGAAAACTTCCTCGTCCTCTTCGGCGAGTGCCTCTTGCTCGTCGAGGGCGAGGAGCGGAGGCTGAAGGCCTGGGACTTCGTGCACTGCCCACCGTGGACGAACCACGTGTTCGTCGGAGCCGGCGAGGGGCCGTGCGGGTTGCTCGCGCTCGGCCGTCGTGGTGGCGAGGGCATCGTTTACCCGCGCGAGGACGTCGCGCTGAAACACGATGCCGGTGTCGAGCAGGAGACATCGGATCCGAAGGAGGCCTACGCTCGGTTCGGTGATCCGGTCGAGATCCCTTACGGCGGCGAACTGGACGGCGGAGGCTAGTGGCCTGATCGGCAACGCCGGCCATGCTCCCTGGCCTGCGACCCAGAGAGCGGGCCACGTCACCGACCAGGCCACTAAGCTCTCGGCGTGCCCGAAGAGAAGATCAGGCTCGGCGGGATGGCGCTCGCGAACGGCGTGCTCGTCCACGGACCGACCGCGTGGGCCTGCGCGATCCGAACGGCAGAAGGCGAGCTGAAGGTCGAGTCGGCGCACAAGAGTTTCCGCGCCGCCGAGATCGAGCAGCCGCTCCTGCGCGGCCCTGCGCGCCTCGCCGAGGTGATGCTGCTGCTGCCTCAGGTCCGGCGCGCACTGCCCGAGGCGCGGCTGCCGTTCGAGCGCCCCCGCGTGCTCGCGACGATGCTCGGCGGCGCGATCGCGACACGGCTCGTCAAGACTTCGCGGCTAAGGCCGCTGGCCCAGGAGCTCCTCGCCGGCGCCTTCTCGCTCGCGCCGGCGGCGCTCGCCGTCCGGGGCTCGGACGTCGCTGCCTACCACGGCGCCGAGCACATCTCGATCGGCAGCTACGAGCACGGTGAGACGCGGGCGAAAGAGCACGAGCGCTGCGGTTCCCACATCGTCGGCCCGCTGCTCCTCAGCTCGGCCGTCGGCGGTGCGCTCGCCGCGCGTGCGCCTGAGCACCTGCGTGGCCCCGCTCGCGCGGCGGCTCAGCTCGGCGCCGTCGGCGTCGCCACCGAGCTCTTCAGCTGGATGGTCCGCAACCCGGACAACGGCCTCTCGCGCGCGCTCGCCAAGCCGGGCCACGAGCTGCAGCACCGGCTGGCGACCGAGGAGCCGACCCCCGAGCAGCTCGAGGTCGCCGAGGCCGCGCTCGCCGCCTGCCTGGAGTTGGAACATGGAGCTGCGGGAACGAAGTAAGAAGCGGCTGTCGCCCGAGGTCTTCGAGCTCCCCGTCGAGAAGATGCGGGAGGGCTACTACACCGACGCGTACTTCAATCACGCCCGGGCGACGCTGCTCGAAGATGGCCGCCGGCCTCGCGTCGTGATGCAGGTCTTCCAGAAGCGCCATGCTCATCTCGGTGGCATCGACGAGGCGATCGCGATCCTCAAGCTCTGCTCCGCGGACTGGGACGATCTGACCGTCCACGCCCTCTACGACGGTGACCGCGTTGAGCCGTACGAATCGGTGCTGACGATTGAGGGGGACTACACCTCGTTCGCGCAACTGGAGACGCTCTACCTCGGCGTGCTCGCGCGCCGAACGCTGATCACGACGAACGTGGTGCGCGTGCTCGAGGCTGCGAACGGCAAGCCGATCATCTTCATGCCCGCCCGGCACGATCATCACCGCGTCCAGACGGGCGACGGCTACGCCGCGTACGTGGCCGGCCAGGTCGTCGGGGCGCCGATCGGCGTCACCTCGGACGCCCAGGCATCCTGGTGGGGCGGCAAAGGCGTCGGCACGGTCCCCCACGCGCTGATCTCGGCCTACGGCGGCAACACCGTGCTCGCGGCGACGAAGTTCGCGGAGTGGTCGCCCGAGGATCTCAACGTCGTCGTTCTAGTGGACTTCGAGAACGACTCCGTCTCCACGGCGCTGGAGGTGGCGCGCGCGCTTGGGCCTCGCCTCTGGGGAGTCCGTCTCGACACTTCGGAGTCGCTGGTCGACCGCTCGCTGTGGGGCGAGCTGGGAGACTTCAAGCCGACCGGCGTCAACGAGCGTCTCGTACTGAAGGTGCGAGACGCCCTCGACCGAGACGGCTTCGAGCGGGTCAAGATCGTCGTCTCCGGCGGCTTCACCGTCGAGAAGATCCGCGAGTTCGAGGAGCGGGGCGTCCCGGTCGATTCCTACGGCGTCGGCTCGTCGCTGATCCGTGGCTCGAATGATTTCACCGCGGACGTCGTGCTCACGGACGGCCGGCCGTCTGCAAAGGCCGGCCGCCGTTTCCGCCCCAACCGGCGGCTGGAACTCGTTGAATGAGCCGCCGCACGATCAATCGGCGCACAGTCGTCGCACTCGCGTCATCCACGCGTCTCGACTTGCTGCGTAACGTTCCGGTAGGGGGCGTTCGGGCCCCTCATTGGCGGTGGACCGGGCGCGGGCGCGATGCCTGAGCTGCCGCTCCCGGCACACTTCGACCCGAGTCGCGTCGGCCAGGTGTGGCGCGTTCCGTACGAGCAGCGAGCCCGCGAGGCGGCAGCTTGGGCGGAGGAGCACGGCCTCCGGCCGGCTGCCGAGGACGCCTTTCGTCTCGGCCTCCTCGCCGTCGACGTACAGAACACGTTCTGCGTACCGGACTTCGAGCTCTTCGTTGCGGGGCGCTCGGGCAGCGGCGCGGTCGACGACAACCGCCGCCTGTGCGAGTTCGTCTACCGGAATCTCGGCGAGATCACGCAAGTCCTGCCAAGCCTCGATACCCACCATGCGATGCAGGTCTTCCACGCGATCTGGCTGGTCGACGAGGACGGCGAACACCCGGCTGCCTACACGCTCGTCTCGGCCGATGACATTGCCGCCGGCCGGTGGAGAGTGAACAGTGCGGTCGCCGAGGCCCTCGGGATCGACCCCGACTATGCGAATCGGCACCTCGCCCACTACACACAGCAACTCGCCGAGGGCGGAAAGTACGACCTCACCGTTTGGCCGTACCACGCGATGCTGGGCGGCATCGGCCACGCGCTCGTCTCGGCCGTAGAGGAGGCCGTCTTCTTCCACGGCGTCGCCCGGTACAGCAATCCCGAGTTCCAGGTCAAGGGCGACAACCCGCTCACCGAGCACTATTCGATGCTCGGGCCCGAGGTGACCGAAGGACCGGACGGCGACCCCCTGGGGACGAAGAACGCGGCCCTGATCGACAAGTTGCTCACGTTCGACGCCGTCGTCGTGGCGGGTCAGGCGAAGAGCCACTGCTTGGCGTGGACGATCGATGACCTGCTGGCAGACGAGCGCGTGGGAGAACGGCTCGCGGAGCGCACGTACCTGCTCGAGGACTGCACGTCGCCGGTCGTCGTGCCGGGCGTCGTCGACTACACAGACGATGCTGATGCCGCGTTCGAGCGCTATCAGGCTGCCGGCATGAACGTGGTTCGCTCCACCGACCCGCTCACCAGCTGGCCGGGCATGGCGACGCGGGTCGGGCGCTAAGGACGTTCGCGCGCGACGACTTCTCCAACCATTGACGAATCGCGGTCCCGCACCGATAACAAGATGGGGATGCACTGGCTGATCACCTTCCGCGACGGCGCCTCCGACTGGCTGCCCTTCCTGTTCGCGTTTCTGCTGGTCCTGATGGTCTACGTCCTCTGGCGCACCCTCGAGGTGATGCCGCGTGTGTCGGCCGCGAAGACGGTCACCTCCAGCTCGAAGGTGACCTGGTCCGACGTCGCCGGGCTGGAAGAGGCGAAGGAGGAGCTGCAGGAGGTGGTCGACTTCCTACGCGATCCGCGCCGGTTCGAGCGGCTCGGCGCGCGTGTCCCGAAGGGGATCCTCCTCTACGGGCCGCCGGGGACGGGCAAGACATTACTCGCGAAGGCGATCGCGAACGAGGCAGGCGCGAGCTTCTACATGCAGAGCGCCTCGGCCTTCGTCGAGATGTTCGCCGGCCTCGGCGCCGCGCGGATCCGCAAGCTGTTCGAAGAGGCGCGGCGCAACGCGCCGGCAATCGTCTTCATCGACGAGCTCGACGCGGTTGGCGCCGCCCGCAGCGGCCACGGCTTCAACCGCGAGCAGGACCAGACCCTCAATCAGCTCCTCGTCGAGCTCGACGGGTTTCAGGAACGCGCCCAGGTAGTGGTCATGGGCGCCTCGAACCGGCTTCAGGATCTCGACCCCGCGCTGCTTCGACCGGGTCGCTTCGACCGACAGGTGCTGATCGACGCGCCCGATCTTGCCGGACGCGAGGAGATCCTCGGCGTGCACACCCGGGGAAAGCCGCTCGCGGCGGACGTCGACGTGAAGCTGATCGCCCGCCAAACGGCCGGGCTGACCGGCGCCGAGCTCGAGAACATCGCCAACGAGGCCGCGATCTTCGCCGGCCGCGAGAAGCAGCAATTCGTCCACCAAGAGCACTTCGACGCGGCGATGGAGCGTGTGGTCGCGGGTCTGCAGAAACGCCGCGTCGTCACCGAAAAGGAGAAGCGGATCCTCGCGTACCACGAGGGCGGCCATGCGCTGATGTCGCACCTGGTCGGCGACCTGATCCCGGTGCAGAAGGTGACGATCGTCTCCCGCGGCCAGGCGCTCGGCTACACGCTGAACCTGCCGAGCGAGGAGCGCTATCTGCACACGACCGAGGAGTTCCAGGACCTGCTCAAGATCTACCTGGCCGGCCGCGCGGCCGAGCAGGTCGTCTTCGGCCGCGTTACGAACGGCGCCGCGAACGACCTCGAAAAGGTCACCGCGCTCGCCCGCGCGATGGTGTTCGAGTACGGGATGTCGACGGTCGTTTCCTCGCGGACGATGCGCGCCGACAACTACGCCCTGTCGGAAGAAACGAAGCGGGTCCGCGACCAGCAGCAGGCGCAACTGACCGACGCCGCCTACGATGACGCCCAGCGGCTGCTGCGCAAGCATCGCCCGACGCTCGACCGGATCGCCAACGCCTTGCTCGACAAGGAGACGCTCGACCGCGAAGAGCTGGACGCCATCATCGGCGACGTCGAGCCGGATTCCCGCTCGAGCGAGACGGTCGGCACGGTCCGGGTCGTCTCGTCGCTGCCCGCCGACTAGCGGAGCTCTCGCCGCAGCGGTCGAGGCGGGCGCCGCAGGTAGCATCGCCCGCGTGCAAGCCCGCGGGATCCATCATCTCGGCGTCGCGGTCGAGGACCTCGACGCGGCGGTGACGACCTACGAGCAGATCTTCGGCGCTCGCCTCGAGCATCGCGAGACCGTTCCCGACCAGGGCGTCGAGGCCGCTTCGCTGAAGGTCGGCGAGGGCCGGGTCGAGCTGTTGGCGTCGCTCGGCGAAGAGACACCCGTGGGTAAGTTTCTGACCAAACGCGGTCCGGGCATGCACCACGTCGCCTACGAGGTGGCCGACGTCCGGGCGGCGATCGACGAGCTCGCCGAGCGGGGAGTCGAGCTGGTCGACGAGGAGCCGCGGCAGGGTCTCTTCGGCCTCGAGGTCGCGTTCCTGCACCCCGACGCGGTTCACGGCGTCCTGGCCGAGCTGGTGACGGATGGCGCCCACTAGCGACGAGCGCGTGGCGGTCGAGATCGCCTTCGACGGTGGGCAGATCATGGGCGCGCGTCTGACGAGCGAGTCCGCCGATGAGCTCGAGCAGGCGCTCGCGGCCAGGAACGACGGGGCGCTGACGCTGGACGCCGACGACGGGCGCTACACGGTCCCCCTCGCCCGCGTCGTGTATGTGAAGCGGTTCAGACGAGAGGCGAGGGTCGGCTTCTCGAGCGGCGCCTGAAGCGTTCGCGTTACGAGTTAGGCGCGCCCGGGCATCCCTCGCACGATGACGAATGAAACTGCCGGCACGGCCGCGCTGAGCCGCGGCGTCTCGTCAGACGAGCTGGCGCGACTCGTCGAGCGCGGCAAACAGGGGAATCGGGAAGCGCTCGAGGAGCTCTACCTGATCCATTTCGATCGCATCTACAGCTACCTGCACATGAGCGTCGGCAACCGCCACGACGCCGAGGACCTGACGACGCAGGTGTTCGTGAAGATGCTCGAGTCGATCGGCAAGTTCCGCTGGCGTTCGGCGCCTTTCTCGGCCTGGCTGTTCCGGATCGCGCACAACCTCGCGATGGACCACTTCCGCGCCAACAAACGCTGGCAGCCCGAGGAAGAGGTCCCCGAGCCGGATCCCGGCGACGGCAGTGCGGCCGAAGAGGAGGCGCTCGAGGCGATCGGCAGACAAAGCATGTTGGAGCTGATCGAAAAGCTTTCGCACGAGCAGCAGCAGGTGCTGACGCTGAAGTTCGTCTTCAACTTCTCGAACGCGGAGGCCGCGACGATCCTCGACAAGACCGAGGGCGCGATCAAATCGCTCCAACACCGGGCGCTGGCCTCCTTGCAGCGGCAGCTCGACAAAAACTAAGGCGCGCAGCATGGCTCTTTCGGTCGGCATTGTCGGCCTGCCCAATTCCGGCAAGACGACGCTCTTCAAGGCGCTCACCCGAACCGGGTCGTCCGTGCCGGGGAAAGAGAACGTGGGCATGGCGACGATTCCGGACGAGCGCCTGGAGCCGGTCGCTGCGGTCGAGAACGCGAAGAAGATCACGCCTGCCGCCGTGCGCGTGGTCGACGTACCGGGCACCGGAGCGCAACTGCTCGGGAACCTTCGCCAAGTCGATGCCCTGCTCGTCGTTCTCGATGCCTGGTCGGGGACGCGAAATCCGGACGACGACCTGGTCACGCTCCGGCTCGAGCTGCTGATCGCCGATCGCGACCACGTGGAGCGGCGGCTCGAGCGCGTCCGAAAGCAGGCGAAGTCAGGCGCCCCGCAATTGCGCGCCGAGGTGGAGCAGCTCGAGGCGATACTCGCTCACCTGGAGGCCGAGCGACCACTCTCGGAGTGGCCCGGCGAGCTGCCGCCCGGGCTCGAGCCGCTGACGACGAAGCCCTTGATCGAGGTCCACAACGGGCCGCGCGGTCTGGACGCAAAGCTCGAGGCGGAGCTCTCCGAGCTGCCTGAGGGGGAGGCTGCGGCCTTCCGCGAGGGAGAGCCGGGTGCCGTCGGCGAGATCGCGCGGCGGCTGTTCGAGGCGGTCGACCTGATCTCGTTCTTCACCGCGGCCGAGAACGAGACCCGGGCGTGGCCACTGCGGCGAGGACAGACCGCTCTGGAGGCCGCGGCGACGATCCACACCGACATCGCTCGCGGTTTCATCCGCTGCGAGGTGATCCCCTGGAAAGACCTCGTCGAGGCGGGCTCTCGCGCGGAGGTCGTGAGGCGAGGCCGGCAACGGCTCGAAGGAAAGGACTACGTTGTCGAAGACGGGGATGTGCTCAACATTCGCTTCAACGTCTGATCGCGCCCCGTCCGAGCGGGCCCTGTCCGGGGCGAGAGAGCGGCCCCGAGTTCGACCGGCACTGGGGCCCGCAAGGGCGGCGCCACCCTCGCGGGCAGGCGAGTTGATCAGCAGCAGCCTCCGGTGCCGCAACAGTCGCCGCCGCAATCGCAGTCACAAGCCGCCATGTGCCTCCCTTCATCGAAGGTTGTCGATGCAGGAAACCGTAACTGATACATTGATGGGTGTCAATGAAAGAGCTTCGCGTTCTCGAGCAGCCGTGCTGCGCACCGGGGGCTCCGCCGCTTGCCAAAGGCTCCGCGAGGGCGCTGGCGGAGCGGTTCAAAGCGCTCTCCGACCCGGCGCGCGTGTCGATCGTCAACCGAATCGCGGGTGCGGGTGAGGTCTGCACGTGCCAGCTCACCGCACCGCTTGGCCTCTCGCAGCCGACGGTGTCGCACCATCTGCGCGTCCTCAAGGAGGCCGGGCTGATCGAGGTCGCGCGCAGGCGCGGGACGTGGACGTTCTACCGGCTCGTTCCCGAGGCGATGGAGCAGCTCGCCTTCGCAATCGGCGGCGGTCCCGTACCCGAAGGCGCTCTCGTCACGCGCGAGCGGGCGGTGGCCTCGTGAGGCGCGCGTATTTCGTCTGCATCGGCAACGCCGGCCGGTCGCAGATGGCACAGGCGCTGTACGAGCGGCTCGGCGGCGAGGCGCGCTCGGCGGGCTCGCGTCCCGAAGCCGAGCTCCACCAGGCCGTTGTCGAGGCCCTCGAAGAGCTCGACATCGACCTGGCCGGGCGCAATCCCAAACCGATTACCAACGAGGACGTGGCCTGGGCCGATGTTGTCGTGACGATGGGCTGTGGCGACGCCTGTCCGGTGCTACCCGGCAAGACGTACATCGATTGGAACCTCGTCGATCCTGCGGGGCTCTGCCTCGAAGAGGTGCGCGAGCTGCGCGACGACATCGCGCGGCGGGTCGCCGAACTAGCCCGCGCGTGACAAGGAAATGGGCCGACCGGCCCTTGCGCTAGGCCTTCAAGATGACGAAGCTGAAGCATGGACCGAACCGTCGCACTCCTCTGGATCGTCGTCCTGTTCGTCATCGAGATCAACCACCTCAAGTGGATCTGGTGGACGTACTGGGACTGCCGCCGCTGCGGGCGGAAGAACCACCAGTGCCGCGCTTGCGGGCGCAGCTGGTTGATGCTGCTCTAGAAGCGGCTCGCTCTCCGACGCAGAGTCTGCAACAGCGGATCCGTCGTTTCCAGCCGCGGCCTTTCTGTCGGCGTCGCGAGCGAGCGCCCAGGGTCCGGGGCCTTTTTGCAAAGCCCCGGACCTCAGTGCCTAGGTCACTAGCACTCGGCGACTACCACCAAGCGCCGCGTGAACGGCCCCCGGCGGCGCCCATGAAGAAGCTGATCACGAAGAGCAGCGCGGCGACGATCGCAAGGATGAAGAGCCAGTGGACCGTGAAGCCGACGCCGAACAGGATGATTGCCAGGATTGCAAGCAGGATGAGAAGAAGCACGTTTCAGACCTCCTTTCTTGTAGGAGCACAACGGAAAAAGTTCCCGCTCGGTTGCGCGTTTAATCAGCAGACAATCTCGACCAGGGCTTTCTTAGCGCCCAACTGAGCGCCTGCCCGAGTAAATCCGGCCGCCTCTCGAGCGGCATCGCAAACCGATGCCTCAGCCCGCGGAAATCAGGACGATGCCGGCCAGTGCGAGTGCGATGCCCAGCTCCTGCGACCGGTGGACCCGCTCCGCCAGGACGGCACGCGCGAGCAGCACGGTGACGACCGGATACAGCGAGGCGAGGATCGAGACGACGCTGACGAGTCCCCTTGCGGACGCAGCCGAGAAGAAGACGTTGCCGCCCGTGTCGAGGACGCCGATCGAAGCGAGCACCGGCAGATCCGCCCGCCGGGCGCCGGGGGGTCGAAGCACCAGCCAGGCCGCTGCGATCAGCGTCGTCGAGGTGAGGCGGAAGACGAAGGCGGCCCAGAGAAAGTCTCCCTGGCTCGCGGCGTGCATCGGGATGTAGTAGCCGCCGAATGCCAGCATCGCGATCGCGGCCCAGCCGACTCCCGCGGCAATCCGCGCCGCGGCGGGTCTGCGCTCGAACGAGGCGAGCACGATGCCGATCAGCGCGGCCGCGAAACCGAGTTCCTGGTAGCTGCTCGGATGGTCGCCGCGCGCGAGCCCCCAGATCACCGGAATCGCTGCGCCGGCACCGGCGATCGGAGCGACGATGCTGAGCGCCCCCGCCGCCATCCCCCGGTAGAAGGCGATCAGGCCTGTCGTTCCGAAGACCGATGCGAGGCAGGCCCAGAGCACGGCGGTGCCCGGCGGTCCCTGCCCGCGGAGGGCCACCCACAGCCCGAGCAGCGCCCCGCCGATCGGCTGCGCGACGATCAGAACCGCGACCGGCCGCAGCGCTCGGCTCTTGAGGCCGCCGAGAAAGTCCCCGATCCCCCACGACACCGCTGCCGCGAGCGCAAGCGCGGCTACGAACACCTACGACCCGTCCGAGAAGGACCCAATGGCAGTGACAGTGCCAACCGGGATTAGACGGACGTCCCGGCAAAGCCGGGACGTCCTCTAGGTCGGCGTCGCAAGCGAGCGCCTTAGTTAGTCGACTGGTCGGGTGGCTGCGACCGCGTCGAGCTGGTTTGCGTGGTAGAGCACCGCCGCCTCCGCTGTCCTTGCCGTGCGCAGGTCGTGATGCACCGCCACCGAGTGTAGGAGCTCGGCGCGAACCTCCGTCTCGAGCGCGGCGGCTCGTTCCTCGATCAGCCGTAGCCCCAGATGGACGTGGCCGAGGAGCCGGCCTTCCTCGGTCTGCCGGAAGTTCGGCGCAGGGCCGAGCTCGCGGGCCCGGCCGAGGTCGTGCAAAAGCGCTGCGGCGAGCAGCAGATCCGTCCGCAGGCGCGGATGCAGCTGCGCCGTCTCACGGCAGATCGTGGCGACGCCGACAGTGTGCTCGAGGAGGCCGCCGGCGTAGCCGTGGTGGCCGTTGGGCGCCGCCGGTAGCGAACGCAGCGAGGCCCTCAACGCGTCGTCGGCGAGCAGCCGGCCGACCGTCGCTTTCAGTCCGGGATGCGCGATCTCGCCCGCCAGGAACTCGAGGAAGCCGTCGAGCTCGTCCGCGTCGCGCCGGAGAGCCGGGGCGAGCTCGGCCGGATCGGTCTCGGGCGCCGACTCGAGCGAGCGCACCTCGAGTTGCAGGCGGTCGCGAAACTTCTCGACGCGGCCGAGTACACGCACCGCGTCGCCTTCGGCGAAGCGGGCGTCGAGCAGGTCGACGTCGTTCCAGACGCGCGCCTCGATCCGTCCGCTCGGGTCGACGAGCTCGAGCGCGAGATAGGACGAGCCGTTGCGGGTGCGCAGCCGCTGCTTGCGCGCGACCGCGTAGATGCCCTCGACCACGCGTTCCTCGGCCAACTGCGCGATCGCGTTCACGCAGGAAGTCTAGGTCCTGAAGCGGCTGGTAGCGTCCCGCGCGATGGCTCAGGTTCGGCCGTTTCGGGCGCTTCGCTACTCCCCCGCAGCCGGGCCGCTCGAGCGGCTCGTGGCGCCGCCGTACGACGTCATCTCGCCGGGCGAACGTGAGCGCTACCTGGCGCTCGACCCGCACAACGTCGTGCACCTGACGCTGCCGGATTCCGAGGAAGAGGCTGCCCGGAACCTGCGCGCATGGGAGGCGGAAGGCGTGCTCGCGCGCGAGGGCGAGCCGACGGTCTGGGCGCTGTCTCAGACGTACACGGGGCCGGACGGTGTCGAGCGGACGCGGAACGGTCTCGTCGTCACCCTGCGGCTGGAGCCGTACGAGAGCCAGGTCGTCCTCCCGCACGAGCGCACCCACGCGGGCCCCAAGGAAGGTCGCCTGCGCCTTCTGCGTGCGACGCGGACGCAGGTCGAGCCGATCTTCCTGCTCCACGACGGCGATCCGGTCGAGCTCCCGGGGAGAGAGCCCGATCTGGCCGGCGGGGGCGACCGGCTCTGGCGGCTCGAAGACGACCCCGGCCGGAGCTTCGCGGGCGCCCAGCTGCTCATCGCCGACGGTCACCATCGCTACGAGACGGCGCTTGCGTTCCACGAGGAGGACGGCACCGAGGCGAGCGCCTGGATGATGGTCGTGCTGGTGTCGACGCGGGAGGAGGGGCTGACGATCTTTCCCACCCACCGGCTGGCTGAGTCCCTCAATGGGGTGCGCGGGACGCCGATCGAAGAGCCCGGAGACGAGCTGCCCGGAGTCGTCCTCTACCGCGGCGGCGGCTACGAGCTCGTCGAGGGGGACGGGCTCGACGTCGAGGTCGTCGATGCGCTGGCGCCCCGCGGCATCACCTACACGCCGCAGCGGGGCGAGGCGGTTGCGGCGGTCGATCGCGGCGAGGTCGAGGCGGCGTTTCTGCTCCGGCCGACGCCGATCGAGGACGTGTTTGCGCGGGCGCGCGAGGGGCGGGTGCTGCCGCAGAAGACGACCTACTTCTTCCCGAAGCTCACCTCAGGTCTCCTGTTTCAACCGCTTGACTGACTGGCTCGCGACTTGCCGGGCGGCGGTCGAGGACGTGCGCGGCGTACTTGCTGAGCTCCCGACGCGCGTCGAGCGGGAGCCGATTGTCGGGGCGGGCAAGGGCGGCGACGACACAGTCGCGATCGATGCCGCTGCGGAGGACGCGATCGTCCGCAGGCTCGACGCGACTAGGGCCGAGTTCACATTGATCTCGGAGGAGTTGGGGGAGCGCGTCTTCGGCACGGGCGGAGCGACGCACGTGGTCGTCGACCCGATCGACGGCTCGCTGAACGCCAAGCGCGGGATCCCGTTCTTCGCGCTCTCGCTTGCGGTTGCCGAGGGCGCGACGATGGACGACGTCCACTTCGGCTACGTCTACGACTTCGGCACCGGCGAGGAGTGGACGGCCGAACGCGGGCGCGGCGCCTTCCTGGACGGTGTGGCGCTCGGCCCAGTCAAGCCAAAGGACCAGATCGAGATCCTCTCCTTCGAGGCGACGCTCACCTCTGCGGTCGCGGAGAAGGCGGCGCAGATGGTCGGAATCGCCTATCGCCTGCGGATCATGGGCTCCCTCGCCCTTTCGCTCTGCCACCTTGCCGCCGGGCGCATCGATGCGGTTTGCTCCCTGAAAGATGCGCGCGCGGTCGACATTGCCGCCGCGCAGCTACTCGTGCGCGAGTGCGGGCTTGCGATCGACCTGCCGGAGGCGCCGCCGTTCGGCCAAGCGCCACTCGACACGGAAGGGCGTTCACGCGTGGTCGCCGCGGGCACACCGGAGCTGTGCCAGGGGCTGTTCGCGGCGCTCGATCGCTGAAGCCAATTCGAATCGGCTGTTCCGGTTGGAACTACGACCATTGGCGGAACGGCGTCTTCTACCCGCCTCGCTGTCCGCCGCGGGAATGGCTGGACTACTACGCCCGCCATTTCGACACCGTCGAGGTGAACGCGACCTTCTACCGGCTGCCGAAGCGCGACGTGGTCGCCAACTGGGTGCGCACAAGCCCGGCCGGGTTCGTCTTCACGGTCAAGATGAGCCGCTACATCACGCACATCAGGCGCCTGCGCGACCTCGGTTCGGGCGTGCGGACGTTCTACGACCGGATTCAGCCGCTCATCCGCTCGCCGAAGCTCGGGCCGGTGCTCTGGCAGCTGCCGGGGAACTTTCGCCGCGACGACGACCGCCTCGCGAATGCGCTCGGCAAGCTGCCACCGGGGCGCCACTGCTTTGAGTTTCGGCACGAGAGCTGGTTCGCCGCCGACGTCTACGAGCTGTTGCGTTCGCACGGCGCGGCGCTCGTGATCGGCGACCATCCTCAGCGTCCATTCCAGACGCACGAGGTGACCGCCGACTGGACGTTCGTCCGCTTTCACTCGGGCTCGCGCGGAAGGCGCGGGAACTATTCCGAGTCCGAGCTCGAGGAATGGGCGCGGCGGCTCGAGGCGTGGCGACGCGAGATCGAGGTGTTCGCGTATTTCAACAACGACTGGGAAGGCTTCGCGATCAGGAACGGCCTCTGGTTGAAGGAGCGGCTCGGGGTCTAGCATCGCGCCATGCGGCGGTTCGGAGCGGTTGTGCTGCTGGCGGTTGCTTCGAGTGGGTGTGGCGGCGGGAAGCAAGGACGGACGCCGGCTGCGCGGAGCACTGCCGGCCCCCGGCCCGTTGCCTTCCGCGCGTCGCTGTCGGCGCGGACGCATCGTCCCCGCGTCGGATCGAAGTGGTGGTACGTCGTCCGGGCCGTCGATCTTCGCGGGCGACCGTTGCGGGGGCGGCTGACGGTTCAGGTCGTTGATCCGCTCGGGACCGCGCATCCCGCCGAGGCCGGGACGAGCACGAGGAAGCTCCTGAACTTTCCGTTCGCCGGGCGGTACCGGGACTTCGCCCAGTGGCCGGCCGTGGCGCGCGGCTACCGGCTGACGCTTCGCGTCGTCGTGAAGGCGGGTGGGAGCTCACGGACGCTCGCCTACTGGGTCCGGCCGCGGTGAGCGGTGTCGACGTCGTCCTCGACGGGGTTAGCAAGACCTTCGAGGGCGGTCGCATCGGCGCACTGTCCGCGGTTTCGCTGCGGCTCGCCGCCGGCGACTTCGTGGCGCTGACCGGCCCTTCAGGTTCTGGCAAGAGCACGCTTTTGAACCTGATCGGCGCACTCGACCGGCCGGACGCGGGCTCGATTGTGGTCGGCGGCGAGGAACTTTCGCGTCTCGACGCGGCCGAATACCGCGCCGCGACCGTTGGGTTCGTCTTTCAGTTCCACAACCTGATTCCGACGCTCTCGGCGGCGGAGAACGTGCAGATCCCGATGATCGGGCGCGGCGTCGCCAGGCGCGACCGAGAGCGCCGGTCGCGGGCGCTGCTCGAAGAGGTTGGGCTCGCGGAGCGGCTCGACTCGTCGCCGACGACCCTCTCGGGCGGCGAGCGCCAACGCGTCGCGATCGCGCGGGCGCTCGCGAACGAGCCGCGGCTGCTGCTCGCCGACGAGCCGACCGGCGCGCTCGATTCCGACACGAGCGGTGAGATCCTGCAGCTGCTGCTGCGGTTGCGGGACCAGCGTCGGATGACGGTGCTGTTGGTCACGAACGACCAGTCCGTGAGCCAGCAGGCTGACCGCGTGCTCCGGCTCCGCGACGGCAGCGTAGAGCCAGCCGCGCAAACGGACGCTGATTCCGTGTGACGAACCTGTGACATTTCTTCCACACCTGTCCTGCCGGGCCGGATAGCGGGGACAGTCCTCCAGGACGTGGCCCGCAGGGCCACGTCCTTCAGGCGCAGCCGGCGCTACTCGTGGCGGAGCGCTTCGACCGGCGTGAGGCGAACGGCCCGCCAGGTCGGATACACGGCGCCGAGCACGCCGACGCCGAGTGCGAAGGCAAGCCCCCACGCAAAGACGCCGGCCGTGAAGTCCGGCTGCAGCAGCGGCCCCGCGGCCGCGTGCTCGGAGAAGACCTGCGCCGCCGCATAGCCGAGCGCGAGCCCGACGGCGAGCGCGAGCAGACAGATGCCGACCGCCTCCGAGACGATCAGCGCCGAGATTCTCGTCGTCCGCCAGCCCACAGCACGCAGGATCCCGATCTCGCGGACGCGCTCGAAGACCGACATCGCCATCGTGTTCGTGACCGCTATCCCGCCGACGATCAGCGCGAGCAGCGAGATGATCCAACCGGTCGAGACGATCACCCGGCTCGAGGTGTCGATCTTCACCACCTGACCGGGCTCGGTCACCGCCGTCGTCCCCGGGAAGACGTGCTCGAGCCGCCGGGCGACGTCGTGCGGCCTGGCGCCGAGCGAGACGGCGACCGAGATCGTCGTCACGTCACCGGGACGCCCGGCCAGGCGCTGGACGGCCCGCAGCGGCAGCACCAGGCCCCCGTCCTCGAACGGATCGCCGGTGTGGAAGACGCCCGCCACATGGAAGCGGCGCCGCCCGACCGCGACCGTGTCGCCCGCATGGAGATGCTTCGTCCTGGCCCGCGCATCGCCGACGAGCGCCTCGTCACCTGCGGCGCGCCTGCCCTGGGTGATCACGAGCCTCTGCGCAGGGAACTCGCCGCGCGCGAAGCCGAAGACGAGGCCCGCGTTCGTGACGTAGAGGTAGATCCGTCCGGTGGCGGCGACGCCGGGCTGACGGGCAACCTCGTCCGCGAGACCTTCCGGCAGGCGCGACAAGGTCAGATCGGAGGCGCCTGCCTGGAAGAGGCCGAAGTCGGCTCGCCCGACGTGGATCAACTGATCCGCTGTTTTCTTGGCCCCGGCCGTGACCGAGAGCAGCGCCACGATCAACGCCACACCGAGCGCAACCCCGGCGGCGGTGAGCGACGTTCGCGCCGGCCGGCGCAAGAGGTTCCGCACGACGAGGCCTGCCCAAGTCATCCAGCTATCTTCGCGTTGCTAGGCTCGTTGGCGTGGAGCCTCCGCGCGACGAGATCCTGAAGGCGCTCGAGCAGGTCATCGACCCCGAGCTCCGCCGGCCGGTCACTGAGCTCGACATGGTTCGCGACGTCCGCATCGACGGCGGCGACGTCGCCGTCACGATCGCGCTCACCGTCGCCGGCTGTCCGCTGAGGTCGAGCTTCGAGCAGCAGGTCGCCGAGGCTCTGGCGCCGGTCGCCGGCGTCGAGCGCGTCTCGCTCGATTTCGACGTCATGTCGCCGGATGAGAAGGCGGCGCTGACCGCCAAGCTTCGCGGCGGCGTCACCGAGCGCACGAAGGGCATCTCGCTCGACCGCTCGACGCGAGTGATCGCTGTCGCGAGCGGCAAGGGCGGCGTCGGGAAGTCGTCTCTAACGGTCAATCTGGCCGCCGCCTTTGGCGCGCAGGGTCAGCGCGTCGGGATCCTGGACGCCGACGTCTACGGCCATTCGATCCCGCACCTGCTCGGGATCCGCCAGCGACCGGTCGTCGTCGACCGGATGATCGTGCCGCCCGTCAAAGACAACCTCAAGTTGATGTCGATCGGCTTCTTCCTGGAGGACAACTCGCCCGTTATGTGGCGGGGGCCGATGCTCCATCGCGCGCTCGAGCAGTTCCTCTCGGACGTCCACTGGGGCGAGCTCGACACACTCGTCGTCGACATGCCGCCGGGCACCGGCGACGTCTCGATCTCGCTCGGCCAGCTCCTGCCGCGCGCGGAGGCCGTGATCGTGACGACGCCGCAGCCGCTCGCGCAAGAGATCGCCGCCCGGGCGGCACTGATGGCGCAGAAGACGAACATGCGCCTGCTCGGCGTGGTCGAGAACATGAGCGGCGAGGTCTTCGGCTCGGGCGGGGGCCAGGAGCTCGCCGACGACCTGCACGTGCCGCTGCTCGGCAGGGTTCCGCTCGACCCGTCACTCCGCGAGGCCGGCGACGCAGGCGAGCCGCTGGTGACGGCGAGGCCCGACACGCCCGCCGCGGCCGCGATCTCGGCCGTTGCCGAGGCGATCGCCGAGACGCGCCGCGAACAGGGCGTCGGCTTCGTGAAGGCGCTGCCGGTTCTCTCCTGAGCGACGTAGTCGGGAAGCTTCGCGCGCTCGGGTTTTCGCCCGAGGACGCGCAGACGCTGGCCGACCACTTCCTGGACGCCGAGCGGCGGGGCCGCACCGGCCACGGTCTCTCGCGCGTCGACTGGCTGGCGACGCTGCCGGATCTCGACCCGACCGCCCGGCCCGAGGTCGAGATCGCCGAGGGTGGCTACGAGCGCTGGGACGGTCGCGGGGCGCTCGGCTACCTGACGCTCGCGGCGATCGTCCAGGCGCAGCTCGCCGATCCGCCGGAGCGAGCGCGGGTGATCGTCGCCGCGCATTGCTTTCCGACCGGGATGCTGGGCTACTGGGTGCGGAAGCTCGCCGAGGGCGGCTTCGTCGCCGCGCTGACGGCGACCTCACCGGCCCGGCTCGGGGCGCCGGCCGGTGGGCCGAAGTTCGCCGGCACGAACCCGCTTGCGCTCGCGATCCCGAGCTCGAACGGCAGGCCGATCGTCGCGGACGTCTCGATGGGTGCCGTCACGCACGGCGACGTCCTCACGGGCGCGGCCGCGCCGGAGGAGCTCGTCCCCTTCGGCGGCGAGCAGGCGCACAAGGCCTTTGCGCTCGCGCTGGGGCTGCAGCTGCTGGTCGACTCGCTGACGGGAACCGATGGCTACGGTGCCGTGCTCTTGCTCGCGCGCCCTGAGGGCGATCCGGTGCCGGCGCTGCGCGAGCTAGCCGCTGGGATCCGGCTGCCCGGAGACCAATGAGACGAACGGAGGCGTCGCTTGCGATGCCGACCTAAAGGCCGTGCCGGCTTTGCCGGTGCGGCCGTCTAAACCCGGCTGAAGGTGAGTCGGCGCTACGAAGCTCGAAGCAGCGCTACGAATCGCGGCTCCCCGCGGATCGAGTCGAAGTCGGAGTCGGTCTGCGCGTACTCGCGGGCTTGCTCCGGCCCTAGCTCGACGGCACGTCCGAGGTACTCCAGCGCGAGCTCGCGGTCGCCCAGGCGCGCCTCCAGGCACGCCGCGTTGAAATAGCCCTTCCAGTCGTCGGGCCGCCGGGCGAGCACGTCCGCGATCAGCTCGCGCGCCCCCTCCAGATTGCCCATGTCCGCGTACGAGTTGGCGACGAAAACGTCCTCCCAAGGCGACGCCTCGAAGACGACGCCGGGCTTGGCGCCGACGCCCAGCACCGCCGTACCGTCCTCGGCAGCGATCGCGCCCCGCTTCGTGTCCGGCCGGACGAAGACGATCGTGCCGGCCGGCGCATCGACCTCGTCGTCGCCTAGCGCGAAGGTCGCGCGGCCGCGCAGGACGACATACATCTCCTCGTGGCCGCCCCGCTCGTTGTGCTCCTCGATCACGCGCTGCCCGGCCTGCGCCGTGTAGGCGTTCGTGCCGAAGGCCGTGATCCCGAAGCGGCGCCGGATCGGCCGCCAGACGAACTCGCCGTCGTTGATCGGCAGCTCCTCGAGCTCATCGATGTGTGCGACTTGGTAGCCGTCGCTCATCGGCTTTCCTCAGTCATGAAAACACGGCTCCCCGATTGCCGGGTTTAGCGGCCTTGCCGGCAAAGCCGCCAAGGCCTTTCTTGGTCGGCATCGCGAGCGCCGCCGCGGTCACGTCAGTTCCCGCAGCTCCTCGAGCACGACCGGGTCGATCTGCGCGATTCCGTCCACGCGTTCCTCGAGGTTGACGTTGCCTGCCCAGCGGTTGAACGCATCCTCCAGCTCGCCGTCGTAGCCGAGCTTCGCGAGCCGCTCGCGCAGCTCGTCCGCCAGAGCCTCGTCGACCGTGAGCCATTCCTCCCGCGGCGTCTCGCCGAAGAGCGCCTCATGCAAGCGGTAGAGCCGGCGAAGCTCCTCGAGCGGCCGCTCGTTGTCCTCGACCCGGAGCTCGACGACCGTGTCCGAGAGCTTTCCGTAGCCGCCGTCCTGCTCGACGACTAGCAGTGCCGCCGACTGTTGGCCGCGGCGGTCGCCGCCGGCAGCCTGGGCGGCGTCGAGGCAATCGAGTAGGCGCTCGGCCAGGGTGCCCGCCGAGGACTCGAAGGTCTCGGCGATTGCATCGACCGTCTCCGCCGAGACGAGGATGTTGCCCTGGGCGGCGTAGCAGGAGCCGGTCCTGCCACCGGCCCACTCGAGGCACTCGGCGCCGGTGAAGCTCGCGCTGCGCCCCTCACGGTCGACCACACCGAGCTGGCGGTGGTCCCGTCCTTCGTCCCCGGAGGTCAGCCGCTCGACAACCTCTTCGGCCGCGAGCCCCTCACGCAGCAGCCTCAGCCCCTGGGGCCCGTAGCGTGGGTTCGCGTAGGCCTGGGTCGCGATCGCACCGACCTGGGGTTCCGCCCAGGGGACGACCGAGCCGACGGCGAGGAACTTCGACTGCGTCGCGACGCCCCACTGGCTCGCGTCGAGATCGCAGGCGGCGATCGAGTAGGTCGTGATCGTTCTAGCCATATGTCAGCTCGCGCAGGTCGAGCTCGATCAGCTCGGGCTTGTCGGCGGGCACGAGCACGGCTGCGACTTCGGGCCGCTTCAGGGCCGCCAGGATCTTCTCCGGCGAGTCGGCCCGGATGACGACCGGCGTTCCTTCAGCGTGTGCCTGCCGGAGCCTCGCATCGTCGGAGACGTCGTCGAGCACGAGCGCCTCGTCGAGCGGAACGAGCGGGTCGCCCTCGAGCGCGAGCTCGGGCACCCGCTTACCCGTCGCCCCGAACCAGCGCTCTCTCAAACCGTGATCGTCTCCCCCGGTTCCATGGCGAGCACCTCGACGCCGGGCGCGTGCTGCCGCAGCTCGTCGGGCGTGCCGGCGAGCAGCGGGAACGTCCCGTAGTGGCACGGGATGCAGCGCTGCGTGCCCAGCAACTCCAGCGCGACGCCGGCCTCGCGGGGGTCCATCGTGAAATGCCCGCCGATCGGCAGGACGGCGACGTCGGGAGCGTAGATCCGCCCGATCAGCTGCATATCGCCGAAGACGCACGTGTCGCCTGCGAAGTAGAGCTTCGTTCCATTCTCGAACTCGGCCACGATTCCGGTTGCCTCACCGAGGTAGTCACCGTCGTCGCTCGCGCTCGAATGGAACGCGTTCGTCAGCGTGAACTTGATCCCGTCGATATCGACCGTGCCGCCCTTGTTCGGGCCGGGCATCTCGCCGACCTCGGCCCCCTGGTCGCCGAGCCAGCTCTTCAGCTCGACGATCGCGACGATCTCCGGCGAGAACTGCTTCGAGATGTCGACGGCGTTGCCGACGTGGTCGGAATGGCCGTGCGTGATCGCGATCACGTCGGCCCGCTCAGGTTCCTTCTCGCCGTCAGGACACTTCGGATTATCGAGCCAGGGGTCCACATAGACGCGCTTGCCGTTGGGACTGTCAACTCGAAATGTCGCGTGGCCGAGCCAGGTGACAGAGACGTCCGGCATTCAACCTCCTCCTTGACTTCGCGAGCGTAACGGAGGAGGTATGCGCCGTCCGGCGAATGCGTAAGCATCTTCGCTCGTCTGGCTCCGATCGCCCTCGTCCTCGCCGCGGTCCTCGCTGACCACTTCGGCGCCCACTCGCTCGCCTTCGACGCGCTGCTCGTCGCCGTGCCGGTGACGGCGATCGCCGGCCTGAGCAGCGTCGCCGAGCGGCTCGACGGCAAGGGCGAGCCGGCCCTCGTCTATGGGTGGGCAGTTGTGCTGGCTCTGTTGCTGGTCGCAACCGGCGCGCGGGCCCCGTCGGTGGGCGACGCCTCCGTCCCGGCGGTGGCTCGCTCGGCGCTGATCGCGTGCGTCCTCGTCTTCTGTCTGCAGGCCCTGGCCGCGCTCGCGGCCGAACTGCGGGCCGGGTCGTCCAAGTAACAGCCTGTTACAAGGATTTCGGCCGGGACTGCCTGCACGCGTCCGGCTTAACTGCACGCTTTCGTTGGCGTTTGGGTGCGACCACGTCCTCAGCCCGGAGCGGTCCTTGTTAGTAACAGTCTGTTACTAAGCTCAGAACGGCAGCGCGCTCGCGGCGTGTTTCGCGACGTGGATCAGCGGCTCCACGGCGACGAACGAGGCGACCGTGGCTCCGAGTGCGAGCAGGACCGACGTCTGCAGCAGGGCGTCCCGAGGCGGTGCCCCGCCGGCGACCGGGGTCGGGCTCAGCTGCAACTCCGCGGCCGGCCTCATGTACATCGCACGGACGACGGCCAGGTAGTAGTAAAGGCTGACGGCGGTCGCAACGACGCCGACGATCACGAGCCAGGTCCAGCCGTGTCTGTAGGCGGCCGAGAAGGCGTAGAACTTGCCGACGAAGCCGCCCGTCGGCGGCAGGCCGGCAAAGCCGAACATGAACGTGCCCATCGCGACGCCGAGCAGCGGCCGCTCCCAACCCATGCCGGCGAGGTTGTCGAGCGTCACCGGCGCCGCCAATTCCCGCTCCCGCGCCGCGACAACGGCGAAGGCGCCGACTGACATCGCCGAGTAAGGAATCAGGTAGTAGAGGAGCGCCCGGGCGCCGATCGCGTTGTTCGCCGCGATCGGGATCAGCATGAAGCCGGCGTGCGAGATCGAGGAGTAGGCGAGCATCCGCTTGACGCTTCGCTGGACGAGCGCGGCGAGGTTGCCGATCAGGAGCGAGGCGCAGGCGATCGCCGCGAGCGCGATCGTCCAGAGGTGGGCTTCCTGCGGGAAGGCCTCGCGGAGAACCCGTAGCGTCAGCACGAGCGCGGCTGTCTTCGTTGCCGCAGCCATGAACCCGGTGACGGGCGTCGGCGCGCCCTCGTAGACGTCGGGCGTCCACATGTGAAATGGCGCCGCCGACGCCTTGAAGCCGAGCCCGACGATGATCATCGCCAGACCCGCGACGAGGAGCGCGTCGCCGGACAGGTGCTGGTCGCCGATCGCCGCGGAGATGCGATTGAACGCGAGCTCGCCGGTCGCGCCGTACACGAGCGCCGAGCCGAACAGCAGCACCGCCGAGCCGAATCCGCCGATGATCAGGTACTTGAGGCCGGCCTCGAGCGAACCCTCGAGCTCCCGGTCGATCGCGCAGAGGATGTAGAGCGAGATCGAGAACCACTCCAACCCCAGGAAGAGCGTCATCAGGTTGTTTGCGGTGACGAGGAAGCACATGCCGCCGCCCGCGGCCGCAAGCACGGCGTAGTACTCCGCGATGTGCTCGTCTCGCATCCGCTCGGCGTACGAGACGCCGACCGTGAGCAGGCCGGCTCCGCACACGATCACCTGCGCCAGCGCCCCGAAGCGGTCACGGCGGACCGAGTCGGCGATCACGCTGTGGACGTCCGGCGTGTGGACGTAGACGACGATCGCGTAGACGAACGCGCCGGCGAAGCCGAGCGCCGCAGCGAGCGCGCCGAAGTCGCGCCGGTTCTCTCGCGGTAGCAACACGGCGCCCATCAGCGCGAATGCCATGGCGCCGAGCAGCACCAGCTCCGGCGCGAGCGCGAACCAGTCGACGTGCGGGCGCGGGATCATCTAGCAGGTCTCCGCTAGCGAGGACGCCTCGCCATAGCGGCCGGCCTTGAGAGCCTGCCGGTACTTCTTCAGGCACGCGTGTTGTTGTTCGGAGCCGACGCTGCGGCCGACGAGGATGTAATCGAGCCTTGGTCGGCCCGCTGCCACTCGAAACTGGTTGGTAACTGCGCTCGCAGCGCGATCTCCGGCGAATGATCTCTCTGTGATCGCAGCCGGCCAAACCGACAACGCGAGCAGGCAGGCGAGCAGTGGCACGATCGCCCCGAGCTCGCCGGGCCGTAGATCCAAAGCCTCCGGCGCCACCGCCGGCCCGACGCGCTCGTGCAGCACCGCCGAGATCAACCGCAGCATGTACATCGCCGCCAGCACAATCGCGACCGCGCCGACCACCGAATAGCCCCAGCCGCGGCTGAAGACACCGGCCAGGATCGCGAACTCGCCCGCGAACGCGGAGGAGCCGGGCACCGCCAAGCCGATGATCCCGGTCGTCATCAGCACGGTCGCCAGGATCGGCCGTCCTCGGGCGAAACCACCCAGCCGCGCGAACTCGCCGGTGGTTGCACGCCGCTCGATTCCGCCGGCGAGCAAGAACAGCGAGCCCGTGATCAGGCCGTGATTGACCATTTGCAGCACAGCGCCATTCAGCCCGAGGTCGTTGACCGCGAAGACCCCGAACGTGATCAACCCGAGCTGCGCAAGCGACGAGTAGGCGATCACTCCGCGGATGTCGGGCGCGCGGAACGCGAGTAGCGAGCCGTAGACGAGTCCCACGGCCGCAAGAACGAGGATCACCGTCCGGAAGTCCTTCGTCGGCTCCGGGAACTTCGTGATCGCGATGCGGATGAAGCCGTAGATCGCCGCCTTCGAGACGATGCCGCTCAAGACGGCCGACACCTCCGGCGGCGACTCGCGATACGCATCCGGCAGCCAGCCGTGCAGCGGGAACAGCGGCGCCTTGACCGCGAACGCGGCCACGAAACCGAGGAACAGCCAGTCGCTCGAGCTTTGCCAGCTCGCGGTCAGGTCGAAGGTTCCCTGCGAGAGGCCCAGCACGATCACCGCCGCAAGCATCAGCAGCGAGCCCGCCATCGTGTAGATGACGAACTTGATCGTCGCGCCGAGCCGCCCCGCGCCGCCCCAGACGCCGATCAGGACGTACAGCGGCAGCAGCATCGCTTCCCAGAAGACGTAGAAGAGGAGCAGGTCCTGCGCGGTGAAAACCCCGACGATTGCGGCGGTCAGCAGCAGCATCAGACCGAAGTACGCGCGGGCTCCGGTGCGGCCGGCCCAGAAGGCGTAGGCGATCGCCGCCGCCTGCACGACCACCGTCAGTCCGACGAGCCAGAGCGAGAAGCCGTACATGCCGACGTGGTACGAGACGTGCAGGTCGCTGAACCAGTTTGTCCGCTGGTCGAGCTGGAGACCGCCGCGGTCGAAATGGAACCGGATCAGCGACTCGATCCAGACGCCGACCTCTGCGAGTGCGACCAGTAGCGCGATCGCGCCGGCCGTGAACGTGTCCCATGGGAACAGCCAGACGAACAGCGCACCGCCGAGCGGGATCAGGATCAGGGCAGTCGTCAGCCAGCCCATCGTCTCAGCGCACCGCCACGAAGACGATCGTGATCACCGCCAGGCTCGCTGCGATCGCGAGCGCGTAGGTGCGGACGAGGCCCGTCTGCAGCCGGCTCGTGCTCAGGCCCGCGTCGCGGAAGGCCCGTGCGATCTCGCGGATTCCGCCGCCGATGAACGGCCCTTCGATCCAGCGGCCGAGGCCTTGCGCGAGCGCGACCGCCGGCCGGTAGAACGCGTAGTCGTAGGCTTCGTCGAAGTAGAACTTGTGCTCGAGCATGCGCTGCGCGAAGGCGTACTTCGGGACGCGCCAGCGCCTGGTGCCGTAGACCATCCACGCGACCGCGATTCCCGCCAGGCCGAGCAGGAACGCGAACAGGCTCGCGAGCGCCTCCTGTGTATTCGTCGGCTCCGCGAGCGGGCGCGCGACCGGCTCCAGCCAGTCCGAGACGGGGTGCCAGAGCGGCGCGAACTGGATCCAGCCGCCGATCACGGACAGCACCGCCAGGATGAGCACCGGCGCCGTCATCGAGAGGGGCCCTTCCCCCGTGTGCTCGTGCACATCGTGCCCGTGTGGCCGTGACGCATCGTCCTCGCCGTGCGCGCCCTCCATGCCGGCGGCGTGCGAGCCGCGCATCAGGTGCTCTTGCACAAAGGGCGACAGTTCGCCGGGAAAGACGATGAAGAAGAGCCGGAAGGCGTACACGCCGGTTAGGAACGTCCCCGCCAGCGCCGCCGCGAAGAGCACGTAGCCGTACCAGCCGCGGTCCATCGCCGCCGCGATGATCGAGTCCTTCGAGAAGAAGCCCGCGAACGGCGGGAGGCCCACGAGCGCCAGCGAGCCGATCAGGAAAGCCAGCCGCGTCATGGGCATCAGCCGGCCGATGCCGCTCATCTTGCGGATGTCCTGCTCCCCGGCAAGCGCGTGGATGACGAGCCCGGCCGCCATGAAGAGCAGCGCCTTGAAGAACGCATGCGTCATCAAGTGGAACTCGGCGTTGGCGTAGGCGCCGAGGCCCGCGCCCAGGAACATGTAGCCGATCTGCGACATCGTCGAGTAGGCGATTACGCGCTTGATGTCCGTCTGAACGAGCGCGATCAGTCCGGCCATCAGCAAGGTGCCCGCGCCGAGCCCGGCCGCGAGCTCCTGCACACGCGGCGCCTGCTCGAAGACCGCGTGCGTGCGGACGATCAGGTAGACCCCGGCGGTGACCATCGTCGCGGCGTGGATCAGGGCGCTGACCGGCGTCGGGCCCTCCATCGCGTCGGGGAGCCAGGTTTGAAGGGGAAGCTGGGCCGACTTCGCCACCGCCCCGCCGAGCAGCCCGAGCGCGACGAGGTTGACGAGCCAGCCGTGTCCCGGCCCCACCGCGAAGGCGTCGGGGAAGTTCAGCGTCTGCCGGTGCTGGATCAGGAGGAAGAACGCAAGCGCCATCGTCGCGTCGCCGATCGCGTTCATCACGAACGCCTTCTTCGCCGCCGCGATCGCTGCCGGCCGCTCGTGCCAGAACCCGATCAGCAGGTAGGAGCAGAGGCCGACGAGTCCCCAGCCGGCGAGCAGGATCACCAGGTTCCCCGCCTGGACGAGCAGGAGCATCGAGAAGACGAACAGCGCCATGTAGGCGAAGTAGCGCCGCTCCTCGTCGTCGCCGTCCATGTAGCCGATCGAGTAGGCGACGATCAGGAAGCCGACCCCGGAGACGACCAGCATCATGAAGACGCTGAGCGGATCGACGAGGATTCGCAGGCCGACGTGGAAGCTGCCGGCGGTGAGCCACTCCCACACGGTCGATGGATGCGATCGCGCGTCCGGCGACTCGCCCCAGAGCTTGGCGAAGACGACCGCCGCGGCGGCGAACGAGCCGAGCACCGACGTCGTCGCGAGGTAGGCGGCGCCGCGGCGCGAGACGCCGGTTCCCAGCAGCGTGATCAGGAGCGCCGCGGCGAGCGGCGCGACGAGGCAGATCCAGGCGGCGACGATCACCCGCGGAGGATGGAGAGCTTGTCGACGTCCAGGTCGAGGCGCTTGCGCGCGATCGCGACGATCAGGCCGAGCCCGACCACAACCTCGGAGGCGGCTACGGCCATCACCGCGAGCGCGAAGATCTGCCCGCTCGACTCACCGTGCAGGCGCGAGAACGCGATCAGGGCGAGGTTCGCGCCGTTGAGCATGATCTCGAGCGAGAGCAGCACGATCAGTGGGCTTCGGCGCAGGAGCACGCCGAGGGCGCCGGTCGCGAACAGGAAGGCGGCGACCGCCAGGTACCAGGGGACGTCAGGGCCTCTCATGTCTCCTCCGGCCAGGTCCCGCGACCGGGTCCCGAGACATGTCCAGGGACCCGGTCGCCTCGAGAATGCGCGCCGAGGATGACCGCACCGACCGCGGCGACGAGCAGCACGACCGACGTGATCTCGAATGCGAGCAGGTGATCGGTCAGGAACACGCGCCCGATCCGGTGCGGCGAGCCGAAGCCGGCGTCGATCTTCGCTTCGTGCGAAAGTCGCCCGCCGGCCTTGAGACCGATGACGACGATCACCTCGACCAGGATCGCGCCGGCAGCGAGCACGGCGCCGAACTGCTGCCAGGTAGGGCCACCCGCCCAGGGCGCATCGGCCCGCCCGCCGAGATAGGCCGTCACGAAGAGGAACATGACCATCACCGCGCCGGCGTAGACGAGCACCTGCCCTGCGGCGACGAACTCCGCGGACAGCAGCAGATAGAGCACGGCGAGCGAGGCGAGGTTCCCGATCAGCGCCAGTGCCGAAAAGAACGGGTTCGCGAACGAGACGACCGCGATCCCGGAGGCGAGGCAGCTGAAGGCCGCGACGACCCAGACCGCCCAGACCAGAACATTGGCCACTACGAGTGGGCCCTGTAGTAAGGGATCGGCGTGTCGTAGAGCTCTGCGTCCGCGACCGGCACGCGCTTGATCGGCTCGGCGAGCAGCATGTCCTTCGTGTAGATCTGGTCGTCGCGGTCGTACTCGGCCAGTTCGTACTCGTTGCCGAGCGTGATCGCGTCGAACGGGCAGGCGAGCTCGCAGTAGCCGCAGAAGATGCAGCGGCTCAGGTTGATCTCGTAGATGCGCGCGTAGCGCTCGCCCGGGGAGACCCTGTTCTCGGGAGTGTTCTCCGCCGCGACGACCCGGATGCAGTCGGCGGGACAGGCCGCGGCGCACAAAGAGCAGCCGACGCACTTCTCCAGCCCGTTCTCGTGCCGCCAGAGCCGGTGCCGACCGCGGAAGCGCGGATAGACGGGCCGCTTGAACTCGGGATACTGCTGCGTGAGCGGCTTCTTGAAGATCTGCTTGAAGGTGACCCCGAAGCCCTTCAGCGTGTCGACGGGCTGAGGGCTCATCGGCTTTTCTTCGCTCTCCCGAGCGCAGCGACGGGCGTTACCAGTGCGGATGCAACGGAAAATGCGCAGCATTTTTCGCGGATTCTCAATTCGCCCACACCACCACAAGTGCGGTCACGAGCGCGTTCACCGTCGCGACCGGAAGCAGGATCTTCCAGCCGAAGCTCATCAGCTGGTCGTAGCGCAGGCGCGGGAGCGTCGCGCGCAGCCAGATGAAGGCGAACAGCAGCGCCAGGAGCTTGACGAAGAACCAGAGCGGGCCGAGGAAGTCGACGCCGTGCGCGAAGGGGAAGTGCCAGCCGCCGAGGAAGAGCGTGATCGCGAGCCCGGAGAGCGTGATCATGTTCACGTACTCGGCCATCTGGAACAGGCCCCAGCGCATCCCCGAATACTCGGTGTGGTAGCCGGCGACGAGTTCCTGCTCGGCCTCGGGTAGGTCGAACGGGGCCCGGCTCGTCTCGGCGACGCCGCTGATCAGGAAGACGAGGAAGCCGACCGCCTGCGGGACGACGTACCAGAGCGAGTGCGCCTGGTTGTGGACGATCTGCACGAGCGAGAGGGAGCCGGCTGTGATCACGACGCCGAGCACGCTGAGCGCGAGCGAAACCTCATAGGAGACGAGTTGTGCGCAGGTCCGCATCGAGCCGAGTAGCGAGTACTTGGACTCGCTCGCCCAGCCGCCGACGATGAAGCCGTAGATCCCGATCGAGCCGAGCGCGAAGATCAGGATCAGGCTGATCGGGACGTTCGCGACGACGCCGTTGACGTGGTAGCGCCAGATGTTCCAGCCGTTGCCGAACGGAATCACAGCAAAGGCCGCGAGCGCGGTGAACGCGGAAACGACGGGGGCGAGGATGTACGGGGCGTCGATCGCCGCGGTCGGGAAGAAGCTCTCCTTACGCACCAGCTTGACCAGGTCGGCGATCGGCTGCAGGAGGCCGTAGGGGCCGGCCCGGTTGGGGCCGAAGCGAAGTTGCATCCGCGCCAGCAGCTTGCGTTCGAGCAGCGTCGTGTAGGCGAATGTGAGCAGGACGAGGTTGATGATCACGAGCGCCTTGATCACGCTCACCCACCAGGGTTCGCTCACGGGCGACCTTTCGTGCGAGATGCGCGAATGGGCGCCCGCATCAAGGCTTGCTGACCTCCACGGTGGGATGCAGGTCGCGCGCATGCTCTTCGGCGATCCGGGCGACGCCGGCCTTGAGCTTCTTGTTGATCGCCGCTCGGAGCTCGAGCGAGGTGCCGTTCGAGCGCACGCCGACCGGCTCGCCGCGCTTGACGCCGAGCCGCTTCGCATCCTTGGCCGATAGCTCGATCACGCGGGCCGGACGCTGGAACTGAAGCTCGGCGACGCGCTCGACCGCGGCGCCCGAGAAGAGCGGGCGGTAGCGGAGCAGCTGCAACGCACCTGCGGCCGGTTTTGCCGGGACCGGCTCGTCGGGGCTCTCCGCCGGAGCCGCCTCGAGGGGCACGCGTTCCGGCAGCCGTGCCTGTTCGCCGAGATCCTCGTAGGTGACGCCGCCGAAGGCCCGCTCCGACAGTTCTGCGAAGACCAGCGAGGGATACGGCGAGAGCTCGATCCCGAAGCGGGCGGCGAGCTGTGCGATCCACGCGAGCTCGTCCGGCGCCGGCGGGATGGAGGTGCGCCGCAGGCGCTGGATCCTCCCCTCGAGGTTGACGTAGGTGCCGTCGCGTTCGAGGTAGCTCGTCCCGGGCAGGACGAGATCGGCCCACCCCGCCGCGAGCGAGTGAAACATGGTGATCGCGAGCACCCGCTCCGCACGCTCGGCGAGTGCCCGCACGTTCGGGTTCGCTGCGGCCTCGTCGCCGGAGACGATCAGCAGGCTGAGCGGTTCGGGCTCGGGCCCCTCCTCGTCCGACACGGCCGCCCACGCCTCGGCGACGCCGCGGCCGTTTGCCGTTTCCGGCAGGAAGAAGGCGCCGGAGCCGGGCTTGTCGGCGAGGCCGAGCTCTGCAGCCAGCTTGGCGAGGTGCGAGCCGCCGCCCGCGCCTCCGCCCGACCAGATCAAGATCGCCCGCTCGCTGGCGCGGAGACGATCTCCGAGGTCGCCGCGGATGAGTCGCCGGCAGGCTCGCGCGGTCGTCCCCGGTGCCGTTTGGATGTCGCCGGCCGGGCCGATCTCGACGATCTCGGCACCGGCGCGCCGGGCCTTGCGCAGCCAGAGGTCGACGATCGGCGCGCGCTCGACCACGGGATCGTCACCGAGGACGACGATCAGCTCGGCGTCGCGGATCGCCGACAGCGGCGCCCGGAACGCGTCGAGGCCGCCGCCGATCTCTTCCGGCAGCATCGCGGTGTGCGCGCCGAGGCCCTCGCGCACGAGCTTGGCGAGGGCGTAGGCCTGCTCCGTCGTCTCCGAACCGGAAAGCGCAACAGCGATCCGGCCGCCAGCCTCGCGTAGCAGCCGCTCGGCGTCGTCGAGCGCATCCTCCCACGAGATCTCCTCGAGGCCGCGCCGGCGGACGCGCCGGAGCGGATCGGTGATCCTGTCCTCGGCGTACAGGTGGTTGAAGCCGAAGCGGCCCTTGTCACAGAGCCAGCCCTCGTCGACCTCCGGGTGGTTGCGCGAGAGGACCCGCCTGACTTTGCCTTCGCGCTGGTTGGCGTCGATGTTGCAGCCGACCGGGCAAAGTCCGCAGACGGTCGGGACGCTCTGCAGCTCCCAGGGTCGGATCTGAAAGCGCGGCTGCGTCGGCAGCAGCGCGCCGACCGGGCAGAGCTCGGTCACGTTGCCGGTGAACGCGCCCGTGTAGGGCTCGTCCTCGAAGGTCGCGATCAGCGTCTGCGCGCCGCGGTTCAAGGCGACGAGCTGGTTGTCCTCGGAAACCGACTCGCTGAAGCGCGTGCAGCGGTAGCAGAGGATGCAGCGCTCGCGGTCGATCGAGATCGCGGGCGAGATCGGGATCGGCTTCTCGAAGGTCCGCTTCTCGAAGGTCATCCGCGTTGAGCCTGGGCCGTAGCGGAAGGTCAGATCCTGGAGCGGGCACTCGCCGCCCTTGTCGCAGACCGGGCAGTCGAGCGGGTGGTTGACGAGGATGAACTCGAGCGTCGCGTTCTGGGCGACCCGCGCCATCTCGCTGGTGCGCGCGGTCTTGACGACCATCCCGTCCTGCGCGGTCAGCGTGCAGCCGGCCTGCGGTTTCGGCGGCATTCCCTCGACCTCGACGAGGCACATCCGGCAGGCGCCGACCGCGGCGCCGAGCCGCGGCTCGTAGCAGAAGACCGGGATCTCGATCCCCGCGGCGGCGGCTGTCTCGATCAGGCCGGTGCCCTTCGGCACCTGCACCGAGCGCTCGTCGATCCTGACGGTGACGAGCTCGGCCGTGCTCACTGACCCTCCTTCGATCGCAGGGACTGACCCCGTAGGGGTCTGCCCCGAAAAGCGTTGTTGGGACAGTCCCCGTTCGGGGACAGTCCCTCGGTTACCGCTCGACAAGGCATCCGCGTCACGCCGGCACGCCCTCCTCGACCACCGGGTGGTGCGTGTGCTGATCCACCGGCGCGAACAAGCCGTCGAGCGAGGACTCGCCGCCGAACGGGCAGCCGCCCTGGTCGATATGCGCGCGGAACTCGTCGCGGAACTTGACGACGTAGGAGGCGACCGGCATCGCCGCGGCGTCGCCCAGCGGACAGAGGCACTTGCCGAGGATCCGGTCGCAGACGTCGAGTAGTAGGTCGAGCTGCGAGTGCGTCGCCTCCCCAGCTTCGATCGCCTCGAGCAGCTGCACCATCCAGCGCGTCCCCTCGCGGCACGGCGTGCATTTGCCGCACGACTCGTGCATGTAGAACTGCGCGACCCGCAGTCCGAGCTGCACCATGCACGCGCGATCGTCGACCACGATCACGGCCGCCGCCCCCAGGAATGTGTCGAGAGCGCGCAGCGCGTCGTGCTCCAGGGGCACGTCGATCTGGCCCGCCGTCAGGATCGGCATCGACGAGCCGCCAGGGATGACCGCCTTCAGCGCGCGCCCGTCCGGGATCCCGCCGGCGAGGTCGTAGATGACCTCACGGATCGTGATCCCCATCGGCAGCTCGTAGTTGCCGCCTCTGACTACGTTGCCGGAGACGCAGAAGAGTCGCGTCCCGGTCGAGTCGGGCGGCGCGCCGATCTTGGCGTACTCGGCGCCGCCGAGCTCGAGCACCTTCGGGATCGTCGCGATCGTCTCGACGTTGTTGATCAGCGTCGGCGACGCGTAGAGGCCGGAGATGGCCGGGTACGGCGGCCGGGAGCGCGCCTGGCCGCGATGTCCTTCCAGCGACTCCAGCAGCCCCGACTCCTCGCCGCAGATGTAGGCGCCTGCGCCGCGGTGGAGCACGATCGTGACGCCGTCGAACAGCTCGGCCTTTCGCGCTTCGTCCAAAGCCGCGCGCAGCGTCTCGAACGCGTCGAGGTACTCGCCGCGGATGTAGATGAAGACGTGCTGCGAGTCGATCGCGTGCGCGGCGATCAGCGAGCCCTCGATCAGGCGGTGCGGGACGCGGTTCATGATCTCGCGGTCCTTGAACGTCCCCGGCTCCGACTCGTCGGCGTTCACGCAGACGTAGTGCGGGTTCGGGTTCTGCTCTGCCCCCGGGATGAACTGCATCTTCCGGCCGGTGGCGAAAAAGGCGCCGCCGCGCCCGCGCAGGTTGGCCGCGTTCAGCTCCCCGATCACGTCGGCGGGCGCCATCCCGCGCACGCGCTCGAGCTGGGCATAGCCGCCGAGGGCGCGGTACTCGCCGAGCTGCGTCAGGTCGCGCTCGTCGGCGCCGGCGAGGACGATCACGTCACTCATGGCGCAGCTCCTGGACGATCTGCGGCACGTCCCCGGCCGTGACGTTCAGCCGGTGGCGGTCGTCGATCGCGACGACGGTCGGCCACCCACAGCCGCCGATGCACTCGACCGCCCGCAGCGTAAACTCGCCGTCCGGCGTCGTCTCGCCGGGCTGCACGCCGAGCGCGCGCTCGAACGCCGACAAGACCTCTTGCGCGCCGCGCAGTCCGCAGCAGATGTTCGTGCAGACCTCGACCAGACGCCGCCCGACGGGCGCGAGATGGAACATGTCGTAGAAGGTCGCGACCCCCTTGCAGTAGGCGGGGGTGAGCTCCAAGGCCTCGCCGACCTCCTCGAACGCCTCCGGAGGCAGCCAGCCTCCGTGCCGCTCTTGCGCGATCCGCAGCGCCGGCATCACCGCCGAGCGCGATTCCGGATACTGCGCCGCGATCGCGCGCACCTGGTCCGCGAGCGGCCGCGGCATCAACGATCGACCTCCCCCATCACCGTGTCGAGCGAGCCGACGATCGCGATCAGGTCGGCGATGTAGGCGCCCTGGACGGTCGTCGCCGTCGCCTCCAGCGCCGCGAACGACGGGGCGCGGAACTTGACGCGCCACGGGCGCGTGCCCCCGTCGGAGACGACGTAGCAGCCGAGCTCGCCGCGCGGCGACTCGACCGCCACGTAGACCTCGCCCTCCGGCACGCGGTAGCCCTCCGTGACGATCTTGAAGTGGTGGATCAGCGACTCCATCGAGGTGTGCAGCTCCTCGCGCGGCGGCAGCACGACCTTGCGGTCGTCCGCGATCCACGGCTCGCCCACCATCCGCTCGAGCCGATCGAGGCACTGCTCGACGATCTCGACCGACGCCCGCATCTCCTCGATCCGGACTCGGTAGCGGTCGTACGTGTCCCCGTGCGGGAGGACGGGAACGCGGAAACGAACCCGGTCGTAGAACAGGTACGGGTCGTCGCGGCGGAGATCCCAGTCGACGCCGGAGGCGCGCAGCACGGGCCCGGTCTGCCCCAGCGCGATCGCGTCCGCCCGGTTGAGCAGCCCCAGCCCGCGCGTCCGCTCCCCCCAGATCTCGTTCTTCTGGAGCAGCCCGTCGTAGTCCGCGATCGCCTTCGGCATCCACTCGACGAACTTGCGACACTCCGGGTAGAAGCCCGCCGGGATGTCCTCCGCTAGCCCGCCGGTCTGGAAGTACCGCGTGTGCATGCGGTAGCCGGCGACGAGCTCCGAGAGGTCGAGGACCATCTCGCGCTCGCGGAACGTGTACCAGAACATCGAGATCGCTCCGAGCTCGAGCGCGGCGGTGCCGAGCCAGACCAGGTGCGAGTGGATCCGGTTCAGCTCCGCGAGGAGCATCCGCATCCAGGTCGCCTTCGGCGGCACCTCCAGACCGAGCAGCTTCTCGATCGCGAGCACGAAGACGAGCTCGTTTGCCTGGTAGGCGAGGTAGTCGATCCGGGGCGCGTAGGTGATCGCCTTCCACCAGGACTTCTGCTCCATGTTCTTCTCGAAGCCGGTGTGGACGTAGCCGACCTTCGCGGCGATCCCGACCACGATCTCGCCGTCGAGGTCGACGACGAGGCGGAGAACGCCGTGCGTCGAGGGGTGGTTCGGCCCGAAGTTGACGGTGAGGATGTCGTCGGTGCCCCTGACCGCGGGATCGACGTCGAGCTGGGTCGGGATCGGCGAGGGGATCCGCGTGCCTGCGTAGATCGGGTCCGCCCTGCCGGATTGCGCGGCGACTGCCATCACTCTTGCCCCGAGAAGCGCACCGGCTCGCCGCCGAGTGGGTAGTCCTTGCGCAGCGGGTGGCCCTCCCAGTCCTCGTCCATGATCAGCCGCTGGAGGTTCGGGTGGCCGTCGATCGGGATTCCCATCAAGTCCCAGGCTTCGCGCTCGAACCAGTCGGCCGCCGGCCAGACCGAGACGACGCTCGCGATCGGCTCGGCGTCGTCCAGCCAGACCGTGATGCGAAGTCGCCGCGCGCCCTGTCGAATCGCCAGCAGGTGGTAGTTGAGCGCGAACCGCTTCGGCTTCGGCGCCGGTAGCGCCTGTAGCCCCTGCGTCATCGGGCGGTTCAGGTTCCGCCCCGCCGCCGTCCCGATGTAGCCAGAGACACCCGGCGCGCCCCAGCCGAGGTAGTCGGTCGCGGCGAGGTCGACGAGCATGTCGAAGCCGTGCTCGTCGCGGAGGTACGCGCAGGCCTCGACGATGCGGGCAGCATCGACGACGAGCGTCGTCTCTCCGAACGCCTCGCGCGTCTCGACCAGGCCGGGAACGCCCTCGAATGCCATCTATTTGGCGACCCCGCCGACCTCGTAGGCGGCCGGGACGCCTGCCTGAACGCGCTCGTGGAGGCGGATGATGCCCTCCATCAGCCCCTCCGGCCGCGGCGGGCAGCCGGGGACGTAGATGTCGACAGGGATGATCTTGTCGACGCTCTGCAGGACGGCGTAGTTGTTGAACATGCCGCCCGAGCTCGCGCAGGCGCCCATCGCGATCACCCACTTCGGCTCGAGCATCTGGTCGTAGATCTGCTTGATCGGCGCCGCCATCTTCTGGGCGACGCGGCCGGAGATGATCAGCAAATCGGCCTGGCGCGGCGATGAGCGGAACGCCTCCATCCCGAAGCGCGCGATGTCGTAGCGCGACGAGACGATCGACATCATCTCGATCGCACAGCAGGCGAGGCCGAACGTGTCCGGCCACATCGATTTCGTCTGCGACCAGGCGACCGCCTTCTCGAGCGTCGTCAGGCCGAGCTGCGACTCGATGTCGCCGAGCTCCTGCTCGAACGCGCTCGGCCCCTTACCGGGCCAGAGCAAACGCTCCGACTTGAGGCCGTGCTTGGCGAGTCGCGATGATTTCGGTCGCTCTACTGCCACTCGAGAGCGCCCTTGCGCCAGACGTAGACGTACGCAACCAGCAGGATCACGAGGAAGAAGGCGAACTCGGCGAACCCGAACCAGGCGAGCTGATGGAGGACGACGCCGAGCGGGTACAGAAAGACGATCTCGATGTCGAAGACGATGAAGAGCATCGCCGTCAGGTAGAAGCTGATCGTGAAGCGCTGGCGCCGCGGCGGGCCGGTCGAGACGCCCGACTCGAACGGGATCCCGCGCGAGCGCGTGCGGCGCTTCGGGCGCGTCGCAAAGACGAATGACATCACCACCATCGAGACCGGAATCGCCGCCGCGAACAGCCCGTAGATCAGAAACGGCAGCCAGTTGTCGAGCACGTCGTCTCCTCCCGCCAACCCCCTGGCGGGCGGAACGTATCAAGTCTCGCCCGGGTGGCACGAGGTCACCGCAAACCGTGGAGCCTTGCGGGAGACAGGTGTTACAAAGTCTCCCTCGTTTGGGGCAGGAACGACCGCGGGGGACGCTGCTACGATGGGCCCGTGGCAACCGTCGAGCAGCCGACACTCGTCACGCTCACCGAGAGCGCGGCCGGCAAGATCCGCGAGCTGATGGCCGAGGAGCCCGAGGGCGAGGCCGCGGTCCTGCGGATTGCCGTCCAGGGTGGCGGCTGCTCAGGCTTCCAGTACGCGCTCGGCTTCGACCGAGGCGCCCAGGAGGGCGACAACGAGCTGCAGGTGAGCGGCGTCGACGTCGTGGTCGATCCCTTCAGCGCGCCGTACCTGGCGGGCACCGAGATCGATTGGGTCGAGGGCCTGCAGGCAGGCTTCGCGATCAACAACCCGAACGTCTCCGCATCATGCGGCTGCGGCCATTCCTTCCAGGTCGAGGAAGGCGAAGCCCCAGCGGGGGACGCCGGCTGCGGTTCTGGCTGCTCGCACTAGCGCTGTTAACTCTCACCAGCTGCTCGTCCGACCCGAGCTCGGGCAACGAGCCTGAGCCGGCACCGACGACTGAGAACACCATAGGAATGTCGCCGACGGAGCTCGCGCTGGCGCACATTCGTGCGGGCAAGACGCAGGCCGCACGGGTCTCGACCCTCGCCCGCTCCTCACCCGAAGGCGGCGGGCCGACGACCGTGACGGTTCTCCAGGGAGGCCTCGCCGACGACTCCGTCGCCGCTGTAAAGACCGTCCTTCGGTACGAGCCGGCCGACGGCGGGTGGCGCCTCGCCTCGTCGAAGCGGACGCAGAAGTGCAGGCGGGGTCGAGGGCATCAAGAGTTCTCCTCGGCCGCCTGCGTCTGAACACCCCCGCGCTAGCATCACGCGCGTGAGCGACGTCGTCGACATCACGATCCTCGGCGCCGGCCCGTCCGGTCTCGCCGCCGCCTACTACGCCGGCCACCGTGACGCCTCGGTTCGCGTGATCGAGAGCCTCGAGCAGCTCGGCGGCCAGGTCGCCGCCGTTTATCCCGAGAAGCATGTGTTCGATGTAGCCGGACACCCGAAGATCCAGGGCCAGGCGCTCGTCGAGCTCTGCGCCGAACAGGGGCTCCAATACGGGGCGGAGGTGCTGCTCGGCGAGGAGGTGCAGACCCTGGAGCGGCTGAACGAGAACGGCGAGGAGCTGCTCTCCGTGACCACCGACAAGGGCGGCCCTTACCTGAGTCGAGCGCTGATCATCACGGCCGGCCACGGAGCGTTCGAGCCGCGCAAGCTCGGGATCGACGACATCGACGCCTGGGAAGGCAAGGGCCTGCACTACTTCGTTCGCGAGAAGGACGTCTTCCGCGATCGCACCTGCGTGATCGTGGGCGGCGGCGACAGCGCGCTCGACTGGACGCTTGGACTTCAGGACACGGCCAAGCACCCGATCGCTCTCGTGCACCGGCGAGACAATTTCCGCGCGCTCGAGACCTCGGTCAACGAGGCCAAGCAGCTCGAGGGGGAGGGCCGCGTCAAGATCCTCACCCCCTACGAGGTGCGAGAGGTGCACGGCGACGGCCACATCAGCGCCGTCACCGTCGAGAACACGAAGAGCGGCGAGACCGAGCAGGTCGACTGCGACGCCTTGATCACGCTGCTCGGCTTCCACTCGCATCTCGGCGCGATCGCCGACTGGGGACTCGACCTGGAGGGAAAGCGCCAGATCAAGATCGATCCCACGACGTGCGAGACGAACCTGCCGCGGGTGTACGCGGCCGGCGACGTCGCCGGCTACCCGGGCAAGATCACTCTGATCACGATCGGCATGGGCGAAGCCGCGATCGCCGCCAACAATGCCGTCGCGACGATCCGCGGCGAGAAGGTTCAGCCGAAGTACTCAACGGATTGACGCACTCCCTCGTTCGAGGGACGGCCGCGCCGCCGACAACGGCCGATCAAATGTGCTCATGGGCACGCTCACGATCGAATGTCTCCGCTGCGGCGACGTCCGGCAGGTCGACGCGCCTGCAGGGGAGAACGTGGATGCCGGCGAATGCGACCGTTGCGAGTACGTCGGTTGGGCCTCGGTGGGGGATCTGAGCGAGAAGCTTCGGCGGCTGTTGCGAGATCGGCCGCCCGAGCGGCGTCGCCTCTACGCTGCCTAGGCTCACCGAGATTTTCTCGTTCGCCTTGACATCCGCGTAATTCGCGGCAGAATCCGCCCCTCTATATCGGGAAATCCGCCAGTTCGCACCACCGGCGGCCCAGAAAAGCGAGGGGAGAACGGAATGAGACGAAGGCTCACGTTCGGCGTGCTCGCTGCCTTCGCAGTGCTCGCGGCTGTTGGCGCGATCGCCGCGGCGATCGGCCGCGACCACGCCGAAAAGGACGCGGCGGAAGCCTCGCGCGCTGCCGCGGAGAAGAGTCACACCGCCCCGGCTCGGATCGAGAAGGTGACCCGCGGCGAGGGCGAAAGCGAGGAAGCGAGCACGGCGGCACAGGAGGCGTATGCCGACCGCGCCTACCCGGCAGCTTCGATCTCGCCCGTGCAGGTGAAGACCTCGCACGGCGCCGATCACCAGATTCGTGTCCGCGGCGGTCGCGGACACGGAAGCTGGCGGGCAATCGGTCCGGACACGCTCAATGTCGACACGCTCGGCACGCAGTCGTTCGGGCCGCCGACGCAGTGGTCGGGGCGCGAGACTGCCCTTGCCGTCTCGCCGAAGTGCAGCGACGAGGCATGCCGTGTCTATGTCGCCGCTGCCGGCGGCGGCATCTGGATGACCCAGGATGCGCTCTCGGCTCATCCAGCGTGGCAGCAGATCTCGGACGGTGAGATCCCGACGACGGCGATCGGATCGCTGCTGATCGACCCCACGGACGCGTCCGGCCGGACCATTTACGTCGGCACGGGTGAGCCAAACGGTTCGAGCGACAGCGAGGCCGGCCTCGGCCTCTACAAGTCCACCGACGGGGGCGCGCACTGGGCGCTCGTGCCGGGAAGCTGGGACGTCGCCAAGGATCGTGCGATCGGCGCGATCGCGATCGACCCGAACGACCCGACCCACATCTTCATCGGCACCGACGTTGCGCGGCACGGACTCTCGTCGCGCAGCGGCGGGCGCTACACGCCGCCCGACGGCCGGACTCCGCCGCTCGGGCTGTACGAGTCGAAGGACGGCGGCGCCAGCTTCACCGCCAACACGATCAAGCCCCAGGACACGGTCAATCCGGGCTCGGCGAACGGCGCTGACTTCTACAAGGGCGGCGTCACGAGCATCCAGTACGACCCGAACGACTCGAGCACGCTCTACTTCACGATCTGGGACTACGGCCTCTTCCGCTCGACCAACAACGGGGCTACGAACACCGAGATCTATACGGGCGACCCTGACCCGGTCGGCTCGGGCATCCGCTACGAGTTCTCGCCGGCGAAGCTCGCCGGAGGGAAGACGCGGATCTACCTGACGGTCGGGTCGAACCAGAAGTTCACCGACACGGGTGAATGGGTCGACGCGTCGAAGCTGCTTCGCACCGACGATGCCCAGGCCGCGACGCCGGTCTGGCAGCCGCTATCGGCTCCGACGAAGTCGGACCCCGGCAAGTATGCGACGTGGAACTTCTGCCGCGGCCAGTGCTGGTACGACCAGTTCATCGTCAGCCCGGCCGGCCGCCCCGACACGGTGTTCATCGGCGGCGTCATGCAGTACGAAGAGCTTCCGCCCTACGGCGGTGCGGACAGCTCGAACGGCCGCGCAGTGATGCAGTCGACCGACGGCGGCGTGCATTGGACGGACATGACGGCCGATGCGAGCAATCGCCCCGGCCTGAAGTTCAACGGCGAGTCGATGCACCCCGACCAGCACGCCTTCGCGTACGTGCCGACCAACCCGGACATCTGGTTCGCCGGCAGCGACGGCGGCCTCATCCGGTCGAGCGGCAGCTACGCGGACAACTCGGCCGACTGCGACCACCGTGGCCTGACCGGCGACGACTACACCGACTGCAAGGCGTGGCTGAGCCGGATCCCGACCGTCCTCACCACGCTGAACGCCGGTCTGAACACGTTGCAGTTCCAGCAGCTGTCTGCGAACCCGCTCGACCCGCTCGGCGACGTGCTCGGCGGTACCCAAGACAACGGCACGCTCGCGTACTCAGGCTCGCCGACTTGGTTCCTGCCGGTGACGGGTGACGGGGGCGACTCGGGGTTCGACCCGACGAATCCGCAGATGCGTTTCCACACCTACACGGGCGCGCTCATGGACGTGAACTTTCATGGCAACGACCCGAAGACGTGGGTCTGGAACAGCGACCTGTTCAACAACCTCGAGGGCTGCTGCGAACTGGCGGCGTTCTACGCTCCCGCCATCGCGGACACGCAGGTCCATGGGCAGCTGTTCGCGGGGCTCGAACACGTCTATCGCACGAAGGACTTCGGCGGCGACCAGGCAACCCTCGAGGCCCACTGCAATACGACGAACGCGTTCGGAACGAGCGACTGGCTCTACACCGGCAAGTGCGGTGACTGGACGGTCGCCAGCCCGAACCTGGCTAACGATGCGGCGTACGGCAGCAAGGCCGGCTCGTACATCGTCGAGCTCGACCGGGCAAACGACGCCGGGACGATGTACGTCGGCACCCGGCGCGGCCGCATCTTCATTACGCGGGATGCGAGCGCGGCCAGCCCGACGTACACGCGCATCGACACCGACGCGCAGCCGAAGCGGATGCCGAGCGGGATCTCGATCGACCCGACGGATCCGTTGCACCTGTTCGTTACGTACTCGGGCTACAACGCGTACGCGGCGGCTGCGGGGACGGCGCCTGGCCATGTGTTCGAGGTAAAGGTCAACCCGACGACGCTCGTCGCGACGTGGACGCTGCTCGACTACAACCTGGGCGACCAGCCGATCACGGACGTCGCGTACGATCACCCGACCGGTGACCTCTACGTCTCGACCGACTGGGGCGTCGACAGGCTTCCGGCCGGCTCGACGAGCTGGATCACGGCCGCCGACGGCATGCCGCCGGTGGCGACCTACGGGCTGACGTATGCATTCACGAAGAAGGGCAAGCGCGTCATCTACGCGGCGACCCACGGCCGTGGCGCGTACGAACTCGACCTGAAGAAGCCTAAGGGCAAGCACTAGGCCCTCGGGCTTCGTGGAAGACCGGAAGGGCCGGCGGGGACGCCGGCCCTTCTCTTTCTCCTACACTCGCGCCGTGAGCAGCGTCTCCCGCGAACGAGAGCTCTGGGGCGACGAGACTCGCAAAGCCGTCGAGAACTTTCCCGTCTCGGGCCGGCCGATCCCCGCGCCGGTCGCACGCTGGCTCGGGCGGATCAAGGCGGCCGCGGCGACCGTCAACGCGGAGCTCGGCCTGCTCGACGCCGACAAGGCGGAGCGGATTGCCGCCGCCGCCGACCGGATCGCCTCGGGTGAGCTCGACGACCAGTTCCCGATCGACGTCTTCCAGACCGGCTCTGGGACCTCTTCGAACATGAACGCGAACGAGGTGATCGCCTCGCTCGCCGGCGAGGATGTGCATGCGAACGACGACGTCAATATGGGCCAGTCCTCGAACGACGTCTTTCCCTCGGCCGTGCATCTCGCAGCGCTCGACGAGCTGACACACGATTTGCTGCCCGCGCTCGGTGCGCTCGCAGAGGCGCTCGAAGCGAAGGCGCGCGAGTTCGACGACGTCGTGAAATCCGGCCGAACGCACCTGATGGACGCGGTTCCGGTCACGCTGGGCCAGGAATTCGGTGGCTACACGGCGCAGGTGCGGCAGGGGATCTTGCGCCTCGAGACGACCCTGCACCGGCTCGGCCAGATCCCGCTCGGCGGCACCGCGGTAGGCACCGGTCTGAATACGCATCCGGAGTTTGCCGCGCGCGTGCGCGCGAGGCTGAGCGAGGAGACCGGGCTTGAGGTGCTGCCGCCGGCCGACCCGTTCGAGTCGCAGGCGGCGCGCGACGCGCTCGTCGAGGTTTCGGGCGCGCTCAAGGTCTTCGCGGTCTCGCTGACGAAGATCGCCAACGACCTGCGCTGGATGGGCTCCGGCCCGCGCGCAGGCCTTGCGGAGATCCGCCTGCCGGAGCTGCAGAAGGGCAGCTCGATCATGCCCGGCAAGGTCAACCCGGTCATCCCGGAGGTCGTCACCCAGGTCGCTGCCCAGGTGATCGGCAACGACACGGCGATCACCGTCGGCGGGATGCAGGGCCATTTCGAGCTGAACGTCTTCGTGCCGCTGCTGGCCCGAAACTTGCTCGAGTCGATCGCGCTGCTCGCTTCCGCTTCGCGGCTCCTCGACGAGAAGTGCGTCCAGGGAATCGAGGCGAACCGTGAGCACGCCGAGCACTACGCGGAACTGACGCTGTCGGCGGCGACCGCGCTCAACCCGTACATCGGCTACGACAAGGCAACGGAGATCGTCAAGGAAGCGGCGAGCTCGGGCCGCCCGTTACGCGAGGTCGCCCGCGAGGCCGGCGTCGACGAGGAGACGCTCGACAAGGCGCTGGATTATCGCCGGATGGCGAAGCCGCACTCAGGTCCCCCGCCTTTGGATCCACGTTAGTTACGACGGCCGCACCGGCAAAGCCGGCACGGCCTCCAGTCGGCATTTAGCAGACATCGCAACAGCTCTCGCCCTGCCAGGTCTCGCAGCCTTCGCGAAAGGCAACCGCGCCGATCACGAGTGCCGCGGCTGGATCGGCCCACCACCAGCCCAAGAACGCGTTCGTCCCGAGCCCCGCAAGCAATGCCACCGAGAGGTAGGCGCAAACCATGTTCTGCGTCGCCTCGCTGACGGTTGCGCTCGAGTTGAGTCTCGAGCCAACGCACCGCTTCGCACGCGCGAGCAGCGGCATTGTCGGAGCCGTGAAGGCGGCCAGGCCGATTCCGACCCAGCTCGCTCGTGGGTGGCTGCCGGCGGCCAATGTCCGGACAGATTCCTCGCCGACATAGATCGCGAGCAAGAAGTAGGTCGCCGCGATCAGCTGCTGAGCGCGCCGTTCGGCGTGCTCCGAGCTGCTACGCGGGGCGGCGAAGCGCCAGACGATCACTCCACCGGCCGCGGCCTCGATCAGGCTGTCGAAGCCGAACCCGATCAATGCGATCGAGCCGGCGGCAAGTCCGGCGCCAACCGCGATCGCAAACTCGATCAGGTGCCAGGCGTTTCCGCTCCAGGCAAGCAGGCGGGCGCGCCGTACGAGCAGGGCACGCTCACTTGCGGCGAGCGCCGTCGTCGCAGCGGCCGGAGGCGCGAGCGGAAGCTCAGTCATGCGCCGCTTTCGCCCTTGCTTGCGGTCGCGAACGAGCCGCCTGCGATGGGCGGGGTCATTGGGTAGTGATTATCCCGACCGCTCTTGGGTCGGGCGAATGTCCGCTAAGCGAGTCCGCGGCGCCGCTACCCCGGGACGTCCTCGCCAACGCCCGCCGTATGAGGATCGATGGATCGGCGATCCTTTCTCCTAGGCGCAAGCTCGCTGGCGTTGGCGCCGCGCTTGTTGGCTCGCCTGCCCTCCAGCAAGGAGTTAGCGCTCGTGACAGCCGATGAGGAAGCGCGGCTTGTCGCAGTTGAACTGGCTAGTGGGCGAGTTCAGCGCTATGTGAAGACGCTGCCCAAGCCGCGGAGTATCGAGAGCGTCGGAGGCATGGCGGTCGTCGCCCACTCGGAGATCGGGGCGATCACGATCGTTCGTGGTCGAACGCTTGCCGTCGCTCATGTGCTTCACGGTTTCGGCGAGCCGCGCTACACCGCCGGACATCCTGACGGCCGGCATGCCTACGTGTCGGATGCCGCCCGCGGCGAGGTTGTCGCCTTGGATGTTCTCGAGGGACGTGTGCTCGGTCGCGCGCGAGTCGGCAATCGCGCCCGTCATGTCACGATCGACCCAAGCGGCACGACGCTGTGGGTCGCGCTCGGGGCCAAGGCGAAACGGGTCGCGGTCGTCGATGTCCGGCACCGCTCGCAGCCCCGACTCAGGGGTCTGATCACGCCGCCGTTTCTCGCCCACGACGTCGGCTGGACGCCGGATGGCGCGAAGGTGTGGGTCAGCTCCGGCGACCGCAACGAGCTAGCTGTCTACGACGCACGGACGCACAAGATCCTCGCCCGGCCCAAGGCGAACCTGCCGCCGCAGCACGTCACCTTCCGAGGCGCTCGTGCATACGTCACGAGTGGCGAGAGCGCAACCCTCCGCGTCCACCGAACGGATGGACGCCTCCTGAAAACGACGGCGGTGGCTGATGACTCGTACAACGTCCAACAGGCCCATGGCTGGGTCGTGACGCCTGGACTCGGTCGAGGCAGCCTTTGCGTTCTTGACGTCTCCGGGCAACTTCTCCGCCGGGAGAAGATAGCCCGCTCATCGCACGACGCCTGCATCGTCGTCTCGGCATAACCCAGCTCCGATGGTGCATGCGCGGACTCGTTAGCCGCTCGTCTTCGGACTCGACCCTGGACCCAACCCTTCGGGGCCGCTCTTTCGGAGAAGGCAACCAGGCAAGAATCTCAAGGGGGGTCAAGACGGACGCAGATGCTGCCGACAGTTTTGGGTGCGGTGAAGCGGCTCGTTCTCTCCTTCGTTTGCCTCGCGGCGTTCCTCGTTGCGGCTCCTGCTTACGCAAAGAGCGGGCCGAACCCATTCGGGATCACGATCGTGCGCTTCTCGAGCGGCACGACGCCGGCGCAGATGCAGGCGGCGGTCGTAAGCGCAGGCGGGAGTGTCGTTACCGACCTCAGCCCCGTCGGCGCGCTTGCGGTCGCGCCGGTGGCGCGGGACTTTCGCGGCCGGATCGCTGCAAACGCGCGCGTCATCGACGCTTTCAGGGAGCCGCTGTTCGACGCACCTCTAGGCCGCGACAGCAGCGACGGTGGCAGCTCCGTCGGCCCGTTGGCTTTCGGCAGGGCGACGACTTCATCTCCCGACCCGTGGCACGACGCCTCGTCGTTCCTCGGCGTGACCAATCCCGAGGGAATCCTCCAGTGGGACGACGCCCGTATGAACGTGCCCGCCGCATGGACGAAGACGTTGGGAGACGCGAGCGTCCGCGTCGCCGTTCTCGACTCGGGCGTCGAGCAGTCACACAAGGAGCTCAAAGACAACGTCGCCGGTAAGCCGCAGTCATTCGTCGCGTGCGACGCGCTCCGGCGTCAGTACGGCGAAAATTTGCTCAAGCAGGTGGGTCTGACCGACTGCGGGACAGACGACAGGGAAGGCCACGGCACCTGGGTCGCAAGCCGGATCGCGGGAAACCTGAACGGCTTCGCCTCGAACGGTGTGGCGCCCCGCATACAAGTCTCGAGTTACAAGGTTCTCGCCGCCGGCTTCGGCGCGCTGCCGGACTGGCTGCTCGCCGGACTGGTCGCGGCCTGCTCGGACGACGTCGACCTCGTGAACATGTCGATCACGGGTTATCTCGATCCGAGCGACCCCGCCGACGCACAGACGTATCTCCTCTTCGACGACGCAGTCCGGTACTGCCGCGCGCGGGGCGTCACGATCTTCGCGGCGGCCGGGAACGAGCACGTCCGGGTCGAGCGGGTGATGACGACCGTCGGCGGCCGAGCCCTGAGCGATGTGGGCCGGGTCTCGAACGGCGCGGACGGGATCGGCACCACCCCGCCTGGCGCCGACTCCGCGGACTTCGACCTGCGCGGATTGCTCGAGGCGCCGGCGGGCGTTCCCGGCGTCGTCATGGTCTCGGCCACGAATAACGGCAACGGCGCCGCGCCGGCGGACGATCCTTTCGCGCTCGGCCTCCACGTCGGCGCCCGCGACCAGCTCGCCTACTACTCGAGCTACGGACCGCGGGTCGACGTGGCCGCCCCCGGCGGCGCGCGCCGCTTCAACCTCCCCGGCTGGGACGGCGGCGCCGGCAACATCCTTTACGGCGGCTGGGGCTCGCTCGGCGCCTTGGCCGAAAGCGGCCTCATCTGTCGTGACCCGCTCCAGTCTTCGCTGTTCAACTTCGCCTGCTTCAAGGTCGAGGGGAACGGCTTCGGCTGGCTGCAAGGCACCTCGATGTCGGCGCCGAACGCGCTTGGTGTCGCCGCGCTCGTTATCTCGGCGAAGCCGGGGCTGCGCCATGATCCCCCCGGTCTCATCGCTCGGCTCCAGGCGACAGCCCGGCAGACGATGACGAACTTCACGGGTCCGGACGATCCCGACAATACGAGTCCGACCTACGACGGCCGGCCGTGCGCGACCGGTTATTGCCACCTCGACACCTCGGTCTCGATTCCGTTTGCGGACGCGTACGGGACAGGCCTGGTCGATGCGGGCGCCGCTATCGCGCCCTAGAAGCTTCTAATAGGGCCCACTTGGGCCGTGAGACGCGGGCTGCGGTCGGTTCCGATTTGTCGTTTACAAGCCACAGTCCTATGATCCGCGACCGCGGTCGAATGGGCGGCCGCCAGAGGAAACGTTAGGGGGAAGAAATGCGACGACCTGTCGCGCTGCTCCTGGCCCTTGTAGCGCTCGGAGTGGCAATCATGTTCGCCGGTATCGGCGGCTCGACCACACGCGTGACTAGTGCGCACGCCGGTCAGCTTGGTATCGACGACGAGTTGAACGACGAACAGGAACGCCTGATCTCAGGCTTCGCCGCGTTCGAGCTCGGCAAGACCGGGAACGACAACCCGGGGAATCCGACCAACCCGGACACGTACGTCCCGCGAGGCAGCGGCGACTGTACGAACAACGTCAGCTCGAACATCAAGGTCAACCAGAACTGCCTCAACCTGACCGACCCTAATCTTCAGGGACGCGGACAGGCTCAGAACGAGACCTCGATCTCGGTCGATCCGAACCACACGCAGCACCTCGTTGCGAGCTACAACGACTACCGCCGCGGCGACGGCACGTGCGGCACGTCGTGGAGCACTGACGGCGGCCGGACATGGAACGACTCGACCGTCCCGAACAACTTCACACGGAACCCCACTACGGGAGTCGCGCCTCGCATCTACTGGGAGGCCGGCGGGGATACCTCCGTCGCCTGGGACTCGAAGGGCAACGCGTACCTCTCGTGTCAGCTCTTCCAGCGAGGGCCGGCAACCGCGGCGGACATTCCGGGTCGGGCGAGCGGCTTCTTCGTCTTTCGCTCGACGCAGAACGGCGGCGCGTCGTGGAACTTCACGGGCCGGCCCGTCTTCGAGACCGGCGTCCAGAGGAGTTTCCTGCCCCTCGAGGACAAGCAGTTCATGGCGGTCGACAACAACTCGAACGCGTGCGCCGGCTCGCCGACGACGGTGAACCCGGGCTCGACGTGCACGCCGTTCCAGGATCGGATCTACGTCACCTGGACGGAGTTCGCGCCGAACGGCTCGGCGTTCATCTACGAGGCGTACTCGTCCGATTACGGCGAGCACTTCTCGCCGAGGCATCTCGTCAGCCTGAACAGCTCGCTCTGCCCGAACGATTACGGGCTGGGCACGGCCAGCAGCTGCAACGAGAACCAGTTCTCGCAGCCGTTCGTCGGCAAGGACGGTGCCCTCTACGTCATCTACAACAACTTCAACAACCCCGAGACGTTGGGGAACACTCCGGACAACCGCAACCAGATCCTGCTCTCGAAGTCGGTGGACGGCGGGAACACCTTCTCGAACCCCGTCAAGGTTTCGGACTACTACGACCTGCCCGACTGCGCGACGTACCAGCAGGGCCACGACTTCGGCCGCGCCTGCGTGCCGGAGAAGAACGCGACCGCGAACTCGATCTTCCGGGCGACGAACTACGGCTCCGGTGAGGTGAACCCGACCAATCCGAACCAGGTCGTCGTCACGTTCGGGTCGTACATCAACCAGCACTCGAAGGAGTCGAACGGGTGTGCCCCGACCGGCTTCAGCCCGGCCACCGGCCAGGACCTCTACACCGGGGTGAAAACGCCGGGGGCATGCAACAACGACATCCTGGTCAGCGTCTCGAACAACGGTGGGGCCAGCTTCACCGGCACGACCACCGACCCGCGGGCGCTGCCGAGTGCGACCACCGATCCCGGCCAGGCCACGAGCGATCAGTTCTGGCAGTGGATCGCGTTCACGAAGACCGGCAAGCTGGCGACGTCGTACTACGACCGGCAGTACGGCAGCGATGAGGCGACCGGCTACAGCGACATCAGCCTCTCGTCGTCGGGCGGCTCGCCCACGTACGCTGGTTGGAACGTCTACCGGATCACGAACGTGTCGATGCCATTCCCGACTCAGTTCCCGGAGGGCGGCAATAGCGCCGGCAGTGTCTTCTACGGAGACTACGCTGGCCTCGACGCCGACACGCTCGCCCATCCGTTCTGGAGCGACACCCGGAACCCGGACCTGTTCCTCTGTCCGGCGAGTGTGTCCACGACTCCGGCTGTATGCGGCGGCACCACGCTCGGAACGACCCTGAACGATCAGGAGGCCTACACGGCGAACCAGTCGGTTTCGTCCTCGCAGTAAACGCGCCGGTCACGGCGTAAAGCGACGAAGGGCCGCTTCCGGGCGGCCCTTCACGTTTTCTTGGCTGCGGCGACCGATGCCCGGGCACGCGGCACCTGGGTCGTTCTGAATCAGAGAGGGCAGGGAATCGTCATGGGTGGTGGGTTCACCACGAGTTTCGCCCGGTCGCCTTTCGCGCCGACGGCGGTAACGACCAGCCGGAGGCAAGCCGCCGCCGAGAAGTGGCTGAAGAAAGCGACGAAGCGCCCCAGCCGGGTGCTACGCGTTATGACAATCGCGTGGCCACTCGTCGTGCTGGCCGTCACCCGCACGCGTTCGCGGGCCTTGAAATGAAGCCCACGGATCTTGAGCGGCGCTCGTTGAACGAGCTGCAGCACCGGCTTCGTCGCCGCGGAGCCGTCCGCACCCGCAGTTCCGGCCGCCGCGGCCATCGTCACCGCAGCCAGGAGTAATGCGCCAAATCGAACCATGTTCGTGCGATACCCCACGGGCCGGGACCGTAACGTGACGCGTCGCCCGGCACCCCTACGGCCATGTGACGAAGTGCGCGAGGCGGCCCTTCTGATTTCAAAACGCTAAATTCCGGCCTTCACAGTCTCAGGGGAGGAGGGGATCCATGGTTCGACCATTTCACGCGTGGCGCCTCGGCGCTGCGCTGCTGGCGCTCGCTGCGCTCGTGATCGTCGCCGTACCGGCCGCGACGGCGGTCGAGGGCGGGAAGGTGCCCGAGGCGTTCCTCGAGCACCTATCCCAGTCGGTTTCGGCCAATTACTGGGCGCGGCACCCGGCGGAGGCGCCGACGCGGTTCGCGCAGCTGAGCGGCTCGCAGAAGCAACCGCCGGCGCGCAACGTCAACAGCTGTACGAGCAACGCGAACAAGGACGTCTTCAACTGCGACATCTTCGGCCTGCCGCAGAACGAGGAGTCCGTCGGTGTCTGCGCGTCGAACGACAACTTCGTTCTCGAGGGCACGAACGACTATCGAGGGCTGATCGACCCCGAAGGCAATTTCACGGGTTGGGAGTGGTCGACCGACGGCGGCCACTCGGTGCGCAACGAAGGGCTGTTGCCCCCGGTCACCTTGACGAAGATCGCCTCGCCGCACCAGGTTCCCTCGGGCGGCGACCCTGTCGACTTCATTCCGGCGGGCTGCGACTCCGTCTACGCGGCGAGCCTCGCGTACGACCCGAACGATCCGTTCGGCCAGCCGAACGGCCTCGGTATCTACAAGAGCACGCCGGAGATCCTCTCTACGTGCCAGCCGTTCACCGACCTCGGCTTCACGAACCCGGCCTGCTGGCCTGTCCGGAGCGCCGTCGCGCAGACGGAGGCGAGCGATTTCATCGACAAGCCCTGGATGTTCGTCGGCGGCGGCTATGTGTGGGCGACCTACAGCGACTTCGTCAACGACTCGAACGCTCCGCTCGGGTACTCGTCGGTGTCGATCAAGGCCGTCCGCTGCACCCTCGACCTACAGACGTGCACCGAGCCGATCCAGATCAGCACCGTCGATCAGGACGTCCAGTTCTCGGACGTGACGGTCGGGGCCGACGGCCGCGCATACATCACGTGGGCCCGCATCGACGGCGAGCTCAACCCGGGTCAGTTCCCGCAGGGACAGGTGTTTACGATCAAGGTCCGCGTCGAGACGGCGCCGGGAAGCGCGAGCTTCGGTCCGGAGCACGTCGTTCAGGTCGTTTCGAACCCGCTCCCGTTCGGAGGATTGCTGCACGCCAACGACTTCCGCATCGCGACGGTTCCGAAGAGCGACGTGGTGATGGTCGATGGGCACCCGCGGATCTTCGTCGTCTACGACGAGTGCCGCGTGCGCCTGCTGGGATCGATTTGCGAGGACCCGCAGATCAAGCTGACGTACTCGGATGACGACGGTGCGACCTGGTCGCCGCCGATCGTCCAGTCGAACGGCGGAGACAACTACTTCCCGTCGATTTCAGCGGATCGCTCGAACACCACGAACAACATCGCCGAGACCTGGTTCACGAACTCGTACGACCTCGGGTTCTCGAACCAGGAGGATGTCGTCGCGACCTCTGTCAACCCATTGACGGGGCAGCCGCGGGGGCTCAAGCGCCTGACGTCGTCGTCGAACGAGACGG
>VAWH01000021.1 GCA_005888315.1 Actinomycetota bacterium | reverse complement strand
GTTTTGCGGGAGGCCTGCGACCTCTACAGGCTCAAGGGCAACGTGATCTCAGCTGAGCGCACCCACGCCCTCGAGGGCGAGCTTCTTCCCTCGGCCGCCAACGCCTAGTGACCGTAGGCGGGGTCCCCGTCCGTCCCTCGCTGCAGGAAGGTCCACGTACCTCCGCTCCCCTTCTTCGCCGAGCTCAGCAGGCACACCGGTTCGTTCGTAGGCAGCTGCCCGTTGTCGTCGCACGAAGGGATCGGCAGCTGCAGTTGGGTGTCGGGGTAGTCCGGCAAGAAGCGCCAAAAGAAGACCTCGAACTTGACCGGTAGCGAATTCAGGGTAAGCGTGATCTTCGCCGGTTGGCTTAGCTGGGGAATCGTGTCGTGGGAGATGTCCGTGTCGAAACCTGCAACGTGGTCCTCGCCGACCTCGGCGAAGGTACACGGCAGACCGAGGGACGGCGCCGCAGCTCCGACCTGAGCGCTGGTCGCCTGGTTGTCCTTGCTGCTGACGGGCGGGGTCGAGACCGTCCCGCTTCCCGAGAGGAAGCAGTTGCCTGCATGCCGAAAGTCTGTCGCGGAGTAGACGGTCGTCGAGGCCGTCTTCGGCTCGAGCGAGCTGATGCCTCCGCCTCCGCCTGCGCCGCTGGAGCCGTTGTCCCACTGCACACTGCCGGTAATGTCGTAGCGATCACCCTGCGGCAATACCAGGCTCGACGGGGCCGTGAAGGTGACGAACCGCTTCACCGTCTGGCCGGCGTTGACGGTCCCGACGTTGCAGGTGACGACGTTCACGCCTGAGCCCCCCGCGACAGAGCAGTCGCTCGACGTTCCTGAAGGGTTCGAGAGCGCGGCCGGGACACGGAACGTGATCATGACGTGCGTCGCCGATCCCGTGCCGGACCCCGATGCTGCGGTGAACACGCCTTTTGCGAAACCCGTGACGGGCTTGCTGGCGGAGGACGTGCTCAGCGCGGAAGGCTGAACAAACAAGTCGAATGTGCTGAGGTTGGTTACGCCGCCGGCATGGCCAGCGGATACGACCGCAAGTCCTCCCGCAAAACACGCCAGGACGAAGATCCCTGCAAGCCAAACTCGAAGTGAACGACGCCGCATGTGTGCCCTCCCCTTAGGCGCCGGTCGCCTTTCGGCGCGCCCCCCGGCGGCGCGTTGATTGTTGTCGCCCGGCCATGCTTTCACACTGACGCGAGGCCGTCAATCGGCCTCGTGGTAAGGACCCCCCTGCTACGAGAGCAGCCGCTCGAACTTCTCGGCCTCGTCGAACGGGCCGATCAGGGCGAGATTCAGGCCCTTGCCCCCGATCACGTCCTGCGCGACGCGCTGGATCTCCTCCGCGGTGACGGCGTCGAGTCCCTCGAGGAGCTCCTGCGGGTCGACAGCCTCACCCTCGAGCACCTCGCGGCGCAGGCCGAACATGATCATCCCCTGCGGATTCTCGAGCTGGAGCAGGAACCGGCCCTTGGCGAGGTTGCGCGACTTCTCGAGCTCCGCGGACTCGACCGGCTCGTCTGCGATCCGCCGCAACTCGTGGACGATGGTCTCGACGGCTTCGTCCGCCCGGTTGATGTCGACGCCCGCCTGGGAGTAGAGGGAGCCCGCGTCGGTGTAGCTGTGGTTGATTCCGAACACGTAGTAGGCGAGTCCGCGGCGCTCGCGCACCTCGGTGAAGAGCCGTGACGACATGCCGGTACCGAGCACGGTCGCCAGCAGCTGCAGCACGTAGCGGTTCGGATGGTCGAGCGGGTAGCTCGGGACGCCGAGGCAGAGGTGCGCCTGGTCGGACTGCTTGCGATGGATCTTCAGGCGCGGTCCGTCCGAGGTCTGCGGTTTCAGGGGCGGCGGCTCGCCGGTATCGGCCGCAGGCAGGTCGCCGAGCAGCTCCTCGAGCTTCGCGAGCGGATCGCCGCCGAGGTTGCCGCCGAGCCCGACGACCATCCGCTCCGGTTTGTACCAGCGGTCCGTGTAGCCGAGGAAGGTGTCCCGGTTGGCGGCGCGGACCGTCTCCTTGCGCCCGATGATGTCCCACCCGAGCGGCTGATCGCCGTAGAGGAGTTCCTCGTAGACGCCGCCGATGAAATCGCGCGGCGTGTCGTAGTACATGTTCATCTCCTCGACAATCACGCCTTTCTCGCGTTCGATCTCTTCCTCGGCGAACTTCGAGTTGCGGAGCATGTCGACGAGGACGTCGAGCGCGGCGTCGCGAAACTCGGCCGCGCACTTGACGTAGTAGCCCGTGTACTCCTTGCCGGTGAAAGCGTTGAACTCGCCGCCGATCCCGTCGACCTCCATCCCGATGTCGCGGGCGGTCGGCCGCCGCTGCGTGCCCTTGAAGAACATGTGCTCGGCGAAGTGGGCGATCCCGCTCGTCTCGCGCGTCTCGTAGCGCGAGCCCGCCGCGAGCATGATCATGCACGTCACTGAGGTCGCCTGCGGCATCGGCGCCATCAGGATGCGCAGGCCGTTCTCCAGCGTGTGCCGCTCGAAGGTGTTCATGCGGCGATCGTGGTCAGCTTGTCGCGCCACTCCGGCGGCAGCGGCATCGGCTCGCGGCGGCCGTAGTCGTACGCGACCTGGACGCTCTTCGCCTCGGCAACGGGCTCGCCGTCGACGCCCAGCTCGTAGGTCAGGTCGAAGCTCTTGGTGCCGAACCGGCTCGCGCGCACGGAGACCTCGACCTCCTGCCCCAGGCGGACGGGAGCCTTGAAGTCGATCTCGACGCGGGCGACGATCATGTTCATGTCCTCGAGTCCGGTTGCTGCTCCGACCTCGGCGAAGAAGGCGACGCGCGCCTGCTCGAGGAAGGTCAGGAAGACCGCGTTGTTGACGTGACCCATCGGATCCAGGTCGCGGAAGCGCACCTTTTCTACGTGTACGAAGTCGTTCATCGCGGACGCTGATGCTATCCAGCGCGGGCCGGCCTATCCTGTGCGTATGCGCACACGGAGCCGCGCACTGGGAGTCGCAGTGATCGCCGGCTTCGTACTGGCGGGTACGGCCGGAAGCGCGGTCACGAACCGAATCCAGCACCGCGCGGCGCAGGGTGTCGCCGTCGATGTCTACAGCTCGGGGTTGGCCGTCTTCGACCTCCGCCGAACCGAGCCGAAGGCACGGCGTCTGCTCACCGGGCCTAGCGGGCTCACGTACGGATGCCTGCACGCGCACTTCGCCCGAGGCGTCTGGCGGACGGGCGAGTACGCCCTCAGCGGCCGATTCGCACGCCGCCTCCGCTTCCGCTGGCGTGGGGTTGTTGGCCCGTACGACGGCTGCTAGCTCGGCGGCCTCTACGGCCATCGCTGGTGGGACCAGTGGGGCACCCGCAACGCGGTCGAGATCTGGCTGACAGTCCGCGGCCGGCATTTCTTCAACGACCGCGCCGCTGCCCGCGACCTCGCTTACTTCGTGCGCGCGGGACGCGTCCAGCGGATCAGACTGAGCGCGAACCCGCGCGCCGGGCTCGAGAGATTCATGCGGCGGTATCCCGGCCGCGTTGTCGAGCTCGCCTCACCAAGGGGCAAGGCACCGCGGGACACGATCGGCTTCTGGATCGGCGAGAGGCGTCTGGTCTTCACCGTCACCTCTTCGACGAAGCGCCGTTTCTTCGTCGTCGCGACGCGCGGCAGCTTGAAGCTCCCCATCAAGAATCTCGGCGACCTCGCGTTCGTCTTCTAGGACTTCGCCTTCAGCCGCCGCTCGAGGTTCGCCTTCACCTGCGGCCAGTCGTCGTCGACGATCGCGTAGTAGGCGGAATCGCGAATCCCGGCGTGGATCAGCATGTGTTTGCGGAAAGTGCCTTCGAAGCTCGCGGGCAGAGCCTCGAGGGCGCGGCGGGACTCGATGTTGCGCGCGTCCGTCTTGAACTCGACGCGCATCGCACCCGCGTGGTCGAACGCCTGCCCGAGCATCAGGAGTTTCGCCTCGACGTTCGCGCCGCTCGACCAGGCTGCCGGGGCCAGCCAGGTATTGCGGATCTCGACGCCGCGGTGTTCGGGCCTGAGCGACAGGTAACGCGTGCTGCCGAGCACGCGGCCGGTGTCCCGTTCCACGGTCACGAAGGGAACCTCGCGCTCCGCCGCGGCTTCGCGGAGCGCGTGGCCGAACCAGAGGTCGAAGCCGACCGTGGTGCTTGCGTCGACCTGCATCCAGCGCCAGACGACGGGGTCGGCCGCGGCCGTGCGCAGCGCTTCTTCGTGCTCGGGGCGGAGCGGCTCGAGCACGATCAGTCGACCCTCGAGGCGCGCGGCGAGCTCCTGCCACATCAGCGGGGTTCGAGCGACGTTAAGTCGAGGTAAGAATGTGGAGACAGCGCTTGCGAAGGGGTCGAGGGCGACAGCTAGCTTGACGAAACCATGCTCGACATGCTCCACCTGCTCGCTGTCGTCTGCCTGTTCGCCGCCGCCTGGCTAATCTCGCGCGGCGCGGCCTACGTCGCCCGCAACGTGCTCGTCTGGCACGACCGCCGCAACGAGGCGGCTGCGGCGACCGCCTACTTGCGAATCGCGAACGTGAAGCGGCGCGAGACCACGGTCGCCGTGATACGCGCCGCGATCGCCTACGCCGCGTTCGCGGTCGCGATCGTCCTCTCGGCCGCGGAGCTGACCGGCGGCCTCGACAAGCTCACGACGCTCGCGGGCGCCTCGTTCGTGATCATCCTTGCCGGTTTCGCGATCCAGCGCGTGCTGATGGACGTGATCGCCGGGACGATGATGTTCGTCGAGCGCTGGTACGCGGTCGGGGACACGATCGCGATCCCGACCCTCGAGCTGCAGGGCATCGTCGAGGACGTCTCGCTGCGGCGTACGAAGCTGCGCACACTCGACGGCGAGACGATCCAGGTCTCGAACTCGCAGATCCCCGCCGTCCGCGTGCTGCCGGAAGGGCTCAAGGAACTCGCGATCGAGCTCTTCGTCAGCGACCGCGAGCGCGGCGAGAACCTCGTCTTGGCCGTCCAGCGGATCCTGCCCGAGGGGCCGACCACGTTTGCGAAGCGGCCGTGGATCGAAGAGGTCAACGAGCTCGACGAACGGCTCGTTCGGATCAGGCTGCGCGCCTCCGTCGTCGCGGGCCGCGAGTGGCTCGTCGAGGGCTTCCTCTCCGACCTTTTGAAGGAGCGGGCGGGCGAGGGGCTGATCGTCCACGGGCCGGTCGTTCTGACGGTTGACGAGCAGGCCGCGCGGAGCTTCGCCCGCGCCAGCGCGGCGACGCGCTGGGCGCCTCGGCCCGCCCCTCAGCAGACCTAGAGGGTTGGTCGAAGCGCCCGCTCGGACTCCCGCGCGAAGGCGCCGACAGCCTCGAGGTACCGCTCCGTTTCTTCGAGCACGGGTGTATGAGAGCTCTCCTCCAGCACGATCTCGCGGGCGTTGCGGATGCCCCGGACCAAGGTGGCGGCGATCGGGTCCGTGCACATGTCGTGCCGGCCGCGGATGACAAGGGTCGGGCAGTCGATCTCACCGAGTCTGTCGCGCACGTCCCAGCCGCGGAGCGCGCCCGTCACCGTCCACTCGTTCGGGCCTTGCATCGCCCGGTACACGTCTCGGGACTTCTCCGCGTTCATCCGCTCGAGCTCGGGACGAGGCTTGGGTCCCCGGTAGAAGTGGCGGTCGAAGTACGCCTCCATCGCCTCTTCATACTCCGGATCGTCGTAGGTACCCGCCCGCTCGTGCCGGTCGAGGACCTCGACGACGGCGCGCGGGAGCGCGTTTCGTAGGACGAGCTGCTGAACAGCCCAATGCTCGAGGTTCGCGAGCGTCGAGCTGAGGATCAGGCTCACGATCCCTGCCGCGCCGGAGAGAACGTGTTCGAGCGCGAGCATGCCTCCCCAGGACGTGCCGAGGAGATGGATCCGCTCGAGCCCGAGCTGCGAGCGAACTGCGTCGACCTCTTCGCGGAAGACGGCGACCGACCACTCGATGTCCCGCGGGCGATCGGAGCTCCCGCAACCGATCTGGTCGTAGACGACGACCGGGCGCTCGGTACCCAGCCGCTCGAGCGGCCCGAAGTAGTGGTGCGTCGAGCCCGGGCCGCCGTGCAGGGCGAGGAGCGGTACCGCCGGCGACGCCAGATCGCCGACAACTCGGTACCAGGTGCGGCAGCCGCGATAGTCGATGTAGCCCTCAGAAACCGGCGGCCTCATCTCCGCGTGATATCGGACTACAGCGTCGCCAACTCTGCGAGCAGGCGCTCAACCTCGCCGGCAGTGTTGTAGTGGACGATCCCGGCCCGGACGGCTCCGCCCGAGTCCTCGAGGCCGAGCCGCTTCATCACCTCGAGCGCGTAGTAGTTGCCGTGCCAGACGGCGAGCCCTCGTTCGCCGAGCCGTCGGGCCGCCTCGTCGGGGGCGATGCTGTCGATGGTGAGCGCGAACGTCGGGACGCGACCCTCCATCGTCGGCAGCCCGTGCAGCCGGCAGCGCTCCGGCAGGCCGTCCAGGAAGCGCTCGCCCAGCTCCCGCTCGTGCGCGACGATCGACTCCCAGCCCAGCGAGCCGACGTAGTCCACGGCGGCGACGAAGCCGGCGAGCAGCTCGTGCGGCAGCGTGCCGGTCTCGTAGCGGTGGCCCAGCGGCTCGTCCGCTGCGGGGCGGACCTTGTAGGGGCGCCAGCGCTCGAGCAGCTCCGCCCGCGCGTAGGCCAGCCCGAGATGCGGCCCGAAGAACTTGTAGGGCGAGCAGATCAGGACGTCGGCGCCGGCGGCTGCGACGTCGATCGGCCCGTGCGGCGCGTAGTGGACGGCGTCGACCCAGGCGAGCGCGCCCGCCTCGTGCGCGAGCTCGGCAACGCGCGCCACGTCGACGAGCGTGCCGACCGCGTTGGAGGCCCACGGGAAGGCGACGACGCGGGTGCGCTCGGACAGCTGCGCGGCAAGGTCGTCGAGGTCGAGCGTCGTGTCGTCGCGGATGTCCGCGAAACGGACGACCAGGCCCAGGTCGTGCGCCAGCTCCAGCCACGGCGAGACGTTCGCGTCGTGGTCGAGCCGCGTCACGACGACCTCGTCACCTTCGCTCCACTCCCGGGCCGCCGCGCGCGAAAGAGCGAAGTTGAGCGTGGTCATGTTGGCTCCGAAGACGACTTCCTCCGGCGAGCCGCCGAGGAACGAAGCGGCGGCGAGCCGGGCGTCGGCGACCAACCGTTCCGTGCGCCGGCTCGTCTCGTAGGGACCGCTGACGTTCGCGTTCGACTCTCGCAGGTAGTTTGCGATCGCGCTAATCACCTCGTCGGGCACCTGCGTGCCGCCGGGGCCGTCGAAGAAGGCGAGGTCGCGATCGAGTGCCGAAAACCGGCCTCGAGCGGCGGCGACGTCGAGCGCAATCGTGCTCACGAGCCCACGCTAGCAACGGGCCGACGCGACCCTTGCAATCCGGCGACTGGCGTGCAAGGGTCTTATGGTTTTCGAAGAGGGAGAGGAAATGAGTCAGTCGATCGCAGTCCCCGCCGAGGGCGCCGTCGGGATGGCGCCCGCCGGGCCGGTTGTCGAGGCGCACGAATTGACCCGCCGCTACGGCGAGGGCGACACCGCCGTGGACGCCTTGCGCGGTATCGAGCTCGAGGTCTCGCGCGGCAAGCTGACGGCCGTGATGGGGCCTTCAGGCTCCGGCAAGTCGACGCTGATGCACATTCTGGCGGCCCTCGACAAGCCGACCGGCGGCGAGGTCATCCTCGCTGGCACCCGACTGGGCGAGCTGAGCGACACCGAGATCACGAAGCTGCGTCGGAAGCACATCGGCTTCGTCTTCCAGTTTTTCAACCTGCTGCCGATGCTGACCGCCGAAGAAAACGTCCTGCTGCCGCTGACGATCGCAGGCAAGAAACCGGATCAGGGATGGTTCGAGGGGCTGCTGAAGACGGTCGGGCTGCAGGACCGCCGCAACCATCGTCCCGCGGAGCTCTCAGGTGGCCAGCAGCAGCGCGTCGCGATCGCCCGCGCGCTCGTCTCGCAGCCGACCGTCGTCTTCGCCGACGAGCCGACCGGAAATCTCGACTCGACGACGAGCGGCGAGATCCTCGAGCTGATGCGGCATTCCGTGGACACCTACGGGCAGACGACCATGATGGTCACCCACGATCCGCGGGCTGCCGCGATCGCCGATCGGATCCTCTTCCTCGCAGACGGGCTGATCGTCCGTGACCTGCCGCGCTCGGAGCCGAGCGCCGTGATCGCGGCGATGGACGAGCTCAGCGCCGACTGATGCTCGCCGTCGCGCTGAAGGGGCTTGCGGCACGCAAGCTCCGAGCGTCGCTCATCGCTCTCGCGATCGTTCTCGGCGTGGCGATGATCAGCGGCACCTACGTCCTGACGGACACGATCAACAACGGCTTCAACACGATCTTCAAGACGCAGTACAAGAACGCGGACGTGATCATCAGCGGCAAGGCCGCGTTCTCGAACGGCGGCAACGGCAACCAGATCGAGGCGCCGACGTTCCCCGACACGGTGCTGGCGAAGGTCCGTTCGCTGCCGGACGTCGCGTTCGCCGCCGGCTCGGTGAACAGCCAGACTGTCAGCCTCGTCGACGCCAAGGGCAAGCTGATCAGCGCGAGCAACGCGCCGCGGCTCGGCTTTTCGCTCGATCCGAAGACGGACATGCGCTTCAACCCTTCGAAGCTCGTAGCCGGGTCGTGGGCGGCCGGTCCGAACCAGGTCGTGATCGACCAGTCCACCGCGAAGAAGAAGCACCTCGGCGTCGGTGACCAGATCGGCGTCCAGGTGTACGGGCCGGTACGTCCGTTCCGGATCGCCGGAATCGCCAAGTACTCCGGCAACGTCTCCCTCGGCGGCGTCACCTTCGCAATCTTCGACCAAGCGACGGCGCAGAGGCTTTTCCGGAAGATCGGCCAGCTGGACGCGATTCAGGTGCAGTCGAAGGCCGGGGTCTCGTCGAATCGGCTGGCCTCGGAGATCAGGCCTCTGCTGCCCTCGACCGCGACGGTCCGCAACGCGGCGGCCCAGGTGAAGGAGGACAAGAAGGACCTCGGCTTCATTTCGGTGATCAAGTACGCGCTGCTTGCCTTCGCCGGCATCGCGGTCTTCGTCGGGGCGTTTGTGATCGCGAACACGCTCGGGATCACGATCGCCCAGCGAATGCGCGAGTTCGCGACGTTGCGAACGATCGGGGCCTCGCGGCGGCAGGTGCTCTGGTCGGTACTCCTCGAGGCGCTGATCATCGGCGTGATCGGCTCGCTGGTCGGGCTCTTCCTCGGCCTCTTGCTCGCTAAGGGCCTCAACCGCCTCTTCGTCGCGATCGGGATCAACCTGCCGCAGGGGGCCACGGTCTTCGCGACGCGGACGATCGTTGTCTCGCTGCTCGTCGGCACTCTGATCACGGTCTTCGCGAGCCTGCGACCCGCGCGGAGGGCGACCCGCGTGCCGCCGATCGCCGCTGTCCGGGAAGGATCGGTGCTGCCGCCGTCGCGCTTCGCTCGCTACGGGCCCGTGACTTCCATCGTTGTGCTCCTGGTCGCGATCGGGCTGGTCTCGCTCGGTTCGCTTGCGGGCGGGCTCGCGACCGCGCCACGACTGCTGGCGATCGGCCTCGGCGTGCTGCTGCTCTTCTTCGGTGTCTCCATGAACGCCTCGAAGGTGGTGCGGCCACTCTCGAACATCCTTGGCTGGCCGGCGCGGGAGATCGGTGGCGCGCCCGGAATCCTGGCCCGCGACAATGCGTCCCGGAATCCGGCGCGGACGGCCTCGACTGCCTCGGCGCTGATGATCGGGCTCGCCCTCGTCACGTTCGTGGCCCTTTTCGCGCAGGGACTGCGCGCGCCGTTCGAGGACGCGGTCAACAAGCTCTTCGTCGCGGACTACGCGATCACCTCGTCCGGCTCGTTCGCTCCGATCTCTGCGGGGGCGGGCCGGTCGCTGAAAGGGAAGCCGGGCGTCACCGTCGAGTCGGCGATTCGCGCCGGCTCGGCGAAGTTCCTCGGCTCCGTGCACGACATCAGCGCGGTCGACGCGAACGTGACGAAAGTCGTCGGGCTCGACTGGAAGCTCGGCAACGGCTCGGTGCCGGCACGACTCGGGCAAACAGGGTTCTTCACGGACAGCGACTACGCGAAGAAGCACCACTTCCGACTTGGCTCGCCGGTGCGCGTCGAGTTCCCGTCTGGTCAGAAGACGACGGTTCGGCTCCTCGGAACGTACGAAAAGCCGAAGGGCGGGACGCCCTTCGGAGACGTGATCCTGTCGACTTCGCTCTTCGACAGGAACGTTCCACGGCCGCAGGACCAGATGGTGCTGATCAATGTGCGCGGCGGCGTTAGCGATGCGAACACGGCCGCGCTGAAGCGAGACGCGAGCAGCTTCGCGGATGCGAAGGTGCAGACGCGCGACGAGTTCAAGAAGAACCAGGAGAAGCCGATCAACGCCCTGCTCAACCTGCTCTACGTCCTGCTCGCGCTCTCGGTGATCGTGAGCCTGCTCGGCATCGTCAACACGCTCGTGCTGACGGTGTACGAGCGCACGCGCGAGATCGGCATGCTCCGTGCGGTCGGGATGACCCGGAGGCAGGTGCGGATGATGATCCGCTACGAGAGCATCGTCACCGCGCTGATGGGCGCCGCGCTCGGGATGGTCGTCGGCATCTTCCTCGCGCTATTGATCACGCACGCCCTCTCGAGCCAGGGGATCGTCTTCGCGGTGCCGTACCTGCAACTCGTCTACTTCGTCGTGGCGGCGATCGTCGTCGGCGTCCTGGCGGCGATCTTCCCGGCACGGCGCGCGGCGCGACTGAACGTGCTCGAGGCGCTGCAGTACGAGTAAGCAGTTACGTCCGAGCCCCAACCTAGTCTCGTTCCCAAATGCGCAGGCTGCGGACACTGAGCGAGGCGGAGTGCTATCTCCGCTGCTATGGCGGCGCGGACGAGTCGGTCAAGGTCTTCCGCGTCGAGCGGCCCGAGCGCGAGGAGATTCGTCTGACGGGCGAGCGGCTCCGCCGCCTGTTCGAGGCCCGACTCGACCTGCGCGAGCCGGGGCTCGCCGCTTGACCTGAGCCGGCTGAAGGTAAACCGTGAGCTCGAATGACGGGCAAGCGGTGTCGGCGGTTCCCGACGTCCTCGCGCCGGGCCTGCGGGTGGTCTTCTGTGGCATCAACCCGGGCTTCGTCTCGGCGGCGGCAGGCGCGCACTTCGCGAATCCGCGGAACGACTTCTGGCGGCTCCTGCACGACGCCGGCTTCACGCCGCGGCTGCTCGCACCTGACGAGCAGTTCGATGTGCTCCAGTTCGGCGTCGGCTTGACGAACGCCGCCTTTCGGACGACGCGCGGCTCCGGCGACCTCAGGCGTGCCGACTTCGCGGGAGCGGCCGAGCGACTCGACGATCTCGCGCGAGAGCTTCGGCCGGGCTGGCTGGCGTTCGTCGGCAAGGAGGCTTACCGCGGCGCCTTCGGCGAGCGTCCGAAGCTCAGCGAACAGGCGCGGCGGCTCGTTGAGACGCGGCTTTTCGTCCTGCCCTCGACCTCGCCCGCGAACGCGGCTGTGCCGTACGCGGAACGGTTGAGGTGGTTCCGTGAGCTGGCTAGCCGCGCCAGCGGTTCGTGATCGGCGTTCGTCTGTCTCGGCCGAACGCCTTCTGGCGCAGCCTGACGCCGGGCGGCGCCTGCCGACGCTTGTACTCGGCGCGGTCGATCATCGCGACCGCGCGCTCGACGACGTCAGGGTCGAAGCCGTCCGCGCTCAGCTCCTCGGCTGAGCGGTCCTGCTCGACATACGCGGCGAGAACCTTGTCAAGCGCGGGATACGGAGGGAGCGAGTCCTCGTCGAGCTGGTTCTCGCGCAGCTCCGCACTGGGCGCCCGATCGATGATCGACTGCGGGATCAAATCACGACGCGCCGCGTTCAGATGCTCGGCGAGCCGGAACACGTCGGTCTTGAAGACATCCTTGAGCAGGGCGAAGCCGCCGGCCATGTCGCCGTAGAGCGTCGCGTAGCCGACTGAGAGCTCGGACTTGTTTCCGGTCGCGACGAGGAGCCAGCCGAACTTGTTCGAGAGGGCCATCAGCAGCACGCCGCGGATCCGCGCCTGCAGGTTCTCCTCGGTCAGGTCGGTTTCCCGGCCGGCGAAGCTCTCGTGAAGCGCGCGCTCGTGCGCGTCGTAGATCTCGTCGATCGGCAGCTCGCGGAAATCGACGCCGAGATTCTCGGCGAGCGCGCGCGCGTCGGCGCGGGTCTCCGGCGAGGAGTAGCGCGAGGGCATCGAGACGCAGTGGACGCGCTCCGGTCCGAGCGTCTCAACGGCGAGCGCTGCAGTGAGCGCCGAGTCGATCCCGCCCGAGACGCCGACGACGACTTCGCCGAAGCCGTTCTTGTTCACGTAGTCACACAGGCCGAGCTCGAGCGCGAGCCGCATCTGCTCCAGCTCATCAAGACGCGGGGCGACGACCGGCTCGACCGGTGCGCGCGGGCCGCGGGATGAGCCGACGTGGACGACCGGCACCTCCGGGATCTCGCCGCGGTCGCGGGCGAGCGAGCGGCGGCGGACGTCCCTGAGCCGGCGCCCGACCGCGTCTGCGGGCTCGATGTCGGCGATCAGCAGCGCCTCTTCGAAGCCGGGCCCGCGCGCGAGTACATGGCCCTCCTCGTCGAGCAGGAGCGAGTTCCCGTCGAAGATCAGCTCGTCCTGGCCGCCAACCGCGTTGCAGAAGGCGACGAAGCACGAGTTGTCGCGCGCGCGGGTCGCGAACATCTCCTCGCGTTCGCGGTCGCGAAGGACGTGGAAAGGTGAGGCGGAGAGATTGACGAGGAGCTGCGCTCCGGCAAGCGCCAGCTCGGTCGCCGGCGGGCCGGGCTGCCACATGTCCTCGCAGATCGTTGGGGCAAACAGCGTGCCTCCGTGCTCGAGCAGGACCAGGTCGCTGCCGGGGGCGAAGTAGCGATCCTCGTCGAAGACTCCGTAGTTCGGCAGGAAGCGCTTGCGATAGATGGTCTTGATCTCGCCGGCGGCGCAGACGGCGCAAGCGTTGTAGAGATCCCGCTCGAACCATGGCACGCCGATCAGCGCGACGATTCCACGCGCCTCGCGGGCGAGCTCTGCCGCCTTTGCCTGCGCAGCCTGGACAAAGCTCGGCCGCAGGAGGAGATCCTCGGGCGGATAGCCCGTGACCGCGAGCTCGGGAAAGACGACGAGATCTGCCTTGCGGTCCTTGGCTTCGGCGAGCCGCCGGCGAATCTTGTCGGCGTTCCCGTCGAGGTCGCCGACGACGGTGTTGATCTGGGCGAGAGCGAGTCTCATGGACAGTTTTAGACTATCAGTCGAAAACCGGTTTTAGCGCTGCAGGCGGATCGCATTCAGGTCGTGTTCGCGTATCTCGTCGGCGCGCCGGATCAGCTCTTCGACGTCGTCGTGCTCGGCGTGGATGTAGCGCCCGGTGAGCGCGTCCGCCCGGCCGGACGCCAGCGTTCGGACCAGGTGCGGTGCGAGCTCCGGCGGTGTCCAAGGCGCATCGTCGGGTGCCCTCTTCGTCATCTCGGTTTTGACGAGGCCGGGGCTGATCACGAAGACCGGGATCCGGCCTGCGAGCTGCTCTGCGAGCACATTTCCAAACCGCCAGACGGCCGCCTTGCTCGCGGGGTAGGCGGTGCTACCGGAGTGCGGAAGGTAGGCCGCGCCGCTGCCGGTGATCACGATCCGGCCGCGGCCGCGCTCGAGCATCCCGGGGATCACGGCTCGGCAGCAGAGGTACACGCCGAGCACGTTCACCTCGAAGACGTTCCACCAATCGCGCGGTTCGACTTCCCACGCGCGCTCTTCGCGGACGTTCCGCCCGGCGTTTGCGACGAGCAGGTCGATCGGCCCGAGCTCAGACTCCACGCGGTCGACCATTGCCTCGACGGCGGCGCGGTCGGTCACGTCTGCAACGACGGCGAGGCCGGCGGTCTCGCGGGCGACCTCCTCCACCTGCTCGAGCGTGCGGGCGCTGGCGGCGACCCGTGCCCCCGCGTCGGCGAGTTCGCGCGCGATGTTGGCCCCGATCCCGCGCCCGCCGCCCGTGACGAGGGCGACTTGGCCCCCCAGTTCCGGATCGGTCATCCGCCGAGGATACGCCAGGCTGCCCGCTCGGTTCGGCTGCCGCTCCAGGGCCACTCGGCCGGGTCCGCGCAGAGGCCGGCGCGGACTGGATTCGCGAGGACGTAGTCGCATGTGTCCCTGAGCTCGTCTTCGTCCTCGATCAGGCCTGACCAGAAGCGGTCTCCGAAGAGGTGGCCTTTTCTGCGGTAGCGGCGGTTGAAAGCTTGGGCATAGACGCCGTTCAAGCGATGGAGCCCATCGGAGAGCTCGTCTCGGAGCGCCTCGACGACGAGGTGATAGTGATTCGTCATCAGGCAGAAGACGTGCACAAGCCAGTCGTTCCGCACAACGACGTCCGCGAAGAGCTCGAGGAAGAAACGGCGGTCGTCGTCGGTTCGGAAGATCGGCGTTCCTTCGACGCCGCGCGTTCCGACATGGTAGGTGCCGTCCGGGAAGACGCAGCGCGGAAGCCGGCTCACAGCGACACCGTAGGGCCGCCGATCGCGATCACCTGTCGCGAGGAGCCATCCCTGTGGACGAAAAGTCACACTTTCGTTGCAGTTGCCATGTCCGCGCGCGGCAGTTCGTGGGGACTGTCCTCAGGAACTGCCACGCGCGTGCGTGTCCGGCCAAGCCGCGTCTTCAGGGCGCGACCCGCGCCGCCGCTTCGATCTCTTCCAGCGTCTCAGGATTCTCGAGCGACGTCAGGTCGCCGGGGTCGACGCCGAGCGCCTTCGCGCGCACGGCGCGGCGGACGATTTTCGCACTGCGGGTCTTCGGCAACGCGGGCACAAACAAGATCCGCTCAGGCGCGAACGCCTTGCCGAGCTCGGCGGCCACAAGCGCTCGCAGCTCCGAGACCAGCTCCTCCGACGGTTCCGCCCCCGGCACGAGCGCGCAGAAGATCCACGCCGTCTCGCCCTTGATCTCGTGCGGCACCCCGATCGCCGCCGCCTCCGCCACCGCCTGATGCGCCACCACCGCCGACTCGAGCTCCGCCGGCCCGACGCGCTTCCCGGCGATGTTGAGCGTGTCATCCGAGCGCCCGTGCAGGAACCAATAGCCGTCCTCGTCGACCGACGCCCAGTCCCCGTGTACCCAGACGCCCGGAAATCGGCGCCAGTAGGTATCGAGGTACCGCTCCGGATCCCGCCAGAACCCGCGCGTCATGCCGGGAAACGGCTTCCGGCAGACGAGCTCGCCAACCTCGCCGCGCACGGAACGTCCCTCCGAGTCAACGACGTCCATCGCCATTCCGAGTGCCGGCCCGCCAAGCGAGCATGCCTTGATCGGCGTCGCCACGGTGGGCGAGAGGAAGCAGGCACCGACCTCCGTGCCGCCCGAGCAGTTGATGATCGGACAGCGGCCGCCGCCGACGACCTCGTGCAGCCACCGGTACGGCTCTGGGTTCCAAGGCTCGCCCGTCGTCACGAGCACGCGCAGCGAGGTCAGATCGTGGCGGTCCACGAGCTCGCGGCCGTGCGGGATCAGCGCTCGGGTCAGCGTCGGCGAGATCCCGAGCACGGCGACCCGCTCCCGCTCGACGAGTGACCACAACCGGTCGGCGGCGGGCCAGTCCGGAGCCCCCTCCGCAAACAGGACCGTGCAACCCAGCGCGTTCCCGCCAACCACCTCCCACGGGCCCATGATCCAGCCCATGTCGGTGACGAAGTGGACGACCTCGCCGGGCTTCGCGTCGGCCTGGTAGGCGACCTCGCGCGTGATCGAGACGAGGAAGCCGCCCTGGACGTGGAGGACGCCCTTCGGCCGGCCGGTCGTGCCGGACGTGTATGTGAGCAAGTAGGGATGCTCGGAGTCGACCTCGAGCGGCTCGAGCGTACCCGGCCGGCCCGACATGGCCTCAGCGTCGAAGAGGTCGCGGCGCGGCGTCATCGGAACGTCCTCGCGCCCGAGCCGCCGCCAGACGACGACGTGCTCCACCGACGGGGAATCGCGAACCGCCTCGTCGACGATCTCCTTCATCGGCACCTCGCGCCCGCGTCGCAGGGAGCCATCTGCGGTGACGATCACCTTCGCCTCGGAGTCCTGCAGCCGTTGCGCAACAGCGGGCGCCGCGAAGCCGGAGAAGATCGGCACCTGGACTGCACCGATGTGCGCGCACGCGTGCGAGACGATCGAGACCTCCGGCGACATTGGCAAGAAGAACGCCACCCGGTCGCCGGGGCGAACGCCGAGTGCCACCAGCGCCTCCGCGAACCGCGTCACGCGATCGGAGAGTTGCCGATACGTGAGCCCGTGCCGCTCGCCGTCCTCCGATTCCCAGAGCGCAGCCGCGACCTGGGGCGTCCTCTCCGCCCATCGATGCACACAGTTCCAGGCGAGGTTGAGCTTGCCGCCGACGAACCAGGTCGCCCACTCCGGCCCTTGCGAGAGATCGACCACGCGCTCCCAGCGGCGCGAGAACTCCAGCCCTATGTCCTCGATCGCCTCCGGCCAGAACCACTCCGGCTCCTCCGCCGACCGCCGCTGGAGCTCGTGGTAATCGTCGATGCCCACCCGGCGCATCAGGCGCACCACGTTCGCCTGTTCGAGCGTGTCGGGCGTCGGCCTCCAGGCAACCTCCGTCACGCCAACAAGCGTAAAGAACGAGCCTTGCCACTCTAGCTAGTGGTCGCTAACGTAGCGCGAGCTAACTTAGGCCCGGGAGGACGCGAATGCGAGCAAGGATCTTTGCCGAGGAAAACCGCAGGTGGTGGACGTTGGGGGCCCTTTCCTTCGCCCTGTTCATGATCATGCTGGACAACACGATCGTCAACGTCGCTCTGCCGGCGATCAAGAACGACCTTCACATCGGCGTCTCGGAGCTCGAATGGGTCGTGACGGCGTATGCCCTCACCTTCGCGGTGCTCCTGCTCACCGGCGGCAAGCTCGGCGATCTCCTCGGTCGACGGTTGATCTTCACAATCGGCCTGGTCGTCTTCACCGCGTCGTCGCTCGCCTGCGGTCTCTCCTCCAGCGCCACCGAGCTGATCGGAGCGCGCGCGGTGCAGGGCGTGGGGTCGGCGCTGATGATGCCGGCGACGCTCTCGATCATCACAGCCACTTTCGCGGCGCGCGAGCGCGGAATGGCGATCGGTATCTGGGCTGGGGTCTCGGCGATGGCGCTCGCGATCGGCCCCCTGCTCGGCGGAGTCATCACCGAGCACATCTCCTGGAACTGGATCTTCTACGTCAACGTGCCGATCGGGCTCCTCGGCATCCTCGCAAGCATCGTCGTCGTGCCCGAGTCGAAGGACACTTCCCACGAGCAAAGACTTGACTTACCCGGCCTGCTGGCCTCAGGCGTAGGCCTGCTGGCGCTCGTTTACGCGCTGATCGAAGCCCACCACTACGGCTGGACGTCGGCGACGATCCTCGGCCTCTTCGCCGTCGCCGCGAGCGCCCTCACGGCTTTCGTGCTGCTCGAGCAGCGCCAGCGCCTGCCGATGCTCGACCTGACGCTGTTCCGAAACGGGACCTTCGCGGGCGCCAACCTCGTCGCGATTCTCGTCACGCTCGCGATGTTCGGGATCTTCGTCTTCTTCCCGATCTACATGCAGACGTTCCTCGGCTGGTCGCCGATCCAGGCCGGCGCCGCGCTGCTGCCCTGGACGATCCTGATCGTGATCTTTGCGCCGATTGCCGGCAAGCTTTCCGACAAAGTCGGCTCCCGCTGGCTGATCGCCGCCGGGATGACGACCGTCGGGCTCTGCTGCCTCGAGCTCTCAACCGTCGCGGTCGGCTCGACCTTCTGGCGCTTGCTGCCCGGCTTCATTCTCGGCGGTCTCGGGATGTCGTTCGTGATGACGCCGATGTCCGCCGCCGTGATGGGCGCTGCTCCGGTCGACAAGGCCGGCGTCGCCTCCGGCGTCCTGAACACGTTCCGCCAGGTCGGTGTTGCCCTGGGAATCGCGATCATGGGCGCGATCATCACGAATCGGGAGGCTGCAGCCCTGCGCGCCGGCGACGATGGACCCCACGCCTTCGTCCACGGACTCACCTTCGGGATGCGCGTCAGCGCGGTGATCTGCTTCGGCGCCGCGATCGCCGCGGCTGTGCTGGTCCGCAAGTACCGGCACGCCGAACAGGCGCAGCCGCTGGCCGAGGCAGCATGATCGCGACGCGGCCGCGGATGGCCGCCGGGGAGCGGCGACGGTGCGTGGTCGGCGCCGCCTGCCGCGTCTTCGCGAAGTCCAGCTACAGCGGGGCGACGACGGCCGAGATCGCCCGCGAGAGCGGAGTCACGGAGCCCGTCCTCTATCGCCACTTCCCGTCGAAACGCGACCTCTATCTGGCCTGCCTCGACGCAGCGTGGGCCCACGTCCGCAAGCTCTGGGAGGAGGCATTCGCGAACGAGCCCGACCCGCGGCTGCGGATCGCCGCTATGGGGCGCGCGTATGTCCATCTCCAACGCACCGGCGAGAGGATCATGCTCTCGGACCTCTGGATCCAGGCGCTGACGGAGGCCACCGAAGACCCGAAGATTCGCCGCTACCTGCGAGACCAGGTGCGGGAGGTGCATGACTTCGTCGCCGAGAAGATCAGGAGCGCTCAGGAGGCGGGCGGAATCAAGCGGGACCGCGATCCCGACGCCGAGGCCTGGATCTTCATTTCGCTCGGTCTTCTCAGCACGATCGACCGGCGGCTCGGCACGCTCGGGGAGCACGATTTCGAAGGAGTTTTCGCAAGCCGGCGCCGCTGGATGGTCGGCGAGAGCGCGGCCTGAGCCCTGCCAAAAAGGAAAGGCCCCGGCTGCGGCACCCGGGGCCTTTCTATTCAGTTGAGCGGCTTCTAGAGGCGACGGCCCGGAAGCTATGACTCTGCGGCCCAGCCACGCTTCCGGGCGCTCCGTCGCCATTCCTTGGCGCGCCCCCCGCAGCTCCGACCTGGCGTCCGGCGGTGCTGCAGAGTTGCCTGACTATAGACCTGTCCCCGGAAGCCGTCAAGTAGCTCGATCAAGTGATTCTGCGATTGGCCGCTTGACTCGCATTTCGGCTGGACATGCCCCTTTAGGGGGACGCCGGAATAGACGGGGTTGCATATTGGTGAAGTATGGAGTTGACTTCCCGTGAGTCGCTTATGCCTCGCGCTGCCACGAACATCCGCCGCAGCACCCCCTCGGGCAACCGCCTGGGCGAGCGCGTGCGGCAGTTGCGCGTCGCTGCCGGACTGACGCAGACTGACCTCGCGGGCGACCGCTTCTCGAAGGAGTACGTCAGCCAAATCGAGCGGGGCAAGACCAGGCCCACGCGCGAGACGATCGATTGGCTCGCCGGCAAGCTGGGGGTCGACCCCGGCTTCCTCGAGCGTGGCGTCTCCGCCGACGAGCGCCGCCGCGTCGACACCTTGCTCGCGCGCGCGGAGGCCCTGACCGAATCGCATCGCTACGAGGAGGCGATCGCCGAGTACGAGAACTGCAAGACCGCGGTGCTCGCGACGGGGGTCACCGAGCTCGAGGTCCGCCACCTCGCCGGCGAGGCGTGGGCGCGGATGGAAAGCAGCGAACTCAAGCAGGCCATCGAGCTGCTCAACCGGGCCCGGATGCTCGCCGAAGCGCCGGAGTTCTCCGATGTCGACCGCGCCGACCTCCTCTTCCGCCTTGCCGTCTGCCGCTACCAGCTCTCCAGCATCTCGACCGCGGTCAACCTCCTCAATGAGGCGCTGAGCCTGGCCGAGGGCTCAGAGCTTCCGTGCGATCGCCTCCGCGCCGACATCCTCGGCCGGCGCTCGCGCTGCTACCGACGCCAGCGGGACTTCGAAGCAGCGCGCGAGGACGTCGAGTGCGCGCTCGAGCTTGCCCAGGCGCTCGACGATCCGCGGAAGACGGCGGACACCTACTTCCAGGCTTCTCTTGTCAGCGAGCGGATGGGGCACTGGGTCCAGGCGCGCAATTACGCTGAGCGCGCCAAGGCCTACTACGAGCAGATCAACGACGAGCGAAATGTCGGTCGGCTGCTCAACAACCTCGGCGGTCTGAACTTCCAGCTCGGCAAGCCCGAGCAGGCCGTCGAGGATCTGAAGAACGCGTACCGCGTGCTGCTCGACAAGGGCAGCGACGCGGAAGCGGCGAACGTCGTCGCGTCACTCGCCCACGTGCATCTGATGACGGGCGAGCCGAAGGCGGCGGAGGACGAGGCGCGTCACGCGCTCTCCCTGATGGAAAGCCGCGACGACTTCCTCTATCACGTCGCGCCGACGCAGCTGGTGCTGGGTCGGGCTCTGATGGAACAGGGGCGCCTGGACGAAGCGGAGAAATTCCTGCGCGCGTCCGATGCGAGCGCCGAGCAACTCGAGTCCATCAGCCACCGGGCGGCAGCCTGGATGGCTCGTGGCGACCTCGCCGCCAAGCGTGGCGAGGACGGGGTTGCGGCCAAGCTCTACCGCCAGGCGGCGGAGGCACTCCAGGACGTTCGGTTCTAAGGAAAGGAGGTGACATGAAAAAGACGCGACTCATCTTCCTGCTTTGCGCCCTCACCGCTGCTGCGTGGTCGCTTCCCGGCCTCGCCCAGGCGAAGAACCCGGCGCAATCGCCCAATTCGAAGGTCGTCAGCGCCTTCGACGGCCACAGTGCGTTCGACGGACACAGCGCGTTCGACGGCAACAGCGCGTTCGACGGCTAGGCCCGCGCGCGGTCTTCACTTCGTGACGCCGGCGCGGGCCCGGGCTAGACTCGGGTCCGTGGCGCCATCTCGAGGTACGCTTTTTCGCGGCGATCTTCTCACCCGAGATTAGGGCGCGCCGTTGCCGCGGCCGTCCTCGTCGCGCTCGTCGCGGCAGGCTGCGGGACGCATAGCCGGTCTGGGAGCGGAGCTGAGCCTGCCGGCTCGTTGGGGTCCCTCCTGAAGCGGTCAGGAGAAGACGTTGCCGTCGTGGCCGGAGATTCGGATTTCGCTCCGGGCCTCGTCCGCTTCTCGTTTCTCGTGATCAGGCACGATGCGCGGCCCGTCGAGCGTCCGCTTGCGCGGGTCTGGCTCGCGCGCTCTCGGGCCGCGCATCCCTTCGAGCGCGCGACCGCCCGTCTCGAGGCAATTGGGCCGCCGGGTCGAGGCGAGTCGGCATTCGGCGGCGTCGGCCGGATCTACGTCGTCGAGCTCAGGATTCGGCGGCCGGGGCGCTACTGGCTCGTCGCCGAGCCCGTCGGGGCGAAGATCCAGGCCCTCGGAATCATTGACGTCAAGCAGCGGACGGATTCGCTCCCCGTGGGCGCCAGGGCACCGGCGTCGGCGACGCCCACGCTGGCGAGCGTGCACGGAGCGGCGGCGAAGCTGACGACGCGGGTGCCGCCGGATCGGGCCCTGCTTCGCTACTCGATCGGCGGCTCGCTGGCGGCGCACAGGCCGTTCGTGGTCACGTTTGCGACCCCGCGCTACTGCACGAGCCGCACCTGCGGCCCCGTCGTCGATGTCGTCAACTACGTTCGCCGGCGGCTCGCCGCGCGTGGCGTGCGCTTCATCCACGTCGAGGTGTATACGCGGAACCGCCCCGCGCTCGGCTACAACCGCTGGATGCGCCAGTGGGGCCTCCGCTCGGAGCCGTGGACCTTTCTCGTCGGCCGCGACGGACGCATCAAGGCGAAGGTCGAAGGCTCCGTCTCCGCGCGCGAGCTGGAGGCGGCGGTGCGGCGGTTGCTCCTGTAGCGGAGTGGAAAGAAACCGACCGTGGCCCCACGGGCGAAGCGTTTAAGACGCGCCGTCGAGGTTGCGCGTGTCGCGCGGCGGAGCAGGCTGACGCGCGTCCTGCGCGAGATTGGCGTCGCCGGCGGCCGGCCGCCGACACGCGACGCTGCGCAGGAGTTTCGCGAGGGTCTCGAGGAGCTGGGGACGACTTACGTCAAGCTCGGCCAGCTGCTGTCCTCGCGGCCAGATCTCCTTCCGGACGTCTACATCGACGAGCTCTCGAAGCTCGTCGACGCGGCCCCGCCGGTGCCGTTCGAGCAGATTAGGCAGCGAATCGACGAGGAGCTCGGCCAGGACGCCTTCGCACGCATCGACGCCGAGCCGCTCGCCAGCGCGTCGATCGCCCAGGTGCACGCGGCGCTGCTGAAGGATGGGCGCGAGGTTGTCGTCAAGGTGCGTCGCCCCGGTGTGTTGGAGCAGGTCGAGCTCGACCTCGACGTGCTGCGGACGACCGTCCGCTTCCTGCACAAGCGTTCGGAGACCGCGCAGCTCCTCCAGCTCGAGGCCCTCGCCGACGAGCTCGAGGTGCATCTGCGCGCCGAGCTCGATCTGACGGAGGAAGCCCACAACACGGAGCTCGTCGGGCGTGCCGTCTCCGACTTTCCCGAGCTCCTGGTGGCGAAGGTCGCCCAGCCCCACGTCACCGAGACGGTGCTCGTCCTCGAGCGGATCCACGGCGAGAAGGTGACGGCGGAGCACGGGCTCGCCCGCGAAGAGGCGCAGCGTCTCGCGCGAGCGTTCTTCCGCGCCTACATCCGGCAGGTGACCGTCGAAGGCGTTTACCACGCCGATCCCCATCGGGGAAACGTGCTCCTGACGACGGACGGGCGCCTGGCGCTCCTCGACTTCGGCCTGCTCGGCCGACTCGACGAAGAGACGCGGACAACGCTGTCCCTGCTCCTGCTCGCGATCGCGCGCAACCGCGCCGACGATGTCGCCAGCCTGATCCTGGGGCTCTCGTTGACGACGCTCGAGTCCGAGGAGGCGGCGTTCGTCCATGAACTGCGGCGCAAGCTTCCGCGCTACCACTGGCGGCCGCTCGCCGGCATCCGGGCCGGAGAGGCGCTCGCCGACCTGCAGCGCATCTGCCTTCGCTTCGGCATCCGCCTGCCGCCTTCGTTCGCGCTCGTCGGTAAGACGCTGGCGCAGGCCGACTCGATCGCGCGGACGCTCGACCCGGAGCTCGACCCGATCGCCCTCCTCGAGAACGAGGCGCGGAACCTGATGCTCGCCGAGGCAGAGCGCAACCTCGCGCCGGATCAGCTCTTGAACACGCTCTTCACCCAGCTGGGGCCGCTGACCCGTCTGCCGCGACGCGTCGGTCAGATCGCCGACCGGCTCGAGAGCGGGACGCTGCGAGTCGGCGTCGTCCCCACCGACCTGGAAGGGATCGAGCACGTCCTGCGCTCGGTCGCGAACCGGATCGGTGCGGCGATCATCGTCGTCGGGCTGCTGCTTTCCTCGGCCCTGATCGCGCGAGTTCACGACCTGCAGTGGCTCGGTTTCGCCGGCGTCTGCCTCGCCTCGCTCCTCGGCCTCTACATGGTCTGGAAGATCGTCAGAACCCCGGGGGAGCTATGAGGTAGGCTCAGCCCTCGACGTTACTTCACTTTGCAAAGTCTTAGGAGGGCGGATGGCGGAGAACGGATATGCGAAGCCGGTGCTCGTCACGACCGACTGGCTGGCCGAGCACCTGAGCGACGACAGCGTCGTCGTCGGCGAGGTCGACGAGAACCCGGACCTCTACGACGAGGGCCACATCACGGGCGCGGTGAAGCTGCACTGGCGCGACGACCTTCAGGATCCCGTCGAGCGCGATCTCGTCGACAAGCCGACCTTCGAGCGGCTGATGAGCGAGCGCGGAATCTCGAACGACTCGACCCTCGTCCTCTACGGCGACAAGAACAACTGGTTCGCGGCCTACGCATACTGGTACCTGAAGATCTACGGGCACGAGGACGTGCGCATCCTCGACGGCGGCCGGCAAAAGTGGGCCGACGAAGGACGGGAGTTCACTGCCGAGACGCCGCAGCCGCCGCAGGCGGAATACAAGGCGAGCGAGCGCGACGAATCGATCCGCACTTATCGGGACAGCGTCAAGGAGGGAATCGGCGAGCAGTCGAAGGCCCTAGTCGACGTTCGTAGTCCGCAGGAGTACACGGGCGAGCTGATCGCGCCTCCGGGCTACGAGCAGGAAGGCGCCCAGCGCGCCGGCCACATCCCGACAGCCGCCTCGATTCCGTGGGCGACGGCGGTCCGCGACGACGGCACTTTCAAGAGCCCGGACGAGCTACGCGAGCTTTACGAGGGCAAAGGCGTGACGCCCGAGAAAGAGGTGACGGCGTACTGCCGGATCGGCGAGCGCAGCGCTCACACCTGGTTCGTCCTGCGAGAGCTGCTCGGTTACGCGACCGTCAAGAACTACGACGGTTCCTGGACGGAGTGGGGCAATCTCGTCGACGTGCCGATCGAGAAGGGCTCGTAGAGCGCGGAGCGAATTGAGGAGGCAGTTTCCCGCGGAAAGCCGCTCAGGCTTTCGCGGATCAGCTCCTCCTCTCCCCTGACAGGGCGGCGGCTTCGGCCGCCGCCTTTTGTTCAAGGGCCATTCGCCGGGTCTCACATGCTGTGGCGAAAGCTGACAGTTCGGATTCGAGCGCCTGGGCGTGGGAATAACTCGAACCGCTGAAACGTCTGTGGACGAGAGGGAGACAGAGTCCCTACAGTTCCGCGGAACCGGAAGCGAGCGACCCATGGATCTCGAAGCCGCCAGCGTCAAGCTCACCGACCTCGCCTCCTGCGGGGGCTGCGCCGCGAAGTACTCGGCCGCACGTCTCGAGCAGCTGCTCGCCGGCTTCCTACCGGTCGAGGCCGAGAACCTGCTCGTCGGACTCGCACCGGCCGACGATGCCGCCGTCTACCGCTTGGACGACGAGCGCGCGCTCATCTTCACGCTCGACTTCTTCCCGCCCGTGGTGGACGACGCCGCGGACTACGGCGCGATCGCGGCGACGAACGCGCTCAACGACGTCTTCGCGATGGGCGGCGTCCCCTTGCTCGCACTCTCGATCGCGGCGTTTCCCGAGGAGCTGCCGACGGAGATCCTGGCGCGCATCTTCGCCGCCGCGGACGAACAGGTGCGCGCCTCGGGAGCGCTACTCGCAGGTGGGCACACGATCCGCGACGCGGAGCCCAAGTACGGACTCGCCGTCATCGGCACCGTCCATCCGGACGCCGTCTGGCCGAAGAACGGCGCCCGTCCGGGCGACGCGCTCTTCCTGACCAAGCCGCTCGGAACGGGCCTGATCATGACCGGGCACAAGAAGGGGCTGACCGGCTCGCAGCCGCTCGAGCGCGCCGTCCAGTGGATGCGGACGCTCAACAGGGACGCGGCGGAGCTGCTTCGCGCGCGGAAGCCGAATGCGGTCACCGACGTCACCGGCTTCGGCCTCTTCGGCCATGCGCACGAGGTCGCCGACCGCAGCGGCGTCCGGCTCGTGCTCGAGTGGGAGCGGCTACCGGCAATCGACGGGACGCTGGACCTGGCGCGGAAAGATGTGCGCACGAGCGGCGACCCTCGCAACCGCGACTTCGCCGCCGCCCACGTCGTCCTCGACGGCACCCCGGAGGCGATCGTCGCGCTCGGCTTCGACCCGCAGACCGCCGGTGGTCTGCTGGTCTCGCTGCCGGCCGACCAAGGCGCGGCCCTCGAGGCGGAGTTCGAGGCGAAGAGACTGTTCCTGCGTCGGATCGGTCGAGTCGAGGAGGGCTCCGGAGTCCTCGTTACTTAACCCGAAAATGCTGCGCATTTTCGGGTTGGCTAGTTTGTCCCTTCGCTTCGCTCGGGAGACCGGGGAGACATGTTGATGGAAACCAAGAGAGGCATGATCCACGGCCGGTTTCAGCCCTTTCATAACGGCCATCTCGAATATCTGCGCGGCGCGGCCGAGCGCTCCGATGAGGTCTGGATCGGGATCACGAACCCGGATCCGACACGCATCAGGCCGGAGGCCAGCGACCCCCTCCGCCATCTGCCCGAGTCGAACCCGTTCTCGTACGCGGAACGGCTGCTGATGGTGAAGGCGGCGGCAGCCGACCTCGGCCTCGAGCCCGCGGCCGTGCACGTGATCCCGTTCCCGGTCAACGAGCCGGAGCTCTGGCCGGCCTACGTGCCCGCTGACGTCACGCAGTTCCTGCGGCTCTTCTCCGCGTGGGGCGGAACAAAGCTCGAGCGCCTGCGGGAAGCCGGCTACGAGGTGGTGATCCTCGACGAGGGCGCGGAGAAGGAAATTTCCGGGGCCGACGTGCGTGATGCACTGCGAGAAGGCCGCGACTGGGAGTCGCTCGTGCCGCCGGGGGTCGCGCAACTACTACGAGCACTTTATGCCTCGCTAAACGTAAAAACGGTGTAAGCGGCTGCGCAACTTTTCGGCCGCGGCCCCGTTTTATGGACTGTCGCAACGAGAAGGGGTCAGGTGCCATGAAGAAGCTCTTCCTCCCATTCGTCGCCGTCGCCGCACTTGCCGTTGGCGCCGCGCCGGCTGCACCGGCGTCGACAGCGACAGTCCAGATCAAGCGTAGTTCGTTCCTCCCTTCGACCGTGACGATCAAGACCGGCGACACGGTCAGGTGGGTCAACTCGGACACCCACAATCATCAGGTCGTGTCCAACAACGGCTCGTTCGTCTCGCCGATTCTGGGGCCGGGCAAGGCGTACACGCACCGCTTCAACGCTGCGGGTACGTACCGCTACCACGACGGGTTGAACGCCACGGTGAAAGGCGTCGTCAAGGTGACCGGGCCGCCGCCGGCGGTGACGATCGGCGCCTCGCTGCCGATCATCGTCTTCGGCCAGCAGGTCAGCCTGTCGGGCGTTGTCTCGAGCGGCAAAACCAACGAGAAAGTGACGATCTACCAGCAGCCCTACCCGCAGACGTCGTTCGCCGAGCTGACGACCGTGCTCACGACGACGAACGGCGCATGGAACGTCGTCCTCTCGCCTTCGCCGAAGATCCTGACGCAATACCAGGCGAAGTGGAGCGGCCGCACGAGCGTCACCGTTGGCGTCCAGGTTCGTCCCAGGATCAGGCTCGCCTACCGGAACGGCAGGTTCACGACGATCGTCCAATCGGCGACCTCGCACGCCGGTCGCTCCGTCCTGGCGCAGCGGTTTTCGCGCTTCGGGCAGTGGGTGACGCTGAAGAAGGTCCGCCTCGGCGGTAAGTCGAGCGCCGTCTTCCGGCTCAGGCTGCCGAAGGGTAAGTCGCGGATTCGCGTCGCCATGTCGATCAACCAGGCCGGCGCGGGCTACCTCGACGGCTACAGCGGGACGATCACAGTTCGGCGCCGCTAGGGGTCAGTGGCGCCGGAATCAGCGTGAGCGGCGGGCTTCAACCCCCGCCGCTTACGTCTGCCGGCGTTAGCCTCCGCGCGTGCTTCCGATCGTCCTCGTCTTGCTGGACGGGCTCGGCGACCGCGCTCACGACGTGCTCGGCGGACGGACGGCGGGCGAGGCGGCGGCGACGCCGAACCTCGACGCCCTGGCCGCTCGCGGCTCCTGCGGCCTGCTCTACGCGGTCGGACCGGGGCGCGCCCCGTCGAGCGAGGTGGCGCACTGGGCGATGCTGGGCTACCGGCCCGACGAGTTTCCAGGTCGCGCGGTCTTCGAGGCCCTGGGGCGAGGGCAGGCCGTCAGCGACGAGCATGTCTTCGCCTACGCGGCTCTGCGTCCGGCGGAGCGCCGCGAAGACGGCTGGTGGCTGACCGGTCGCCCCGATCCCCAGCGCGATGCCGAGGAAGCCGCCGAGCTTGTCGGACGTTGCGACGGGATCGAGATCGACGGACTCGCGTTCTCGCTCGAGCAAGTCTGGCGCGGCGAGGCTGTGTTGCGGATCGCTGGCGGGGCGGACGATCGCGTTACGGACACCGATGCGTTCTTCCGCGACCGGCACCCCGTTCTGCGGCCGCGACCGCTGGTTCCCGAGGCCGGGCGCACGGCGCGCGCGTGCGAGGAGTGGAGTCGCGAGGCGATGCGGCGCCTCGAGGGCGAGCGCTTCAACGTGATCACTTTGAAGTGGTTCGGCCGCCCGCGTCGGGCGCCGAACTTTCGCGAGCGGCACGGACTTGCCGGCGCGTTCGCGGCCGAATCCGCTTTCCTGCGCGGTCTCGGCCGCTGTGTCGGGCTGGAGCCGACCGAAGCGAAGCTCGACCTGGGGTTCGTCGCGGAGCGGCTCGAGGCCGGCGACACCTTCGTCTACGTCCACGACAAGCGGGTGGACGAGGGGGGCCATACGAAAGACCCGCACGTGAAGCAGCGAGCGATCGAGGATCTCGACGCCGAGCTGGCAAACCTGCCGAGCGAACGGGCGATCGTGTGCGTCACGGGAGATCACGCGACGCCGGCCTCGCCCGAGGTGATCCACTCCGGCGATCCGGTGCCACTTCTCGTCGCAGGGCCGGGTGTGCGCGCCGACGGCGTTACCACCTTCGGCGAGCTCGACTGCGCCCGCGGCGTCCTCGGGCAGCTTCGTGGTGCCGATCTGATGCCGGTGCTGCTGAACGCGGCCGACCGTCCGCTCTTCCTCGGCTCGCGGCCGACCCCGGTCGACGGCGCCGACGGCTACCCGGACAGGGAGGAACTCGAGGCGCTGATTTGATCCCGAGCCCTGCAACAGAGCCGCCCGGCCAGACCGCTCGAGCGGCGATAGGCTGATTCGCGTGCACGTCGAGTCGACGTCGGCGGCCCATCGAGCGCGCTCGTTCGCGCTGGCGCCCGTCTGGTTCTTGAGGCTCGCGGCGCTCGAGCTCTTCGCGCTCTGGGTGATCGTGGCGACCGGCGCGGCCGTGCGGTTGACGAGCTCGGGGCTCGGCTGCCGCCACTGGCCGGGGTGCGAGGCCGGCCACCCGCTGCCGGCGAAGGACTACCACGCCTACATCGAGTTCGGAAACCGGGTTGTCGGCGGGGTGACGATCCTGATCACGCTGCTCGTTGCGGTGACTTCGCTCTCGACGCCGCTCGAACGCAGGGCGAAACAGCTCGCGGTTGCCCTCTTCGCCGGGACGCTGGCGCAGGCGCCGCTCGGGTATCTCGCGGTCAAGACCGATCTGCGCTGGCCGGTCGTGATGGCCCACCTGCTGCTGTCGATGGTGCTGCTCGCCGGTGCCGTCGTGCTGGTCTTCTTCGCCTCGGAGCTCGTGGCGGGGAGGACCGAACCGCTCGTCCCGCGGGAGCTTCGGCTTTTCGGCATCGGCGTCGCCGCGGCGGGGTTGGCACTCGTCGTCAGCGGCTCGCTCGCCACCGCCGCCGGTCCCCACTCGGGCGGAGGCACGACCCAGGTGCACCGGCTGGCGCGCTTCGAGCCGGTCCTCTACGCGCACGCCGGCGTCGTAGCGGTGTTCGGCTGCTCGTTCCTGTTCCTGCTCGGCTACCTCGCGGCCCGGAGGTCACGCGCGCCGCGCCTGTTCCGGGCCGCGATCGCGGTGCTCGCCGTCCTGCTCGTGCAGGTCGCGCTAGGCGAGCTCCAGTACCGCCTGCACCTGCCCTGGTACCTCGTCCTTCTCCACGTGGCCGTCGCAGCCACCGCTTGGGCGGGGATCGTCGCGCTTGTTTTCGCGCTGTGGCGGCCATCTGCGTGGCTCGCTACAGAGCACGCGTAAACTCCAAAGATGGCATCGGAGCTTCGGGTCTCCGCCCGGCCGGAGCTCTCACGGCCGGTGCTTATCGCCGCTTTTCGCGGCTGGAACGACGGTGCCCAGGCCGCGTCGCTCGCAGCGGGATACCTCGCCAAGCTGTGGGGAGCCGAGCAGATCGCGGACGTCGATCCCGAGGGCTTCTTCGACTTCCAGGCGACCCGACCGCATGTCTCGCTCGTCGACGGCATCACCCGCCGGATCGACTGGCCGGAAACAGCCTTCTACCACGCCAGGCCGCGGCGCCTTGACCGCGACGTCGTACTCCTGCTCGGGATCGAGCCGAACGTCCGCTGGCGCGCGTTCACGGAGCTCGTCGTCGGCCACACCCAAGAGCTCGGCGTCGAGCTCGTGGTCACGCTGGGCGCGCTCCTCGCCGACGTCCCGCATACGAGGCCCTCGCCCGTGACCGGCAGCGCCTCAGATGAGAACCTCGTCAAGGAGCTCGGTCTCTCGACCTCACGCTACGAGGGCCCGACCGGGATCGTCGGCGTGCTCCACGACGCCTGCAACAAGGCTGGGATTCCGTCTGCGAGCCTCTGGGCCGCGGTGCCTCACTACGTCTCGCTGACCCCGAGCCCGAGAGCGGCCGCCGCCCTCTGCGAACGCCTCGGCGGCCTGTTCGGGATCAAGATCGAGACGGCCGAGCTCGACCAGGCTGCCGAGACCTACGAAGAGCAGGTCAGCCAAGCCGTCGCGACCGACGAGGAGACGGCTGCCTACGTCGAGGAGCTCGAACGCCGGGCGGACACGATCGAGGACGATTTTGAGCTTCCGTCGGGCGACGCCCTGGCCGCGGAGCTGACCCGCTACCTGCGCGAGCGCGAGGCCGGCAACGGCGAGTCCGGCCCGCGCGGGCCCGCCGGTTAGCCCTGCTCTACCCGAAAGTGAACGAGTAGACCGAGACGCCCGGCGTGAAGCTGAGGCGCAGCTGCGCGTCGAGCAGCTCCGGCCTCGTCAGCACCGTATAGAGCCGGCTGATTCCGTTGACCGAGATCGTCCGCAGTTCGTGGCCGTCGACGGAGATGCCGACACGGCCTCGGCCGCCCATTACGAGGTAGACGTCCGCTGCGTGGAAGTGGAGCGCCAGCTCGGCGTCGGTCCCGGCCGTCGTGTGCTCAGGACCGAGCCGCCACCTGCCTGACAAGGCCCAGCCGTTCTGCGTGACCTCCTTCGGCGCTTTGTAGTCGGCCGTTCGGTCCGGAACGGGCTGAGAGCCAACGTAGTCCGCGAGCTGGTGGTCGTAGCCGAGGTAGGTCTCGGGCGTGATCAGCCCGGTCGGGGTCATGTCGGCGAGCTGCGCTCGCGCCGGTCCCGGCTCGCCGAGCAGTTGGCGGATCAGTCGCTCGGTCCGGTCGTACTCGCCCTCGCCGAAGTGCTCGTTGCGGATGTGGCCGCGCTTGTCGATCAGGTACTCGGCCGGCCAGTACTGGTTTTTGTAGGCGTCCCACGTCGAGTGGTGCGGGTCGAGCGCGACCGGCCAGCCGATGCCGAGCTGCTTCGTCGCCGAGCCGACGTTGTGCGGGACGGCCTCGAACCCGAACTCCGGTGTGTGGACGCCGACGATCTCGAGCCCCGCCTGCCGATAGTCGCGCCACCACGCCTTCAGGTGCGGCAGCGTCCGCAGGCAGTTGATGCACGAGTAGGTCCAGAAGTCGACGAGCACTACCTTGCCGCGCAGCCGATTCAGGGACAGCGGCTTCGAGTTGAACCAGTCGGTGATGCCGACGAAGTTGGGAGCGGCGCCGAGGTCGGCGAGTTTCGCGGTTTCGTGCACGCAGCGGCCGCTGAAATCGAGTTGGGCCGTGCAGCTCTTCTGCGCGTCCAGGGAGCCGAAAGGATTACCGACGTTCGCGAGCGTCCGGTCGACGTGGAACGTGATCAGCAGCGCGACCACGGCGATCAGTGCCCCGAGGCCCGCCCGGAGCTCGCGGGCGTGGGCGCGGAAGGACCGCAAGCCGCCTGCCGCGCGCCTGCCGCCGTAGGCGATCGCGAGCATCGGCAGGCCGGTGCCGAGCGCGAAGGCGATCGCGACGGCAACTCGCTCGCCACCGCCGAGCGTTGCCGCATGCGTCGTGATCGCCGCCAGCACGAGCCCGCCGCAGGGCACGAAGACGAGCCCGAGCGCAAGGCCCAGCACGAAGCCGCCGCCGCCGAGGTCGCCGCCGGGCCTGCGCGAGAAGCGCGCCAGCGGGCGTTCGAGGACTTCGCCGACCCGGGGGACAATGAGCGTCGCCGCGACGACGAAGAGCAGCGCGATCGACAGATTTCGCAGGAGATCCTGTGGCAGGTGCAGCTCTCGCAGCAGCCACGCGACCGCCAGCAACGAGCCCGTGAAGCCGACGACTACGCCGGCGATGATCGCGTACGGCCGTCGTCTGCCGCCGCTGGCGGCGCCGGCAAAGACGATTGGCAAGACGGGGAGCGCGCACGGCGAGACCGCCGTGATCAGACCGGCAAGAAAGGCGACCCCGAGCTCGAGGACCACGTCCATCGCTCTATGGTCCTTTCGTTCGGGCCGGCGTTACGGTTCTTTGACCGGCTGCGGCTCAGGCTGCTTCGGAGCTTCGGTGGGCTTCGAGCCGTCCGGCGAGGCCTGTGGCTGCTGCTGCCCGTTCTGCACCTGCTGCTGTGCAGCCTGCGACTTCTTCTTGCGCCGCCTGCGCCGGCGGCGGGAGCGGCCGCTCGGCTGCTTCGGCGCCGGCAGGTTCTCGGCGAGCCCGTGCGCGACCTCCTGCAGCGTGCCGAGCCGCTCGCGGGCGGCGTCGATCAGCTGGTTGGCGCGCGGCGTGTAGCCCTCGGCCGAGGCGAGCAGCGCTGCGCCGACCTCGAGCGGTTGCTCGCGCGCGGCGTTGACGAGCTTGGCGGCGTTCTCCTCGTGCCGGTGCCCGCGCGAGTTGGCGAGTGCGCCGAGGAGGCGCTTCGCCTCGGGGAACTCCGCACTCGCTCGGCGGTCCTGCACCTTTCGCGTCGCCCGGGCGAGGCGCCAGATCCAGCGGGCGAGGATCTGGTCGGGCGCGTCGGCCTTTCCCTCGCCGATCGCGCGCAGGAGGATGCGGACGCCCTGGACCCGGTCCTTGTCCCAGGTCGGTGCCTGCGTGACGAGCGTGACGAGATCGTCGAAGTCGGCGCGCTCGACCATCATCGAGACCCGGTCGGCGAGCGCGGTCATGCGCAGGCGCCGGTTCGGGTTCTCGGCGGCACACGTGGCGAGGAAGGTCTCCAGCGCGCCCCTTGACGCACCGCCCTCGGTGAACTTCTTCGCGAACTCGACACGCTCGTCGTAGCGGACGTTTCGGCCGGCGATCGTCGCCCAGTAGCGCTGCTCGTCCTCGTCGAGGAAGCGTGGGTCGACGCGCTGCCACTCACGGGTGATCACGCCGAGGCGTCGCTTGACGTCGGCCGTCACGGGCACGAGCCACGGCGCCGGCGAGAGCTTGCGGCGGGCACGTCGCTGCTGGCGCCGCCGGGGTGCCGGTGTCACGCGCGCGCCCTCCCGGTAGAAGTCGGAGTCGAGCAGGCTGTGGAGCGAGACGACGCGTTCGTTGTGCGTGGCCGCTTTCGGCACGAAATCGACGACGACGCCGGCCTCCTTGCGCGGGTGCATGCGCATGATCCGGCCGATCCGCTGCTGGTAGACGCGCCTGCTCGCGGTCGGCGCCAGGTGCATGCACACGGTCGCGCGCGGCGAGTTCCAGCCCTCCGCGAGCAGCATCGCGTTGATCAGGACGTCGATCTCGCCGCGCTCGTACGCGGCGAGTATCTCGGCCAGCTTGACCGGCGGTGTCCGACCGCTGACCGCCTCGGCTTTCAGCCCGGCCGCGCGAAACTCCTTGGCCAGGTTGTAGGCGTGCTCGACCCCGGCCGCGTAGACGATGCCGGGCGTCGAGTCGAAGCGGTCGCGGTAGAGGCTCGCGGCGGCCTGGTTCAAGGCTTGGTGGTCGAGAGCCTGAGCCAGGGCGCGCTCCTCGAAGTCGCCGCCGACGATCGGCACGGTGTGGATCGCGGCCGCGGGCGGCACGCGCAGCGAGCGCAGCGGCGCGATCAGGCCGCGCCGGGCGGCATCGGCAAGCGGTAGGTCGTCGACCGAGGCGGGGAAAACGTCCGAGACCTGCTTCGCGATCAGCTGCTCGGTCGCGGTCATGCCGATGTAGATCGGATTCGTGAAGCTGCGAATCGCCGCACTCGTCTTCTCGCCCAGGGCCGTGTGGGCTTCGTCGGCGATCACGAGGTGGTAGGCGTCCGGGTTCAGATCGCGCCAGTGGCGCGCGAACCACGCATAGGTCTGGATCGTCAGCGGGTTCGGTTTCGGCGGCTCTTGGCCGCGCTCGATCGCGTCGACGATCCGGTCGCCGTAGCCCTCGGTGGTCAAGTCGCGGTTGAACTGCGAGACGAGCAGGCGGCGGTGGGTGAGGATGAGGACGCCGAGCGTGCGTGCCGCTTCCACGAACCCCGCGGCAGCGATCGTCTTGCCGGACGCGGTCGGATGCCGGAAACGGAAGCGGCGGACGGCGCCCGGGTCTTCTTCGGGCGAGAGCGGTAGCGGCAGCTCCTCCGCGTCGCCCTCGGCGGCGGGCGGCGGCTCGAGCTCGTCCTCCTCTTCCTCCTCCGCCTCGGCTTCCACGTACGCGCCGTTGCCGTTGGCGGGCTCGGGCGCGGCCTGGGCCGCTGCGATCAGCTCGGTGAGCATGCCGGCGAGCGCGTCGATTTGATGCCGCCGAAGCTCGGTTCCAGAGGCGAGCCGCGGCGGGTGGTCAGTGAGCACGCGCTCGAGCCCGAGCATCAGCGCGTAACGGCGCTTCCACTCGTACGAGGGCGTGCTGCGCCCCGCCTCCAGCTCCTCGACCGCGTCGTCGAGCGCCAGTCTGCGCGCGGTGCCCGGCGCGAGTACGACCGCAGGGTCCTCGTCGGCCCGGAGAAATGGCTCTCCGGCCCAGTCTTGGGCGCGGGCGGCGGTCTCGCTGAGACCGTTCTCCGCCTCCGGCGCTAGCGTCGGCTGCTCGGTCGTCTCTTGCATCGACGCAGCACTTTCCAGTGCTGCAACCTCGTAATGAGAAGCGAGCCCGCGTCCAACCCCTGGCGAGCTTCGCGCTGTAGAGCATACCCGATTGGGCTCCAAGGCGCTCGCTTGCGACGCCAACCCAGAAGACGTCCCGGCTTTGCGCGGTCGGCCGTCTAATCCCGGGCCGCAGAGCCGATGCCCGTTCGCCCTTATCAGACCGACGCTCTTAGAGTGGCGTGCCCGATCCCCCGAGGCCGCCAAATATCGCAAACGGGTTCTGCGGCAGAGTTTCGTAGACGAGCTCGCCGCTCGCTTCGGGCTCGCCGTGCAGCCGTCTTGCCAGCTCGCGAGCCTCGCCCTCCGAGGCAGCGCCGACGAGGACGTAGGTGTGCCGGCGGACAACGCCGTAGCCTTCGGCGGCCAGCTTGTCCGCGAGCGCCTCCGCCTCGTGTGGAGAGTCGGCCTCGAGCCGCACTTCCCACGGCGAGAGGCCCTGCGCGAGGACATCCTGCTCGGCCTCAAATTGCTCTGGCGGTTCGTCGTCCCACCGGTCCTCGTCCGCGAGCCAGTGCTCGATTCGGCCGACGCGTGCCTCGGCCCCGAGTTCGCTGAGCTCGGCTTGAACGACGGCGTGGGCGCGCTCGGCCTCGGGCCTCGAACCGGTGTAGACGAACAGGGTGTCCTCGTCCCGCGAGACGACCAGGCGCCGGCCCTCGAGCTCCTCGGCGAGCTTGCGGGCCTCGAAGCTGAGATCCAGTCCGAGCCGTTCGAGCGTGCTCTCGGCCCGGCCCTCTTCCAGCTCGACTCTGATCCGCCAGTCGTCGTTCACGAGGCCATTCTGGCCGAGATGCCTGCGTGCTCGAGGTGCTTGGTGATTCCCCCCAGCCAGAATGGGAAGCCCGCGCCGAGGATCAGGGCCGTGTCGACGTCGGCCGCCGCGGGCACGACTCCGTCCTCGAGCAGGTGCCGGATCTCGTCCGCGATCGCGGCCAGCGCCGTCTCGAGGATCTCCTCTTGGGAGAGCGGGGCGTGCTCGGCGGCCGCGATCTCCTCGCGGCCTTCGGCGTAGTTCGCGAGCGTCTGCGAGAGCGGGAAGCGCCCCGGATAGGCCTCGTGGAGGGTCGCGAGCACGTGCAAGGCGACGCGAGGCCCGACCATCTGCAGCAGCACCGACGGCGCCATCGGCAGCCCAAGTCGCAGGATCGCCTCGTCGGTTTCTTCGATCGAGTTGCCGCGCTCGAGCGCGGTCAGGACGACCGACAGCAGCCGCGTCAGGATCCGGTTGACCACGAAGGCGGGCGCGTCCTTGACCAGGAGCGGACGCTTACGGAGCTTCGTCGCGAGCTCGAACGCGGTCGCGGCGGTCGCGTCGTCGGTTTGTTCGCCGCGAACGATTTCGACGAGCGGCAAGAGCGCGACCGGGTTGAAGAAGTGCATGCCGACCACGCGCCCGGGCTGTTCGAGCCCGGCGGCCATCGCGGTCACCGAGAGCGCTGACGTGTTCGTGGCGAACACGCAGCTCGGGGCGACGGTCGCTTCGACCTCCGCGAAGATGCTGCGCTTCAGCTCCAGCTCCTCGAAGACGGCCTCGAGCACGAGGTCACAGTCGGCGAACTCGGCACGGCCTGTGGTCGTGCGGACGAGCGAGCCCAGGAAGCGGGCCTTTCCCTCGTCATAGCGGCCTTTGGCGACGAGGGCCGCGAGCTCGGCCTCGATCGTCCCGCGCGCCCGGTCGAGAACCTGCTCGTCGACGTCCGCGATCACGAGCGGCAGCTCGAGGCGGCGTAAGAACAGCGTCGCGAGCTGCGTCGCCATCAGCCCCGCGCCGACGATGCCGACCGCGTTGACGGGACGCGGCCCGGCGTCGAAGCGGGGTCGCCTCTTCGCACGCCGCTCGATCAGGTCGAACGCGTAGAGCGAGGCCTGGGCTTGCGGCCCTGGCAAAAGCTCGGCGATCGCGTCTTCCTCCGCTCGATAGCCCTCCTCGAGGCTCCAGTACGAAAGCGCGCCCTCAATCAGGTCGAGCGCGCGATACGGCGCCGGCGCGGCGCCGTGCACAACGTCGTCGAGTCGAGCGCGGGCCTTACGCACCGTGTCCGCAACGGGCTCGTCCTGGGGTCTGTCCCCGGTTTCGCGGTTTGGTGCGGTCTCGGTGCGGTTTCGTGCGAGCTCGGTCGCAAACGACAGCGACTCGTCCACGAACTCGGCTGGTTCGAGCAGCCGGTCGGCGAAGCCGAGCTGGTGTGCCCGCCGCCCGTCGAGCATCCGGTTCTGGCGCAGCGGGTTCTCGACGATGAATTCGATCGCAGTCGTCGCGCCGACGAGACGCGGCACGAGTTGCGTCCCGCCCCAGCCCGGAACGATCCCCAGGAAGCACTCGGGACAGGCGAAATGACGAACCGCCGTCGAGATCGTGCGCGCGTCGCAGTGCAGCGCCAGCTCGACGCCGCCGCCGAGGCACGCCCCGTTGACCGCGGCCACGGTCGGATAGGGCAGGGAGCGAATCCGGCCGAAGAGGTCGTGCCCGGCCCTACTGCCCTCGCGCGCCAGCTCGGGCGCCATGCGCGAGAACTCCGCGAGATCGGCGCCCGCCGAGAAGAAGTACGGCTTACCGGTGATCACGAGCGCCGCCCAGTCGCCGGCCTCGAGCTCGCTGAGCAAACGATCGAGCGATTCGAACGCGGGCCGGCCGAAGATGGTCGGCTTGGTGTGGTCGGCGCCGTTGTCGATCGTCACGAGCGCGACCGGCCGGGGCAGCTCCGGTCGTGTCACCCGCGCGAGCTTGAACGCCGTTAGCGGCTCAGACACGCTCCCACACGAGCGCGGCGCCCATGCCCATCCCGACGCAGAGAGCCGTCAGCCCGTAGCGGGCGCTCGGTTGCTCGCGCATCGCGTAGGCGAGCTGGGCGACGAGCCGCACGCCGGTCGCCGCAAGTGGATGGCCGCAGGCGATCGCGCCGCCGTAGGGATTCAGCCGCTCGTCGTCGGGCGAGACCCCCATCCCTTCGCACCAAGTCAACACCTGCACGGCGAACGGCTCGTTGAGCTCGAAGGCGTCGATCTCCTCGATCGTGAGCCTCGCCTGCTCGAGCGCCTTCGCCGTTGCCGGCACCGGTCCCATGCCCATCAGCTCCGGCTCGACGCCGGCGAATGCGAACGAGACGAGCCGGAGCTTCGGCTCGAGGACGAACTCCTCGGCCGCCTGCTCAGAGGCGAGCAGCGACACGGTCGCGCCGTCGGTGAGACCCGCCGAGTTGCCCGCCGTCACTCTGCCGCCGGGGCGGAAAGGCGTCGGCAGGTCGCGAATCGCGTCGAGCGAGGTGTCGGGGCGCAGGAACTCGTCGCGGTCGGCCTGGCGCCAGCCCTCCTCGGTGAAGACGCTCATCGGCACGACCGTCTCGCGCATCGCCCCGTTCCTCCAGGCCTCGGCGAGGCGCTGGTGCGAACGAACCGCGTAGGCGTCGGCATCGTCTTTCGTGATCTGCGGGAAGCGGTCGTGCAGGTTTTCGGCGGTCTGGCCCATCGTCGCCGCCGAGGGGTCGATCAGGCCCTCGGCGACGAAGCGCGGGTTGTAGTCGACATCTTCGAGCATCGGATGCCGTCCCATGTGCTCGACGCCGCCCGCGAGAATCACATCCGCTGCCCCCATCGCGATCTCACCGGCGCCGGTCGTGATCGCCGTCAATGCGCCCGCGCACATTCGATCGACCGCGAAGCCGGGAACCGTCCGCGGTAGGCCCGCCAGCAAAGCGACGTCCCGACCTAGCGTCAGCCCTTGGTCGCCGACCTGCGCGGTGGCGGCGAAGGCGACGTCGTCGATCCGCTCCGGTGGCAGCGAGTCGTTGCGGCGTAGGAGCTCACGGACGAGCTTGACCGCCATGTCGTCGGCGCGGGTCCGCCAGAAGACCCCCTGCGGTCCGGCCCGCCCGAAGGCGCTCCGGACGCCGTCGACGTAGTAGACCTCGCGAAGCTCGCGCACCGCAGCAAGGCTAGTGGACGCGGCCGGCCCCGCAGGCCGAGTGATCGGCACAGTTTCGGCGCAGTCTCGTCAACCACCCGTGCGCCGAAGCTCGATACGCTCGACGCGGGGAGGAGGTTGGCTGTGCCTAAGCAAGGAACCGGAGCCGAAGCGCGCGAAAACTGGCAGGCCCACGTCGACCGTGAGGACGCGCGCTACCGGGACGGCGAGGCCCGCCTCCCCGACATCGTGGACGCCGATTCACGCCAGCGCCAGCTGACCCGGCTGGGCAACGCGGCCGCCGGCGCCGGGCTCGCACTGCTGATGGCCGGCCGCCGGGAGGAAGCCGCGACCCGGCTTGTCCGCGCGGCTGAGCGCTACCGCGAGAGCTTCGCGGAAGCGCCGCCCGGAAGCTGGGGCCGTCCGATCGGGGCGATGAAGGCACGGCTCCTTGCGGAGGATTGGGCCGGTGCCGCCGCAGACGCGCGTTGGGCGCTCGAGGCGGGCGCCGCCGAGGCCGACTCGCCGATCGGCCGCTACGCCGCTGCGCTCGCCCAGCTCGTGCTGGGCGACGACGAGCACGCGCGCGTCCACGCCGACGCGATTCGGACGCGCGACGACTTCCCCGCCGAGGTCGGTGACGCCCTCGCCTTCCTCGCCGCCCATGACGTGCTCGGCTACACCCAGGCCGTCGAGGGAGTGCTCGAGTCGTTCGTGAACCGCGAGGAGTACCTCGAGGACGTTCCCGTCGCCGACACGGTGCTCGTCCTACAGGCGCTCGCCGAGCGCCGCGGGGTCACCGCTGAGCTCTCCTCGCCGCTCCTCCCAGACTGAGCACCGGTTTCAGAAGGACGAACCGGCCCGTTGTTTCACCGGGATTAGGCGGACGCCCGCGCAAAGCCCGGACATCCTCTTGGTCGGCGTCGCAACCGAGTGCCTAGACTAGTCCGTGCTGCCGGTGCGCACCGGATGCACGAATGCCGTGACCACGAGCGGGTCGTCGTCGTCGGTCTCCTCGTCTCGCACCCGCTCGGCGATCTCTTCGATCAGCCGCAACGCTCGCTCCTGCGGGATGCGCACCGTGGTTTGCGTGATCCGGAACTTCCCCGAGGCGCCGAACGCGGCCCAGGCGCGCTGGAGGTCGTCGACCATCGACGCGCGCACGTCGGTGCCGAGGCCGGTCGAGACGAGCTCCGGCGCCACCCGCACCGTTCGCGCGACGGCGCGATAAGGCTTCTCCCGGCCGTGGCCGCCGTCGGCGCGATCGATCAGGCCGGCCCGCAAGAGCATCCGCACGTGGAAGTGGAGGTGGCCGGGATCGACGCCGAGGCGCTGGGCGAGCTCGCGGTTCGTCAGCGACGCTTCCTCGCTCTGGCCAAGCATCTCGAGCACGCGCAGGCGCAGCGGATGGCCGAGGGCTTTCAGCTGCTCCGGACGATCGATGGTGAAGACGTCGAGCAGCGGCGGCTGCGGCTCGGGTGACGACACCCTGCGTATATATATACGGAAACGCCCTCAGGCGTCTAGTACACCCGTCCGTAAGTTTGGTGCGTGATCCGGGGGATGGATCGTGTTCGTGGCAAGGACGCAGGGAGTCCCGATAGTGGTTCTATCGGGGCGACCGAGGACGCAGCCACGGGCAGCGAGACGCCGCCGGGCGCGTGCCTGAACTTGCGGACGGGTGCATTAGTCGCCCAACCGCGAAGCGGCCTGTCGATCCAGGATCGCCAGCGTCTCGCCGTGCTCGGATCGGATCAGGCTGCCCGGCACGGCGGGGTCGGGCGGCCCGGCAAGCGCACCAGCGACCGCCTCGGCCTTTTGTTCGCCGGTGACCAGGAAGACGATCCGGCGAGCGCCACGCAGCGCCGGCGGTGTCAGCGTCACGCGCTCGACGTAGGGGTCGAGTTGGGGCTCGGCGTGGATCACGAGCCGCTCGGTTTCCTCCAATCCCGGCGCATGCGGAAACAGCGACGCCACGTGACCGTCGGGCCCGAGTCCGAGCAGGAGCAGGTCGAGCGTCGTTCCTTTCAGCTCCTGTTCGTACACCGCCGCAGCCGCGGCAGGCTCGTCCTCGCCGCGGATTCGGTGGACTCGCGCGGGAGGGCCGTCGAGCCTGACGATCAGCTTCTCTTGCGCGAGCCGGAAGTTCGACCGTTCGTCGTCCGGGGCGACGCAGCGCTCGTCGCCCCACCAGATGCCCGCGCGGCCCCAGTTGGGCTCGAGCCGGGCGGCGAGCTCGTAGGCGCGACCAGGCGTCGAGCCGCCGGTGAGCGCGATCTCGCTTCCTTCGCGCGCAGCAGCGGCAAGCAAGTCGGCGACTCTTCGCGCGGCGGATTCCTCGTCATCGGCAACGATCACTTCGACGCCACGGGTGTTCACGGGGCTCCGGCCGCGAGCTCGCGCGAGCGGTCCATCGCCGCCTGGATCGCGTTCAGGAAGGCGGCGCGGACTCCCGCTTGCTCCAGCTCCCGCACGGCTCGGATCGTCGTGCCGCCGGGAGACGTGACCCGCTCGCGTAGCTCAACCGGGTGCATGTGCTCGTCACGGAGGAGCTTCGCGGTCCCCAGCATCGTCTGGACGACGAGCTGCGTGGAGACGTCACGACCGAGGCCGAGCAAGATGCCCGCCTCGATCATCGCCTCCGAGAGGAGCGCAAAGTACGCGGGACCGGAGCCGGAAACCGCCGTCACTGCGTCCATGTACGGCTCCGGCACGCGAACCACGGCGCCGAGATGCAAGAGCGCTTCTTCGGCGACGGCGAGGTGCGGCTCGTCGGCATTGGCTCCCGCGCACATGCCGGCGATCCCCTCGTGCACGGTTGCCGGCGCATTGGGCATCGCGCGCACGACGGGAACGCCCTCGACGAGACGCTCCTCGATCGCCGTCGTCGGGATCGCCGCCGCGATCGAGAGGACCGTCTGCTCAGCGGTGACGACTGTGGCGATCTCGCCGAGCAGGTCGTCGAAATCCTGCGGTTTGACCGCGATCACCACGAGCGCCGCTCCGGCGACCGCGTCGGCGTTCGACAGCGTCGCCTCGACGCCCAGCTTCTCCCGGAGCTCTGCGATGCGTTCGTCTCGGCGGCCGGTCGCGACGATCTCGCCCGGCTCGCGCCAGCCGCCGCTCAGCAGGCCCGCGATCAAGGCTTCGCCGATCGTGCCGGCTCCAAGCACGGCGACACGTCGCTCGTTCACCGTCATGCCTTGAATCTAAGCAGCGAGGCGCTCCGGGACGCCGAGCGTCCCCTGCTTGAGGCCGGCGAGCATGTACACGCTCGCCAGGCCTGCCCACTCGCCGTAGGGCTCCAGCAGCTCGGCGGTCTCCCAACCCTCGACCCGACGGCCGCGCAGCCGGGCAAGCAGCTTGACGAGTCCGAGATCGCCGACGAGGCCGCGCTCGTAACGGCCGAGGCCCTCGAGGCAGACGACGCCGACCGACCATGGGCCGATGCGCGATTCGCGGACCAGCCTTGCGGCGGCGGCTTCCGTCGATTCCCCCCGCAAGCGCTCGAGATCGAGCGTGCGGCACAGCCGCACGAGCGCGCTCGCGCGGGGGCCGCCGAGGCCCAGCGCGCGGAGTTCGGCCGGGGAGAAACGTGCGAACGTCGCCGGCGTCGGCGCGGCGTGCAGGCCGTCCAGCGACGGCGTCGCGGCGCGGACGATCCGGCGCTCGATCTCGCGTGCCCGCCGCGCCGTAATCAGCTGGCCACAGAGCGCCCTGAGCAGCGCCTGGGTGACCGTCGCGCAGCGAAGCGGTCGCAGCCCCTTGAACCGCCGAACGGTCAGACCCAGGAAGGGGTCCCTGGAGAAGCGGGCCAGGAAATCCGAGTGGTCGTCGTCGATTCCGAGCGCGAAGCGGACTCGCTCGACCACCTCCTGACTCGGTGCGCGGACGAGTAGGGTCCCGTCGGCGCCCTGTCCCACCTCCGCGATCTCGAGCCGCCCGTCGATCTCGTAGACGGCGCGCAGTCGACCGTTCGCAGCGATCCGCGTCGCATCGCTGCCGAGGCGGATCGAGAGTCGGAGCGAGTAGGGGCCGCGCGCTCGGAGCGAGGCCTCGATCAACTCAGGCTTTGCGCCCGGGGCGATGAGCTGAGCTGCGCTGCGTGGTCGAGGACGTCGAGCGCCTCCGATTCGCGGCCGGCCTTGCGGAGATAGCGGGCCCACGAGCGGTACGTGTCCGCTTTCTCGACTTGCCGACCATGCTGGTCGATCAGTTGGACGGCTCGTTTGAAGGTCTCGTCGGCCTCGGGGCTCCCCTGTTGCGCAAGCGCCTCCGCCAGGATCCCGAGAGCCACGCCTCGTTCTGCCGGATGGTCCTCGCCGAGGAGTTCAAGCGCTTGGCGCGCAAGCCGGCGGGCGTCCTCCGGCTGTTCGAGCAGGACGGCGCGCTTTGCCTGGTCGGAGCGAAGATTCGCGAGATCCAGCGGAGCAGGCGTCGGCCCGAACATCCGCTCGGCCTCCGTGAACTGCTCGCCGGCCTCCTGCACCTTCCCCTGGGAAATCATGATCGTGCCGCAAAGGAGATGTGCACGCGCGAGATGGAGCGTGTCTTCGGTGACCTCGAGGAGAGCGATCGCCCGCCGGATGTATTCGAGCGCGATTGCCGGCTGTTCGCGAATCTCGTTTAGACGCGCCAGTGACCAGTACAGCCGAACGCGCGTATACGGATCTGTCACCTCATCGGCTCGAGCAAGCGCGTCTACGAGCACGTCCTCGGCACGGCCGAGGTCGCCCAGGTCGCTGAGCGCGTAGCTGAGGTAGGTCGAAAACCGAACCTGATTCGTGGTGTCTTCGGGGCTCTCCTCCGCGACCCGAGCCAGGCAGTCTTCGAAGAGGTCGACTGCGTGCTGCGGTTGTCCGAGGGCTGCATAGCACTGGCCGAGGGTTGCGTAGACGTCGGGGCGTTGGAGCGGCGACAGAAGCTGGGAACCGATCGCGGTCTCCAGCCGCTCCGCCGCGGCGGCATTGTTTCCGGCGCTCGCCTCCGCCAGGCCGATCGCGACGCGTGCGCGGAGCGCAGAGGTCGAGTCACCGGCTGCGATCGCGTCGTCGAGGATCTCGTGGACAACCCTCCGGGCCTTCTCGGCGTCTTCCGCCAGCCGAAGCTCGAGCTCCGCATCGGCGAGCCGGAGCTCGCGCTCGTCGACATCGCGAAGGTCGGATCCCGTCTCCAGGTACTCGACGGAAACGCCGAGCTTTCGAGCCAGCTGCCTGAGCGCCTTGACCGACGGACGGCGCGCACCCGCCTCGATTCGCGAGATGTAGGCGTATGAGACGCCCGGAGACGAAAGCTCGCGCTGGGAGAAGCCTCGTTCGACTCGTAGTCGGCGCAGACGCTCCCCGATTGACTCTGGTCCAGCCGTTTGCGGTTCGTCCATCGTTTCCCGCCCATCTTGGTACCTGAGGCGGCTGGCGTCAAAAACCGTCCGGGGGAGACTTGACAACAAATGGCTACGCCGTTTGCGTAACGGCTTCTTGCTCGTCAAGCCAAAAATGAAGGGAGGTGGATTCATGTCCGGCCGCATGAAGGCACTACTCGTCGCCCTTGGCGCTCTCGGTTTCGCGGCGATGAACGGGTCGCTGCCCTGGGGGCCGTAAGGCCTCGAGGCGGGCGGGAGCGCTAGCCGCGCTCCCGCCCGTAAGCTTGGTGCGTGGCCGAGACGATCGACCCGCGCGTGGACATCGGACACGTCCATCTGAAGGTCTCGAACATCGATCAGGCGCTCGGCTTCTACCGCGATGTCCTCGGCTTCGAGGTGACTCAGCGCTACGGCGACGAGGCCGCCTTCCTGAGTGCGGGCGGGTACCACCATCATCTCGGCCTCAACACCTGGGAAAGCCGCGGCGGCTCACCGCCACCGCCGGGAACGACCGGCCTCTACCACGTCGCGATCCGCTACCCCGACCGCGCCACGCTCGGCGACGCGCTACGCCGCGTCGCCGAAGCGAGAATCCCGATCAGCGGAGCGACCGATCACGGGGTCAGCGAGGCGATCTACCTCCGCGACCCGGACGGAAACGGGGTCGAGCTCTACCGCGACCGGCCCCGTGATGAATGGCCGCGCTCCGAGGACGGTGACGGTGTGGCGATGTTCAACGCGCCGCTCGACCTGGAGGCGCTGCTTGCCGAGGCGGGTTCAGGCTAGGTGCCCGGCGAGACCGTGCGCTCCGGCTAGGTGCCCGGCGAGACGGTGCGCTGCGTCTGCGGCTCCGCGACCTGGGTGTCCTGGACGACGGTGCGCCGAGAGAAGAGTCCGAGCGCGTAGCCGGCGAAGTAGAGGATCAGGCCGCCCGGACCGTAGAAGTGCCCGATCCAACGGAGCGCCTGCATTCCCTGCGAGCCGTATGGGTGAATCGTGCCGCTTGACCAGAGGGGGTAGAGGATCGGGCAGACGATCAGCCAGCCGCCCCCCGCGAAGGCCAGCAGCGCGCCGAGTGCGCCGCCGCCACGTGAGGGGGTCATCAGCATGAAACCTCCGACGAGGGCGACGATGCCCGGGATCAGCTGAGTCTCCCATTGCTTCGTCGAGAACTGCCAGCTCGTGTCGTTGAAGAAACCGAAGTTGAAAAGCGGGCCAACGAGCGCCGCGGCGATCACCCAGCCGCCGAGCAGGGCGATCAGGAAACCGAACGGAATCGTCTTCGGCGTCCAAGTCGTCGATCGTCGACGGGCCACGGTTTGGGTTATGCGCCGTTTCCGGAAATCGAAACGGTGTAGCGTTGCCCTCATGCCGCGCGGGTACATGGAAGGGCCTGCGGCCGAAGAGGCCGATCGCCGGCTCGAGGAGCTCGAGCGCGGCCCCGAGGCAGAGGAGGCGGAACGGCGCCTCGCCGTCTTCGGCTCGACCGAAGACGAGGCCGAGTCGCACTTCCTCGGCTGGCGCGACGAGGTCGATCCTGACGAGCTGTTCGAGAGCGGCCGCGCCTGGGGCCTGAAGGTCGTCCGGCGCAGCGCCGCGTAGCCGGCGACCAGCCCGGCGGCGGCCCGGAACGGTCAGGGTCGGGTCCACCCCCCCATGGGGGGTGCAAAAAGCGCCCCTACCGGCACGCTAACGAGGATCGCGTGCCGTGTCTGTCACCGGTTTGCACCGACGGCGTGACAACGCGCTATACCTACGGCGGTGGCCAAAGACACCAAACCGGTTGAGCAGGTCGACAGCGTTATCGTCCGCTTCGCGGGCGACTCCGGCGACGGCATGCAGCTGACCGGCGGGCGCTTTACAAGCGAGACCGCCGTGCTCGGGAACGACCTCTCGACTTTCCCGGATTTCCCCGCCGAGATCCGGGCGCCGGCTGGCTCTCTGCCCGGCGTCTCCGGTTTTCAGGTCCACTTCGCCGACCACGACATCCTGACCCCGGGCGACGCGCCGAACGTCCTTGTCGCGATGAACCCGGCGGCGCTGAAGACAAACCTGCGCGACCTGCCGCGCGGCGGGACGCTGATCGTCGACCAGGACACGTTCACCGAGCGCAACCTCGCCAAAGCCGGCTATGACGCCAACCCGCTCGAGGACGGCTCGCTCGACGGGTACGACGTCCACACCGTGCCCCTGACGTCGATGACGCTCGAGGCGACGAAGGAAGTCGAGGGCGTCACGAAGCGCGAGGCAGAGCGCGCGAAGAACATGTTCGCGCTTGGGCTGATGTCCTGGCTTTACCACCGCCCGACCGACAACACGGTTTCGTTCCTCGAGCGCAAGTTCGCGAAGCGCCCTGAGATTGCCGAGGCGAACAAGCGCGCCTTCCACGCCGGCTACGCCTTCGGCGAGACGACCGAGGACTTCGCCGTCTCCTACCAGGTCAAGCCGGCGAAGCTGCGACCCGGGACCTATCGCAACATCACCGGCAACCAGGCGCTCGCCTTCGGGCTGATCGCAGCGAGCGTCAAGTCCGGGTTGCCGCTCTTCCTCGGCGCGTACCCGATCACGCCCGCGAGCTCGATCCTCGAGGAGCTCGCCCGCCACAAGAACTTCGGGGTTCGCACCTTCCAGGCGGAGGACGAGATCGCCGCGGTCGGCGCCGCGCTCGGCGCGAGCTTCGGCGGCTCGCTCGGCGTCTCCACCTCGGCCGGTCCCGGCGTCGTGCTCAAGAGCGAGACCGTCGGGCTCGCTGTTGCGCTCGAGCTGCCGCTCCTGATCCTCGACATCCAGCGGGCCGGTCCCTCGACGGGAATGCCGACGAAGCCCGAGCAGGCCGACCTGCTGATGGTGTTGTTCGGCCGCAACTCCGAGTCGCCTGTGCCCGTGCTCGCGGCCTCGACGCCCGCGCAGTGCTTCGACGCGGCGATCGAGGCGGCGCGAATCGCGCTCAAGTACCGGACACCCGTCTATCTGCTCTCCGACGCCTACCTCGCGAACGGGTCCGAGCCATGGCTGCTACCCGATGTTGATGCGATTCCGCCGATCGAGGTCGACTTCACGACCGAACCGCCGGCCGAGGGCGACTTCCAGCCGTACGTGCGCGATGACGAGACCCTCGCCCGCCCGTGGGCGATCCCTGGCACGCCCGGTCTCGAGCACCGGATCGGCGGCCTCGAGAAGCAGGACGTCACGGGCAACGTCGATTACGACCCCGAGAACCACGACCTGATGACCCGTCTGCGCGCGCAGAAGGTCGCCGGGATCGCCTCTGACATCCCCGAGCTCGAGGTCGACGACCCGGACGGCGCCGACTTGCTCGTCCTCTCCTGGGGCGGCACGTACGGGCCGGTCGCCGCCGGCGTGCGGCGGGTTCGCGGTGACGGCGGCAAGGTCGCCCACGCGCACCTGCACTACGTGAATCCATTCCCGCGCAACACGGGCGAGGTCGTCGGCGCCTACGAGCGGGTGCTGATCCCCGAGATCAACCTCGGCCAGCTTCGCAAGCTGATCCGGGCCGAGTTCTTGGTCGACGCGGCCGGCTTCAACCTCGTCCGCGGCTTGCCCTTCCGGGCGAGCGAGGTGCAAGAAGCAATCGAGGCGATGCTGTGAGCGACAGGAGCGCGAGGAGGTAGCGATGTTCCGGAAGCTGCTGGAAAAGCTGCGTGGCAGCTCACGCGCGCCGGACGATCTCGCCCTCGGTACGACGCGGCCCGGCGATTTCGCCGACGATCCGGCAACGCCGGAACAAGAGGGCGAAGGCTTCGCTCCCAACCCGCACGACGAGCCGAGGGCCGAATGAGCGAGCCCAACGGCAACGGCGCCCAGCCCAAGCTGACGGCGAAGGCCTACAAGACCGACCAGGAGGTCCGCTGGTGCCCGGGCTGCGGCGACTACGCGATCCTGGCGGCGCTGCAGGGTTTCATGCCCGAGCTCGAGATTCCGAAGGAGCGGATCGTCTTCGTCTCCGGGATCGGGTGCGCGGCCCGCTTTCCGTACTACATGGAGACGTACGGAATGCACTCCATCCACGGACGCGCTCCGGCGATCGCCACCGGCCTCTCGGTCTCGCGCCCTGACCTGTCCGTCTGGGTTGTGACCGGCGACGGCGATGCGCTCTCGATCGGCGGCAACCACCTGATCCACGCGCTGCGGCGCAACGTGAACATCAAGATCCTGCTCTTCAACAACGAGATCTACGGGCTGACGAAGGGCCAGTACTCGCCGACCAGCCCGCGCGGGAAGGTGACCAAGTCGACGCCGATGGGCTCGCTCGACTGGCCGTTCAACCCGATCTCGCTCGCAATCGGCGCCGAGGCGACCTTCGTCGCGCGGGCGATCGACACCGACCGGGCCCAACTCACGGAGGTGCTCCGCGCCGCCGCCGCGCACAAGGGCAGCGCGTTCATCGAGATCTTCCAGAACTGCAACATCTTCAACGACAACGCCTTCGACTTCGTGCGCGAGGAGAAGGAAAACCGGATCCACCTTCAGCACGGCGAGCCGGTGCGGTTCGGGGCCGAGGGCGAGCGCGGGGTGCGCTTGCGCTCAGACGGCTCGGCCGAGGTTTTCGAGGGTGACGGCGATCCGCTCGCCTGGGACGCGCACCATCCGGAGGCCTCGCCGGCCTTCGCGCTCTCGCGGCTGACGCGCGACACGGTCGGCGCGACGCCGATCGGGATCTTCCGCGACGTCGAGCGTCCGGTCTACGACGAGTTGATGGCCGACCAGTTGCGCACGGCAAGCGAGCAGAGGGAAGGCAAGCTAGGGGCGCTCCTCGCCGGTGGCGACACGTGGACGATCTCGTAGTCCTCGAAGCGGTCCCGACCGAAACGGAAGCCGAGCTGATCTGCTCGATCCTGCGGAACGCCGGGATTCACTGCCTGCAGCGGCAGACGAGCTTCTCCGCTGGGATGACGGATGGGTTGCCGGTCGGAGGCCCGCGCGAGATCGTGGTGCGCGGCGAAGACGCAGGCAAGGCGCGCGAGACGCTAGAGCTCCGGCGCCGCTCGTAGGTTGAGCCGCCAGTCGTTGCAGCGCAGCGGGTTTCCCGGCGGAAACTCGAAGTCGCACACCTCGAGGAACGTGAAGCCCAGCTTGCGGCAGATCGCGTTCGACGGTGCGTTGTCGACCGACGGGAACGCGTGCAGGAAGCGATGTTTGCCTTCTTCTCGCGCCAGCTCGATTGCCTGCTCGGTCGCGTGACCCGCGATCCCGCGCCCCTGGAATTCCGGTAGTACCGACCAGCCGATCTCGTAGACCTTCTGCCCGCGCCACTCGCGCTCCCAGAAGCCGACCGACCCGACCGCGTCGCCCGTCTCGTCGACGACCTTGAACATGCCCGAGCCCGGCCGCGCGTAGCGCGCCTGGCGCTCGGCCAGCTTCTCAGGGCTCTCCGGCCCGCCGAGATGCTCGGTCATCGCGGGGTCGCCCATCAGCCGCTGGACGAGCGGCAGGTCATCCTCGCCCCATGGCTCGAGCCGGATTGGAGCTCGCTCTCCCATCGCCCTCCTATTCATATTTGGTCAGCGTCGATCCGCGTTCTAGTCTCGTTCAACCCACGCTAGGAGGACGGCATGCCCGATCGCCCCGACACGATCGTCCTGGTTCACGGACTTTGGCTGAACCCGCTCAGTTGGGAGAAGTGGATCGAGCACTACAAGGCGAAGGGCTTCAACGTGCTCGCCCCAGCCTGGCCCGGCATGGAAGGCGAGATCGACCAGGTTCGTCGCAACACGAAGCCGTACGAGAACCTCGGCGTCGCCGAGATCGCCGACCACTACGAGCGGATTATCCGCGCGCTCGACGAGCCGCCGATCATCATGGGCCACTCCTTCGGCGGCGCGATCACTGAGGTCCTGCTCGACCGCGGCCTCGGCGCCGCCGGCGTTGCGATCTCGCCCGCGCCGATCAAGGGGATCCTCGCGCTCCCGCCCTCGAGCCTCAAGGTTGCGTCGGTCGCGCTCAAAAATCCGGCCAACCGCCACAAGGCCGTAGCGCTGACGCCGAAGGAGTTCCACTACGGCTTCACCAACACACTCAGCGACGACGAGTCGCGGCGCGCCTACGAGCGCTACGCGATCCCAGGGCCGGGGCGCGTCCTCTTCCAGGCCGCCTTCTCGAACTTCACGCCGGGCTCGCCGTTGAAGATTCACCCTGAGAGCGGCAAGCGCGCCCCGCTGCTGTTGATGGCGAACGGCCAGGACCACACGGTTCCCGCGTCGGTGACGAAGAGCGCCTTCAAGATCCAGCGCAAGGCGAGCTCGCCGACCGAGATCAAAGAGTACCCCGATCGCTCGCACTACACCTTCGCGCTGGACGGCTGGGAGCGCGTGGCCGACGACGCGCTCGAATGGGCGACGCAGCACGCGAGAGTGCCGGCGCCCGTTTAGATCGGGAGGGTCTACCGCTACTTCAGTTCGACGAAGATGACGTGCGTCGGCGTCTCGCCGATGTTCTCGCCCGTGTGGCTGTGGGCGTCCAGCCAGCGCACGTCACCATGCTCGAGGCTGACATCCCTGCTCTGACCGCCGACCGTTAGGCGCCGGCGGAAGGCGTTCAGCGCGTACATCACGCTGTCCGGATGGTCGTGGGGATTGGTCTTGGCGCCGGGCTCGTCCTGGTACTCGAGCACCCGCACCCGATCGTTCTCGAAGATGACCTTGTACTTGTCCGGATCCGTGATCGTAGGGTCAGGCATGGCTTGCTCCTCTCCGCGGTTTATCCCAGGTTGAACCCTTGGCGGGTCGTGATCATCTCGTAGGTCGGCGATGCGGCAGCGGGTTGAGCGCTAGCCGTTCGCGGAAGCCACGTTATTGCCCTCGCTAGATGTTTGCGGCGCGCAGTTTGGCCGGATCGGCAATCACGTCGATCTCGGCGATTCTGCCACCGGAGATCGTGAAACCGACCACTGCAATCGGCCTCTTGGCGGGCACGACGATCACGCCCGCGGTCCCGTTCACGATTGCCGGGCGCGCGTGGGGGGCAAGCCTGCTTCCGCGCTGAAGCACCTGAGCTGCGACTGCTTCTGCGCCCTCGATCGGCGGGCGCGCAGCAGGCGCCACGCCGCCGACGTCGATCCGGAAGACGACGTCCGGGTCGAGCACCTCGAGCAGCGCTTCGAAGTCGCCCGCGCGCGAGGCGGCAAGGAAGGCGTCGACCACTCGGCGCTGCTCGCGCAGATCCGGGTCGGTGGCCGGGGCGGCTCCCCGAACCCGCCGGCGGGCTCTACTCGCGAGTTGGCGGGTCGCAGCCTCCGAGCGGTCGACGATTGGGGCGATCTCGTCGAACGGCATCCCGAACATGTCATGGAGCACGAACGCGAGGCGCTCGGCCGGGGTCAGCGTGTCGAGCACGACCAAGAGGGCGAGCCCGACAGAATCGGCCAGAACAGCTTCGTCCTCAGGCCCGTTCTCGATGGACACGATCGGCTCCGGGAGCCAGCTGCCGACGTAGTCCTCGCGGCGTGCTCGGCGTGAGCGCAGCAGGTCCAGGGAGACGCGCGCGACCACCGTCGTCAGCCAGCCGGCGAGGTTCTCGACCGCCTCGGTGTCGGAGCGCGAGAGCCGCAGCCACGCTTCTTGCACCGCGTCTTCGGCCTCGCTCCTCGAGCCGAGCATCCGGTACGCAACCGACTCCAGATGCTGCCGGTGGCGCTCGAACTCCTCGGTTTGCCAGTCGCTTCGGGTCACGTCACATCTCCGCGTTCGAATCCGTCATCTCCCTGACGAACGAAACGCGGCAGTTGTGACTGCCCGAAGGGAGCGACATGAACGCAATCGAAGTGACCAAGCTGGGCAAGACCTACCCCGGCGGCGTGGAGGCGGTGAAGAGCATCGACTTCGAGGTCGCCGCGGGCGAAGTGTTCGGACTGCTCGGCCCGAACGGTGCCGGGAAGTCGACCACGGTCGGGATGCTGACGACGACGATCACGCCGACCGCCGGCAGTGCACGGCTCGCCGGCTTCGACGTTGCGGAGGAGCCACTGTCAGCGCGCCGTATGAGCAGCGTCGTCTTCCAGGAGCCGGTGATCGACAGGTCGCTGACCGGCCGGCGGAATCTCGAGATCCACGCCCGCCTCTGGGGCGTCGAGCCGCGCGAGGCCGAAGCACGCACGGACGAGCTCGCCGCCACGCTCGGCCTGACCGAGCTCGTCGACCGGCCCGCAGGCACCCTCAGCGGTGGCGAACGCCGCCGGCTCGAGATCGCCCGCGCGCTCGTCTCGCAGCCGCGGGTGCTCTTCCTCGACGAGCCGACGGTAGGCCTCGACCCGCGCATCCGGGCCGAGCTATTGGAGGTGATCGCGAGCCTCCGCAATCGGACCGAGATGACGGTGCTGCTGACGACTCACTATCTCGACGAGGCGGAGCGCCTCTGCGATCGGGTCGCGATCATCCACGCCGGCCGGATCGTCGCGCTCGACACGCCAGCAGTGTTGCTCGCTCAGCTCGGCCGGGAGCTCGTGGAGCTCCGCGTTGACGGCGACGTAACGGGCGCGCTCGCCTCTCTGCGGGACCGCGGCGTCGCAGGCGGCGATGCCTTCGCCGTCGGCTCGCGCCTCACGGTGCCCTTGCACGACACGAGCTCCGGCGACGCGATCGCGGCGATCCACGACCTCGGCCTCGCCGGCGCGATCAGCGCCCGCCAGCCAACCCTCGACGACGTCTACCTGCGGCTGACCGGCGACACGCTCGCCGCGGCCGCCTGAAAGGAGAACCAATGTCTACCGTCGATATCGCAATCCCGGCGCCCCAAGCGCGCACTCATTCTCTGAGCCCGCTGGCGACGCTCGCACGCCGCCGCTTCCAGCTCACCGCACGAACCCCGCGCGAGCTGTTCGTGCCGCTGCTGACGCCGATCATGTTCGCGCTCGTGATCGCGCCGGCGCTGAAGACGGCGTTGCACACCGACGCGAGCTACGAGTCCTTCGTCGCGATCGGCACCGTCGGCCTGCTGATCCCGCTGAACACGATGTTCTCAGGGCTCGGCGTGATCGTCGACCGCGTCAGTGGCGCCCAGCGCGAGCTGTTGACGGCGCCGATTCCGCGCGGCCTGCTCGTGCTCGGCAACCTTGGCGTCGCGCTCGCGATCACGGCGCTGCAGGTCGGCGTGCTGATCGCGGTCGCGGTCGCGCGCGGGATCCACTTCCACGCGACCGGCACCGGCATCCTCTGGTTCGCCAGCGCCGGAGTGCTCTTCACCGTCGGCATGTACGGGATGGCGGAGATCCTCGCCAACCGCGTGCCGAGGCAGGAGGAATACATCGCGCGCGTGCCGGCGATTGCGATCCTGCCGTGGTTCCTCGCCGGCGCGCTCTTCCCGATCACGGCGCTGCCGGGCTTCCTGACGTGGGTCGCGAAGTTCCTGCCGCTGACGCACGGGCTGGCGCTGATGCGCTACGGCCTCCGTGGTGACGGCACCGGCCTGCATGCGATCTGGGGACTGAGCGACCCCACCGCGATGGCCGCCCTCAGTCTCGCCGTCGTCGGCGCATTTGCGGTACTGCTCACCGCCGCCTCGATCCGCGTCTTCAGCCGGTCTGCCGTGCGGTGAGGCTCAGCAGGCCGAAGGCGCCCGCGCGCGGTTTCCGCTTGTCACATTCAGCTGAGCCGTGGCGCCGAGTCGGCATGGTGCTTCAGATACGCGGTCCGGAGCTCGCGCGCGCGCTCCTCGAGCCCCGCGAGGAGTGAGCGCGCCTCCTCGAGCTCCTCCCCGAGGGCGTCGACCCGGCGGATCTCCTCCGCCATCTCGGCCAGCGGGCTCGCGGGATCGGCATTCAGCTTCCCAAGACGCGCATCGGCCGCTCGGAGCTGCGCCTCCGTCGCGCGCGCCCACCCGCCGGCCTGGTCGGCCAGAGCGCGGAGCTCGCTTTCGGTAGTCGCCTCGCCGCCGACGACCACCTCGCGCAAGCGAATGACCAGGGCGAGATCGAGTTTTTCTGGCAAGCGGCTCACTGGGCGGCAAGCGGAGACTGCCACATAGCGTTAGCCGGCGCGGGACGGGATCTCGAGGTCTGCGTAGACGCCGAAGTGATCACTCGCCCACACGCCGTTGTGGGGCTCGACGAAGATCCGCTCGCAGGCGGTGATCTCGAGCGTCGGCCCGCCATGCAGCCCGCAGCGGACGAAGACATAGTCGAGCCGGCGAAACGGCCAATCCCAATCGAAGAGGAGCGGATTGGCGGGCGTGAAGGTCTCACCCGGCTCGCCGGGATGAATGCTTTGCCAGGCATCGCGGTAGCAGACGCTCGTTCCGTCCAGCGATTGTCGGCCGGAGATGAAGCGGACGTTCGCGGCGTCCGGGTCCGACGTGAAGTCGCCGGCAAGCACGACGTGGACGTCTCGATCGCCGGCAAGCTCCTCGATGAACCGCGCCGCCGCGAGCGTCTGCAGCTCGCGCTCGCGCTCGAAGTGCAATTGCCAATTCGGGACGTGGTTTGCGAAGACGAAGGGAGCGAACGGCCCTGGCGCCTGGATCTCCGCGATGAGCGTCGTGCACGCGAAGTCGGCGGTGCGCGGGGTGACCTTCAAGTCGACCTCGTGGACGTCGCCGATCGGCCAGCGGCTCGCGATCGATGCACCCTGGCCGTCTGGCTCCCGGGCTCGCTGGTGCGCGACATGGAAGTCGGGCCCGAGCAGATCGACGACCTGGTCGTATTCATCCGTCTTGATCGCCTCGACGAAAGCGACAAGATCGGGCTGGAGCTCGCGAAAACCGTCAATCAGGACCGCGCGGCGGGCTTCCCAGTCGCCGCGGATTCCCCAGAGGTTCTGCGTGACGACTCGCATCAGTCCGACGCTTCAGCGGCGACGACGAGCCGCTCGCGCGTCGGCGTCACGAGCACCGCGACGACGACGCCGATCAGGGCAGCTGCCCCGGCAATCGCAAACGCAACCTGGTAGCCCCGGACACCCGGCACGTTCGTCCCGGGAATCAGGTGCGCGGTCAGGATCGCCGCGCCGACTTCGCCCCCGATGACGCCGCCGACGGTGCGCATGACCGTGTTCATGCCGGTCGCGATCCCGGTCTCGCTCGGACTCACCGCCTCGGTGATCAGCGTCGCCATCGCCGCGAACGCGAAGCCGACGCCGGTGCCGAGAACCGGCATCGCGAAGAGCACCTGCCACGGCTCGTCGTGCCAGAGCGCCAGCATTACCGCCGAGATTCCCGAGAGGAGCATTCCGGCGGCGAGCGGCCACTTCGAGCCCGTGCGCCGGCCGATCAGACCGGCCGCGGGACCGGCGAAGAGCAGCGCGAAGGAGCTCGGCACCAGGTACAAGCCGGCCTTCGTCGCGGTGGCGCCGAAGCCGTAGTTCACGAGTCGCGCCGTGTCGGCGGCGAGGCCGCGCGGCGCCTCGACGAAGTATCGCGAAGCCCGTGATCAAAGCGCAGATGTTCGTGAACAGCACTTGTCGACGCACGAAGACGCGCATGTCGACCATGGGCTCCGGCACGCGCAGCTCGGCGCCGACCCAGAGCGCGAGAAAGACCGCCGCCGCGGCGAAGAGCCCGCCGATGCGGGCGGAGGTCCAGCCCCAGCTCTCACCTTCGGTCAGCGCGAGCAGCAGGCAGATCAGGCCCGCGGATAGGAGCACCCCGCCGAGGAAATCCACCCGCGACGGCGTTTTGATCGGCGACTCGGGCACGAACCGACGCACGAGCACGGCTGCGATCGCGACCGGGATCGCGCCGAAGATGAAGAGCCAGCGCCAGGAGAGGTGGTCGACGATCAGGCCCGAGAAGACGATCCCGAAGCCACCGCCGACGCCGAAGACGGCCGAGATCAGGCCGATCGCGACGCCGACCTTCTCGCGCGGGAACTCGTCGCGGATGATCCCGAAGCTCAGCGGGAACACCGCCGCCCCCAGACCCTGGAAGGCGCGGAAGAAGATCAGGGCCCAGATGTTCCACGCCGCCGCCGCGCCGACGCAGCCGACGAAGAAGAGCGCGAGCGAGATCACGAGCAGACGCTCCTTGCCGTACTGGTCGCCGAGCTTGCCGAAGATCGGGGTCGCGACTGAAGCGACCAGCAGGAGCACCGTCAGCACCCAGGTCACCCAGGTCGTCGTCGTGTGCAACTCGCGTTGCAAGGTGGGCAGCGCCGGGATCACCATCGTCTGCTGCAGCGCGTACGCCGAGCCGGCGACCGTCAGGATCGCGAGCGTGACGTTGTAATGCTGCCGCTCCCCCTCCGCCATTGGGCCCAGGCTAGCGATGCGAGGAGCATCCCCTGCCCGGAAAGACGAAGCCCGCCTGAAGCGGGCTTCGTCGTGGGGAGGAGCTGGTCCGGAGCGAGAGCTAGTGGTCGTCCTCCTCGGACTGCGTGTGCGTGACGCTCACGTTCAGGACGACCTCGCAGTTCTTGTACGTGTCCTGCTTCTCGGCGACGTTGACCCAGACCTTGTCGTAGCCGGGGCCGCAGTCGGCGGAATCGGGCTGGTTGTCGTTGGCCAGCATGAACAGACGGTCGTTGCCGTCGCCGCCCTGCAGCGTGTCGGCGCCGTAGCCGCCGTGGATGATGTCTGCACCGGCTCCGCCGTCGAGGGAGTCGTCGCCGTGGCGGCCGCGGAGACGGTCGTTGCCGTTACCGCCGAGGATCGTGTCGTTCCCCGGCCCGCCGCGGGCACGGTCATTGCCTCCGCCGAGGTCGATCGAATCGTTGCCGGCGGCGCCGAAGACATGATCGTTGCCGTCGAGCGTGCTGACCTGGTCGTCGCCGGCGCGGGCGAAGACGATGTCGTTGGCGGGCGTCCCCGTCAGGGTGTCGTTGCCGTTCGTGCCCCGGATCACGACTGCGCGCGCCGCAAAGGCCGTCGCCGTCAATGTGAGCGCCGCGAGGGCCGCGAGGAGAATCACCTTGAGCTTCACCTGAGAACCTCCTGGTCGGATTCAGCGACCGCATCCTCCCCGGCCGGGGTCAGGTCTCGGTTCGCCGCGCGTAAGCCGTCGGTAAAACCGAGGCCGTCGGCGCCGGGGAGGCGGACCGTGAATTTCGTCCCTCGACCCGAGGTCGTCTCCACATCGACCGAGCCGCCCATGCCCTGGATTAGCTCCTTGACGATCGAGAGGCCGAGCCCGGTGCCGACCGGTCGGTCGGACGAGTAACGGGAGTAGAGGTAGAAGCGCTCGAAGGCGCGCGGCAGGTCCGCCGCGCTCAAGCCCGGGCCGGTGTCCTCGACGACGAGCGCCCCCGGCTCGGCGGAGACGCGAACCACCCCGCCGCGCGGGGTCAGCCGGAGCGCGTTCTCGACCAGGTTGGAGGTCACCTGTAGGACGCGGTCGGGGTCGCCGATCGCGGGCGAGGGGGCGGGCGCGAAGGCCTCGAGCGTGACTCCGAAGTCGCGGGCCTGCGCCTCGTAACGGTGGACGGCCTCGTGCGCGATCGCGCCGAGGTCGACACGCTCGCGGTGGATCGAGAAGTCCGTGCGGTTCATTCGCGCGAGGTCGAGCAGGTCGCCGACGAGGCGCTCGAGCCGTGCGGCTTCGAGCGAGATCGTCGCCACCGCCTCGTCCATGTCGAACGTTCCATCCGCGACGCCCTCGGCGTAGCCGCGAATCGCAGTCAGCGGTGTCTTCAGCTCGTGGCTGACGGAGAGCAGGAACTGCTTCTCGGCGGCGCGCGCCCGCGCGAGTTGTTCGGCCATCTCATTGAAGGCATGCGCGAGGCTGGCGATCTCGTATGCGCCCTCGATCGGAACGAGCTCGGGATCGCGTTCCTCGGCGAGATGGCGCGTGGCGTCGACCACCCGCCGGACGGGCCGGGCGATCCGCCGGGCGAGCAGGAAGGCGGTGAGCGCTGCCAGCGCGATACCTGCCCCTGCGGCGATCAGCAGACCCACGAGGAAGGGGTAGAAAGCAGTGTTTCCGAGCCTCTTCGGGCGCAGTAGGACGAGCTCGAGGTGGCTACTTGCGGGCCGGGCAGCGTAGAAATAATTGGTGCTCCCGACCCGGATCGTTCCGTTGACGCGCTTCTTCGCCCGGACGGTCTTGTAGAGATCGCCCGGCAGGTACTTCGACGGGCGATTCAGGGGCACACACGCCGGGATCTCGTGCTGGCGCGAGAAGTAAGGCCGAATGTCATTGAGCCGCGCACACGGGAAGATCGCGGCTCGCTCCCTGGCCGCCAGCAGATCTGCCTGGTGGGCGACGTCCTTCAACGTCGCCCGCTCGACAGCGCGCCGCGTCAGCACTGCGCCGATCGCAAGCATCAGGCCGACCGAGAGCACGACCACGAGTACGGTCGCCACGAACAGGTTCGTCCGCAGCGAGCGGCGCCGTCCTGTATCACGTGTTCGGGCTGGCGGTGACGTCGCGAGCGGCGTCACGGTCGTACGGTCTTGTATCCGGCTCCGCGAACGGTGTGGATCAGCTCGGGCCGGCCGAGCTTGCGGCGGAGCTGCGCGACGTGTACGTCGACGGTCCGGGTTCCGCCAGGGTAGGTCATCCCCCAGACCCGGTCGAGCAGCTGGTCACGGCTGACCACTATGCCCGGATTCTCGAGCAAGGTCGCGAGCAGGTCGAATTCCTTGGTCGTCAACTCGACCGCCTTGCCGTCGACCGCAACCTCGCGGGCGTTCCGGTTCAGAACGACGTCGTCCAGTGTGAGTACCTCCTCGGCGCCTCGCCCATCGGTGCGGCGCAGGACTGCCTTCATGCGGGCGACGAGCTCGCGCGGCGAGAACGGCTTCGTCAGGTAATCGTCGGCGCCAAGCTCGAGCCCGGCGACTCGGTCGGGCTCCTCGTCGCGCGCGGTGAGCATGAGGATTGGCACGTCCGAGCGAGTCCGCACCAACCGGGCGACGTCGAACCCGTCGATGCCGGGCAGGCGGATGTCGAGGATGACGATCCGGATCTGGTGCCGGCTGAGCTCGGCCAGCGCCTCTTCTCCGGTGCGGACCCAGACGACGCGCCAGCCGCTGCGCTCGAGATACCCGCGAGTCATGGAGCCGATCGAATGCTCGTCCTCGACGAGCAAGACCGTGCCTTGCTGGCTCCCGTTGGCGACGGGCTTGGCGTTCACCTGCCCGTCGCGAAGACCTGGTCCGCAGGTTTGTCGCCGTCGCGCAACGTCGTCGCCATCATGCCCGTTCGCAGCTGGAAGAAGCTTGCATTCTTGCCGTTGAGTCTGACGCGCACGTTCGGCGAGATGCTGATCGTCACCTCCGACCCGTCAGGCTCCCTCAACAGAAGCGTGAAGACACCGACGTCTTTGATGCGGCCATGGTCGAGCCGGTAATCGTGGAGGACCGTGTCCTTGAGCGCGATCTCGCCGCGGACGAGTCGGTTGCCCAACATCAGCGCAACCATCGACTGCGCCCACTTCGGCGCGTGCTTCGACCCGGCGAAGACCGTGTCGGCCGGAAGGTCACCGTCGTGAGCAACTGCAATCTGCATTCCCGCGCGCAGCCGGCGCAGCGTGGAAGGCGCCCCATTGAGGAACACGCGCGCGCTCGAGGCGACCTTGACAGGCGTTTTCGTCCCGTCGCGCTGGAGCAAGTTGAGGGAACCCGCGGCGTAGCGTCTGAGCAGCTTGCCGCGGTCGAGCCGATAGTCGTGGAGGCCGTTCGCCTTGACGACGAATTCGCCGCGAATCATTTTCGCGCCGAGCAGGTACGAGCTCACCGAGGTCGGCACCGGGCGGGCGCCGAAGGCAGGCGCTGCCACGGCCGCCACGCAAGCGAGCACGGCAATCTTGAGACCCCGTCTGGCCACTATCTCATTGTCCCCGTCAACGTGAGCGTTCGTCGCCGATGATGTAAGACGAACGTAAAAAGCCCGCTACGGAAGCATTGTCTGGGTCACGAAGATCTCTTCGCGAAGTCCGCCCCGCGCCGGCGCGGATGCCAGCGGAAAGACGGGAAACGGCCTGCCGTCGGCCCACGTGGTCGAAATGTAGTCGCCGAGCATCCGGCCGACGCCGGTGTAGGCAAGCCAGCCTGAAAGCACGATCTCGGTGCTCAGCTGCTGGGGCCCTCGCCAGGTCCTGCCGCCGTTGTCCGAAAGCGAGAGCCACGCTTTGATCGGCGATTGGCAGGTGTAGTTGCAGCCCGTCGGGTTCGGCGCCGAGTAGTAGGCGACCGCAAGCCTGACGTGCGGGCCGGTCCCGACTGCTGCGAGGCCAGGGAGGAAGTGGTTGACGAAAGTGCCGCGACCGCCCGCGCGCACACGTGCCGGCGCGGTCCAGTCGATGCCGTCGCGCGACTGCGAGACCACGATCCCGTTGGACTGGCATTCAGTGATGTAGCGACAGTCCGTCCAGGCGAGGTAGATCGTCCCCGCGCCGTCAATTGCCACGGAAGGGAGCGGCGGCGCGCGGATTCCCGCCACGTCGTTTGCGAGCAGCCGAGCGATCGGAAGAGCAGGCAGGAAGGTGGCACCGCCGTCGAGCGAACGGATCGCGGCCATCTGATTGAGCCTGCTGCCGGGCGATTCGAAGAGCTCGAAGGGAATCACGACCGTTCCGTCAGGTCGGACCACGGGCTGAACGCCGTTGGCGATGTTCTTCAGCGCCGGCGGAAGGAGCCACCCGACCTGTTCTGACCAGGTGCGGCCGCCGTCCAGCGAGCGTCGCGTCATCACGCCCTGGTTCTCGAAGTCCATGTATGAGAGGTAGCACCGGCCGCGAAACGGGCTACTCGGCCAGTTGTCGCAGGTCAGCCACTCCTTGTCGTAGTCACCTTCGTCGCGCTGCGCGGCGGTGACGGGTGCGCCCCAGGTGACGCCGTCGCGCGAGCGGCTGACGGTGAGCACGGTCGAGTCCCCGGTGAGGCCGACCGCCCCGATCAGCCACGTCCGATGAAAACGGTCGTACGCGACCACGGGATCGCTCACCCGTGAGAGCGGCCCGGGCGGCACCGAAAAGATCGACAGGCGCGGGAGCAGCCCCGTCGTCCAGGTCGCGCCCGCGTCGTGTGAAGTCGCAAAGCCGATGTTCGCGGCGCCGCTGTCGACGAACCGGCCGACCTGGAACGCCGTGACGATCGTCTTTCCGTGCGCGAAGCTGCTCGGCTCGACCTCCGTCTCGTGCTGCGCACCCCCGCCTCGGTACGGGTCGCGGGAAAGACGGCGGCTGACGACCTCGCAGCGGTTTAGCGAGTCGCCGAGATCGGCGGTGACGATGTCGCGTCCCGGGCCGCAGCGCACGACGTCGCTCGTCCCGTCGGCCGCGGCGATCCGGTCGTTGCCGGCGCCGCCGGACAGGACGTCCGCGCCGACGCCGCCGTTGATCAGATCGTCGCCCGCGAGGCCGTGGATCTCGTCCTTGCCGCCGTAGCCGTAGAGAACGTCGCTGCCGGCGGTACCGCTCAGGTGGTCGGGGCGCGAGCTACCCTGGAACGTCCCGCCGACCGCCGCGCCCGTAACCACGAGCGACGCGAGCGAGGCGACCAGCGCACGACGCACGATCCAACCCTACTCCTGTCGCAGAATGCGAGCTGGAAAATTTCAGGCCGGCTTGGTTTCCGCACGAATGTGCGGCAACTGGGGCACAGCGGCGATCGCAACGACCGCCGTGACCGCGCCGGCGACCGCAAACGCGAGCTCAGTGCCGCCGGTGGCGGCGAGCCAGCCGGTCAGGATGCCGCCGAGGGGCGCAAGCCCGTTGAAGGCGAAGTAGTAGAAGCCGATCACGCGACCGCGGAGGTGGTCCGGCGCGCGGAGCTGAAGGACGGCGTTTGAGTTCGCCGTGTAGAGCGTGAAGCAGACGCCGGCGATGAACAGCAGCACGACGGCCGGGCCCAGCGAGTGCTGCGGCGCCAGCACGAGCTCTGTGAGCCCGAGCCCACCGGCGCCGGCGACGATTGCCTTCCAGCTAGCTCGCGAAAGCGCCGCCGAGAGCAGGCCGCCGACGAGCGCTCCAGCGCCGAAGCAGGCGGCGATCAGGCCGAAGACCCCGGGGCCCGAGTCCAGCGTCCGGCCCGCCAGCACCGGGAGGAGCACGTTGAAGTTCATCGCGATCGTCGAGATCGCGACCAGCATCGTCAAGACCAGCCGCACGTGTGGGCTCTCGCGCGCGTAGGAGATGCCTTCCCGGAGGCTCGCGAAGAGCGTCGGCAGGTGCTCCCGCGGCGCGAAGGCGACGAGCTTGCTCGTGTCCATCAACAGCAGTCCGCCGAGCACCGCCACGAAGCTGGCGGCGTTGATCGCGAAGGCGGGTCCGACCCCGAACGCGGCAATCAGCAGGCCGCCGATGCCGGGGCCGACGATGCGCGCGGCGTTGAAGAGGGAGGAGTTGAGCGCGACCGCGTTCGGCAGCTCGCCCCGCCCGACCATCTTGAAGGTCAGCTGCTGGCGCGACGGCGCGTCGAGCACGAGCACGATCCCGGTCAACACGGCGAGCGTGTAGACCATCCACACCTGCACGACGCCGGCAAGCACGACCCCGGCAAGCGTCGCCGCTATCACCATCCTGATCGCCTGCGTGACGATCACGGTGCGCCAGGTGTCCAGCCGGTCGACGATCACCCCGGCCATCAGGCCAAGGACGCTGAACGGCACGAACTGGCAGGCGGCCAGCACGCCGACCGCGAAGGCCGAATGTGTCAGCGCGAGAACGAGCCAGGCCTGAGCGACCTTGTCGATCCAGGTGCCGCTCTGCGACACGGCCTGGCCGAGGAAATAGAGGCGGTAATTCCGATGCATACGAAGGCTCGCGAAGGCGCGGCGGTTGATCGTCAGGATGGCGGCGGTCACTCGTCGATCAGCTCTTGCAACGGCTCGATCGCGGCGTCGACGGCCTCGAGCTCCGCTTCGGAAAGACGCGTCAGCCGAGCTGCCAACCAGGCGGTGCGGCGCGACTTGACGGAGCGGAGCACGCGCTCACCTTCGGGCGAGACGCGGAGACCGACCCGCCTGCGGTCTTCGTCAGAAGGCTCGCGGACGATCAGGCCCGCAGCCTCGAGGCGCCCAACGTACTTGGACATACCGGGCGCGGACATCCGCTCGAGGGCCGCGAGCTCGCGTACGCCGATCCCCGGCCGCCGCTGGATCGTGAACAGGAGGGAGGCCTGCCCGCCGGTGACGCCGAGCGAATGAATCTCTCGCCGCAGGTGGCGGTTGAGCTTCAAGAGAACCGGCCGGAGCCGGTTCGCGACGGTGACGGGATCGGTGGCGGTGGCGAGTGCTGTCATAAACCGTTAACCAAGTTAACGGTAACAGCAGCCGCGGACTTGAGCCAAGCCGACCCGCGGTTACGACGCGGCGCTTAGCTCTGGGAGTCTTCGGGGAGCAGATCGACCGAGACGATCGTCTCGGGGTTGATGTACCTACCTCCGAAGAAAGGCCACTCGCCGTCTTCCTTCGTGAGGTCGGCTACCACCGCATGACCAAGTGCTGCGGCTTTGTCCGAGCCCTCGGTCTCGCCCGCCGTGATCAAGTCGCCGTTCGTAAGGCGGATTGCGATCGCGTAACGCGCGAAGGTTCGGGGGCAGCTTGCATGGCAGGCGGGGCAGGAGTCTCGATGCCGTACGCAGCCCGGAGCTCGGCAACCTCCTCGGCGGAGATCCAGCCGCGGTCGACGATGATGTCGAGCACCTGCTTGCCGGTCTCGAGCCGGTCGCGGTGTGCCTGCGCCAGTTGCCCCATCGACAGCTTGCCGGCTTGGACCAGCTCGGCTTCTGGCGGGGGACGCAGCAGAGCCGGCTCTTGGGAGGCCTCGACTGGGATCGGTGCAGGAGCTTGAAGGGTCATTCGCCGCAGTGACGGAGTACGCCGTTCCGTCGGCTCTCTTTATCGGTGCTCGCAGCGTTCGCTGCCTCCCCCGAAAGGTTAAGCCTGCGTTTCGCGCACTTTCGAAGCGGCTAGGAGATCCAGCGCCATGCGCCTTCGGCGAAGACCGGTGAGGCGGACCCGTGTCGACGAGGCCGCTGCGGGTCCTCCGGTCGTCGAAGAAGAACGTTATGTCCCGCCCCGGCGGCCGCCGCTGCCCGAGATCTGGCCGTGGTTGCTGCTGCTTCTGTTACTCGTGATCGGCGGTCTGCTCGCTGCGTACTTCCTCTCGCGCGACAACGACCACAAGAAGAATTCGGCGGCGATCACCGTTCCGGCGGTGGTGGGTCTCAAGCAGGACGAAGCCGTTCGCCGGTTGAACGCGCGCGGTTTGGTTCCCGATCTCACGTCGAGGCCGAGCAGGTTCCCGCCGCGAACGGTGTTCGCGCAGGACCCGGGCGCTGGGACCCAGGTCGACCGCGACTCCCACGTCTCGCTGTCCGTCTCGGCCGCCGCTGAGACGTCCGTTCCGAACGTGGTCGGCACGAAGACCGCGGCCGCCGTCGGTCGGTTGAAGGCAGCGGGCTTACGGTCGCAGGTCACCAGCGTCCCGGCGAAGGCGGCTGCGGGAACCGTCGTCGCCGAGAGCCCAGCGGCCGGGACGAGCGTTGCGAAAGACTCAACTGTCTCGCTCAACGTTTCGAAGGGGCAAGCGACTGTTCCCAATGTCGTGGGGCAACCGGCCTCGTCCGCGAAGGCGGCTCTACGGGCGGCGGGCCTCGTGCCGGCCGAGTTCAAGGTGCCGGGCGCCGAGCCGAAGGGGACCGTGACCGCGCAGAAGCCGGTCGCGAACCAGAGAGTCCCGCGGGGCTCCAAGGTCCGGATCAACGTCTCGACCGGCGCCGGGCCCACCGGCGGAACGACGACGAGCGGGACGAGCACCGTCTCGGCGCCGCGACCCGTCAAGGTGCCGAAGGTCGTTGGGCTGCAGCAGTCCGCGGCTCAGCGGCGACTGCATTCGGCGGGTCTCGCCGCGCGGGTCAGGTATGTGCCCTCGCAGCAGCCGTCTGGTCGCGTCATCGCCCAGAGCGCGGCGCCCGGAAAGGCGGTACCCAAAGGTTCAAAGGTGCGGCTGGCGGTCTCGCTCGGGCCAAGCGCGACGACGACGGCGGTTCCCGACGTGGTCGGCCAGGATCAGCAGACGGCGACGAGCAAGCTGCAAGACGCCGGCTTTCGCGTCCAGGTGATCACGGTGCCGCCGCCGGATCCGAGCCAGAGCGGCCGCGTCGTCGACGAGCAGCCGGCCGGCGGCACGCGGGCGCCCGACGGCTCGACGGTGACCATCTACGTCGGGTCGAGCTGAGCTGCGCCTCGGCCTATGCATCCGCAGACGCTCCGCCGGGCAACCAAGTAACAGACTGTTGCAAGGCCGAAGTACGGCGGCACTCGTGGAGGAATGCGCAAGACGGCACCCCGTCCCTCCTGCAGGGCCATGCCTAACTTAGTGACAGTCTGTTACTAGGAGGGGCTTCGCCACGGCTGGCGTGAGCGCTTTAGGATCGGCGGCTACCCGGCTGCGTGGAGGTGGGTGACCGCGCGGGCGAGGATGTCTCGGAGAGCGCGCTGGTCGGCTTCGCTGAGCGCCGCGATCGCGTCGGGCGGCTGACTCATCAGCTCCATCACCTGCTTG
>VAWH01000056.1 GCA_005888315.1 Actinomycetota bacterium | reverse complement strand
GCTTCGAGGAGCGCGACCGAAGGCCGCCCAAAAAGGAGGGCGGCGCGAGGCCGCCCTCCGGAGGGAACGGCTCAGGACGGCTACTTGGAGATGTCTTCGATGAGCTCGCCGGTCCGTGTGTCATCGGCGCTGCTCGCGACATCTGCCTGCGCGACGACGCCGACGAGCCGGCCGTCTTCTTCGACCACAGGCAGGCGGCGAACCTGGTGTTGCGCCATCAGCCGCAGCGCCTCGTCGAGATCCTGCTGAGGATCGACGGTGACGAGGTCGGTCGAGGCGATCTCCGTCACCTTGGTCGACTCCGGATCCTTGCCTTCCGCGACGACGCGGATCGCGATGTCCCGATCGGTAACCGTGCCGACGAGGCGGTTGCCCTCGACGATCGGAGCGAGCCCGACGTCCTCGTCGCGCATCATCTTCGCGGCGTAGGCGACGGACTTGTCTGAATCGATCGAGCAAGGGTTAGAGGTCATCAGTTTCTGGACGCTCTTCGCCATTTCATTCCTCCCGTTTATGGGCCGGAAGCCTTACGGGTACCCCTCCGGCGGAGCAGCCAAACGGCGAGAATGACCTCGTGCTGGGGACCGCGATCGAGGCGCGTATCCGCGAGCTCGCGCTCTCGTTTCCCGAGACCTACGAGGACCATCCGTGGGGCGATTTCCCCGTTTTCAAGGTGGGTGCCAACAAGGTCTTCGCGTGGCTGACGGTCGAGCCGAAGGCGGTTCGACTGACCCTGAAGCTAACAGCGGAGGAGCGCGAGGTCGCGCACCTGCTGCCGTACGTGAGCACCGCCCGCTACGTCGGCCGCTACGGCTGGATCACGGCAGAGGTAACCGACGAGGAGACCCTGGCGGCCGCGCTCGAATGGCTGCGCGAGAGCTACTGGCTGAAGGCGCCGGCCAACCTCCGCGACGCCGCGTTCGCGTGAACGTCCGTCGACTCGGGCCCGGCGACGAGGACGTCGTGCGAGCGCTCGCTGAGCGTGAACCGCAGACCGAGCTCCTCACCGACGAGCGAACGCTCTTCCTGGCGGCCTTCGACGATTCGACGCCGATCGGCTTCGTGCTCGCGTATGTGCTGCAGCGTCGTCACGGCGACCAAGAGCACCTGTTCGTCTACGAGATCGGCGTGCGGGCGGACGTCCGCCGCAGCGGCGTCGGGACGGCGCTGATGCAACGGCTCGCCGGTCTGGCGCGCGAGCGCGGGCTTCGCGATGCGTTCCTGCTCACGAACGAGTCGAACGCCGCCGCGATGGCCTTCTACGCGGCGATCGGCGGCGTGCGCCCGAACGCCGACGACGTGCTCTGGGACCTGCGCTTCTAGTCGGCCTGAGGGTCGTCGGCGGCGTCGGTGTCCGTAGCCTCCGGGTCCGGAACAGGCGACTCTTCTAGCTCCTCGTTGCGGTCGTCACCACGGGCGCCGCTTGCGGTGCCCGTGTCAGGGCGCGCGGGCTCTGCCCCTGCGTCCGTCTGGGTTGGCCGGTCCGGAACCTCTGAGTCAGGCTGGGAAGGTAGGTGCTCGGAAGTATCCTGCTGTGCCATGAAAGTCGTCCTTCCCGACTCCTCCGAGCTTGAACTTCCCGACGGAGCGACCGGGCGCGACGCGGCCGCCGCGATCGGCCCGCGGCTCGCCGAGCAGGCGGTTCTCCTTCGTTCGGATGGGCGTGTCCAGGACCTGCGCCTGCCGCTCGAGGACGGGCAGAAGATCCAGATCCTGACGACGCGGGACAAGGACGATCCCGACGCGCTCTCCGTCCTCCGGCACTCGACCGCGCACCTGCTCGCCGAGGCGGTGCGACGGCTCTACCCCGGCGTCAAGATCGCGATCGGGCCGCCGATCGCGAACGGCTTCTACTACGACTTCGAGTTCCCGGAGCCGATCTCCGAGGCCGATCTGGAGCGGATCGAGGCGGAGATGCAAAAGGAGCTCGCCGAGGGCCGCGAGTGGAACCGCGAGGAGGTCTCGCGCGAGGAAGCGCGGCGGCGCTTCGAGGCTGAGGGCGAGCCGTACAAGGTCGAGCTGGTCGAGACGGCGGACGGCGAGATCTCCTTCTACACCCAGGGCGATTTCACCGACCTCTGCCGCGGGCCGCACCTGCAGAACTCGAAGCCGATCAAGGCGGTGAAGCTGACCGGGCTCGCGGGCGCCTACTGGCGGGGCGACGAGCGCAACAAACAGCTGACGCGCATCTACGGCACGGCCTTCTATGACCCGGCCGATCTGGACGCCTACCTCGAGCGTCTCGAGCAGGCACGGGAGCGCGACCATCGGCGCCTCGGGCCGCAGCTCGACCTCTTCCACCTGTCGGACGAGTCGCCGGGCTCGCCGTTCTGGCATCCGAAAGGGATGGTGATCTGGAACGTGCTCGAGGACCTGCGCCGCTCCGAGAACGCCAAGCGCGGCTACCTCGAGGTGAAGACGCCGCTCCTCTACGACATCGACACGTACATCACTTCGGGCCACTACGAGAACTACGAGGAGAACATGTTCTTCGTCGAAGAGCACGAGGGCGAGAAGCGGCTGGCCCTGAAGCCGATGAACTGCCCCGGCCACATGCTGCTCTTCGGCAGCGAGCTACGCAGCTATCGGGAGCTGCCCATGCGCTTTGCGGAGTCGTCGACGCTCCATCGCGACGAGCGCGGCGGAACGCTGCACGGCCTGCTCCGCGTCAAGCACATCACCCAGGACGACGCGCACATGTTCTGCACGCCGGAGCAGATCGAGGACGAGATCTTCGGCTGCCTCGACTACGCCTCGTACCTCTACGACCTGTTCGGGATGGAGGCGCGGTTCGAGCTCTCGACCCGGCCCGAGAAGAAGCTCGGAACCGACGAGGAGTGGGATTTCACGGAAGCCGCGCTCAGGAGCGCGCTCGACCGGCGCGGCATCGACTACCAGGTGAACGAGGGCGACGGCGCCTTCTACGGCCCGAAGATCGACCTGCACATGACCGACGTGCTCGGTCGCTCTTGGCAGATGGGGACGATCCAGCTCGATTCCCAGATGCCGGCGCGGTTCGGACTGACGTACATGGGCTCGGACAACGCGGAGCACACGCCGTTCGTGATCCACCGTGCCCTGCTCGGCTCGCTCGAGCGCTTCATCGGCATCCTGATCGAGCACTACGGCGGCGAGTTCCCCTTCTGGCTCGCGCCGGTTCAGCTGCGCGTGCTGCCGGTCGGCGCCGACCACCGTGAGGCGGCTGGTCGCCTCGCCGAGCGGCTACGGGAGGCCGGCTACCGGATCGAGGTGGACGAGCGGGACGACACGGTCGGCAAGCGCATCCGCGACGCCGAGCTCGAGAAGATCCCTTACACCCTCGTCTACGGCGACAAGGAATCGGACGACTCGCTGGCGATCCGCGAGCGGCATGGTGTGCAATCGACGAAGAGTTTGCTCGAACTGCTCGACGAGCTTGCTAGGCTCTGAAGCCTGAAAAGTAGGAGCGGACCCGTTCCTCACCCTCAGGGCCGAGAGCTTCTGGAGGGTTCAACCGAGTCGAAAAGGACGAGGAAACGGGCCGCTGTCCGCAGCGGTTTTGTCGTTCTAGAAGGAGGAGCTGGCAGCTTGGTGAGAGGTTCTTGAGGCCCCGGCGAAGGTTCACAGCCGATCCGCCGCGGCCGCCCCGTAACGAGGCGCTGAACGAGAACATCCGCGCCTCGCGAGTCCGTCTGATCGGCGAGGACGGCTCGCAGTTGGGGATCAAGACGAAGGACGAGGCGCTCGAGATCGCACGGGAGCACGACCTCGACCTCGTCGTCGTCGCGCAGCAGGCCGATCCGCCGGTGGCGCGGATCATGGACCACGGGAAGTACCGCTATGAGCAGGAGCAGAAGGCCAAGCTCGCGCGCAAGCACCAGTCGCAGGTCAACGTCAAGGAGATCAAGTTCAGGCCGAAGATCGGGATCCACGACTACAACACCAAGAAGGGACACGTCGAGCGCTTCCTCAACCAGCGCGCGAAGGTGAAGGTGACGATCATGTTCCGGGGTCGTGAGACGACGCATCCGGAGCGTGGGCGGGACCTACTGACGCGGCTGGCGGAGGACGTCAAGGACATCGGCCAGGTCGAGCAGCAGCCGCTCCTCGACGGGCGGAACATGACGATGCTCCTCGGGCCCACGAAGAACGCGGGAGTGAAGAAGACAGATGCCGAAGATCAAGAGACAGAGCGCAGCCAAGAAGCGGTTCAAGGTGACCGGAACGGGCAAGCTGATGCGCCGGCGAGCAATGAAGAGCCACTACTTCGAGAAGAAGTCGCCCAAGCAGAAGCGGAGCTTCAGCAAGGACGCCCCGCTTCATAAGTCGAACGTCAAGTCAGTCAAGAAGCTGCTGGGGATGAACTAGTGCCCCGTCCGCCAATAGTCAGTGCATTTCTGGCGGCACCCGAAACGCGAGACCATTACCGGAAGGGGCACTAGATGCCGCGCGTCAAGCGATCCGTTCACGCCCGCAAGAAGCGCCGGAAGGTGCTCGAGCAGGCCCGCGGTTACTGGGGTCTCAAGCACTCGAGCTACAAGCAGGCGAAGGAGCAGGTCGAGCACTCGCTCGCCTACGCCTACCGTGACCGCAAGAACCGCAAGCGCGAGTTCCGGCGGTTGTGGATCCTCCGGATCAACGCCGCCGCCCGGCAGAACGGGCTCTCCTACAACCAGTTCGTCGCCGGCTGCCGCAAGGCGGAGATCGGGCTCGATCGCAAGGTATTGGCGGATCTGGCCGTGTCAGACCCCGCCGCCTTCGCCGCGATCGCCGAGAAGGCGAAGTCCGCGCTCGCGAGCTGACGTACCTCGCGCATCCTGACGTGGTCGCGCGGCGCCTGTGATCACGTCGCCGCAGAACCAGACGCTGAAGCTCGTCCGCAAGCTCCATGCCCGTCGCTGGCGCGACAAGCTGGGGCTGTTCTTCGCCGAGGGTGAAGACCTCGTCGATGCTGCGCTCGAGGCCGGTCTCGAGCCGGTCGAGCTGCTCGTCGCGGGCGAGACAGTGCTCACGGAGCTGGTGGCTGAGGTCTCCACGCTGCCGCATCCGGCCCGTGCGATCGCAATCTTCCGGCGCGAGGATCTGCCGGTCTTCGAGCAGCGGCCGGTCGCGCTTTCTCTCTGGCGCGTCGGCGACCCCGGGAACGTGGGCACGCTGATCCGGGCCGCGGATGCATTCGGCGCGTCGGTCGAGCTCTCGCCCGGCTGTGCCGACCCGACGGGGCCAAAGGCGCTGCGCGCCTCCGCCGGGGCGGTCTTTCGAGTGCCGCTCGGCGAGGGGGCGGGACGGCGAGTCGGGCTGGCCGCGCACGGTGGGAGGCCGCTGCGCGAGCTCGAGCTCGGCGATTCCACGGTCTTCGTCCTCGGCTCCGAGCGGGAGGGGCTGCCTGAAGACGTGCTCGCGCGCTGCGACGACGCGGCGACGATTCCGACCTCCGGGCCGGCGGAGTCCCTCAACGTCGCAGCGGCAGGGGCGATCGCGCTCTACGAGTGGAGCCGCCGCGCTGATTAGACTCGTCGCTTGATGGCAAGCGTCATCGGTGTCTTCACCTCCCCTGCCCGCAAGAGCGGCCGCTCCGAGCGGCACGAGCGCCGCCGCGCGATCGTGGGCCGCGGCCTGGAGGGGTGCGCGCACGCGAACCCGCCGAAGCGCGAGGTTCTCTTCGTCTCCAAGGAACATCTCGACTCCGTCGACGTCGAGCCGGGCGCGATCCGAGAGAACATCACTGTCGAGGGCGACGATGTCGAGAAGTGGCCGATTGGCCAGCGGGTCCGGGTCGGCGGGGCCGAGTTCGAGATCACGATGGTTTGCGATCCGTGCCACCGGATGGACGAGCTGCGCGACGGCCTCCGCGCCGAGCTGCAGGGTAAGCGCGGCATGCTGGCGCGCGTCGTCGAGAGCGGCGAGGTCGTCGTCGGCGACGAGATCGAGCTGATCTAGAGCCGAGACCGGTGTAGGGACTGTCCCCGAGGGGACTGTCCCTGAAGCGCTACCGCCGTGCGATCCAGACCATGTCCTCGCCGCCGCTGAACGGGCGCCGGTCGAACCAGCCATAGAGGGCCTCGACCTCGAAGCCGGCGCGTTCCAGCAGCGCCTCCCATTCGTCGGCGGACAGCCAGGAGAGCGCCATCGTCGCCTCGCCGCTCGGCCCACGCACTGAGAGCGTCAGCGTCCGAGTCTGGGTGTCCCACTCCGCGCGCTCGTAGATTTCCGGCTCCCGCTCGAGCCAGCGGCCGTGGGTCTCGGCGATGTCGTCGTCGCCGGGCGCGAAGACGTCGAAGATCAGGCGGCCGCCGGGAACGAGCAGCTCATGCGCGGCCCGCAACCCGTCGAGCCGTTCCTCGTCCGTGCGCAGGTGCAGGTAGGAGCGGAACGGGCAGAGGACGAGCTCGACCCGCTCGGCGACGGGCGGCGCGCGCAGGTCGCCCAGGCGCAGCTCGACCAGTCCTGCGACCCCGGCCAGCTCCGACCGCTCGCGGCAGACCTCGAGCATGCCCGGCGACGAATCGACGCCGATGAGGCGGATCCCCTGCGCAGCGATCGGCACGGCGATCCTCCCGGTCCCGACACCGAGCTCGACCACCGGCGGCTCGGCACGGCGTGCCTCGCTGAGGTAGAAGGCGACGTCCTCGGTGACGCTCCGGCTCCAAGGATCGTAGAGGCGCGCGATCGGGTCGTAGGAACTCATGCCGTTATGCTTCCAGGCGTGAAGACGACGGCGCAGATCCTGTTTACCGGGCCCCGGGACGGAACCGGGAGCCCGGCGCCTGCCGCCTGACCTCCCGTTCCGAGCCGGGGCCTGACCTACCGGCACCGACGAGCGAGGAGGACTCTTGACCGAAAACGAAGCTACAGTCGCCGCCGTGGACTGGGAGGCGTACGAGCGCGAGGCGAGCGCCGCGGTCGCCGCCGCGAGCGGTCCCACCGAGCTCGAGGACGCGCGAGTCGGCTACCTGGGCCGAAAGAGCGAGCTCGCGCAGGCGCTCCGTGGCGTTCGCGACCGCGAGAGCGGCATGCTCCTGAACGGCATTCGCGAGCGGCTCGAGGCCGCCGTCACCCAGCGGGAACGAACGCTCGAGGGCGAGGAGCTCGACCGGCGTCTGCGGGAGGAGATCGTCGACGTCACGCTCCCCGGCGAGCGGCTGCCGCTCGGGCACCTCCACCCGATCACGCAGGTCCGGCGCATCGTCGAGGACGCGTTCCTCGGGCTCGGCTACGAAATCCGCGACGACCGCGAGGTCGAGACCCTCGAATACAACTTCGACAAGCTCGCATTCGCACCGACTCATCCTGCGAGGTCCCCGCGAGACACGTTCTTCTTCGACGAGTCGCACGTCCTGCGCACGGAGACCTCGCCGTCCCAGATCCACGCTCTCGAGGAGCACGAGCCGCCGATCTACATGGTCTCGATCGGCCGCGTCTACCGGCGCGACGCGATCACGGCGACGCGCTATCCGATCTTCCACCAGTTCGAGGGCCTCGCCGTCGACGAGGGCATCACGCTCGCCGACCTGAAGGGGACGCTGCTGCACGTGATGCGCGCGCTCTACGGGCCCGAACGGCGCATCCGCTTCCGCACGCACTTCTTCCCGTTCACGGAGCCCTCGATCGAGCCCGACGTGTCGTGCGGGATCTGCGACGGCGCGGGTTGCCGGACCTGCAAGCACACCGGCTGGATCGAGATGGGCGGCGCCGGCGTCGTCGATCCGCAGGTGTTCGAGAACGTCGGCGTGGATCCCGAGCGCTGGTCCGGGTTCGCGTTCGGCTGCGGCCTCGAACGGGCAGCGCAGCTGCGGCACGACATTCCGGATATCCGCCTGCTCTGGGAAGGCGACCTCCGGGTCTTGAGGCAGTTCTGATGCGCGTTCCGCTGAGCTGGCTGCGCGAGTACGTGCCGATCGAGGTCCCGCTCGGGGAGCTGACCGAGCGGCTGTCGGTCGCGAGCGCGGAGGTCGAAGGGGTCGAGCGGATCGGCGTCCCGGAGGCGGACGGCAACCTGGAGCGGTTTCGCGTCGGCCGCGTGCTCGAGGCGGAGAAGCATCCGAACGCCGACCGGCTCCAGCTCTGCCGCGTCGACGTCGGCGAAGGGGAGCCGCGGCAGATCGTCTGCGGCGCCTGGAACTTCGGGCCCGGGGCGACGGTTGCGGTGGCGCTGCCCGGCGCCGTCCTGCCGGGCGGGCTCGAGCTCGAGCGACGCGAGGTCCGCGGCGAGCTTTCGGACGGGATGATCCTGGCCGAGGACGAGGTCGAGCTTGGGCCCGACCACGCGGGGATCATGGTGCTCGCGGACGGCCCCGAGCCCGGGACGCCGCTCGTCGAGGTGCTGCCGCTCGTCGACGACGTGCTGCTGCTCGAGCCGACCGGAAACCGTCCCGACCTGCTCGCCGTCTACGGGGTCGCGCGGGAGGTGGCGGCGCTCTTCGACATGCCGTTGGCAGACGTGCCTGGTGGACAGTCCTCCGGACACGTCCCGGAAGGACAGGTCGAAGTGGAGGTCGATGATTTCGAGGCGTGCCCCCGCTACATCGGCCGGCTCTTCGAGAACGTCCGGATCGAACCTTCGCCGCTATGGCTCAAGTCGCGCCTGCTCGTGGCCGGGATGCGGCCGATCGCGAACGTCGTCGACGTCACCAACTACGTGATGGTCGCGCTCGGGAACCCGCTGCACGCCTTCGACTTCGAGACGCTGCACGGCGGCAAGATCGTCGTCCGGCGGGCCCGCAAGGGCGAGGAGATGCGGACGCTCGACGGCGTCGAGCGCCGGCTCGAGCCGGAAGACCTGCTGATCGCCGACACCGAGCGCGCGATCGCGCTCGCCGGGATCATGGGGGGCGAGGAGACCGAGATCGGCGCGAGCACGACCACCGTCCTGCTCGAGGCGGCCAACTTCGAGCCGTTCACGATCTTCAAGACCTCGGAGCGCCTCCGTCTGCGGACGGAGGGCTCGAACCGCTGGGAGAAGGGCGTCGACCCGTATCTCGCCGCGCCGGCCGCCGCGCTTGCGACCGAGCTGCTCGTCGAGCTGACGGGCGCGACGTGGACCGCGCAGTCGGACGTGCATGCAGACTTGCCCGAGCGTCCTGTCGTCTGTTACAGGCCCGAGCGCGCCGACGCGGTGATCGGGGTCGCGACCCCGGTGGACGACCAGCACGCGCTGCTCGCCCGCCTCGGCTTCGAGCGTGGCGACGACACCGTGGTCGTCCCCACCTGGCGGGCGCGCGACGTCACCCGCGAGATCGACGTGGTCGAGGAGATCGCTCGCTTCAGGCTGGAAGAGGTGCCGTTCACACTGCCGGTCCGCCGCGCGATGTTCGGCACGCTCACGCGCGAGCAGCAGCTGCGCCGCCGGATCGAGGATGCCCTTGTGGGCCTCGGCTTCTCGGAGACCTACACCCCGTCCCTGCGTCCCGACGACGAGACCGACTGGAAACTGCCTGAGCCGATCGCCGTCGAGCTGACGGCGCTGCGGACGTCGCTGCTTCCGAGCCTCGTCGAGGCCGTGCGGCGGAACGTCGACGCGGGAGCCGAGCAGATCGCGCTCTTCGAGCTCGCGCGGATCTACCTGTCGAACGGTGAGCTTCCGAACGAGCGGCTCCACGTCGCCGGGGTCGCGCCGGGTGGGTTCGCTCGTGTGAAGGGCGTCGTCCAGGCGCTCTACGAGGTACTCAAGGCCGGGGCGCAGTTCGAGCGGGCCGACCACCCGCTCTTCCATCCCGGGAAGACGGCTCGTACCTCCGCGGGCATCGTGGGGGAGCTCAATCCCCGCATCCTCGATGGCGAGTGGGGCGCGTTCGAGCTCGATCTCGAGTCGCTGTTCGCCGAATCGCGCGAGCCGGTCGCCTACGAAGACGTGATCACCTATCCCGCCGTCCGGCAGGACCTCGCGTTCGTCGTTCCCGAGCAGGTCGAGGCCGGCGAGCTGGTTGCGGCGGCCCGCGAGGCGGCCGGGCCCCAGTTGCGCGAGGTCGAGATCTTCGACGTCTATCGCGGCGAGCAGGTCGGCGAGGGGAAGAAGTCGATCGCGTTCAGTGTCGCCTTCCAGTCGCCGGAGCGGACGCTTTCGGACGAGGATGCGGCAGCGCTTCGCCGGCAGATCGCGGACGCGCTTGGCGAGCGGTTCGGCGCCGTTTTGAGGACGGCCTAAAGCGTTTCGGGGGCGAGGCGCTCGGCCATCGCCTCCATCACCTTGGTCTTGATCTGCGGTGACTCGTCGAGCAGGTGCCTGAACGAGTAATCCGTAACGACGAGGGCCCGGACCGGCGACGTCGCAGTCACGGTGGCCGTTCGAGGCTGGCGTGAGACGAGCGAGATCTCGCCGAAAAAGTCGCCGGCGCCGAGCGTGTTGATCTTCCGGCCTTTCTTCCTCACGTCCGCGGTGCCGTCGAGGAGCACGAAGAACTCGCGACCCGGTGCGCCTTCCCGGGTCATCTCCTTGCCCTGGCGTAGGTCGATCTCGTCCGCGAGCTTCGCGATCTCCTTCAGCTCTGCCCGGGAACAGCGCGAAAACAGAGGGACCTGGCGGATCAGCTCGGTCTTTTGGTCTCGGCCCAGTCGCACAGGACGAGTCTAAATCGCAGCCGCACCGTCGCCGGACGAGCTCGGTGGCCGAAGTGCCAACAAACCGGTCCGGCGCACGTCTCGTATGCACGAGCGTTTACACCGTTTCAATCGCGAAAAGGAGATTCCGTGAGTCACGTTCGCTTATTCCTCCTCGCCTGCCTGGCTGTGGCCGCGTTAATCGTCCCCGGCGCGGCCGGCGCGGGTGGTGCGGTCACGCAGCCGCTGGTCGCCACCGTCGGCTCGCCGACCTCGGGCAACGCCTTCGTGATCACGCTCAAGGACTCGACCGGGGCGACGATCACGCACCTCGACCCCGGGGCGTACGCGATCACCGTCCACGACTACGCGACGCTACACAACTTCCACCTGGCCGGTCCCGGCGTCGACATGTCCACCGACGTCGAGCAGACGGCGAACGCGACCTGGGCCGTCACGTTCACGAACGGCACCTATCGCTTCATCTGCGACGCGCATCCGACCTTGATGCGCGGCTCGTTCACCTCGGGCACGGTTACGGCCCCCCCGCCGGTCAAGAAGCTGGTCGCGCAGGTCGGTCCGAGACGCACGATCACGGTCAAGACCACCTCGGGGGCGCGGGTGAGGCGGCTGGCAGCCGGCGCCTACAGGCTGACGGTCAAGGACCTGACCAGGGCCGACAACTTCCATTTGATCGCGGCCGGTATCAACAAGAAGACGGGCGTCCGGTTCCGCGGGACCAGGACCTGGGCGGTCAGGTTCCGCGCCGGGATCGTCCGGTACCGCTCCGACGCGCACAGGACGCTCCGCGGCAGCATCACCGTGAGGTAGGCCACCGGGATTAGAGGACGCCCGGGCGAACCTCGGGCGTCCTTTTTTTGGTCGGTGTCGCCAGCGAGCGCCATAACTCGTCTCAGGGAGCGACAAAGCGGGCATCGGCTTTGCCGACCGGGATTAGACGGGCGCCCGGGCGAAGCCCGGACGCCCTTTTGGGTCGGCGTCGCCAGCGAGCGCCTTAACTCGTCTCAGGGAGCGACAAAGCGGGCATCGGCTTTGCCGACCGGGATTAGACGGGCGCCCGGGCGAAGCCCGGACGTCCTTTGGGTCGGCGTCGCCAGCGAGCGCCTTAACTCGTCTCAGGGAGCGACAAAGCGGGCATCGGCTTTGCCGACCGGGACTAGACGGGCGCCCGGGCGAAGCCCGGACGTCCTTTTGGGTCGGCGTCGCCAGCGAGCGCCTTAGTCGCGGTCGACGAGGGAGAACGGGCCGACTTTGGCCTTCGTCTTTCCCTCGCGGCCGCGGCGCGCGAACAGCCGCATGGTCGCACCGATTCCGCCGGCGAGGAAGAAGCCGGCGCCAAGTGCGCCGGCCGCGACGAGCGGCAGCTTCGAGCGAAGCTTGCCGCCGATGTCCGCGACCTCGGCGAGGCCGCCGCGGAGGTCCTCGACCGCCGCCGCGAGCTGCTCGCGCTCGGTCTCGATGTCGCGGCGGACCTGCTGCGTCGTGCGGCTGTTATGAGCCGGCATCGCTCTTCAACGCCTCCGTCGTCCGCCGCGCTTCGGCGATTGCCTGCTCGGGAACCGGGGGAGCCCCCTTGCGGATCAGCACGAGCGCGACCACTGCGAGCACCGCGGCGAGCCCGAGCAGGATCGCGGTCGTGATCAGCAGTGCCAGCCAGGTCGACATCGCTGTCGCGAGCGCCGCCGCGACCGTCGCGAAGCCGAAGCCGAGCGCGAACAGCGCGAACAGGAGCGCGCCCACGCCGAGGCCGATGCCGATCCCGAGCGCCGCGACCTTCTTCTTCAGCTCGAGGACGGCGAGCTCGAGCTCGAGCCGTGCCAGGCTGCTCGCGTGCTCGGCGACCTGCTTTGCCGCCGGCCCGACGCCGCCGTTCGTCTCAGTCTCTTGGATGTGCATGTCCCCTCCAGTCGATCACCTTGGCGAGCACGATGCCGGCGGCAAGGGCGACCCCGGCGATCACGAAGGGGTTCGGCCCTCCCTTGCGTCGCTTCTTCGCCTTGGGGCGCGATTTCGGGCGCGACGCGCTCGCCTGCGACGCGCTGGCCTGGGGCGCGCTCGCCTGGGGTGCGGTCGCGGGGGGCGGGCCCGGCGCCTGCGGCTCGCGGGCCGGCGCCGGGGTGACCGGCGTGCGTCCCTGCGCGCGCGCCTTGATCAGGCTCGGCTTCAGCTTGCGCAGGAAGGCTGCGTCCTCGGCCAGCTCGTCGGCGAGCTTCGCAGCGAAGCCGCCCTTCGCGGCGGCTTTCCGCGACAGGCCTTCGAGCCGGTCGGCGCCGCGCTCGACGAGAAGGTCGGCCTTGCTCATCGCTTCGCCGGCGGCGCTTCGCCGGTCGCGAGGCGCCAGATCCTGGTCGCGGCTTGCCGAGCGGCCAGCGCGGAGCCGGCGGCGAGACCGGCGTAGAGGCCGGACCACAGCAGCTTGCGCAACATGTTTGCTTGCTTGCCTCGCCTTCACGTGATCGAAACCTGAATAGTTATTCTCGCCGTATGCAACAGGTTCGGCAAGTGCCGAAGCCCGACCGGCAACGACTGATCGCCAGCGTCGTCGGGCGGCGTCGTGTCGGCAGCCAGCACGAGCTGCAGGATGCGCTGCGGAGCGCCGGCTGCGAGGTCACGCAGGCGACGATCTCGCGGGACATCCGCGAGCTCGGGCTCGAGAAGAGCCGCGACGTGCTCGGGCGCCCGCGGTACGTCCTGCCGGAGCGGGGAAGCCGGAGCGACCCGCGCGAGTTGCTCGAGGCGGTGCTGGCGCAGTTCGGTCTTCGCGCCATGCAGGCGCAGAACATCGTCGTCGTCCAGTCCGAGCTCGGTTCTGCGCCCGCGATCGCCCGCGCGCTCGACCGTGTCGAGCACGCGAAGGTGGTCGGCACGCTCGCCGGGGACGACACCTGCCTCGTGATCACGCGGGACGGTGCGGAGGCGAAATCGGTCGCTGCCGAGCTGAGCGCTGCGATTGGAGGTTGACGCCAGCTAGATGACCTTCCCGGCCGCGTACCAGACAGGGCCTTGTGTCTTCGCCGGGTACGAGTCCGAGACCACGTTCAGGATCCGCAGGGCGCCGGTGATCCCGGCCTCGTCGAGCCGTTCGAGGCACCGGCGCAGCATCTCCGCCGAGGCGCCGTAGCCGAATTTGCGCGCGGCGCGGAAACGGAAGAGCGGCCGGGCGTCCGGACGGGTGGGGTTGAGCGGGCTCAGGCGGAGCGCGCCGGGCTCGATGTAATCGCTCGAGGTCAGCTCGACCTCGGCGTACAGGTCGCTCCAGTCGGGCGGCAGGCTTGCGAGGGCAGCGTCCCAGGCATCGGCGAGGGTCGAACGACCAGGGTCCAGCGGCGCAGCGGCCTCCTCGACTCGGACGAGCTCGAGGTCTCCCTCGATGCCCTCTTTGTCGAGGTGCCGCAACAGCCCGCGGATCCGGTCGGGGCCGACGCCGACGCCGCGGCGCCCCGTTGCGAAATTGATCACCTTGCCGCGGCGGCCCGGATTCGTCGGCGCGAGCAGCGCGGCGGCACGTGCGCAGTCGCCTTCATCGGGAATGACCAGACGAAGGCGGGCGGACTGCCAGCCGTCCGGAAGGCCGCTTTCGAGGCGGCGAAACTGCTCGACCAGCGCCATTGTCCGGAGCGTACTATCACGCCCGTGGCGAAAGTCGAGCAGCGTCGCGGGGTCTCGGACGAGACGCTGCGCGAGTTCTTCCGGGAGATGCTCCTGATCCGCCGCTTCGAGGAGAAGGTCGAGGAGCGTTTCCGCGCCGGCGAGCTGCCGGGCTTCCTGCACGTCGGGATCGGCCAGGAAGCCATCGCCGTCGGCGTCTGCCGGGCGCTGGCCGACGGCGACGTGATCGCCTCCACGCATCGCGCCCACGGCCACACGCTCGCCAAGGGCACGCATCCGAACGAGCTGATGGCGGAGCTCTACGGCAAGCTCGAGGGGTGTTCGCACGGGTACGGCGGGTCGATGCACCTCTACGACGTCGAGCGCGGCAACCTCGGCGCGAACGCGGTCGTCGGCGGCGGTCTGCCGGCGATCGTCGGGGCGGCGCTCGCCTTCAAGTTCCGCGGCGAGCCGCGCGTCGCGGTCGCGTTCTTCGGCGACGGGGCGACCAACATCGGCACCTTTCACGAGTCGCTCAACCTCGCGCAGCTCTGGCAGGTGCCGGCCGTCTTCGTCTGCGAGAACAATCACTGGGCCGAGTCGACGCCGGCCAAGCAGCACATGCCGATCGAAGACCTGACCAGGCGCGCCGAGGCGTTCGGAATGAAGTCCCTGAAGGTCGACGGCCAGGACGTCGAGGAGGTGCACCGGGTCGCTGCCCGAGCGCTCAAGCACGCCCGCGACGGCAAAGGGCCGGTTTTCCTGCTCTGCGAGACCCAGCGCCTCGTCGGTCACTACATCGGCGATCCCCAGGTCTATCGGGACAAGGAGGAGCTCAACCGGCTCCAGGAAACTGCCGATCCGCTCGAGCTCCTGCGCGAGAAGCTCGGTCTGTCGGACGCCGATTACGAGGCGCTCGACCAGGAGGTTCAAGAGCTCGTCGACGCCTCGGTCGAGTTCGCGAAGGCCGGCACCGACCCGAAGCCCGAGGACGCTCTCAAGAACGTCTATGCCTGACCCTTTTTCTCTCGTCCGGAAGGAGTGTGGGCCGGTGTACACAGGCCTACGCCCATGCGCACACAGGCCCTTCGATGCCTGAGCTGAGCTACCGCGAGGCCGTCCGCGACGCGCTCTCGCGGGCGATGCGCGCCGACGAAGACGTGTTCATCATGGGCGAGGACATCGCGGAGATGGGCGGCTCGATGGGCGTCACCCAGGGCATGCTCGACGAGTTCGGCCCCGAGCGCGTCCGCAACACGCCGATCTCCGAGATGGCGATCGTCGGCTCAGGGATCGGTGCGGCCATGCAGGGGATGCGCCCCGTCGTCGAGGTCATGTACGAGGACTTCCTGACGATCTCGATGGAGCAGATCGTCAACCAGGCGGCCAAGCACCGCTACATGTCAGGCGGCCAGTTGAAGGTGCCGTTGACGATCCGCACCCAGGGCGGCGCGGGCTGGTCGCCGGGAGCCCAGCACGCCCAGCAGGTCGAGGCCTGGTTCGTCGGCGTACCCGGACTGAAGGTCGTCTTCGCCTCGACCCCTTCTGACGTGCGCGGCCTGCTCTGGTCGGCGATCTACGACGACAACCCGGTCGTCTTCTTCGAGCACCGGACGCTCTACGGGCTCAAGGAGGAGGTGGCGGAGGAGATCGAGCCGATCCCGATCGGTCAAGCGCGGGTGCATCGCGAAGGGGAGGACGTCACCGTCGTCGCGACCGGTCGGCTCGTCCACGAGGCTCTCGCCGCCGCCGAAGAGGCCGAGCAGGAGGGGGTTTCGGTCGAGGTCGTCGACCCGCGGACGCTGCAGCCGCTCGACGAGGACGCGATCGTCGCCTCCGTCAAGAAGACGAACCGCTGCGTCGTCGCCCACGAGGCCGTGACGCGGATGGGCTTCGGCGCGGAGGTCGCGGCGGTCGTCCAGCAGCAAGCGTTCGACTGGCTCGACGCCCCCGTCGAGCGGGTTGGCGCCAAGTTCACGCCGCTGCCGTTCGCGCCCGTGATGGAGGAGTACGTTGTCCCGCACGCCAAAGACGTGCTCGAGGCAATCCGGAAGACCGTTCAGCGGGATGGCACTTCGTGACGTGTCCGGCGACCGGGTCCGCAGACATGTCCCGGGACCCGGTCGCGGGACACGGTGGGAGTCGACATGGCTAATGAGGTAAAGCTCCCACGCCTCGGGCAGGGGATGGAGTCGGGGACGATCGTCAAGTGGCTCAAGTCCGAAGGTGATCAGGTCGAGAAAGGCGAGCCGCTCTACGAGCTAGACACGGACAAGGTGACGCAAGAGGTCGAGGCCGAAGCTTCCGGCGTCCTGCTCAAGATCACCGTCGCAGAAGGCGAGGCCGATGTCGGCACCACGATCGCCGTCATCGGCGAGCAGGGCGAAGACCTCTCGGCGATCGTGGGCGCGACGGCGCAGCCGGTTGCAGAAGCGGCGCAGGAAGAAGGCTCTCCCGGCGCGGCGCGTGAACAGGAGCGCGAGCGCGGGCGCGACGCGACGACTGCGGAGCAGATGCCGGAGACTAGGACACCGTCGCAAGGCAACGGCGCCGGCGCTCGCATCAAGGCGTCTCCGCTCGCCCGCCGGATCGCCCGCGAGCGCGGCATCGAGCTCGGCTCGCTCAAGGGCACCGGCCCCGAAGGCCGGGTCGTCGCCGAGGACGTCGAGCGCGCGGCCGCCGGCGCGCCCGCCCCCGCGGCGCCCGCGCCGGCAATCCCCGGCGAGATCGAACGCGTCCCGCTGACCTCCGTCCGCCGCACGATCGCCCGCCGCCTCACCGAGGCCTGGCAGGCACCCGCGTTCCAGATCGCGATGTCGGCGGACATGACGCGCGCGCAGCACCTGCACGCGCGCCTGGCGGAGCAGGCCAAGGAAGGCGAGCCCAGACCGACTGTCACGGACATCTTGACCAAGGCCTGCGCCGCGGCGCTGATGCGGCACCGCGCCGTCAACGCGCTCTGGGCCGAGGACGCGATCGAGTTGCATCCGAGCGCGAACGTCGGGATCGCGGTCGCGATCGAAGCGGGCCTCGTCGTCCCCGTCATCCACCAGGCCGAGCGGCTGACGATCGCCGAGCTCGCTGCCGCGCGAGCCGACATCGTCACGCGCGCGCGCGACAACAAGCTCCGGCAAGAGGATCTCGACGGCGGCACCTTCACGATCTCGAATCTCGGCATGTTCGGCGTCGAGCAGTTCGTCGCCGTCCTCAACCCACCGCAGGCGGCGATCCTCGCCGTGGGGGCGATCGAGCCCAAAGCCGTCCCCATCGAGACCGGCCTCGAGGCGCGCCCGCTGATGACGATGACGCTGACGTGCGACCACCGCTCGCTGGACGGGGCGACGGCGGCTGATTTCCTCCGGACGGTCAAGGCCTTCCTGGAGGAGCCCGGCCTGATGCTGTGAGCCCCGTTCAGGTCTGGTATCAGGTGCGCGACCTCGACGCGGGCCGCGCTTTCTACACGGGCAAGCTCGGCTTCGTCGAGACCTACCTCGACGAAGAGGGCCGCTGGGCAAGACTCGTACGCGGCGAGATGGAGATTGCGATCGCCGAGGGCGAGTCGCAGGAAGAGGCAGGCGTCGCGACTGTCGACGTCAACGACATCAAGGCCGAGGCGGAGCGCCTCCGCAACGAGGGGGTCGAGGTCGGCACCGTGCTCGAGCTGCACGGCCAGATGCGGCTGCTCGACATCTACGACCCGGACGGCAACCGCATCCAGCTTGCCGAAGAGCTTCCCGGCAGCTGAGCTCGAGAGCGCCGCTGGTGCCGCGCCGGTCGACTGGCAGCCGGTCAAAAGCGGCGGCTACGGCACGAACTCCGCGCACTGGCGCGTCGAGCTCGCCGACGGGCGGCGGGCGTTCGTCAAGGACGCGCTCGACGAGACCGCAGCCGAGTGGTTGCGCGGCGAATACCGCATCTACTCCACCATCGAGGCGCCGTTCCTCCCCGAGCTCGTCGCCTGGCACGACGGCGAGCAGACGCTGCTCGCGATCGCCGACCTGAGCGACGCCTACTGGCCGCCGCCGTGGACGCGCGAGCAGGTTGACGCGGTCGCCGTCGCCCTGGACGAGCTCCATGCGACGCCGCCGCCCGCTGGGCTGCCGCTCCTGTCGGACGAGCGCGAATGGTTGAACGGGTGGGAGCTCGTCGCCGAGGACGCCGAGCCCCTGCTTTCGACCGGCCTCTGCTCACGAGGCTGGCTCGAGCCGGCCCTGCCGACGCTGCTCGAGGCCGGGCGGACTTGTCTCCTCGAGGGAGACGCGTTCATGCACCTCGACGTTCGCAGCGACAACCTCTGCCTCCGGGAGGGACGCGCCGTCCTCGTCGACTGGAACCTCGCCCATGTCGGCAATCCGCTGCTCGACTACGTCGCCTGGCTGCCGAGCCTGAAGCTCGAGGGCGGACCCGACCCGTGGGAGCTCGTTCCCGACAGCCAAGGTTTCGCGGCGCTGATCGCCGGCTTCTTCGCGGCGCGGGCCGGCCTGCCGCCGCCGCCGACGGCGCCCACCGTCCGCGAGTTCCAGCGCCGCCAGGCCTCGGTCGCGCTGCCCTGGGCCGCCCGCGAGCTCGGGCTGCCGCCGCCGGGTTAGAGAGTCAGGGCTGGATCAACCGCGCCCAGAGGTTCTCGAGCAGCTGCCGCACGGGCGGCAGCTGGGCGGTGCCGCCGAAGTTGATCGTTCCCGCAGCGAAGACCTTCGCGCCGTTCGGGAGCGCGTAATAGGTCATCTCGGCGGTCTTGCCGGGCCCGAAGACGTCCGGAATCGTCGCCAGCACCTCCGTCCCCAGCGGGGAATCCGGCGTCCTGGCGTCGATCTCGACCCCGTACTTGCCGAACCGTGACCCGTTGTGCAGGCCGGTGCCATGAAACAGCCACGGTGCGGTCCCTGCGCCGTTGACGATGTAGGGCCGGTTCGGCCAGATGCCCTGGTTCCAGCCGACGTACTGGACCCCGATCAGGCGCGCCTCCGGGCGGCCGAGATCGCGCCAGCGGCTCTCGCGATAGATCCGGTCGCCGCGGCGGATGACGCGGTAGAAAAAGTTGTCCGCCGAGAGGAAGGCAAGATTGCCGCCGGCGTCACGAAACTCCGTGATCAGGGCGTACTCGTGCGGAGTCACGTACTCCTCATGGCCCGAGAAGACGATCAGGTCGTAGGTCTTCGCGAGCCGCGCGCCGCCCGTGAATCGCTCGAGATCGTCGTCGGTGACGAAGTCGGGCTGCTTGTGCGTGTGCGCGAGCCAGCGGATGAAGCCGAGGTCGTACGTGCGGAAGTGGTACGGCACGCCGTGGTTGGCGAACGGACGGTCGAGGCGGACGGACGTGACGCTGTCGCTCGCGTACCAGGTGTCGGCCATCCCGTCGCCGTCGTCGTCCCGAAAGTTGTATGCCTGCCAGCTGTTCGTCGGCATGACGACGGCGACTCGCGTGCGGTCGGCTTGCCGGGCGCGCAGCACGAACGGGGCAAACGCGACCGCGCCGCTGTTGGTCATGACGCGCGCAAAGTAGAGCCCGCTCGGCCAGTACCTGAGCGCCAGGGGGATGCTGCGAAAGCGTTCGAGCGAGTACCTGCCTGACCAGTGGACGACTCGCGGATCGTCGACCGGGAGGCCGTGCACCGTGCGATCGCCCCTCGTCCGTCGAGTTTCCGGCCCGGCCCGGAAGACCTGGATCGTCAGCCTGCGCGCCGTCGCCGACACCTCGAGCGAGGCGCGCGTGTCCGGCAGGTAGCTTCGCTTCGCAAAGTAAGCCTCGACCGTCGTGCGAGGGGACGATCCGGACCGTGCGCCGCCGCCGGCCGCGCTCGGGCTGGAGGCGAGCAGGGCCACGGCAATCCCGGCGGCAACGGCTGCTTTCGTGCGCGGAAGGTAGCTCTCCTAGACTCGCGTCGTGATCAGATCGGGCGGCCCGCGAGACGTCCCCTTTCTCCGCGACATGCTGCGTCACGCCTTCTACTGGCGGACACCGGTGGGCGACGAGGAGCCGCCGCTGACCCGCTACGTCAACGGCTGGGGCCGCCCGGGCGATCGCTCGCTGATCGTCTTCGACGAGTTCGTGCCTGTCGGCGCCGCCTGGTACCGGCTGTTCACGGGGGAGGACGCCGGCTTCGGCTTCGTCGACGAGCAGACGCCGGAGCTCGCGATCGCGGTCGTCCCGAGTCGCCGCGGCCGCGGCTACGGCGGGGAGCTGCTCTCCGCGCTGCTCGACTGCGCACGCAAGGACGGCTTCGAGGCGATCAGCCTCAGCGTCGCGAAGGACAACCCGGCGCGGCACCTCTACGAGAACTACGGCTTCGAGCCGGTGCGCGAGGACGACGGCGCGGTCGTGATGCGGGCCGCACTCTCAGCAGACAACCCGTGAGTAGGATCCTGCAGATGGAATGTGACGTCGCAGTCCTCGGCGGCGGCCCCGGCGGCTATACCGCTGCCATCCGCACCGCTCAGCTCGGCGCGAAGGCCGTCTGCATCGAAAAGGAGCCGGAGCTCGGCGGCACCTGCCTGCGCGTCGGCTGCATCCCGACGAAGGCCTGGGTGCAGACCGCGTTCGCGATCAAGGAGGCCGAGCACACCTTCGCCAAGCTCGGCGTCCAGGTAGGCGCCCCGACCCTGGATTTCGCGGCCGCGAACGAGTGGAAGGCGCAGGTCGTCGCGCAGATGACGCAGGGCGTCGCCAGCCTCTTCAAGGCCGGCGGCGTCGAGTGGGTCAAGGGCACCGGCCGCTTCAGGGACGCCAACACGATCGCGGTCGAGGGCGGGGAGGACGTCACCTTCAAGTCGGCGATCGTCGCGACCGGCTCGTTTCCGCTACGGCCGCCGATCGAGGGCCTCGACTCGCCGCGCTGCGTCGACTCGACCGGCCTGCTCGCGCAGACCGAGGTGCCGAGGCGCCTCGTCATCCTCGGCGGCGGCATCATCGGCTGCGAGTTCGCCTCGATCCTCCGTCGCTTCGGCTCGGAAGTGACGATCATCGAGATGCTGCCGAACCTGATTCCGGCCGAGGACGAGGACGCTTCGAAGGAGCTCGCGAAGCAGTTCGGCAAGCGCGGGATCGCGCTTCACCTCGAGAAGCAGTGCACCAAGGTCGAGGACTCCGGCGGCGGACTGACCGTGCACTTCGGCGACGGTGAGACGGTCGAGTGCGACCTGATGCTCGTCTCCGTGGGCCGCGGCCCGACCGTCGAGAACCTCGGGCTCGAGGCGATCGGCGTCGAGTTCGACAAGCGAAAGGGCATCGCAGCCGACGAGCACCGGCGCACCACGCTCGGCCACGTCTACGCAGTCGGCGACTGCGCGGGCTACTGGCAGCTCGCGCACACGGCCTTCCGCGAGGGCGAGGTCGCGGCGGAGAACGCGCTCGGCCACGACGCGATCGTCGACAACCGCGCCGTCCCGCGCCCCATCTACACCGATCCCGAGATCGCCGGTGTCGGCCTGACCGAGGCCGAGGCGCGCGAGCAGTACGGCGACGACGTCGCCACGGGCATGTTCCCGTGGATCGCCAATGCCCGCGCCGTGATGCAGAACGAGACGGTCGGCTGGGTGAAGTCGATCCACGAGACGCGCTACGGCGAGCTGCTCGGCCTGGTCATGGTCGGCCCGCACGTGACCGACCTCATCGAGGCCGGAGTGGTCGCGATCGACGCCGAAGCGACCGTGGAAACGGTCGCGGACGGCATGGCCGCTCACCCGACCCTCTCCGAGGCGATCAAGGAAGCGGGTCTTGTCGCCCTCGGCCGGCCGATCCACATCCCGGCCAGGAAGCGCGCCGCGGCAACGGCGTAATGCCCACGTAAAGTCACTGCCGTATCCGCAGCTATACACCGGTCGTTTCGGAACCATGGAGGCAGCCACGGCGCCGCACGGCGGCCCGCTTAAAAACCTGCCCGGCCGGTCGCTCCGGGCGCGTCGCCGGCAGAAACCATTCGACGCGGCGTTCGAGAGCTTCTACCGCGAGCACGTCGCCGAGGTCTACCACTACGCGCTCGCCGTCATCGGCAACTCCGCGGACGCCGAGGACGTCGCCCAGCAGACGTTCCTGAATGCCTACCGCGCCTTCCAGCGCGGCGAGCGCCCGCAAAAGCCGCACAACTGGCTGATCAAGATTGCGCACAACGTCTGCCGGATGCGCTGGCGCAGCTCGAGCCGCCGCCCGCAAGAGGTCCCGCTCGAGGGTGCCGCCGAGCCCATTGCGCCCGATCACGAGAGTGGATCGCTCGAAGAGGTTCTGACCGCGCTCGCGCGCCTCCCCTTCAACCAGCGCGCGGCGATCGTGATGCGCGAGGTCGAAGGCCGCACGTATTCAGAGATCGCCGAGGTCCTCGGAACCACGGTCCCCGCGGTCGAGGCGCTGCTTTTCCGCGCGCGCGGAAATCTGCGTGCACGACGTAAGGCGCTGGCTGCGCTCGGGGTCGCCCCGGTTCCCGCCCCACTGGCGTCGTTCCTCGGCGGGGGGAGCGGCGGCGTCATCGCGGCGGGGAGCGCTGTCCTTGGTTCGGAGCTCGCATTGAAAGCTGCCGCGGTCGTGGCGACTGGAGTCGTGGCGGGGGGCCTGGGATTCAAGGCGGCGAACGCGGTGGCGACCCACGACTCCTCCGGGACTCGCGCCCCGCAGCCCGCCGCGCAGTCACGGGCCTCTGCCCCGACCGCGCTCCGGGGGTCGACCGCAGCGCGGCGGCGAGACGGACGGAGCGCCGCCTTCACCCATTCGCGCTCGGCCGGCTCCAAACAGGGCGACCTCCGCAAAGCGCCGACGGCCGACTCGCCCTCCGAGCGCGCTCCGTCCGGATCGGCGAACGAGACGCCTGCCGCTTCGCCTGCCGCTTCGCCTGCCACCTCGCCTGCCACTTCGACGGCCGCTTCCACGGCCACGGGCCCGGCAACCGATGCCGTCGGCGGCGTCGCGTCCTCGGTACCGCAGCCCCCGGCGATTCCGACGACGCCTGTAACGGTGGCGACCCCAGTCACGTCGGTCACGGTTACCGTGCCGACGGTCACGCTGCCGCCGCCGCCGCTGCCATAACACCCCTGATTAGCCCGTGGCCCGTGTGGGTACGCACCTCGCCGTGGGTGTGATGAATCGACGCAACGCGGTCATGGGTTGGGCGGTGTGGAAGGTCGCCAAGCGCGTGGGCAGAAAGAAGGCGCGCGAGGTGACTCCGTCGGTCGAAGGCGGCAAGCCGAACAAGTCACTGATCGCGGTGGTGGTCGCCGCGGTAGCCGGCGCGTTCGCGTTCCTGCGCGGCCGCCGCTCCCCAAGCGGCTGAACCCGACGGGTCTGACTAGACCGGGCCGCCAGGCCCGTTTAGCTTTGCCTGAACAACATCAGGCAGAGAGGGGTTCAAGACGATGCGAGTCGAGAAGTCCGTCACGTCGATCACGTGGATTCCGTCCGAGGCGATCGCGGGCATGCCCAAGGTTCCCTTCGAGATGGGCGTCGCCCATTACGACGGGCCGCCGCCGGACAAGCTCGAGGATCTGGAGGCGCTTCGCCAGGCGGATGCCTTCCGCGAGGCGAACGAGCTGCGCGCGTGGGTGGAGTTCGACGACGGCAAGCCGTCCCTCTACGGCTACTCGGGCGGCGCGCACATCGGTGTCACCCGGATCAAGCTCGGCCGCCGCGAGCTGGCGTTTCCCGCCGTCCAGTATCCGCTGCTCCAGGCGGAGCCGGAGGTCGGCGACGGGTGGGTCAAGTTCAAGCAGTCGGCCGGCGGGCACATGGGGTTGCCGGCGCCGCGGCGCGTCAGCGGCAAGCCGTTCTTCCGGATCAAGTCCGCCTCAGCGTGGACGACGCTCGCCCTGACCGTCAAGGCCGACGGAACCGCCGAGCACGCACTCGAAGGAGCGAGCCCGTTCCCTCGCCACTGGCTCTATGACGATGCCGGGAACCTCGTCGAGAAGTCCGGAACGATCGACTTCGGCGAGTGGTACAAGAGGTCACACGGCAAGAACACGCCCTGGGGGGACGAGGACTCCCCGGCGCTGACGACCGCGGTCGAGTCCGGGCTGGAGCGCGAGCTCTCCGTCTCGATCATGCGGGAGGGCAGGCAGCTCGAGCGCCGCAAGCTCGAGCAGGGCTCGGCGCTCGTGACCGAGGGCGAGGAAGGCAGGGAGCTCTTCCTGCTCCTCGACGGAATCGTCGACATCGAGGTGAACGGCGACCCGGTTGCGGAGATCGGCCCGGGCGCGCTGCTCGGCGAGCGCGCGCTGCTCGAAGGCGGCAAGAGGACGGCGACCGTCTGGGCAAAGACGCCGATCCGGGTGGCCGTGGTCCCGCCGGATGCGATCGACGAATCGGCGCTCCCGGAGCTCGCCGCCTCGCATCGCCGCGAGGGCTAGCCCGGCGACAAAGTCACACATTCGGCACGGTCCGGTCGCACGGGGTCTGCTTGGATTGACGCCGTGCGACCGACGGTGCGGCAGATCTACGCGTTGGCCGCGACGCTGTGCGAGAAGGCGGGTGAGGAGTTCCCCGAGACACGTGACGCGGCGTCCGAGCTGATCGAGCGTCTGCGGGTCGAAAACGGTCACCCGGCGCCGCGGCTGGAGGATCTGCCGCTGCCGCAGCCGCGAAGACATCGCCGCGGCCGTGGAGGCGCCGACAAGCTCGCCAGGCGGATTGCCGCCGAGGTGGCGCGAGAGCTTCGCTAGGAGGGCTTGGTGGAACGTCGCTCGTCGCCGGGGTGCGATGGTCGTTCCGAGGCAAGGACGCAGGGAGCGTCAATAGCAGGAAGCTATTGACGCGGCTGCGATACCAGGGCGGAGCCGGTGGCGAGCAGCGCGGCCCGGCGGCACAGACTACGTTTCGCCAAGCCATCCCAATCCAAAGGACGGCAAAGATCAGCCGATCGTCCTATACCCGTAGCGATATCGACGTGCGATGCTCCGCATGGGGATGAGGGGACCGATGCTGATCGTCTACGGCCTACTCGCGCTCTACGCGCTCGAGATCGTCGTGCCGCTGCTCGCGCTCGCGATCGCTTTCGTGACGCGGAGCACCCGCCGGGTCTTCGCAAACCGCATCGCCTAGGCGCCGCCGCCGTAGGGACAGTTCCCGACCGTCGCTTCGGTCGTGTCCCAAGGCGCGCCGGGACGGTCCTGAAGCAGGAGCGCGCTCAGTCGTGCTTTGCCAGCCAGTCGCCGACGACCTGCATGTAGCGCTCCCGCTCTTCGATGAACGGGGTGTGCGATGACTCCTCGAACAACACCCACTCGCAATCCGGGATCCCGGCGCGCAAGGTCTCCTGCAGTGCCGGCGTTGCCTCGTCGTAGCGCCCTGAGGTCAGCAGCGTCGGTACCTCGATTCCGCCGAGCCGGTCCTTCGACTGCCATTCCTTGATCGAGCCGATCACGTGGAACTCGCTGGGCCCGTTCATCGTGTGGTAGACGGTCGGGTCGCGCGCGATCCACTGGAACGACTCGACGAGTTCGTCGGGCCAGGTCTCGAGCCGACAGAGATGACGCTTGTAGAAGACCATGCAGGCCTCTTCGTATTCCGGATCGTCGGTCGTGCCCGCCTCCTCGTGGCGCCTCAGCGTCGCCTCGACCTCGGCTGGAAGCTCGCCGCGGAGGCCGTTCGCCTCGGCCACGAAGTCCGGGAACGAGGCCGCGGTGTCGGCGAGGACCAGCGACCGCAACCCGGGCGGGTCCGTGAGCGCGTACTCCTGCCCGAGGAAGCCGCCCCAGGAGGAGCCGAGCACGTGGTGGCGGCCTGCGATGCCCAGCGCGCCGACCAGGTTGTGCAGCTCGCGGACGAACAGATCCACCGTCCAGAAGTCGGCGCCTCGCTGCGGATAGTGCGTCGAGCGACCGTTCCCGATCTGGTCGTAGAAGACGACCGCTCGGCCGTCGGCGAGATCCGTCAGCGCCAGCAGGTAGTGGTGGGTGGCGCCCGGCCCGCCGTGCAGGACGACGAGCGGCGCGGGCGCGTCCGGGTCGTCCGGCCGCAGGTCGCCGTCGATTCGGTACCAGGTCTCGGCGGTGTCTCCGTCGAGCGGAAACGGTGCTGTCGCCTCGTGCACGCGGCGGAACCTACGGAAGTGAACGTGTGACCGCAAGGTTAAGTTGCAGCTTACGTTAGCTTCTGCTTAACTACCGTACCGTGGAAGCTGCCCTCAAGGCGATCGCAGGCCCGCGCCGGCGCGCGATCCTGACGCTCGTCCGCGAGGGCGAGCTCTCGGCGGGCGAGATCGCGGCGCATTTCGACGTGACGCGGCCGGCGGTCTCGCAGCATCTGACCGTCCTCAAGGAGGCGGGGCTCGTGAGCGAGCGACGCAACGGGACAAGGCGGCTCTACCGGGCCCGCCCGGAAGGGCTCGCCGAGTTGAAGGAGTTCCTGGAGGAGTTCTGGGACGAGCGCCTCGGCGCACTCAAGCGCGAGGCAGAAAAGGAGGAGAAGAAGCGTGGAAACGACGACTGAGACGACGGTCGAGCGGGAGCTCGCGATCGACGCCAGCCCGGAGACGGTTTGGGAGTTCCTGGTCGATCCGGAGAAGCTGTCGCGCTGGTTCGGAAGCCGCGCCTGGCTCGACCCGCGGCCGGGTGGCCAATACCGGGTCGACGTGATTCAGGGTCACATCGCGAGCGGCGAGTTCGTCGAGCTCGAGCCGCCGCACCGCCTCGTCCACACGTTCGGCTGGGAGACCGAAGGCGACCAGGAGAATCCGGTGCCGCCGGGGACGAGCACGATCGAGATCCTGCTCGAGCCGAGCGGCGATGGCACGACGTTGAAGTTCCGTCATTACGGTCTGCCCGGCGCCGAGGCGGCGCAGTCGCACGCGCACGGTTGGGACCACTATCTCGGGCGGCTGGTCATCGCGGGCCGCGGCGACGACCCCGGCGAGGATCGCGGGCCGGAGGGCATGTGAACGTCGTCGGCCACGACGAGTGGATCGGAGCTCGCAAGGAGCTCCTCGCGAAGGAGAAGGAGTTCACCCGCGCACGCGACGAGGTGACGAAGCGGCGGCAGGCCCTGCCGTGGGAGGCAGTCGAGAAGGAGTACGTCTTCGACGGCCCGGGCGGGAAGGAGACGTTGGCGGCGCTCTTCGACGGTCGTAGCCAGCTGATCGTCTACCACTTCATGTTCGATCCGGAGGACGACGTCGGCTGCCCGGTCTGCTCGTTCTGGGCCGACAATTTCGACCCGGTCGTTCTCCACCTGGAGGCCCGCGACGTGACGATGATCGCGATCTCGCGCGCGCCCTTCGCAAAGATCGCGCCGTACAAGGAGCGGATGGGCTGGAGCTTCAAGTGGGTGTCGTCGTTCGAGAACGACTTCAACTACGACTACGACGTCTCGTTCAGGCCGGAGCAGCAGGACGAGACCGTCTTCAACTACGAGACGCTGGCTCCGAGGAACCCTGATCGGGAAGGCCTCAGCGTCTTCGCACAGGCAGACGGCGGCAACGTGTTCCACACCTACTCGGCCTATGCGCGAGGCATCGACCTCGTCAACACCGCCTACAACTACCTCGACCTCGTCCCGAAGGGCCGCGACGAAGACGGTCGCGGCCCGTTCTGGGTGCGCCGCCATGACGAGTACTGAGATGGAGGCGATCTTCGACCGCGCCGCCAAGCGCCTCCGCGGCATCGAGCGCGGCAGGATGCTCTCGGCGACCGGCCTCAGGGATCCGGCGGCAGGGAAGTTCTTCGCCTTCGTCACCCGCGGTCAGCTCGTGGTCAAGCTTCCCGCGGGACGAGTCTCCGAGTTGATCGCGAGCGGTGAAGGACGCGTCTTCGACGCCGGCAAGGGCCGGCCGATGCGGGAGTGGGTCGGCTTGACGCCGGCCGACGAGACGGCATGCGCCGCGTACATGCGCGAAGCACGGAAGTTCGTCGCCGGTTAGAAATACCGGGGTGGAACAGCGGCTGAGCCTGGTCACCCTCGGTGTCCGCGACCTCGAGCGCGCACGGCGGTTCTACGAGGCGCTCGGCTGGACCTCGGGCGCCGCGCCTGCCGACGACGTCGTCTTAGGCGGGCTGCATGATCGTGGCGCTCTGGGGCCGCGAGCAGCTCGCCGAGGACACCGTCGTCGAGGACAGCGGCGGGTGGGGAGGCATCACGCTCGCCTACAACGCGCGCTCGCCGGCCGAGGTCGACGCCGTGCTCGCCGAAGCCGAGGCCGCCGGCGCGAAGCTCGCTCGCCCGGGCGCAGAGACGTTCTGGGGCGGCTACTCGGGCCTCTTCGTCGATCCCGAGGGACATCCCTGGGAGGTCGCGCACAACCCGCACTGGACGCTCGAAGAGGACGGCGCGGTCCGGCTGAGCGCGGACTAGCCCACTTCCCGGAGCTTTCCGCTCTCCACCTCGTAGACGAAGCCGCGGACGTGTTCCTTGTTCGGGACGAAAGGGCTCGCCTTGATCCGCGCGATCGACTGGCGCACGTCCTCTTCCAGATCGCTGAACGACTCCGCAGGCCACTCCGGCTTGATGCCGGTGTCCTCCTGGACCTGGCGGCGAAACTCGTCGTCGCCGAAGGTCAGCATCCCGCAGTCGGTGTGGTGGATGAGCATGATCTCCTCCGTCCCGAGCAGCCGCTGCGAGATCGACAGCGACCTGATCTCGTCGTCGGTGATCACGCCGCCTGCGTTGCGGATCACGTGTGCGTCGCCCTCGTGTAGGCCGAGTAGGCCGTAGGGGTTGAGGCGCGCGTCCATGCACGCGACGATCGCAACCCGCTTCGCCGGAGGCAGCGGCAGATCCCCGCTGTCGAAGGACTCGCTGTAGGAACTCGCGTTTCCAATCAGTTCGTCGATCACGCTCATGTCCGCGCCCTCCTCGCTTTAGTTTTTGAAGTGACGGAACTATACGAAATGAAGTGAGGGTCAGTCGGCCAATGCCGACCGCAAGCGCTCGAGTCCCACCTCGAGCGTCTCGTCCGAGACTGCGAGCGAGATCCTCGCCCAGCCGGCGCCGCTTGGGCCGAAGCCTTCGCCCGGCGCGAGCGCGAGACGGTGCTCGGTCAGCAATCGCTCCGCGGTCAGCTCCTCCGGCAGCCTGAACCAGACGTAGAAGGTGCCCTCCGAGACGGCGTCGACGACATCGAGCACGCGGTCGCGGCGACGCTCATAGGTCGTCGCGCGCTCGGCGACCGACTCCTGCGGGCCGGTCAGCGCGGCGATGGCCGCCTCTTGGATCGGACGGAAGACACCGACGCGGCAATGGTCGTTCAGCAGGTTGATCCGCTCGGCGATTTCCGCGTTGCCGAGCACGAACCCGAGCCGCCAGCCGGCCATCCCGTAGGACTTCGACATGGAGAACATCTCGACGCCGACGTCCTTCGCTCCCGGCGTGGCGAGAAAGCTCTGTGGCCCGCGGCCGTCGAAGAGCAGGTCGGCGTAGGCGAAGTCGTGCACGACCGCGGCGTCTGTTTCGTGCGCGTAGTCGATCGCGCGCTCGAACGTCCCGTCGCGGACGACCGCCGCGCACGGGTTGGACGGATAGTTGAGGTAGAGCGCGGCGACCCCGTCGCGGGGCGCGCGCGCAAAATCCGGCTGCCAGTGGGCGGCCGGATCGAGCGGCACCGTCGCCAGCTCGGCACCCGCCAGCGCCGGGCCCGATGGGTAGTCCGGGTACCACGGATCGGGCAGGACGACCGTCGAGCCGCGCTCCGCGAGCGCCAGCGAGAGCTCGACGATCGCCGTCTTCGTCCCCGGAACGACCGCCACCTCGTTGTCCGGGTCTAGCTCGACGCCGTAGACGGTCCTGTATCGCTCCGCGATGGCGGCGCGTAGCTCCGGCAGGCCGCGAAACGGCGCGTAGCCATGGGCAGTCGGACGATTCGCCGCCTCGGCGAGCGCGTCGACGACGTACTGGGGCGGTCCGGTCTCGGGGTTCCCGCGGCCGAGGTCGACGATCGGCTCACCGTCCAGGGCCGCCGCAGCGGTGACGCGGGCAAGGAGCGCCCCGAAGTACTGCTCCGGCAGCCGCTCTAGCCGCTTCGGCCTGGGTCTCATCGCGGAATCCTAGGACTTTGTCCACTTCCGGCAGAGATGCGTTTCAGCTTGTGCCCGATCGACCGTGACGACGAGCGAGAGATCGGCCTGGAGATGAATCGAAGAGCGTCACACCCGCCCTCGTATCGATCCCGTGTGTCAGCCCGGCGTCGGCGCGACCACGAGGCCGAACCGCTGCCGCGCTTCCTCCACGGCCGCCGGCGGTACGGTTTCGGTTCGGCGAATTGGCAGCGACTGCTGTCCCGCGGCGCCGAACAAAGCGACGCCGAGCTCCTTCTGCGCCGGGTCGTGGCTGAGCCGGTAGCGGATGCCGCCGAAGCCGGCAGCCGCGAGTGCCGCCGCCCAGGCCTGCGGCAGCGCGTAGTCCGGCTGCGTGTGGACCGCGCCCGTGATCCCGAACTTCCTCGCCGCGCTGACTGTGCAGTCGGCCAGGTTAACCCGCTTCGGCGGCGCGAGCGTGCTCAGCGAGCGGGCTTCGACCTCGGCCTCCGGGATCACTGTCGCGACGCGGAAGACCTCGATGAAGGCGCCGACAGCGCTGACCGCCAGGTAGCACGTTCCGTGGTCGCTCTCTCGGAGATCGAATCGTCCGGAGCCGTCGCTCGAGAACCACCACGGGCCGACGTCGCTGCGGTGGAGCCGATAGAGGCGATCGCGCCGGCGAAGGTCGAAAGCCGGAAAGCGGGAGAGGTCGTCGGGCGGCCGCCCGAGCGGGCTCAACCGCTACCGCCGCAGTCGCTCGGCGTACCGCGTCGCCGCCTCGAGCACGGGCTCCGTCGGCCGGCCCGCGCGCAGCCAGGCGGCTGGTCTCTTCCCGGCGAGACGCGACTCCGGCGTGACGAACCAGGACGCGATCGTGTACGGCGTCTCGACGGCGCCGGCGAAGACTTTCAGGATTCGCTCGAGACCCGGGAGCCGCTCACCCGTCCGCGTGAACTGGAAGGCCGGGAACGCCAAACGGCCGTCCGCCTCGGGAAGCGCGAGCAGGCGACCTCGCTTCGCGAGCTCGCTGACCGACTGGCGCGTACCGCGGCCCATTACGTCGCGCACCTGCTTCGAGGAGTAGAGCGGCCCGAGGTGCTTGTGCCAGACGAGGTCCGAGGCAGCGAGGAGTGCCGCGCGGCGGCCGAGGGCCGAGGGATCGACCTCTCGTTCGTCACCGGTGATCCCGAGCTCGCCGAGCGTCTGCTCGAACGTCTTCGCCGCTTCCGCCAGAGCCGTCATGGACCGAGTGTAGCGTCAAGAGCGTCAAGCGTCAAGAGCGTCAAGAGATCAGCGCTCAGTAACGGTCGATCTCGATCAAACGCTCGTCGCTGATCCCGAAGTGGTGCGCAATCTCGTGCAGCACGACCCGCCTCACCTGCCGGCGCAGCGTCTCCGGGTCTTGACCGAAATGGCGCTCGAGCGGGCCGCGATAAATCGTGATCTTGTCCGGGAGCACGCCGCCGTAGAAGCTCCCACGCCTCGTCAGCGGGATGCCCTGGTAGAGCCCGAGCAGCGGCTGGCCGCCCGGCGGCTCTTCCTCGACGACGATCTCGACGTTCGACATCTGCTCGCGTAAGTCGCGCGGAAGTGCGTCGAGCGCGTCGCGCGCGTACTCCTCGAACCGCGCGTAGGCGTCGAACAGCTCGCCTTCGGTCTCGCTCACCTCCCGAGCCTCGTTCGGCGCCGGATGCCAAGGCGCGCCTGGACCGCCTGGTCCTCCTCACCGTCTTTACGGGCCGCCCAGACGAAGACGACGCCGACGATGACCAGGGGGATCAAAACCAGGATCGTCGCGATGATTCCGGCCACACCGAACACGGTCCACAGTGTTGCACCGGTCAGGCCCTCACTGGGCGGCTCGTGAACACGCTGTCGAGCGCAGCTTGGAGGCCCACGAAGAGCGCCCCAGCCAGTACCGCGCCCTCGCCCAGCGTCGAGACCTCGACGCGTGGCGGAAACGGCAACCACTCCGCCAAGAGCCGCCCGACCGAGTCGAGCAGGAGGTCTCCGTTTGCGCCGATTCCGCCGCCCAGCACGACCAGCTCGACGTCTGCCACTGCGGCGATCGGGGCGACGTGCATGGCGATCCGTCGCGCGACCTCTTCGACGACCTCACGCGCCACATGGTCGCCCTTCCGGGCGGCGCCGAAGATCGCCCGAGTGTCGTAGGGCGGCGCGAGCTCCGTCTCGCGCCCGTCGCGTGCCAGCTGGGCTGCGAGGGCAGAGACCGCCGCGGCACACGGATCGTCGCCGTCGCTTCGGGCGCCCAGCGCGAAGTCCAGCTCCCCGGCAGCGCCGTTGCGGCCGCGGTGAAGCTCGCCGTCCAGGACGAGACCGGCGCCGAGGCCCGCGCCGACCGAGAGGAAGGCGAAGTTGGAGACGCCTCGCGCGACACCCTGCCAGAGCTCGCCCAGGGCGGCGAGATTGATGTCGTTCTCGAGTGTCACCGGGACGCCGAGGGCGTCCTCGAGATCGCGACCGAATGCGCGCCCCTCGAGCCCGGCGACGTTGAGGGCAAGCCGGAGGACGCCACTGTCCGTCTCGACGACCCCCGGAACGCCGACGACTGCGCCATCGACGAGGCTCGGGTCCAGGTGCGTTCCCTGCGTGAGCGTGTCTCGCAGGCGCGTGATCGCATCGATGGCAACCGCCGCGTCCGCGCGAGCCACCTCGACGTCTTGGCGCGCGCGAATTGTCCCGGCGAGGTCGCAGATCGCGCCGCGGACGAAATGCGTGCCGAGGTCGAGCCCGAGCGCGAGGGCCGCCTCCGCAACCGGCTCGAAGTAGATCGCGCCATAGCTGGGCCCGACCGGGCCGCGCTTCGCTTCACGCACGAGTCCTGCCTCGCGCAGCGACTCGAGCGCCAGGGAAACGGTCGGCTTCGAGATGCCGGCACGTCGGGAGATCTCGGCCCGCGAGATCGGCGCGCCGGCGCGGATCGCATCGAGGACCGTCCGCTCGTTCAGGTGCTTGAGCAGGGGTGGACTGGCGGCGCCGGATCGAGCCATCTCGTAAACAACTCTAACGCCTGATGCAAACACTGCCCGCTTGACGCGGCCATGATCGCTCGTTAGGGTCGCTTCTGGTAAGGAACCCTGACCAGAGCGAGAATCCAGGAGGCCGCATGAAACGCGTCGCCACCGTCAGCGTGCTCCTCGTCGCGAGCTTGGCCCTCGCGGCCTGCGGGGGCTCCTCGAAGAGCTCGTCGTCCAAGCGCGTGAACCTCACGCTCTGGGCGGGATGGAGCGCCGGGACGCACGAGCTGAAGGCGTTCAAGTCGCTCGTCGACGAGTACAACGCGAAGCAGAAGAAGATCCACGTCAAGGTCGTGGGCGACATCAACGACACGAAGATCGTGGCCGCGATCCGCTCCGGCACGGCGCCGGACATCGTCAGCTCGTTCAACTCCTACAACGTCGGCAACTACTGCGGCACCGGGGCCTGGATCGACCTGTCGCCGTATCTGAAGAAGGACCACATCGACGTCAACGAGTTCCCGCCGGCGACGCGCTACTACACGCAGTACGGCGGCAAGCGCTGTGCGCTACCGCTCCTCGCCGATACGTACGGCCTCTACTACAACAAGACGCTGTTTGCGAATGCCGGGATCAAGCGGCCCCCGAAGACCATCTCCGAGCTGACAGCGGACGTGAAGAAGCTGACCCAGCGTTCGAGCGACGGAACGATCCAGGTGGCCGGACTCGATCCGCTGATCGGCTTCTACGAGAACGTTCCGGAGCGCTGGAGCACGTCGTTCAACGTCAAGTGGCTGAAGCCGGGCGGCACCTCTTCGGACATCGCCGACGACCCCGGCTGGCGCAAGCTCTTCGAGTGGCAGAAGAGCCTCGTCGACTGGTACGGCTACGGCAAGCTCGTTCGCTTCCAGTCCGGCCTCGGCGACGAGTTCTCCGCTTCGCAGGCGTTCGAGAAGGGCAAGCTGGCCATGAACCTGGACGGCGAGTGGCGCGTCGCGTTCATCGCCGACGAGGTGCCTCACCTGAACTACGGCACGGCGCCGATGCCCGTCGACGACGCGCATCCCGAGCTCTACGGCTCCGGCTACATCAATGGGACGATCATCGGCATTCCGAAAGGCAAGAAACACAACGACGAGGCCTGGCAGGTCGTCAAATACCTGACGACGGACCCGCACTTCCTGGCGCAGTTCTCGAACAAGATCCGCAACGTGCCGACGACGAAGGCGGCGCTCCGGTCATCCGAGATCCAGCCTGACCCGCACTTCTCGACCTTCCTGAAGATCTTCTCCAACCCGCACTCGACGACCTCGCCGATCATGGCTTCCGGCGTGGCGTACACGAACTTCGTGCAGAGCTTCTTCACCAAGTGGCAGGGCAGCAACGGCCAGGGACTCGAGGGCAAGCTGCGGAGCCTCGCGAAGGAGCTCGACGCCCAGGTCAAGCAGGCCGGCGGAGGCGGCTCGGCAGTGCCGTGAGACTCCGACCCGCCGCGGACGCCGGGGCCGTCTCGGTCCCGGCGTCGCCGGCACTCGCGCGCCGGCCGGGGAAGCGGCGGGCGGCCTGGCGCCGCCGCCGCCTGGTGCTGTTGCTGATGAGCCCGTGGATCGTGGGTTTCACGGTCTTCTTCGGCTACCCGCTGGTAATGAGCGTCTACCTGTCGTTCACGCACTACGACCTGCTCTCGTCGCCGCGCTGGATCGGGACGGCGAATTACCGGTACCTATTCCACGACGACCCGCAGGTCTGGACCGCGGTCAAGAACACGCTTTGGTACATCGCGGTCGCCGTCCCGCTGCAGGTGCTCTTCGCGTTCGGGATCGCGCTGATGCTGGCGCGGGCGCGGCGCGGCGTCGGGATCTTCCGGACGATCTTCTACCTGCCCGCGCTCGCTCCGCCGGTGGCGGCGACTCTCGGGTTCGTCTACATCCTCAATCCGGCGACGGGGCCGGTGAACGTGTTGCTCGGCCACCTCGGCGTCCAGGGGCCGCTCTGGTTCCACGACCCGCACTGGTCGAAGCCCGCACTCGTTGCGCTCACCGTCTGGGGCGTCGGGAACACGATGGTCATCTTCCTGGCCGCCGTGCTCGACGTGCCGAGACACCTGTACGAGTCCGCCGAGCTCGACGGCGCCGGCGTCTTCTCGCGGCTGCGCTGGGTGACCTTGCCCTCGATCAGCCCGGTGATCCTCTTCGCCGTGGTCTTCAACGTCATCCAGGGGCTGCAGTACTTCACGCAGGCCTATGTCGCAGCAGGGGTGGCGGCCGGACAGGCCTCGCAGGCCGCCGACGTCACCGCGGTCAACCTCGGCTACCCGCAGGACTCGACGCTCTTCTACCCGGTACTGCTCTACCAGCACGGCTTCACGGACTTCCAGATGGGCTACGCGTCGGCGATGTCCGTGCTGTTGCTCGTCGTCTCCTTTGCGATCACGCTCGTGATCGTCCTCAACTCGCGCCGTTGGGTCTACCAGGCGGCGCCGCGATGAGCGCCGTCACCGCACCGGTCGCGCTCGTCCGCCGGCGGCCGCCGGCGAGCGTCCGCCGCAAGCGGTTCCTGCTCGCGGTCGCCAACCACAGCCTGCTGATCGCCGCCGCGGTCGCGTTCCTGGCGCCGTTCATCTTCATCCTGCTGACCTCGCTGATGACGAACAACCAGGCGCTCTCGACGAGCCTTTGGCCACATCCGATCCGCTGGAGCAACTTCTACGACGTCTTCACGAAGGCGCCGTTCTGGCGCTGGGCGCTCAACACCCTCCAATACTCCGTGCTCGCGACGATCGGGCTCGTCCTCTCGAGCGTCCCCGTCGCGTACGCGCTCGCGCGCCTGCGCTGGCGGGGACGGCAGGTCTCGTTCCTGATCGTCCTGATCGCTCTGATGCTGCCGCCGCAAGTGACGGTCGTGCCCCTGTACGTCATGTGGGCGAAGCTGCACCTGGTCGGGACGCTCTGGCCGGTGATCCTGCCGAACTGGTTCGGCGACGCATTCTCGATCTTCCTCCTGCGGCAGTTCTTCCTGACGATTCCCGAGGAGTACCTCGACGCGGCGCGCGTGGATGGCTGCGGCGAGCTGCGGATCGTGGCGACCGTGGTCACGCGGCTCGCGAAGCCGGCGATCGCCGCCGTGGCGCTGTTCTCGTTCCTCTACACGTTCAACGACTTCTTCCTGCCCCTCCTGTACACCGGCGAGAACCCGCATCACTGGGTGCTCTCGCTCGGGCTGTCGGAGTTCCGGTCGCTGCACCAGGTGCAGTGGAACCTGACGATGGCGGCGACGCTGCTCGTCATGGCGCCCGTGATCGTGCTCTTCTTCCTCGCGCAGCGGGCCTTCGTCGAGGGCGTCACGCTGACTGGGGTGAAGGGTTGAAACTCGCCGTCGTCGGCGCCGGTTCGACCTACACCCCGGAACTCGTGTCGGGCCTCTCGCGAGTCGACGTCGACGAGCTCTGGCTGCACGACATCGACCGCGAGCGGCTCGAGGTCGTCGGCGGGCTCGCGGCGCGCATGCTGGACCGGGCCGGTTATCGCGGCGTCCTGGAGCCGACAGGCGACCTCGACGCGGCGGTCGAGGGCGCGGACTTCGTCCTGATCCAGATCCGTGTCGGCGGCCAGGAAGCACGCCTCCGCGACGAGACGGTTCCGCTCGCCTGCGGCTGCATCGGCCAGGAGACGACCGGGGCCGGTGGCTTCGCCAAGGCGATGCGGACCGTGCCGGTCGTGCTCGAGATCGCCGAACGCGTGCGGACGCTGGCCGCGCCGGACGCCTGGATCGTCGACTTCACCAACCCGGTCGGGATCGTCACGCGGGCGCTGCTTGACGACGGTTACCGCGCTGTCGGCCTCTGCAACGTCGCGAGCGGCTTCCAGCGTTCGTTTGCGCGCCGGCTCGGCGTCGAGCCTGAGCGCATCGTCGTCGATCAGGTCGGACTCAATCACCTGACCTGGGTGCGCGCGGCGCGGCTCGACGGCCGCGACGTGCTGCCGGAGCTGCTTGCCGAGCACGGCGACGAGCTCGCGGACGAGCTGGAGCTGCCCCCCGCGCTGCTCGACGAGCTCGGCGCGGTGCCGTCCTACTACCTGCGCTACTTCTACGCGCATGACGAGGTGCTCGCCGAGCAGCTGGACGGGCGGCCGCGGGCGGCGCGTGTGGCCGAGATCGAGGCCGAGCTGCTCGACCTGTATCGCGACCCGGGGCTGAACGAGAAGCCGGCCCTGCTCGAGCAGCGCGGCGGCGCGTTCTACAGCGAGGCTGCGGTCGGGCTTGTCTCGTCGCTCCTGAACGGGGACGGCGCAGTGCACGAAGTCGACGTCCGCAACGGCGGTACGCTCGCCGGTCTCGCCGACGACGACGTGGTCGAGGTGCCGGCCCGCGTCGGCCGCGACGGGATCGAGCCGCTCGAACAGGCGCCGCTGGCCCCGGAGCTGCTCGGGCTCGTCCAGCACGTGGCCGCATACGAGCGTCTGACCGCCCAGGCGGCCGTGACCGGAGACCTCGAGCTTGCCCGCAAAGCGCTGCTAACGCACCCGCTGATTGGCCAATACGACGTCACGAACGAGCTGCTCGAGCGGCTGCTCGCCCGGGTCCAGGCATGAAGCCCGCGGTGGTCGCGGTCGACGGCGGCGCCTCGAAGACGCATCTTGCGCTCGTCGGGAGCGACGGCGAGCTGCTGCAGCTCGTCCGCGGGCCGGAGAGCCAGCCGCACAACGTCGGCTTCGACCGAGCGCTCGAGGTGCTCGACCGTCTGCACGCCGAGGCCGACGCCTCCAAGGCGGACGCCGCACAGCTGAACATGGCCGGTGTCGACTTCCCCAGCGAGGAGGAGCAGCTCCGGCACGCGATCGAAGCGCGCGGCTGGGCCGAGCGGACGCTCGTCGGCAACGACACCTTCGCCGTCCTGCGCGCCGGCACCGAACGCGGCTGGGGTGTCGCCGTCGTCTGCGGCACGGGGATCAACTGCGTGGGAGTCGCCTCGGACGGCCGACAGGCGCGTTTCCCCGCACTCGGGACGATCACCGGCGACTGGGGCGGCGGCACCGACGTCGGCAACGCGGCATTGTTCGCCGCGGTGCGAGGACAGGACGGGCGCGGGCCGCGGACGACGCTCGAGCAGGCGGTTCCGGCGCATTTCGGGCTGGAGACGCCGCTCGAGGTGGCCGAGGCAATCCACCACCACCAGATTCCGCGGCGAAGGCTGCTCGAGCTGCCACCGGTCGTCTTCGCAGAGGCCGAGCACGACGCGGTTGCGGCCGAGATCGTCGACCGGCTCGCGAGCGAGATCGTCGCGATGGCGCGTGTCGCGCTCGAGCGGCTCGAGCTGAGCGAGGAGCCCGCGGAGGTCCTGCTCGGCGGCGGCCTGCTTCAGTCGGGCGACGGCCGGCTGAGCGGAGCGGTCGAGGCGGAGCTGCGCCGGGTCGCGCCCGACGTGATCGTGAGAGCCCCGAGCTCGCCGCCGATCGTCGGCGCGGCCTTGCTCGGGCTCGACGCAATCAAAGCGCCGCCGGAGGCGCAGCGGCGCGCGCGCCAGGAGCTCGAACAAGCCGTAGCGGCGGAGCGAGGTGGAGATGGCTGACGTTCGGTACGAACAGGCGACCAAGCTCTACTCGGGCACGGACGTGCCCGCAGTGGACGCGCTCGACTTGGAGGTCGAGGACGGCGAGTTCATGGTGCTCGTCGGCCCGTCCGGGTCAGGGAAGACGACGGCGCTGCGGATGCTCGCAGGGCTCGAGGAGGTCGACGCCGGCGCCGTCCTGATCGGCGGCCGCGACGTCACGGACCTGCCGCCGAAGAAGCGCGACGTCGCGATGGTTTTCCAGAACTACGCGCTCTACCCATACCTGACCGTCTCGCAGAACATCGCCTTCCCGCTCAAGATGGCCGGAGTCAAGAAGGCGGAGCGTGAGCGGCAGGCGGCCGAGGTCGCGCGGCGGCTCGGCATGGAGCGCTACCTCGGCCGCAAGCCGTCGCAGCTGTCCGGCGGCGAGCGCCAGCGCGTCGCGATGGGCCGCGCGATCATCCGTCAGCCGAGCGTCTTCCTGATGGACGAGCCGCTCTCGAACCTCGACGCCAAGTTGCGAGTGCAGATGCGGGCCGACATTGCCGCTTTGCAGCGCGACCTAGGGGTCACAACCGTCTACGTCACGCACGACCAGGCGGAGGCGATGACGCTCGGGCACCGCGTGGCCGTGCTCGATCACGGCCGCCTGCAGCAGGTCGGCGAGCCGCGCGAACTCTACGACCGGCCCACAAACCGGTTCGTCGCCGGCTTCATCGGCTCGCCCGCGATGAACCTCTGCGACGTCACCTGCGAGCACGGCGCAGTCTCCTTCGGCGGCGAGCGGGTCGAGCTCGGCCCGGCCGTAGCGAACGGGTCCGGCGCCGTCGTCCTGGGGCTGCGGCCGGAGGCGCTGGAGGTCGGCTTGGAAGGCCTGCCCGCCCGGGTCGAGGTCGTCGAGGAGTTCGGCGCCGACGCGTTCGTCTTCTCCAGCGCGCAGATCGGCGGCGAGGAGACGCGCCTGGTCGCGCGGACGGAAGCGCGGCGCGCTCCGGCGCAGGGCGAGCGGATCTTCTTGCGCGTCAAGCCGGAGGAGGCCCATCTGTTCGATGCCGAGACGGGCCAGCGACTCGGTGCCTGACACGTTCCTGGCCGAGATCCGCGAGCAGCCGGAGGCGCTCCGGCGGCTCGTCGACGCGCGCGCGGACGTCGAGGTCGTTGCCGAGGCGCTCGCGCGGCGCGGGGTGGAGGTGGTGAGGCTGGTCGCGCATGGCTCCTCAGACGCGGCCGCCTCTTACGGCGTCTACGTGTTCGGCCTCTTGCCCGGCTGGACGGCGTTTCGCGACTCGATCTCCCTCTCCACGTACTACCGCGCCGAGCTCGACTTCTCCCGTTCGGCGGTGATCGCCCTGTCGCAGTCCGGCGAGACGCCGGACGTTGTCTCTTACCTGCGCGCCGCGCGCGAGCGCGGCGCACTTACCGTGGCAGTGACGAACGAGCCCCGTTCGGCTCTGGCCGAGGCCGCCGAATGGACGCTGCAGCTCCACGCCGGCGACGAACGAGCGGTCGCGGCGACGAAGACGCTCCTGAACACGTTTGCGGTGCTGGCGCTGCTGGCCGGAGTCGCTGCCGGACGCGGCGACGAGCTCGCGGACGCGCTGCGGACGACGGCCGATCGGATCGCGGCAGCTCTCCCGGGTCTCGAAGAGGCGGTGGCCCCGATTGCAACCACGTTCGCGTACGTCGGCCGCATGTATGTCATCGGCCGCGGGATCGAGTTCGGCACCGCCCGCGAGATCGCACTGAAGCTGACCGAGACCTGTCGTATCGCTGCCGAGCCGCTCACCTCGACCGACCTCTCGCATGGCCCGATCGCCGCCCTCGACGCGATGTTCCCCGTCTGGGCGATCGCGTCGCGTGACGAATGCCTGCCGGCCCTCGTCGCCGCGGCCGCGCTTGCGAGAAACGCCGGCGCGACGTTGGTCGCCACGGGCAACGCCGCAGAGGAAGTGCCGGACGCCGAGTTCTGCCTCCCGGTCCCAGAGGCGCCGCGGGCGGTGCTCGCGCCCCTTCTCTCGCTCATCCCGGGTCAGCTCTTCGCAGCCGCGCTCGCACGTGCGAAGGGGCTCGACGCGGCCCAGCCGGCCGGCCTGACGAAGGTGACGCTCGCGCAGTAGCGCCTAAGGCTTACTCGTCGATCGGCGGCGGGTCACGCCGGGGAATCGGCGAGGCGTTGATCAGGGAGGTCGTCGTCTCGCCGTAGGTGAGGAAGCGGTCGAGGACGAGGCTCAGCTCGTCGATCGAGCGCAGGTGAACCTTGAGGTAGAAGCAGTCCTCGCCCGTGATGCGATGGCATTCGCCGACCTCCGGGATCTCGAGCGCGAGCTCCGGAATCCGCTGTAGCTGCCCCGGACCGGGCTTGATGCGGACGATCGCCGTCAGCTGGTAGCCGAGAGCGCGGGGATCGATCTCGGCGTGGTAGCCGATGATCACACCAGCGCGCTCAAGACGCTGGACGCGCTCGGCAACCGCCGGGGAGGACAGGTTCACGCGCCGGCCGAGCTCGGCGAGGGAGACGCGGCCGTCGCTCGTGAGCTCACCGATGATCTTACGGTCGGTCGAGTCCAGCTTCCGAAGATTGTCGGCAATCATGCGCACAACTCCGTCCTTTCTTGCGTCAGGCGACTCTAGTGCCTTTGATCCGCTATGTCCATTTCGGGCGGTCCTGGCGACAATTTCGTGATCGCCGAAGCCGCTACCGCACCGGTGCCGCTGACCGCGCGAATCGACGCCGTGCCACCGCACGCCTACTTCGTCGGGAGCGCGATCTTCCACTACCTCGGCCCGTCATTCGCGGTCCTGCTCTTCGCGCGTGTCGACGTGCTCGGCGTCGCCTGGCTGCGGATCGCATCGGCGGCGCTCGTCTTCGCCGTCTGGCGCCGCCCCTGGCGCAAGTTCGTGGCGCTCGATCGTCAGGGGCGACTGCTGATCGTGTCGCTCGGCGCGGTCTTCGCCGTCATGAACGCCTGCTTCTACATCTCGATCGACCGTTTGCCGCTCGCGACGGTGGCCGCGATCGAGTTCATCGGACCGATCGCGGTGGCGGTGATCGGCACGCGGACCTCCCGTAACTTCGCCGCTGTCCTCGCGGCGGTGCTCGGCGTCTACCTACTGACGCACGTTCGCTTCGCCGGCCAGCCGATCGGCGTCGCCTTCGCATTCGCCAACGCGGCCCTCTTCGCCGCCTACATCGTGCTCGCGCACCGGGTCGCGCGGCGCTCGGCGATGGGCGGCGTGGACGGCCTCGCGGCGGCGATGCTGTTCGCGTTCGTCTTCGTCTCCCCGATCGGGTTTGCGAGCGCGGCCCATGCGCTCGGCGATCCGGTGGCGATCGGCGCGGGAATCGGGGTCGGCGTGTCATCGTCCGTCATCCCGTACGTCTTCGACCAACTGGCGATGGCCCGGCTCGCTCGGGCGACCTACGCACTCTTCGTCGCGCTGCTGCCGGCGACGGCGACCGTGGTCGGAGTCATCGTCCTCCGCCAGTTGCCGACGGCGTTAGAGGTTGCAGGGATCGCGCTGGTGATGGCCGGGATCGCACTCCACCGCGAGGCGGCCTGATGGATCAGGTCAGGCTCGGCAGCTCGGGCCTGCACGTCTCGCGGCTCGGCCTGGGGATGATGAGCTACGGCAACGACGCCAACCGGCCGTGGATGCTCGACGAAGCGGCGGCCGAGCCGATCGTCCGCCGTGCCGTCGAAGGCGGGTTCACCTTCTTCGACACCGCCGACATGTACTCGCAGGGAGCCAGCGAGGTCGCGACCGGCCGGCTCCTGCGGAAGCTGATCACCCGAGACGAGCTCGTCCTCGCGACCAAGGTCTACTTCCCGATGACGCCCGGCCCGACCGGGCGCGGCCTTTCGCGCAAGCACATCCTCGCGGCGATCGACGCGTCGCTAAAGCGGTTGGAGCTCGACTACGTCGACCTCTACCAGATCCATCGCTGGGACTTCGAGACCCCGATCGAGGAGACCATGGAGGCGCTGCACGAGGTCGTCAAGTCCGGCAAGGCGCGCTACATCGGCGCGAGCAGCATGTACGCGTGGCAGTTCGCCAAGGCCCAGCATGTCGCGGAACGTCACGGCTGGACCCCGTTCGTCTCGATGCAGAACCACTACAACCTGATCTACCGCGAGGAGGAGCGGGAGATGATTCCGCAGTGCATCGACCGGGGCGTCGGGATCATTCCGTGGAGCCCGCTCGCCCGCGGCTTCCTCGCGGGTACGCGCACGCGGGAGGGCGAGCGCCGAACGCGGCGTTCCGAGACCGACCCGCTCCAGGACGAGTGGTACGGCCGCCCGGAGGACTTCGACGTCGTCGACCAGCTCGCGGAGGTCGCCGGCGAGCGAGGCCTGCCGTCGGCCCAGGTCGCCCTGGCCTGGCTCCTGCACAGGCCGGGCGTGACCGCGCCGATCGTCGGCGCGACGAAGCTCGGCCACCTCGAGGACGCGCTGGCCGCGGCCGAGCTGGCGCTATCGCCTGACGAGATCGCGCGGCTCGAGGAGCCGTACGTACCCCATCGGGTGCTTGGGCACTAGCCCAGCGACTTGGCGTTCTTCGGCTCGATCCGCGCGGCGCCCGCCGCGGGGGAGACGATGCTCTCGTGGCCATCCTCCCACCGCACGCGGCAGCGCAGTGGCTGCTGCTGGAGCACGTCCTCGATCACGCCGGTGTGCGGCGGCTGGCCGACCCGCTCGGACTCGAGCACAATGCTGTCGCCGATGTGAGCTTCCATCTCAACGACCTCCTTTGGGAGCTCTCTCGAAAGTAGGTGCTGTTCTACCGCTTTCACTGCTGGTAGGTGAAGTCCACGCTTCCTGCGACCCGGGCCTTGTAGATGATGCAATGCCCGAACAGCAGGGTCCGGTAGTGCGTCAAGGTCACGGCGAAAGCGCCCGACCCGCCGGCTGACGTGCTCGTCGAGACATCCTGCAAAGTCCCGGTGACCCGGTACCGCTGGTTCGTGCAGTACGCGCCCGGTTTGAGCATCGTGATCGTGCCGCCGTGGTAGGCGAACGTTCCATCGACGAAGTCGACACTGCCGGCCGGGCTCGTGGTCGCCATCTGGAAATCGCCTCCGTTGACGTACGTGGGACTCGAGCTGAGCGGGTCATGCTCGACCCTGGCGTTCCACGCCCCGGTATCGCCTGCGTTACCTGCGCCGGTGCCCGCGAACGACCCGACCGTCGATGTGAACGCGTATTCGTAGCCAACGATCCTGAAGCTGGTCGAGGCGGGCGCGGCCGACCCGGCCGCAGGAAGGACAGTCGCTGCGAATGCGGCCAAAGCTAGTAGCGAAGCGCGAGATCTGAGGCTCATACCGCCTCCTTCGTCAGAACTATCGAGGACCGGATCTACCCCCGTGGGCGGATTTGGAACGACGCGCGAGCTGAGCTTTTCCGGACGAGTCGGGGCGTCCGCGCGGCGGGCGCCCCCGCTTGTTTTAACCGCCTACCACTTCGACCGGCGCCCGCGGCGGCTCGTGTACAGGAGCTTCGCGGGGCCGGCGCGCATCCCGGCGTGCTCGAACTGAGCGTGGTGGCCGAGCCGGCGAGCGACGCGGCCGGTCTCGGCCTGCTGGTCCGGGAGGACGAACGTGATCGCCGTGCCGCTGCGGCCCGCTCTGCCGGTGCGGCCGGTGCGATGGACGTAGCCCTTGTCCTCCTCCGGCGGGTCGAAGTTGATCACGTGCGTGATCTCCGTCAGGTCGAGCCCGCGGGCGGCGACGTCGGTGGCGACGAGCGTCGCGACCTTGCCACTCTCGAACTGCGCCAGCGCCCGCTCACGCGCGCGCTGCGACATGTCGCCGTGCATCGCGGCCGCCCTGACGCCGTGGCGCTCGAGCTTTCGCACGAGGCGGTCGGCCCCGCGCTTCGTCCTGACGAAGACGAGCGTCGAGTCCGAGGCCTTGATGTGCTCGACGAGCGTCTCGACCTTCGTGTCGGCCGTGACCGAGACGAACTGGTGCTCGATCTCTGCCGGCTGAGCATTCGATAGCTCGCCTTCGATCCGCGACGGGCTGTTCGTGTAGGCGCGGGCGAGATCGCCGACGGTGCCGTCGAGCGTGGCCGAGAAGAACATCGTCTGGCGGTTCCGCGGCAGCCGGCGCACGATCTTGTCGACCTGCGGCTGGAAGCCCATGTCGAGCATCCGGTCGGCCTCGTCGAGCACGAAGGTCCGGACGTGCGAGAGATCGATCATCCGCCGCTGGGCGAGATCCTCGAGCCGACCCGGGGTGGCGACGAGGACGTGGGCGCTCTTCGCGCGGTTTCCCTGTGCGCGGAGCGGCACGCCGCCGTAGGCCGACGCGACCGTGAGGCCCTTGGCTTTCGCGAGCGGCTGCAACTCCGCCGTCACCTGCGAGGCGAGCTCACGGGTCGGGACGAGCACGAGCGCCGAGACGCGCCCGTCGCTCGGGACGGTCCGCTCCGCGATCGGAATCGCGAACGCGAGCGTCTTGCCCGAGCCTGTGGGCGACTTGGCGAGGACGTCGAGCCCCGCCAGCGCGTCGGGCAGGACAAGCTCCTGGATTCGGAAGGGCGTGTGGATCGAGCGGGCGGCGAGCGCGTCGACGACGCGCGCGGACACGCCGAGCTCGCGAAAAGAATGCTGTGACATGTTGTTCGACTCCTTTACGGGTTCGAGACTTGCCGACCTCGAAACACCCGAAGGAGGAACGAGAAGCGCATCTCACCGGGCGACAGGATTGCCGTCCCGTGCACTCACAGTAGCAGCGAAACCGGTCGGAAACCGCCTTCGTAAGCCGGTTGTAAGTGAAGTGAAGCAGTCAACCGCCAAAGGGTGATGGATCAACCGAGGGCCCTTGCCCGATAGTGGGTTTGCAACCGAGAGACGCCCCGATGCGGCGGGGGCGACCTCGGAAGTCATACCGAGGGGCCCCCTTTGCGGCGGGGCCTCGAGGAACTCAATGCGGCTCTCTCACGGGAGATGAAGCGGGACCTGGCGGCGGGTCCCGCTTCTCATTGTGCTCCGCTCCAGCAACCGGGTTTAGACGGGCGTGGCCGCAAAGCCGCCACGCCCGTCTATCCCGGCATCGAACGCGGTTAGAACGTCCCGTTCCAGACGACGACGTCCTCCTGGTTGATCGGTGTTGGTACGAACTGCAGGCCGTACCACCACTCCACGTTCTGCTTGTTGTTGGAGTCGGTCCAGAACGCGTGGAGGACACCCTCCGAACCGATGTCGATGTCCGTGTAGTCGCCGAAGAATCCGCCCCCGAATCCGTTGCGGGTGTTGATCGGGTGCGTGCTCACGACGCTCGTCGTCGTGCCATTGGTAGCCCAGTAGTCCAGCCGGGTGTTGTGGATGTAATCGCCGAGCTGGGTGCAGTTGATCCGGCCTTCGGGCGGTGGCGGCCCGGCGGCGCAGGTCTGCCAGGGCGAAACCACATCCCCTCGATACGCAGCCAGCACGACGTGGCCGTCCGAGCCGACCGAAACGGACGGGAAGACGTCCTCGACCGGACCTGCGGGCGAGGGCGCGTCCAGTGTTCCGCCGGAAGGCTGCGCGACCGGATAACCGATGGGCGTTCGCGTTGCCGCTGCGAAGACCCGCAGCGGCGCCGTCCAGTGGGCGCCGCCGTCGGTCGACTTGCTCCACACCGCCACCGATCCGCCCGGATCCATTTCCGTGGTCCAGGTCGCATACAGATCGCCGTTCGGAGCCGCGGCGGCCGCCGGGAAGCTGTTCACGCGAAACGCCGTGTCCCCGAGCACCTCGGTCTCGTGGAGAGTCGAGATCTGCACGGGCTTGCCCCAAGTCGCCCCACCGTCGGTCGACTTCACGACCCAGGTCGAGTCGAGCGAGGCCAGCCGAGTGGCACCGTCCCAGAACACGTAGAGAGCCCCATCCGGCCCGACGACCGGACGAGACCCCTGGCTGTAGAGGACGTTGCCCGAGATCGCCTTCGGCGAGGTGAAGGTCGCGCCGCCGTTACTCGAGGACGCGAAAAAGATCGGCGACTGCCTGTACGCGCCGGTGTGTGCGTTGAAGATGTACCGAGTCCAGGTGACGTACACGCGATCGCGGAACGGGCTGGACGTGTTGCTGTCCACCGCAATCCATTCCTTGTCATTGAGAATCGCCGGTGAGGTGGTCGGATTGATGAACGTCGGTGCTGACCAGCTCAGGTTGCCACCGGAGAACGTGCCACGGCTGACCGTCACCGTGTTCGGCGCGCTCGTACGGTTGAATCCCAGGCCCGCGTAGTAGACGTGACCCTGGCTGTCCCAGGCCACGGCCGGATCGCCGCCGGCATCGTATGGCCCGCCGGTCAGGTGCTCGACCCCCGGGATCAGCGTCCCGAGATGCGAAGGATCGGTCGCGGTGCAGCACCAAGTCTGGCCACCGTCGTTGGAGAAATACGTGCCGGAATAGGCGTCGCCCAGCGCGCTGCACGGGGTCCCGCTGACGGTGCAGCTCCACGTCCGACTCACGTAATCGTTCGCAGCGGCGACGACGTGGTTCGGGTTGTTGGGATCGACCGCGATCGCCGTCTCGTTCTGCGGCGCGCCGGCGGTGTCCTGGTTGACCGTCACATCGGGCGGCTGGATGCTCGTTCCGTCCAATGGGCTGCCAAGCACGAACGTCGGGGTGATCGGCGTTGCGACCGGCGGTGCTGCACTGTCGGCCGCCTCCTGTTCGATGAACGCCGAGAACCGAATCTGCAACCCGGCGGTGCCGTGTAGCGATGCGACCTTGCCGGCGAGCGTGGAGATGTCGTATCGCTGCGTCTGGGTCGCGCTACCCGCGCTCGCCGTCAGCATCAGCGCCCCGATGGCCGCGCAGGCAAGTGTGACGAGCGCCGCCGCACGTCTACTAAGTCTCATTGTTGCCCTCCCCTCCCAAAAGCTAGGAAAGCCGAACGCTCTTCGAACGACCGCGAGAGCGACCGGCCCGACTTGAGTCGCGCGGGATCGTAGCCCACCTCTTACCTCGTCGTTCAGACAAGCATTTGCTCCTGTTGTCCGGGGGAAACCCCCTTCAGGGGGGTGCCGGGTTCGGACCGAAGAGCCAACATCAGAAAGCGCGAACCGCACGCCTGGGCCGCAGAGACGGACGGGACGCGCAAATGTGAAGGGCGGCTTCGGCCGCCCTTTCCTTTGGTCCGCCTAGGCTGGCGCGATGGCTCGCTTCGTCGGTCGCGAGAACGTCCGCAAGCGCCTGGCACCGCTCGCGGGCGAGCCCGGCCGCACGATCTACGCCGGCGGAGAGGCGCGAATCGATACCGCCGGCGAGCTGATCGTCGTCCGACCGCCGTTCGGGCTCGCGCACGAGGGCGAGTACGACGTCGTGCAGCTCGAGCCGTTGTTCGAGGCGCTGGCCGCCGACCACGTCGTTGCTGCGCTGCTCGTTCGCCTCGGCGGCTACGCGGTCGGCGTCTTCGACGGCGAACGGCTGGTCGCGTCGAAGGTCGGCTCCCGTTTCGTCAAGGGCCGGCATAAGAAGGGCGGCTCGTCGTCCGGCCGCTTCAGCCGGCGGCGCGACGAGCAGGCTCGCGCGCTGATCGAGGAAGCGGCTGAAGTCGCCGTGCGGGTGTTGGAGCCCTGGCGCGACCGAGTCGAGTTCGTGGCTCTCGGCGGCGACCGCGGGGCGATTGACCGTGTGCTCGCGGCGAGCGCGGAGCTCGGCTGGCTCGCCGAGCACGCGCTGCCGCGCTTCTTCACCGTGCCGGAGCCGCGCCAGCGTGTGCTCGAGCGGCTGCCGTACGACGTCTACTCGGCCGAGGTCGCGAGCGACAGTGACTGAGGATCGCGCGGACGGGCAGGAAGAGGACGTGCTGGGCCAGTTCTTTGCGGCGTCTGTCGAAGACGTCGACGACGTCCTCGTCGAAGAAGGGCCGTACGGCCGCTTGTCGATCGTCGAGGCCAAAGGACTGACGGAGGTCAGCCTCGCCACGCTCGGCGAGATTCTTGGAGTGGGAAGGTACGACCAGCTCCTCGAACGCATCGGCGAAGGCCCCCAAGCCGAGAGCGAGGAGGCGGGTGTTCTCACCATTCCGACCGAGCTTCGTGATGCGCTTGCCGAAGCAAGGGACATCAACACCCTCGCCGCGAGCTGGGCCGCGACCGATGAACTCTCCCTCGATAAGCGCACTCGATCGCGAAGCGGCTGCCGACGGCCGCGAACTGTGGTACTGGTGGTCGCTATAGGAAGGCGGTTACTTGAAGATGTTGACCGCCCGCGCGGCGACGAGCAGGATCGCGGCCGCCGAGACCGCGGACTCGGCCATCATCAACAGCTTCGCCCGGCGGGTCAGCGGCATCGTGTCGGTCGGGCTAAACGCAATCGAGTTCGTGAAGGAGACGTAGATGTAGTCGAAAAGGAGCGGGCGCCAGACGGGCTCTCCGGGCCGTGTGCTCTCCTGCTGCGGGAACCGAAAATCGGCGGCCGGCGGATTCGGCTCGAGGCGCCTGACCGGGCCGCCTTGATCGATTCCCCAGAACCACAGCGCAAAGGCGATCACGTTGGTCCCCCAGATCGTCAGAAGCAGCTGGCCGCCGCTGGTCTCGTTGCCGCTGACCAACGACCCGAGCAGCGCGACGAGGGCGAACGCGTTCTCGACGCTGATCAAGCCCAGCAAGGTCAGGGCGGCGTTGCGGCGATGTCCTATGCGTTCCAGCCACGTGCGCGCTCGGGCCCAGGCGAGCGCGATCAGGAGAATGGCCTCGGGCGGGACGGCGATCGTCCAGACCCACCACGGCAGGCCCCAGAGCTTCCAATCGCGCATGAAGCTGATCAGCGCGAGCGCGAGCTGGAAGACGATCACGACGAGGACGGCAGGCGCCGCTTCCCAGCGTGACTCGGTCACCTCCTCGGCGAGCGCGCGCCGCTCGGTTTCATCCATCGCTCCTGATTCTCTCCGACCGCGGAGCGGGTGAGGCCCACGGTCTGCACCCACGGGCCCCGGTCTGGGCGATCTTCGTGGACACGTTCGGGCTGACGATCCTGAACGCACGGCTGCGCCACGCGCTCAGCGAGCTATTCACACAGCCGCTTCGGCGACCTCAGGTCCCGCGCGGCTTTCAGCGTCTTCTCGTGCCGACTCTGGAATCATCCGGGCCACTCGGGGAGTCTAAGACGAGACCGCTAACTATTGGGCACAGGACTCGCGTCGGCACGCGTTAGCGTCTTAGAATCGCCGCACTTGCGAGACGAGGACGTCCGCACCGCGTGCATGGCGCACCTGTCGATCCTTGCCGCCGAGTTCGGTGAGGACATCCCGTACGTCGGCGGATTGGAGCGCGGTTTCCCGTTCCGCGGCAGGCGGATTCCGTTCTTGAATCGTCAGAAGGGCATCTACCGAAGCGCAGTGCAAACTGGACCGGCGGCGCTCTCGATACATACGTCAGCGAAATCGCCGTACGACGACGAGATCGTTGAGGACGGGTTCATCTACGCGTACCGCGCGGGGGACGTCAATCAGTCTGACAATCGCGCTCTTCGCGCCGCCTACGAGCTCCAGGTCCCAATTGTGTATTTCATCGGGACGCGACCCAGCTGGTACAAGCCCGTTTTCCCGTGCTACGTCAGGTCTGATGATCCGGTAGCGCGATCCGTGGTCGTTACCCCAGGGACATTCGTCGGTCCGGTGGACGAGCCGGCTCCTACGCCGCTCGAAGATCTCGACGAACGTCGCTACGCCGTGCGCCAGACACGGGTTCGCCTTCATCAAGCGCGCTTTCGGGGACGGGTCGTTCCTGCGTACAGCAGTCAGTGTGCGATTTGCACGTTGAAGGAGATTCGGCTGTTGGATGCCGCTCACATAGTTGGTGACTTGGAGTCCGGAGGCGAGCCGACGGTACGAAACGGTCTCAGCCTTTGCTCAACCCACCATCGCGCGTTCGACCAGAGCCTCGTCGGCGTCTCGCCCGACTACACCGTCCACGTGTCGCGTCGGCTGCTCGAAGACGAAGACGGGCCGATGCTCGATCTTTTGAAAGGGTTCCACGACATTCCGCTCCAACTCCCTGTGCGGGAGCTGGACCGGCCTGACCGGGAGCGCCTGGAGGTTCGGTTCGAGCGCTTTCTTGAGCTCGCAGGGTGAGAGCTACTAATGCAGCTACGGCGTCAGCAAGTAGAAGCTCCAAAAGTCGTGCTCGAACGGCAGCACCTCGCAACTCGTAATGATCATCGGCGCCTAGAGGAAAAACAGACAATCGGCTTGAATGGAGGACCAAGCCGACGAGAGGAGCCCCGTGAAGGGCCAGCAAAAACCAAAGCAGCTAGCGAAGAAGGCCGCGCAGAAGACGCTGAAGGAAAAGCGCCAGGAGAAGAAGGCCAAGAAGAAGGCCGGCGGCGCCTTCGATCACTGACCGGCCGAGCGAGTGCTACGCCGGCGCCGCGTCTCGCTCCCGCTTTCGTCTTGACGCTTGCGTCTGCCGCTTCTGCGGTGACAGCTCGACCTTGCGCAGCCGGATGCTCTTCGGCGTCACCTCGACGCACTCGTCGTCTGCGATGAACTCCAGCGCCTGCTCGAGCGACAGCGGGCGCGGCGGGATCAGGCGCACCAGCTCGTCAGCCGTGGCCGAGCGCATGTTCGTCAGCTTCTTCTCCTTGCTCGCGTTGACGTCGAGATCCTCGGCGCGGGCGTTCTCGCCGACGACCATGCCTTCGTAGAGCTCCTCCCGCGGGGCGACGAACAGCGAGCCTCGCTCCTGCAGCGCGGCGATCGCGAACGCGGTCGCCTGGCCTCGGCGATCGGCCACGAGCGAGCCGGTCGGCCGGGTTCGCAGCTCGCCGTGCCACGGTTCCCAGCGCTCGAAGACGTGGTGCATGATCCCCGTCCCGCGGGTCTCGGTCAGGAACTCCGTCCGGAAGCCGATCAGGCCTCGCGCGGGAACCAGGTACTCCATCCGCGCCCAGCCGGTGCCGTGGTTGACCATCTGCTGCAGCGCGCCCTTGCGCAAGGCGAGCAGCTGCGTGACGACGCCGATGTATTCCTCCGGCACGTCGATCGCGACGCGCTCGACCGGCTCGTGCTTCTTGCCGTCGATCTCGCGCGTCAGGACCTCCGGCTTGCCGACAGTCAGCTCGAAGCCCTCGCGGCGCATGATCTCGACCAGCACCGCGAGCTGCAGCTCGCCGCGGCCCTGCACCTCCCAGACCTCCGGTCGCGCGGTCGGCCGGACGCGCAGCGCGACGTTGCCGACGAGCTCCTGCTCGAGCCGGCCGATCAGGGCGCTCGCGGTCACCTTGTCGCCCTCGGTGCCGGCGAGCGGAGAGGTGTTGATCCCGAGCGTCATCGCGAGCGCCGGCTCGTCGACCGTGGTCACGGGCAGCGGGCGCGGATCCTCGGGGTCGGCGATCGTCTCGCCGATCGTCACCTCGGGCAGTCCGGCGAGCGCGACGATCTCGCCCGGGCCCGCCTCGTCGGCCGGGACGCGGTCGAGCGCCTCGGTCACGTAGAGCTCGGTGACTCGCGCGTTCTCGATCGTCCCGTCGGCGCGGCACCAGGCGATCAGCTCGCCCTTGCGGATCGTCCCGTGCTGGATCCGGAGCAGCGCAAGCCTGCCGACGTAGGGCGAGGCATCGAGGTTCGTGACGAGCGCCTGCAACGGGTGGTCGGAGTCGTACGATGGCGCCGGCACGGTCGCGAGCAGCGTCTGCACGAGCGGGCCAAGGTCGTCGGCCAGCTCGTCCGGTGCGAAGCCTGCGCGGCCCTCGCGCGCGTTCGCGTAGACGATCGGGAACTCGATCTGCGACTCGTCCGCGTCGAGATCGAGGAAGAGCTCGTAGACCTCGTTCACCACCGCCTCGGGTCGCGCGTCGGAGCGGTCGACCTTGTTGACGACGAGCACGACCGGCAGGCGCGCCTCGAGCGCCTTGCGCAGGACGAAGCGCGTCTGCGGCAGCGGCCCCTCGCTCGCGTCCACGAGCAGCAGGACGCCGTCGACCATCGTCAGCCCGCGCTCGACCTCGCCGCCGAAGTCGGCGTGGCCCGGCGTGTCGACGATGTTCACCTTCGTGTCGCCGATTTGGACGGCCGTGTTCTTGGCCAGGATCGTGATCCCCCTCTCGCGCTCGAGGTCCAGCGAGTCCATGACGCGCTCGGCCACGTCCTCGTTGGCGCGAAACGAGCCGGCCTGCCAGAGCAGGGCGTCGACGAGCGTCGTCTTGCCGTGGTCGACGTGGGCGACGATCGCGACGTTGCGGAGGTCCTCTCGGCGGGCGGGCATGGCCGGCCAGCGTAGCGGCCGGCGGCGAGCGGAAGCCTCGTTTTCCGGCGCGGCTCGTAACATCGGGCCATGTCTGTTTCGCTCGCCGCTGCGGTACGAGTCCTGTGAAGCTCCGGGCAGGGATCGTCGCGGCGGTCGCCGTCGCCGGGGTGTCGCTCGCGGCCGTGCTCGTCCCGCGCCAGGGTCACGGCGCTCCCCTTCGAGCCGGAGCCGAGGCGGGGGAGGAGCACGAGGCCACCCGCGTCGTTCGGGGCGCGCTCTGCGGCGTCGAGCGTTGGCCGGTCAAGACGCTCTCCGATCCGGGGGCGCGGCAGATCGATTTCACCGTCCGTCCCGCGACCGTCCGCTATCTCGGCTCGCTGCAGGCGAACCCGGGCGGCCAGGACTCGCGCGGCCCGCTCGAGACGCGCGTCTTCGGCGTCCAGGCCCGCCTCGTGAGCGTGAAGCGCGAGTCGGATTCGGACTACCACCTCGTCCTCGCGCAGGGTGGCGCGACGATGATCGCCGAGATGCCCTTGACCGGCTGCACCTCCGGGGCGCAGCATCGCTACGCGATGGCGTTGGCGCGGACCGAGCTCGAGCACGCAGTGGGCGGCCCCGTCGGGGGCTCATGGATCCACCCGGGCGTGCCGGTGCGAATTGTTGGCGTTCTTTTCTTCGATTTTCCGCACGGGCAGTCGGGACACGCCCGGAACTACGCGGAGTTGCACCCGGTGACGGGCTTTCGCGTGCTGAACGGCTCTCGTTAGGTCCGAGCCGCGACGGCGCCGGAAACCGCCGCGACCAGCACGTCGGCGTGCTCGTCGGCGAAGACGAGGGGTGGCCGGATCTTCAGGACGTTCTCGTGGCGGCCGGTGCGGCCGATCAGGATTCCCTCTTCGCGCAGATCGTTGACCAGGCGTTCGGCGAGCTCCGGGTCGGGCGTCCCGTCGGGCATCGCGAGCTCGATACCGACGAGCAGGCCTCGGCGGCGGACCTCGGCGATCGAGGGGGCTGAGGCGCGCAGGGCGTCGAGCGAACTGGCGAGCCGCGAGCCCACCCGCGCGGCGTTCTCGACCAGGCGCCCGTCCTCGATCACGTCGAGGACGGCGAGCGCGGCCTGAGCGGCGACCGGGTTGCCGCCGAAGGTGCTGAAGACCCGCGTCGTCGCGGCGAGGCTGTCGGCGATCTCCCGGCGCGTGATCACTGCTGCGACCGGATAGCCGTTTCCCATCGGCTTGCCGAGCGTGACGAGGTCGGGCGTGACGCCGTAGCGCACGAACGACCAGAGGTGCTCGCCCGTGCGGCCGTGGCCCGCCTGCACCTCGTCGGCGACGAAGAGCCCGCCCGCAGCGTGGGTCTCTTCGACCAGTGCGGCGACTTCCTCGGCTGAAGGAAAACGGATGCCGTCGCTCGTGAAGGCGCCGTCGATGAACGTCGCTGCGAGGCGTCCTTGCAGCCGCTCGAGCGCCGCTTGCATATCGGTGCCGCCGGTTCCGGGCGGGGCGATCGTCTCGACGTTCGCCGGCCGGAAGCCGCTCGGCCATTCCTCGGGCGAGAAATCCGTGATCGCCGTGGTCACGCCGTGGTAGGCGTGCTCGGTCACGATCCCGGCTTGCCCGCCGGTTGCGGCGAGCGCGAACCGCCACGCCAGCTCGTTCGCCTCGCTGCCGGAGTTGACGAGCATCACCGTGTCGAGGCCCGAGCCCGGCGGCATCGTCGCGACCAATCGCTCGGCGAGCTCGATCAGCGGCTCGTACAGGTAGCGCGCGTGCGTGTTCAGCAGCCGCGTCTGGCGGACGACCGCCTCGGTCACGCGCGGGTGGCAGTGGCCGACGACCGGGACGTTGTTGTAGGCATCGAGCAGGCGATTGCCGTCCGCGTCGAAGAGCCAGACGCCTTCGCCGCGGACGACATGGACCGGACGCCGGTACGTGAGGTCGGTGAGCGCCGGCCCGAGCGCCTCGCTGCGGCGTCTCGCGAGCTCGCCGGTCGGCACCGGGGACCGCGGCGCGCCGAACTCGCGTGCGACCTCGTCGTAGCCGGTCGTGTCGAACAGCTCCAGCAGCTGCCACGAGTCGTCGTCCCAGGCCTGGATGTAGGCCGCGTTCTCGGGGTAGCGCTGGACGCGCCAGGCGCTGATCGTGACGATCGCGGCCAGACGCGCTGCCACGAGGTCGGCGAGGACGTCGAGCTCCAGCGGCTCGAGCGGGATGCGCGACTGGTAGCCGTCGATCGCGATCCGGCCGGCGCGGAAGACGTCATCCGCGGGGCGACCGCGCAGGAGCGAGGCGACCCCGACGGCAAAGTCCGCCACCTGCGCGCCGAACGCGATATCGCCGAAGTCGGCGATGCCGGAGATCCGGCCCTGGTCGTCGAGGAGTACGTTGTCGAGGTTCAGATCGCCGTGGACGACCTGCGCGCGCAGCATCGGCCAGCGCGGCGTCACGCGCTCTTCGTAGCGGTCAAGCACGTTCTCGACCAACCGGCGCCGTGAGGGGTCGACGATGGCGGAGACCTGCGGCCGCAGGTCGGCCGCGGCTGCGAGATGCCAGAGCAGCTTCCGCCCAGCTGCCGGGTGGAAGAAGCCATGCAGCGCCAGGTTGAGGCGCGCGTGCGTCGCGCCGTAGGCGAAGAGCGCCCGGTCGTCGAGCTCGGGCCCGCCCGAGCGGCCGTGCAATCGCTCGAACAGCCGGACGTAGTGAGGCCCGTCCGGGCCGTCGTAGCGCGGCCAGTACTCGTCGCTCAGCGCCAGCCGCGGGTGTGCGACCGGCAGCTCGGGGTCGACGCGCGCGACGTGCAGGATCGCCTCTGTCTCGAGCTCCAGCACGGCGGCCTCCTCGCCGAGGTTGGAGATCTTGAGTACGCCGCCTGCGCCGCCGTCGTCGATCAGGAAGGTCTGGTCGCGCTCGCTGCCGAGGTCGGTCGCGCGGCCCTCGAGCCCGAACAGAGCGGCGGCGATCGTCGCGACCTCGTCGGCCGAGAACCGCGGCGGGGGCGCTTCGAGGACGCTCTTGGTCATCGCGCGAGCCTACTCAGCCGGCGGTTTTGTAGGGTCGTCGGGTGCAGGTCGATCGGCTCGAGCTGGACACCGTTCGCGAGCTCGTGGACGTTTCGGGCAAGCGTGTGCTCGAGATGGGCTGCGGTGACGGGCGCTTCACCTTCCTCTACGCGCACGACGCGGCGTACGTACTCGGGATCGACCCGAAGCGCGACGAGATTCGCGAGGCGCGCCGTGCCCGCCCGGCGTCGCTGGCGAAACGCGTCAAGTTTCGGGTGGCGAAGAGGATCACGCCGCCCCGCCGGCGGTTCGACATCGCGCTCTTCTCCTGGTCGCTCTGATGAATTGAGCCAAAGGACGTCGTGAACGTCCTCCGCGATACGCACAGAGCCCTCGTTCCCGGCGGCTTGCTGCTCGACTTCCACCCGATCGCGCCCCCGTGGCCGCGCGTCGTCGCACGCAGCGGGAAGCTAGGCGAGCTCCGGGAGGAGCGGTTCCTGGACGAGCTCCGCGCGACGGAAGGGGGGATGCTCGAGACGGTCCACCTCGGCCTCTTCCATCGCGTTGCCGCGCGCACGCACGAGATCGTCGAGCACTACGACGACCCGGACGAGCTGCTCGAGACGTGGTCGGACGACGAAGAACAGTGGATGTCTGAAGAGCTCGAGCGGCGGCTTCAGTCGGCGACCGGGCCGGTCGACGTCGTCGAGCGGCTGGTGTTCCACCTCTACCAACGGCTGGAGTCCTAGCCAGGTTCGAGGAGCGGAAGGGGCGAGCCCTCGCCCGCCCCCTCGTTCCCCTCGCGTTGCTAGTGAAGTTGGCCGCGGATTGCCCCGCCCGTGAACGCTGTCGTGTGGTAGTTGACGTAGTAGGCGCTCGGGTTCGTGCACAGCGCGGCGCCGGTCGTGCCCGCGTTCGGGGTCGCAACGCCGCTCTGCCTAATGTGGCGCGCATTTGTCGCCGGAGTCGGCGATACGAACAGCGGCACGACGATCGGGCCGGCGACGCCGACCGGTGCCTGGTGGATGTGTCCGGCGACGAACGTTTCGCCGTCCTGATTGAGGATGTGCGTCTTGAACTCGATCGTGCCGTTGGCACGAACCTTGATCTGGGTGTGGCCCCTGGCGGTTGACGTCGAGCCTGTCGTCTCGTTCGTGGTTGTCAGCCTCGCATGGAGGACGCACATGACGCCGTTTCCGTTCTTCGCCGGCGCCCCGCTCGCAGTGAGCGCGACGATCGCGCAGGCGGCGGCGACACCGAGAATCAGACGTCGCATCTAGCCTCACTTCCCTTCGCGGTAGGTTGTGGCTCGCCGAAAACCTCCCCGGAGCAGCTCTTTTCCAACCGGCGACGCCTGCAAAGTCTGAGTAAAACGTGCCGAGCTCTGACCGGCCCGGCGTGAGCTTCAAGAGATCACGCGCACGCGTTCGAGCCGCCGCCAGCGACGATCCGCTGTGACGACCAAATCCGCATCCAGCACGTCGCCGCATGCGAGGACGAGTGCGTCCGGGAGCCTCAGCATCCGCCGGCTCGCGCGCAACGACGCGGCTCGTTCTGCGATTGCCTTCGTGATCGGCTCGATCTGTAACCGCATGGCCTCGACCGCGTTGCGGGCTTCGTCGACTCGCTTCCTGCGGGCCGGGTCGACGAGTGTCTCGGCGTAGGCCGAGGCCGGCAGCCTCAGGTCATCGTCGGCATGTTCGAGCAGAAACGCCATCGCCTGGTCGTGATGTGCGTCGGCTGGATCGAGATGAGCGATGACGACGCTCGCGTCGAGGACGATCAGCGCCACTCGTTACGGAGCTTCTCGAGTTCTGCGGGTCGATAGACGCCGGATAGAACGCCCGCGGTACGCCTGATCGCCTTCCGGCGAGTAGCGATCTCATCGACCCGGCTGAGCAGAATGCGCCCAGCGGGATCGACGTCGACTTTCAACTCGTCTCCCACGCTCAAACCCGCTTCTTCGAGGGCGCGCGCAGGAATGGTCACCTGGTGTTTGCGCGAGACCCTCGTGTACCCACGTCGACGCCGTTTCTTTACTGTGGCCATCCGAGTAAAGAATACGGGCTACGCTCACGTCTGCAAGAGGCCTAGAGTGGCTAGTCCGTGCCGGACAGGTCGAGCCCGTGAGGCTCCTGAAGAGGTTGCCGCAGTCTCGGCGCGAGCGTCGCGATCACCTCGACCACGACAGAGCGGCTCCAGGGGCGCCGAAGCGGAGCTGCAACGGAACGCGCCCGTGTGTTCTCGCGGTCGCCGACCTCACCGATCGCGGTCAGGCCTTCGAGGTACGGCCGGTTCGGGAGTCGAAGCGAAAGGCCTGGCCTCGGCATTCGGGAGACCGCCGAGGCCGCTTCTACAATTGCCCGGCTGTGTCCGAGGCGCCCTTCGTTCACCTGCACGTCCACTCCGAGTACTCGATCCTCGACGGGGCTTGCCGGATTCCGGGGCTCGCGGCTCGGGCCGCCGAGCTCGAGATGCCGGCGGTTTCGCTTACCGACCACGGGTCGCTCGCAGGCGCGGTGCAGCTCTACCAGGAGGCGACGAAGCAGGGCGTCAAGCCGCTCATCGGCTGCGAGGTCTACGTCGCGGACGACAGAAAAGCCCAGCAAAAGGGCTACGCGCACCTGACGCTGCTCGCCGAGTCGAACGCCGGCTACTCGAACCTGATCAAGCTCGCCTCGGCGGGCTACCTCGAGGGCTACTACTACAAGCCTCGCGTCGACTGGGAGCTGCTCTCAAACCACGCCGACGGGCTCGTTGCGCTCTCCGGCTGCCTCTCGGGGCGCGTCGCGAAGGCGATGGAGGAGAACCGGCCGAACGACGCCGCGGCCGACCTTGATCGGCTCGCGCAGATCTTCGGGCGCGACTCGACCTACGTCGAGATCCAGAACGCGGGGCTCGACATCCAGCAGCGGATCAACCCGATGCTGGCCGAGCTCGCGGCGACCGCGAAGCTGCCGCTCGTCGCGACCGGCGACGTCCACTACCTCATGCATGAAGACGCGCGCGCGCACGAGGCGCTGCTCTGCATCCAGTCGGGCGACTCGCTCAAGAATCCGAATCACTGGAAGTTCGACACCGACCAGTTCTACTTCAAGACGCCGGCCGAGATGGCGGCCGACTTCGCGGACTATCCAGAGGCGGTCGGGCGGACGCTCGAGATCGCGGAGCGGTGCAGCGTGGAGCTCGCCCTCGGGGAGATCCTCCTGCCGAAGTTCCCGCTGCCGGACGGGCGCGACGCATTCGACTACCTCGTCGAGCTGTGCGAGAAAGGCCTGCAAAAGCGCTACGACTCGGTGACGCCGGAGCTGACCGAGCGGCTCCGCTTCGAGCTGAAGACGATCAAGGAGATGGGCTTCGCCGACTACTTCCTGATCGTCTGGGACTTCATCGCCTTCGCGAAGCGGAACGGCGTTTCGGTCGGGCCGGGACGGGGCTCGGCGGCCGGCTCGCTCGCCGCCTACTGCCTCGAGATCACGGACGTCGATCCGATTCGTTACGACTTGCTCTTCGAGCGCTTCCTCAATCCGGGCCGCAAGTCGATGCCGGACATGGACATCGACTTCGCGGTTGCCGGCCGCGACCGAGTGATCAACTACGTGGCCGAGAAGTACGGCCGCGATCGCGTTGCGCAGATCATCACCTTCGGGACGATGATGGCGCGGGCCGCCGTCCGCGACGCCGGGCGCGTCCTGGAGATCCCGTACGGGACGGTCGACAAGGTCGCCAAGCTCATCCCCGAGGGTCCGAAGGTCTATCTCGACGATTGCCTCAAGCCCGGCGCCGAGCTCAGGCAGGCCTACGACTCCGACCCGCTCGTCAAGGAGATCGTCGACCTCGCGAAGCCGCTCGAGGGCCTGATCCGCCAGGACTCGATCCACGCTGCCGGCGTCGTCATCGCCGACCGGCCGCTGACCGACATCGTTCCTCTGCAGCAGAAGGGCACAGACCAGGAGGTCGGGACGTCGAGGCGCTCGGGCTCCTGAAGATGGACTTTCTCGGCCTGCGAAACCTCGACGTGATCGACAAGGCGGTCGAGTTGGTCGGAAATGGGTTGGACATTTCCAAGATCCCACTCGACGACCTCAAGACCTACGAAATGCTTGCTCGCGGCGAGGCGGCCGGCGTCTTCCAGTTCGAGTCGTCGGGCATGCGGGAGGCGCTACGGCAGGTGAAGCCGACCGAGTTCGAGGATCTGATCGCGCTGGTCGCTTTGTACCGGCCGGGGCCGATGGCCTACATCCCGGTCTACGCGCGCCGGAAGAACGGGCTCGAGCAGGTCGCGTACATCGATCCGCGGCTGGAGGCGATCACCGGCTCAACCTTCGGGATTTGTATCTACCAAGAGTCCTATCTCGAGATCGCGAAGCAAATCGCCGGCTTCACGCCCGCCGAGGCGGACGACCTGCGGAAGGCGATCGGCAAGAAGATCCACGAGCTGATGGCGTCCCTCAAGGAGAAGTTTCTCGAGGGCTGCGCGCAGAGCGGCACGACGCCGCAGGTCGCCAACCAGCTCTGGAAGGACATGGAGTCCTCGCAGGATTACTCCTTCAACAAGTCGCACGCCGCCTGCTACGCGCTGATCGCCTACCGAACCGCCTGGTTGCGCGCTCACCACCCGCGCGAGTACATGGCGGCGCTGATCTCCTCGGTCATGAACACGAAGGACCGGGTGCCGTTCTACGTGGCGGCGTGCGCGGAGATGGGGATCGAGGTGCTGCCGCCGGACGTGAACTCGTCCGCGCACGATTTCGCGGTCGTGGAGGGGAAGATTCGGTTCGGGCTGAACGCGGTCAAGAACGTCGGCGATCCGGCCGCGCGGGCAATCATCGCGGCGCGCGAGGAGGGGGGACCGTTCGAGACGCTGTGGGACTTCACCGAGCGCGTCGACCCGCAGTGCGCGAACAAGCGGGCGCTGGAGTCCTTGATCAAGTGCGGCGCGCTGGACTCGACCGGCTCGACGCGCCGGGGGATGCTCGAATGCCTCGAGCAGGCCCTGTCGTGGGGCGGGCGCTCGCAGGCGGACAAGATTGCGGGGCAGGGGTCGATCTTCGATCTCGGCGACGAGGTCGAGACCGCGCCCAAGCACCACCCGGAGATCCCCACGTACGAGTTCGAGAAGAACGAGTTGCTCCGGCTGGAGAAGGAGACGCTCGGTCTCTACGTCTCCGAGCACCCCTTGAACGCGGTGCGCGACCAGTTGCGGCGCAAGACCGACGCAGCCCTCGCCGAGCTGGAGCGTCGGCGCGACGGCGAGATCGTCACCGTCGGCGGGATCGTCTCGGCGGTCAAGCAGGTGACGACGAAGAAGGGTGAGCCGATGGTGTTCGTCCGGCTCGACGACGTGATCGGGTCGGCGGAATGCGTCGTCTTCAACTCCGTCTACGCGTCGTCGCACGAGCTGCTCGTCCCGGACGCGATCCTCGTCGTCAAGGCGCGGATCGACCACAAGGAGGGGGAGACAAAGCTGATCGCGCTCGAGGTCTCGTCGTTCGAGGCGACGCCGGAACGGCGCGAGGTTTTGCTTCGGATCGATGCGTTGCGCGCGAAAGCGGGCTTGATCCGCGAGTTGGCCGCCCTCGTCCGCGAGTACCCGGGCGAGGCGCCTGTCGTGGTCGCGCTGGAGACCTCGGCCGGGCCGAAGACTCTGCAGCTCGGCAACGAGTACCGGGTGCAGCCGGTGCCGGACTTCTTCGCCGAGGCCAAGGCCTTGCTCGGCGAGGCCGCGGTCGTCTAGCAGCCGTGGCCCGCGGGATCGAAGAGCACTTTGCGTGGTTTTATCACCGAGACCATTGATCGGCCCCAACGACGGGCGTAGAGTCGCCGCGACCCGGTTGACGACAAGGAGGTTCGATTGGCGACTGGCAACAAGGAGATCGTGCGGCGGGCGCTGGAAGACAGTTGGCAGGACCCCGGCGTGTTCGACGAGTTGATCAGCAGCGACTACGTCGGGTACGACCCGGCTCTTCCCGAGCCCATCCGCGGGCCGCAGGGCGCGAAGAACAACTTCAAGCAGTACAGCGACGCGTTCGAGGGCGCGCACATCACGGTGAAAGACCAGATCGCCGAGGGCGACGCGGTGGCGACTCGCTGGGAGGGCCGCGGTCGACACACCGGCGAGCTCATGGGCGTCCCGCCCACGGGCAAGGAGATCGTCGTGGAAGGGCTGAACCTCACGCGGCTGCGGGACGGCAAGATCGTCGAGGAATGGAGCAACTGGGACACGCTCGGGATGCTCCAGCAGGTCGGCGCCATTCCCAGCGCGACGGCGGCTCAGACGCGCTGATCAGGCGGGCTTTTGGCGGTTCGAGAGGGCGGCCGCGTGGCCGCCCTCTCGCGTTCGAGGGATGCGGCCCCGGCGTCTGCGTCCGATGCGGCAAGCACTCTCTTCCCATGGGCATCCGGTTTCCACAACCCCGGTACATGCCCTGTTCGGAGTGCGGCGCCGCGGTCGAGCGCGCGAGCACCGAGCAGCACGTCTGCGAGCGCGGCCCCTTGCTCGATTACCAAATGTTTCAGCTCCGCGACGACGTCGCAGCCGTGGAGAGCGAGCTCAGCGCGTATCTCGATTCGCCGAGCGGCCGCTTCGAGCTCTGGTGGGCGGAACGCGAGCGGCGACGGCGAGGCGACGAATAGGGGCGGTCAGCTCAGGCGTTGCGTGACCGTGAACCCCCTCAGAAGCTTTCGACGCGTGCAGCCTGCTCGGTCGTATGCCCTCGGCTTACCGTGACCGCTACGTACGTCAGGTAAGCCCTTTCTCGCGGAGCTCGGCGACGGCGTGCTCGGATTTCGCCAGGCCGTCGAGGCCCATGCCGCGCAGGATCTCGGGGGCCTTCGTGAACTGGATGTCTCGGTAGTCGACGACCTGGACCTGGTTCCCCCACGGGTCGAGGAAGTCGAGGCCGCGTCCCGGCTGGGTTTTGATGCCCGCCGCCTCGAGTGCCTGGCGCGTCGCCTCCTTGTCGTCGACGACGAGACCGAAGTGGCGGCTCCGATCAGGGGCCTGCGTCCTTCCTTCCGAGAGCGCGATGAACTGGTCGCCTATATCGATGAACGCCATCCGCGCCGAGCGGCCGCGCAGCTCGAGGTCGAAGATCCGGCCGTAGAACTCGAGCGCGTCGTCGACGCTCTTGACCTCGAGCGCAACGTGGTTGATGCCGACAAGGCGCGGCATCCAGCGAGCCTAGCCCGCGGACGAGGGCTGGGGCGCTGGTTGAATCCGGCCGTGGCCATCACGGGCATCTACGAGACGGTGCTGTATGCCGCAGACGTTCCGGCGGCGGCCGCGTTCTACGCCGAAGCGCTCGGGCTGCGGCTGGTGGACGGGCCCGACGAGCTGGCGGCCGCCTTTCGGCTCGACGGCGGCGGCATGGTCCTGATTTTCGATCCCGCACGTGCGTCGCGGCCGGGGCGACCGGTACCTTCGCACGGCGCGAGCGGCGCCGGCCACGTGGCCTTCAGCGTCGAGACGGGCGATCTCGACAGCTTCGCTGCGTCGCTACGCGGTCGTGGGATCGAGATCGAGCGAGAGATCGAATGGGATCGTGGCGGCCGTTCGATCTACGTCCGCGACCCGGCCGGCAACTCGGTCGAGCTCGTCGAGGGCGACATTTGGCCGCGGTGACAGCGGCGTCGGCTTTGGGCCCGCCCAAAAAGGGTGGGGGTGCGTGGGCCCGCCCCGACGCTAGCGAGAAAAGGCGCACGGATGGGCGCCGAGTGCGCGCCGATTTCGCCCCCGACTTCGTGCGGACCTGGTCCCGGGACATGGCTTACCTCGCCTCGTCCGCAGACCTGCTCCCGGGCCAGGGCCCACGCGGCCTCCTCTCCGGACCCGGTCGCGGGACATGGCTTGGAGGCGCCACGTCGGAGGAGTAGGGTCGCCGGCTCACGAGCGAGAAGGGAGAGACCGCATGGCGACTATGAGCAAAGCCGCAAGCCGTTCCTCACGTCGATCCTCCCATCCCTCGACTCATAACTGGGCGACGCAGCGGCGCCGCGGCGGACGACGGTAGCACGAAATCGGCTGGTCTATATGAGAACTGCTACCAGCTGCGTTCGGCCTAAGGCGGATTTGGACTTCGGTCTGGCTCGAACCCCCCGGAAAGGGGACAACCGAAACGCGCTGACCACCGAATCTTTAGACATGACTGCGGCGGAA
>VAWH01000055.1 GCA_005888315.1 Actinomycetota bacterium | reverse complement strand
GGTGACGAACGGCAGGTTGATCTGCGTCGCCATCGTGGACGACAGCTCGATCTTTGCCTTCTCACCGGCCTCGTAGAGGCGCTGTAGGGCCATCTTGTCCTGCGAGAGGTCGATGCCCTGGTCGCGCTTGAACTCGCTGACCATCCAGTCGACGATCGCCTTGTCGAAGTTGTCGCCGCCGAGGTGGTTGTCCCCATTCGTCGACTTGACCTCGAACACACCCTCGCCGAGCTCGAGCACGGAGACGTCGAACGTCCCGCCGCCGAGGTCGAAGACGAGGATCGTCTGGTCTTCGCCCTCCTTGTCGAGCCCGTAGGCGAGTGATGCGGCGGTCGGCTCGTTGATGATGCGGAGGACGTTGAGGCCGGCGATCTTGCCAGCGTCCTTGGTCGCCTCGCGCTGCGCGTTGTTGAAGTACGCGGGCACGGTGATCACCGCGTCGTCGACAGACTCGCCGAGATAGGCCTCGGCGTCTGCCTTCAGCTTCTGGAGGATCATCGCGCTGATCTCCGGCGGCGCGTAGTCCTTGCCGGCCGCCTTGACGCGGACGTCTCCATTGGGGCCTTCGACGACCTCGTAGGGGACGATCTTCATCTCCTCCGAGACCTCGCCGAACTTGCGGCCCATGAAGCGCTTGATCGAGAAGATCGTGTTTTGCGGGTTCGTCACCTGCTGGCGCTTCGCGGGTGCGCCGACAAGCCGCTGGCCGTCACTCGGGAACGCAACGACGGACGGGGTCGTGCGCCCGCCTTCGGCGTTCGGGATCACGGTCGGCTCGCCGCCTTCGATCACGGCCATCGCGGAATTGGTCGTGCCGAGGTCGATACCAATTGTCTTTGCCATGCTCGTTTCTCCTTCGGTTAGCTTGATTCTGCGGCTGAGAAAATCTAAGCCTAAGAGTATCAATGCTTGTGGGCTCACGCAACCTTAGGATGGCCGGGTGGACCCACGGATCGAGGCGTACGCGAAGCTGCTCGTCGAGCGTTCGTTGGATGTCCAGCCGGGCTGGCAGGTCTGGATCAACTCCTCCTGGCTCGCCCGCGCCCTCGTACAGGAGGTCGTCCGCGCGATCGCCCGGCGCGGCGCTTACCCGCTCGTCCGCCTCGGCGACGCCGGCATGGAAGACGTCCCCTTCGAGGTGATCTGGGCGCTCGAGACCCCGGAGGAGACGCTGTCGGAGGTGGCGCCCGCGGACCGCCACGCCTGGGAGACGATGGACGCCTGGATGAATATCGGCGCTCCGGAGAACACGGCCGCCGGCCTCGAGCTCTCGGCCGAGCGGCGAGCGTTGCTGTCGCAGGCGCGGCACGCGATGCGCATGCGGCGACTCTCGGATGAGATTCCCTGGGTCGCCTGCCGGTTTCCGACGGCCGCGCTCGCGCAGGACGCGCGGATGCCGCTCGCCGAATTCGAGGACTTCCTCTACGGAGCCTGCCTGCGCGACTGGGACGCCGAGGGCAAGCGCATGGCGAAGTACATGGACAGGTTCAACCAAGCCTCGGAAGTGCGGATCGTGGGCGCCGGCACGGACGTGACGCTCAGCCTCGACGGCCGCGAGGGCGAGATCGACGCCGGCCACGCGAACCTCCCCGGCGGCGAGTTCTACTTCAGCCCGGTCGAGGACGCCACCACAGGCGTCGTCCACTTCTCCGAGTTCCCGGTCGCCATCGAGCCGCACGAGATCGAAGGTGTCCGGCTTGTCTTCGAGGGGGGTCGTGTCGTCGAGGCTTCGGCCACACGCGGCGAGGATGTGCTGATCGATGCCCTCGACCGCGACGCGGGTGCGCGCGTCCTAGGCGAGCTCGGAATCGGTTGCAACCCCGGCATCCAGCGGCACATCAAGAACACGCTCTTCGACGAGAAGATCGACGGGACCGTCCACCTGGCGATCGGCGCGGGCTTCGCCACGCTCGGCAGCAAGAACGAAAGCGTCATCCATTGGGACATGGTCAAGGACCTGCGTCCAGGCGGGCAGCTCCTGTGCGACGGCGATGTCGTCCAGGAGAACGGGCGCTGGCTGCTCTGAGCAGGTCCGCGCGCTCGGCGAACAGGCCGGTGAAGACCGTCTCGGGCGCGAAGACCAAGACGACGGGTCAGACGACCTCTTGGCCCTCCTCGCCCTGGTGTGGGCTCGGCTCGTTCTCCACCTCGGTTTCCTCGTCGATTCGTTGCTGGGTCGGATTGCGGCCTTGCTCGTCGATGTCGTCCTCGCCGCTGTCCTTCCTCCAGTCGGTCTCGCTCATCTTGCTCCTTTCAACGGGTGAAGGCGCCCCAGTGGGCGCCTTCGTGAACTAGGACACGGCATGACCGGGCGGGCTTAGACGCCGCCTCCCAGGTCGCCGCCTTCCTCAGTGCCCCCGCCCATGCCGCCGCCTTCTTCGGTACCGCCGCCCAGGTCGCCGCCTTCTTCGGTTCCGCCGCCCAAGCCGCCGGACTCGCCGTCAGAGCCGCCGCCCATGCCGCCGCCCTCTTCGGTGCCGCCGCCCTGACCGCCTTCCTGTTCCCACTCGGACATTTCGTTGCCTCCTTAGCGGTTGTAGGACGCGACTTTCCGCGCCGGGGCCTGCCTAAAACGTGGCTAGTCTTTCACCAATGGAGCCGCTGCAGGATTCCTGGGGGCGCGAGATCAAATCGCTCCGTGTCTCGGTCACGGACAAGTGCAACTTCCGCTGCCGCTACTGCATGCCGGCGGAGGGTCTCGAATGGCTCGACCGCGAAGAGGTCCTGAGCTTCGAGGAGATCTCGCGGCTCGTCCGTCTGCTAGCACGCATGGGCGTCGACGAGGTGAGGCTGACCGGCGGAGAGCCTCTCGTTCGGCGAGACCTGCCGGTGCTCGTCGGCATGCTGGCACGGACACCCGGCCTACGTGACCTCTCGCTGACAACGAACGGCGTCCTGCTCGATCGCTTTGCCGGGCCCCTGGTCGAGGCCGGCCTCCGCCGGCTCAATGTGTCGCTTGACTCGCTCTCGCACGTTCGCTTCGCGGAGATCACGCGCCGCGACGCCCTCGACCGCGTACTCGCCGGGCTCGAAGCGGCCGAGGGCCATCCCGAGCTCCGTCCGATCAAGGTCAACTGCGTCGCGATCCGCGGCTTCACCGAGGAGGAGGTGCCCGCCCTCGCCGCGCTCGCGCGCCGCAAGCCCTACGTCGTCCGCTTCATCGAGTTCATGCCGCTCGACGCCGACGAGGCTTGGCGGGAGGACGACGTCTTGACCGGCGGCGAGATCCGGGCGCTGATCGAGGCGCACTGGCCGCTCGTCGAGCTGCCGGCGAAACCGTCCTCGACGGCAAGGCGATTCCGCTTCGCCGACGGCGCCGGCGAGATCGGCTTCGTCAACCCGGTCTCGGAGCCCTTCTGCTCGACCTGCGACCGCATCCGGCTGACCGCGGACGGCCAGCTCCGCACCTGCCTGTTCTCGCGCCGCGAATGGGACCTGAAGACGCCGCTCCGGGACGGCTCCTCCGACGAGCGCCTCGAAGAGCTGATCCGGTTCGCGGTCGCCCACAAGGAGCTCAAGCACAAGATCAACGATCCGGGCTTCTCCCGAGCTACTCGCTCTATGTCGCAGATCGGTGGCTGAAGGCGCTCAACAAGCCGGGTTTAGCGGTCGTGCCGCACAGGTCGGCACGACCTTTTAGGCGGCGCCGCGAACGGCGCTACTCGCTCTATGTTGCAGATTGGCGGCTGAATGCGCCCAACAGGCCGGGTTTGGCGGTCGTGCCGCACAGGTCGGCACGACCTTTTAGGCGGCGCCGCGAGCGGCGCTACTCGCTCTATGTCGCAGATTGGCGGCTGAATGGGCTCAACAGGCCGGGTTTAGCGGTCGTGCCGCACAGGTCGGCACGACCTTTTAGGCGGCGCCGCGAGCGGCGCCTCAGCGGTCGATGAGCCAAATAGGCGGTTAGCTCCCGGAATTCCAGGGAATTTCGTAAGGGCCGGTCCGCCCTTTACAATCGACCGGTCGAGATGACGACGCTTGCCGCAGTCGGACGCCGGGTCCTCCCACGCGGGTGGGGTGATCTGGCCAAACAGCTCGCCATTTGGTTCGGGTTCCTGTTCGCCTACCAGGCCGCGCGCGGCATCGCCGACAGAAACCCGCCCAAAGCGTTCGACAACGGTCTGAAGGTGATCGGCTTAGAGCGGCATATGCACGGACTGGTCGAGTTGTCGTTCCAGCGCTTCGTCGACTCCTCGCGGTTCTTGATGAACCTCGCCTCCTGGACGTACTGGAACTCCGAGTTCACGGTCGTCGCGCTCGCGCTGCTCTGGGTCTATCTCCGCCGGCACGAGGCCTTCATCCGTTTCCGGAACGCGATCCTGCTCGCAAACGTGATCGGGCTGGTCGGCTACGTGATCCTGCCGACGGCCCCGCCGCGCATGTTCCCGGACTTCGGCTTCGACGACACGCTCTCGCAGTTCGCGAGCCTCAACCACGGCAGCGGGTTGGTCAACTTCTTCGCGAATCCCTACGCGGCGATGCCGAGCCTGCACGCGGCGGATGCGCTGATCGTCGGGCTCGTCCTCTTCGCCGTCTGCCGCAATTGGTTCGCGAAAGCCGTCTGGGCGCTCTGGCCCGCCTGGGTCTGGTTCTCGGTCATGGCCACGGGGAACCACTTCTGGCTCGACGTTCTCGCCGGCGTCTTCGTCGCCCTCCTGTCGCTCGGGATCGTCTACGGACGGCCGCTGAGACGCATCCGGTTAAGGCCAAGCGCCGCTTAGCGGCGCGGATCGACCGCCCGCCGATTGTGCGAAGGCTGCCCCGCGGGACCGGTGCTACGGTCCGGCACGTGAACCGAACCGCAGCGATCGGCTCCGTCAAGCAGGGCTACACCGACGGAACCCGGCGCCTCGCCTCCCGCTACATCGGTCGTCTCGCGCGCACGCGTGTCAGCCCAAATGCGCTGACGACGGGCGGCGTGCTGCTTTGCACCGCAGCCGCTTTCGCGATCCCGTTCGAGAACCGCAACGAGCTCGTCTTCTACTGGCTCGCGGCGGGTCTCTTCATCGCGGGCTCGATCCTCGACATCCTCGACGGCGCCCTCGCCAGGGAGAGCGACAAGGCCACCCCGCTCGGAGAGTTCCTCGATTCGCTCTCCGACCGGGTCAGCGAGGGCTTCGTGCTCGCCGCGATCGCCTTCGTCTTCGCGCGCGTGGGCGACGACGTCAGCGTCGCGATCTGCCTGGCCGCGGTCGCCGGCTCGTTCCTGGTCTCCTATGCACGCGCGAAGGCCGAGCTGATCGGCCTCAAGGGAGACGTGGGCATCGGCAGCCGCGCCGAGCGTGTGATCTTGATCTCGAGCGGGCTCATCCTCGCGCCGCTCGGCGTCCCGCTCCAGTGGTTCATCTACCTGCTGGCGGCGACCGCCTGGCTGACGGTGCTCCAGAGAATCCTCTCCGTCCGAAAGCAACTTCTGCGAAAGGAAGCACATGGCTTCGACCAACGGTAAGGCTGCGCGCTCCGAAGACAAGGTGCGCGTCGCAATCATCGGCGTCGGTAACTGCGCAAGCTCGTTCGTGCAGGGCGTCGAGTACTACAAGGACGCCAAGCCGGACGAGTTCGTGCCCGGCCTGATGCACGTCGATCTAGGCGGCTACCACGTCCGCGACATCGAGTTCACCGCCGCGTTCGACGTCGTCGAGGGCAAGGTCGGCAAGGATCTCGGGGAGGCGATCTGGGCCTACCCGAACAACACGATCAAGTTCTCGGATGTGCCGAAGACCGGGATCACGGTCTCGCGCGGGATGACCCACGACGGGCTCGGCAAGTATCTGAGCGAGAAGGTCAAGAAGACGAAGGGCTCGACGGACGACGTCACCGGCATCCTCAAGGAGACGGGCACGGATGTTGTCGTCAACTACCTACCGGTCGGCTCCGAGGAGGCGACCAAGTGGTACACGGAGCAGATCTTGAACGCCGGGTGCGCGATGGTGAACTGCATGCCGGTCTTCATCGGCCGCGAGAAGTACTGGAACGACCGCTTCCAGAAGGCGGGCGTGCCGATCATCGGCGACGACATCAAGTCACAGGTCGGCGCCACGATCACGCACCGAGTTCTGATGGGCATCTTCCGAGACCGCGGCGTCAAGGTCGACCGCACCTTTCAGCTCAACTTCGGCGGCAACGCCGACTTTCTGAACATGCTTGAGCGCGAGCGGCTGGAGTCGAAGAAGATCTCGAAGACCTACTCGATCAAGTCCACGGTTCCGTACGACATCGAGGACAAGAACATCCACGTCGGCCCGTCGGACCACGTGCCATGGCTCGAGGACCGCAAGTGGGCGTACATTCGCCTCGAGGGCACCGCCTTCGGCGACGTGCCGCTGAACGCCGAGCTGAAGATCGAGGTCTGGGACTCGCCCAACTCGGCCGGCGTCGTCACCGACGCCGTGCGGCTGACCAAGCTGGCCCTGAACAACGGCATCTCCGGCACCCTCGAGGGCCCGTCCGCCTACCTGATGAAGTCGCCGCCTGTCCAGTATCCGGACGAAGCGGCCCGCGATTTGGTCGAGGACTTCATCGCCCAGAACGCGCGCGGCGCGACGAAGGCGCCGGCAGCGGCGCAGGTCGAGCAGGCTTCCTAGACGGTCGTCGACGGCCCCGCTTCGGCGGGGCCGTCATCGCGGCCATCGAGCAGGACGATGGCTGCGTAGATCCCGCCCGCGCTGAGCAGCGTCACGTGACGCTCTCGAGAAGCTTCAACTCGTCTCCGAGATCGCCGCCGATGCCGAGGACGATGCCGATCACCGCCAGCGCGGTCAGGACGCCGAAGCAGACCAGCAGGCCGAAGCGCGCACATTGGTCACGGGACTCACGTTCTCGCCCGGGAAGGCGAACCCTCGCGGGTCTACACTCGGGGTGTCGTGGGTCTCCGCGTCTGCCTGGTCACCCCCTTCGCCTGGTCTCGGCCGCACGACGTCAACGAGCACGTCGACGGCCTCGCGCGGGAACTCCGCGCGCTCGGACACGAGGTGACCGTGCTCGCGCCGTCGACGCGGACGGCAGACCTCGTCGCCGGGCGTCGGGCCCTGCTCGACGGCGCCGAGGCGCCGCTTGTCGGCGCCGACCAAAAAGGCCGCGCCGACATGCGCGGCGCGGCCGCTAAACCCGGCCTGACGGGAGCCACCAGTGGTCGAGACGCGAGACGCCGTGCTGAGCCGGGCGTGATTGCGCTCGGCCCCGCGCTGCCTGTCTCACGACGGAGCAGGATCGGAGTTCCCGTCGGCGTGCGCGCGAACCTGGCGCTCGCGCTCCAGCGGGGCCGGTTCGACATCGTCCACGGCTTCGAGCCGGCGCTGCCGAGCCTGTCGTACCTGGCGCTGCGCGACTCCCACGCCCTCGGCGTCGCGACCTTCCTCTCCGCGGAACGGCTCGGCTACCCGCCGGGCAAGCCGCAGCGCGAGCGGCTGCTCTCGCGGCTCGACGCCCTGCTGGCGACCTCGCCCGAGGTGGCCGCGGCCGCCGCCGTCCGCCTGCCGGGCGAGTACCGGGTCATCTTCCCCGGCGTCGACCCCGAGCTCTTCCACCCGGAGCAGAAGCGCCGGCGGATCGTGCTCGAGTGGCGGCCTGCGAGCCGACCGCTCGCGCGCTCGGTGCTGCGCGAGCTGCGCGAGTTGCCGGGGTGGGAGCTCGTCATGCTGCGGACGAAGCCGCTGAGCGGGCGACCGGCCGTCCCGCGCGCCCTCGCCGGCCGCGTCAGCGTGCGTACCGCGCGCGACGGCGCCACTCGAGCGCCGCTCCTCAACGAGGCCGCGATCTTCGTACCCGCGCTGGACGGGCTCGACCGCGTCACCCTCGAAGCTGCCGCGGCAGGCGCCGCGATCGCCGCGCCGCCCGGTCTCCGAGCGCAGCCGGAGCTCGCCGGCGCCGCGACGGCGAGGCTCGCCGAGGACGACGCCCTGCGGGAGCATGAAGGCCGGAAGAACCGAAAGCGGGCCGAGGGGCAGACATTCGCGGAACTCGCGCGCGAGCACGATGCGCTCTACCGCAAGCTTGCGAAAAGACGGCGCGCCGCCGGGAACGGCGACCCGCTCTCCGGCCGCGACTGGATCGTCTGCGACCTACACATGCACACGTCGTGGTCGCACGACTGTGCGATCGAGGTGGAGGACCTGCTGACGCACGCGGAGACCGAAGGGCTCAGCGCGATCGCGATCACCGACCACAACGCCTTCGGCGGCGCGCTCGAGGCGCTCGCCGCAACGACGAGCCTGACGGTGATCCCGGGTGAAGAGATCAAGACCGACGGCCAGGGCGAGGTGATCGGGCTCTTCCTGAGCGAGGAGATCCCGCGCGGGCTGCCGTTCGCCGAGACTCTGGCGGCGATCCATGAGCAGAACGGCGTCGCCTACCTTCCCCACCCCTTCGACCGGATGCACTCGATCCCGGACGCGGCGACGCTGCGCCGCCACCTCGACGAGATCGACGTCTTCGAGGTCTACAACGCGCGCCTGCTCTTCGATGCCTACAACGAAGAGGCGCTGCGTTTCGCACGCAAGTACAACCTGACGATGGGGGCCGGCTCGGACGCACATGTTCTCCAGGGCGTCGGCACCGGCGCGCTGCGGATGCGCGAGTTCCACGACCGTGAGGAGTTCCTCGCCAGCCTCGGCTCGGCCCAGGTGCTGCGGCGGCCGAAGTCGCTGCTCTACCTGCAGTCGCTCAAGTGGGCGGCGCAGGCCAAGGAACGGGTCCGCTAGCGGAGAACTGACCCGTGCCCTTGTCCCCCGCGCCCACCGACGAGATCTATGAGAAGTACCTGCAAAAGGCGATCACCGAGATCAACGAGCTCGGGGACGAGATCGCGAAGGCCGCAGGCGACCGGATTCCGGTGCTCGGTTCCGGTCATCCGCTCGCCGACGTCTTCCTGCTCAAGCACCGGCCGCAGGCGGCGGAGGTGCAGGAGGGCGTCGCCTTCTACGGGCGCGCCGGGCAGGCTCTGCTCAAGTCGCTCCAGCGACTCCACGTCGATCCGCTCGCCGTCTACGGAACGAACTGCCTCAAGTTCGCCGAGCAGCCCGAGACCGAGGCGCGGCCATGGCTCGAGCGCGAGCTGCACATCGTCCAGCCGAAGCTGATCGTCGTCATGGGCGACGAGGCCCTGCAGTTCCTCAACGAGCTCGAGTTCCCGCTCGCGGATACGCTGGAGCCGAAGGTCGGAGAGCTCCAGCGCTTCACGCCCACGACCGAGGCGCTGCTCGTTCCCGACATCGATGCATCGCTCGACGAGCAACCCGCCAAGACACGCTTTTGGAACGCGTTCAAGCAACTCGGCCCCTGGTGGGCCGAGCTTCCGCCTTACTGACGCCGCGCGTTCTCGCGTTCGGCGCCCTGGCCGTCGCGCTCGGCCTCTACTACGGCTTCCACGAATCGCTGCCGAACACGTCCACCTGGGGCGACGTCGCCTTCCTCGCGTTGGTGTTGATGCCGGCGGTGCTCGGGCTCGTCTACCTGGCGCTGCCGCTGAACGCGGCACGCGAGCGCGAACTGCTGCTCGTCGCCCTCGCCTTCGCGATCTTGGCGGTCGTCCTGCACCAGGCCGATCTGAACACGCTCGCCGACTTCGCGAAGCTCGGCGCGATGGCATTCGCCGCGTTCTGGTTCCTCAACTTCTTCGAGGCGCTCTCGTGGGTCGTCCTCGTCGCGTGCATCGTGCCCTGGGTTGACGCGTACTCGGTCTGGCGGGGACCGACGAACCACATCGTCCACAGACACCACCACGTGTTCTCGACGCTCTCGTTCGCGTTCCCGGTCCCGGGAGAGGCGAGCGCGGCGAACCTCGGCCTGCCCGACCTGCTCTTCTTCAGCCTGTTCCTGGCCGCGGCGGCCCGGTTCGGGCTCCGTGTCTTCGTCACCTGGCTGTTGCTCGTCGCCTCGTTCGGCGCCACGATCGCGATCGCCGTCGCGTGGGACAAGCCCGGCCTGCCGGCGCTGCCGCTGCTCTCGCTCGGCTTCCTGCTCGCGAACGGCCACCTGCTCTGGCGAGCGTTTCGCCAGAACCGCGGTGACGTTAGCGCGGGAAGCTCGCGTCACTGAGCGTGGTCGTATAGACCTCCTCGCGCAGCGTTCGCAGCCGGCGCGTGTCCGTCCACACGGGGTGCGCGATGCCGGCCGTGACCGCGAGCCCCTCGTAATCGCCGTATTCGCGCTTCAGGCTTCCGTGGACGCTATCGGCGCCTCGGGCGCGCTCGTTCGAGGCCGCCGTCGCCGCGCGGACCGGAGCCGCCCAGCTGACGCCGCCGTCTCGCGAGCGAGTGCACGAGTACCACGCTCGCCGAAGCCGGCGGTCGCCGCGCGTGTCGTAGAAGCATGCCCAGACGATCCCGGTGGACGGGTCGACTGCCGACGCCGGCCAGAATTGGTCCGAGCGAACCGCACCATCGGGCCGGGTGAGCTGATGCCGCCTGAAGAGCAGGCGCAGCGCCGGGTCGAAAGCCGCCGCGAACACGTCCTGCTCCTTGCGCCGCCGCGCCCCGGTGTCGCCGTAGGTGACGTAGACCCTGCCGGCGAAGGGGCCGGCGGAGTTGTCGACGGAGACGATCGGGTTCGGCCGCACGCAATTGGCCGGTTGGGCTGGAATCGAGACGCCGCTCGGGCTGCAACCCGAGCGGCCGTGGATCGGATCGACCAGGACATCGCGCCCGAACGTGTCGCCGCCGTCGTGCGAGGCGTCGAGGTACACGCCGCGCCCGGCCCAATCCCAGAACGCGACGTAGACCGTCCCGTCGCGGGCGACGTCGATGCTCGGGTACGAATCCAGCGGCCCACGGCGGTCGCTGACCATCGCGGGCGTGGACCAGGTCGCGCCGGCATCGTCGCTGTGCGCGAGGTAGATCGTGCCGAAGGCTGTGCCGGCGCTCGCAGTGATCCGGCTCCAGGCGATGTAGAGCCGGTCGGCATGCGGGCTTGCGGCGGAGTCGTCGACCGCGAGCGCGGGCTTGTCGTCGAACCCGCCGGCGACGTTCTCGACAGGCCGCGCCGGAAGCGACCACGGCGCGCCGGCGCCCGCACGCGAAGGCACAAACAGCCCGGACCGAAACGACCGCGAACTGGCCTGGAAGAGGGCGATGTAGCCGAAGTACTGCCGCCCGGCGCGGTCGATCGCGACAACGGGATCGCCGGCCGCGAGGCTGGTCGGCGGCGTCGGCGGGTCGGCGCCGGTCCAACTCGCGCCCCCGTCCGTCGAGCTGAAGGCGGCGACCTGCCGGTTGCGGTGGTTGTTCGAGCCTGCCAGGAGCACCGAAGGATTCGAGGGGTCGACGGCGATCGTCGTCTCGCTCTGCGTGCCGCGGAGCTTGGAGACGTCGACCTGCACGCGGTCCGTCCGCGCGGCGCCGAGACCAGGCGTCGCCAGGACGGCGAGGGCGAGCATTGCGGTTGCGACGACAGACCCCTTCACGTCGACCCAGTCAAACTCAGAGCCCCCGGTGAGTCAACCGCCGAGGATTACGTCCTCGTCAGCAGTGCTACCGACTCGACGTGCGGCGTGTGCGGGAACATGTCTACCGGCCGCACCCGCTCCAGCTCGTAGCCCCAGCTCGCTGCCAGCTCCTTGACGTTGCCGGCGAGCGTGGTCGGGTTGCAGGAGACGTAGACGATTCGTGGCGCCTGGAGCCGCCCGAGCCGCCGCACCGCCTTGTTCGAGAGCCCGGCGCGCGGCGGGTCGACGACGATGAGGTCGGGGTCGCCTGCGCGCTCGCGAAGCTCGGCGAGTGCATCGGCTGTCTCGCCGGCGAAGAAGGCGGCGTTCGAGATCCCATTCAGGTCGGCGTTCTCGAGCGCGCAGGCGACCGATTCCTCTGAAACCTCGACGCCCCACACGGTCAGGGCGCGTGGAGCGAGCGTCAGCCCGATCGTGCCGATGCCGCAGTAGAGGTCGTAGACGGTCTCGCCGCCGGTCAACCCTGCAAACTCGCCGGCCAGCGCGTAGAGGCGCTCTGCCATCGCCGTGTTCGTCTGCAGGAACGCGTTCGGCCGGACGCGGAAGCGCAGCCCGCCCAACATCTCCTCGATCGCCTCGTCGCCCCAGAGCAGCGTCGTCGGCAGGTTCGTCACCTCGGCAGGCGTCTCGTTGACCGCCCAGTGGATCGAGCGAACCTCGGGAAAGCGACGCAGCACCTCGACGAGCTCCTCGCGATCGAAGCGCTCGCCTGCGGCGGTGACCAGCTGGACGAGCACCTGCCCTGTGTTGCGGCCCTCGCGGACGACGAGATGGCGCAGGTAGCCGCTCTGATCAGCCTGGTCGTAGGCCTCGAGCCGCTCGGCACGTGCCCATTGGCGCACCGCGTTCCGAATCGCGTTGCCGAGGTCGGTCGTCAGCCAGCATTTCTCGATCTCGAGCACCTCGTCCCAGCGGCCTGCTCGGTGGAAGCCAAGCGCGGGCCCGTCGGGCGTGGCCGTGAACGAGTACTCCAGCTTGTTGCGGTAGAAGAACCGAGACTCGGCCGGCAAGATCGGCTCGAGCGGTGGCTCGGCGATCCCACCGATCCGCCGGAGCGCGTCGCGCACCTGCTCCTGCTTCGCCTCGAGCTGTGCGTCGTAGGCAAGGTCCTGGAAGCGGCAGCCGCCGCAAGCGGGATAGTGCGCGCAGGGAGCGTCGACGCGTTTCGCGCTCGGCTCGACAACCTCGACGGCGAGCGCCTCCGCGTGACTGCGCTTGACCTTCGTGACACGCGCGCGCACCGTGTCGCCCGGCAGCCCGCGCCGGACGAAGACGACGAATCCGTTCAGCCGCGCGACGCCGTTACCGCCGAAAGCGAGCGAGTCGACGTGGAGCTCGAGCTCCTGGTCCTTGGCGACGGGCGCGGCCATCGCCGCCAGGCTACCGCGGGCGCTCGCGAAAGCCCGGATGCGTGGGAAGAAGCTGAGGCCGCCGCGGCTTCTGCCGGAAGTTGAAGTCGCGGACGAGGTTGCCGAGGATCGGCACGTTCTCGCGCACGTCGGGGCGCGGATCCGGGCGCCCGTCGGTGGCCGGATCGAGCCGCTCAGAGTGCAGGAAATCGTCCTCGATGAACTTCGCGTAGGCGTCGAAGCTCAAGATCTGGTGGTCGATGAACCCGCGCCGGGCGTAGGGCGAGATCACGAGCCCGGGAACGCGCAGCCCGTAGCCGTTGTGGTCGACGATCGGGGGCGCGACGTGGTCGTAGAACCCGCCCCAGTCATCCCACGTCAGAAAGATCGCAGTCGAGTTCCAGTTCGGCCCGCGCATGACGGCGTTGACGATGCCGGTGACCCAGGCTTGACCGGCGCTCACCAGTGCGGGCGGATGCTCGCTGACCTTGTCGTTCGGGATCACCCAGGAGACCGCAGGAAGCCGGCCGTGCTTCGCCGCCCAGAAGAAGTGGCGGACGGAGACGATGTTCCTGAGCTGGTGATCCGCTCGGACGGTCGTGAACCACGGCAGCGGGTTCCAGATTCCGGGCGTCTTCGCGTTCTGCTTCTTCGTCCGGCAGAACATCCCGTCGTTCGCGCAGTCCGGTTCTCCGCCCTTGAAGACGTAGTAGCCCCACGAGACGTGGTGCTTGTGGAGCAGGTAGGTGAGGTCGGTCCAGGCGTAATCCGGCGTCGTTCCGTTCGACTCGGGCTCGCCCGGCGGTGCCACGGGCGCCGCGTTCGCATTGACGCAACTCATCGGATCGCCGCGGCGGGAGCATCTCGCGGACCACTCCGAAACCGTGAACAGGTGGACCGGCAGGCTCCAGGACGTGTCCGGCTCGAACATGTGGTCCTGAAGCACGAAGTTTCGCGCGTACGCCCAGTAGTTCGGGATCTCGCGCGCGTCGTGGTAGCCCATGACGTCGATCCGGTCCGCCGCCAAAGAGCACGTCGGATCGTTCTTGGCCCGGCAGGTGTGGCGCAGCGCCGCCCGTTCCTGCGAGACGAAACCGTCCATCAGACGGTGGTTGATGTCGCGAATCGCGCTCAGCTGGGTATGCGGGCCGCCGATGTTGCGGTCGTGCGTGTCGTGAAACGGCTCGACGCAGGTGCGCGTCTTCGGGTCGAACGCGCAGACGAGAGGCACGCCGCGGTCCGTGGGGATTCCGTCGGCGCCGGGATAGGTTCCGAAGTAGGAATCGAACGAGCGGTTCTCCTGCATGACGATCACGACGTGCTTGATCTTGTGGATGCCCTCGAGCGAGACGCGCCGGGGGCGCGGCGCGACGTGTGAGGAGGCCCCGTGCACGAACGGCGCGCCGGCCACGACCGCGCCGAGACAGAGCACGGTCGCGATCAGGAGGCGTCGCCGCACAGTCGAAACGTAAGTCGGTGGCTGTTGAGTTGGAATGAAGAGTCTGTTGAGGGGGCGTTACGAGTCTAGGTCAGCGGGGTGACGTAGACCTTCCGCTCGCGCGGCCCGTCGAACTCGCAAAAGAAGATTCCCTGCCAGCGGCCGAGGGCGAGCCGCCCGTCGTCCAGCGGGATGAGCACCTGGGGGCTGATCAGTGAGGCGCGGATGTGGGAGGGCGCGTTTGGCCCGTCGGCGTCGGAGTGCCGCCAGCCGCCGTTGTCGTCCACGATCCGCTCCATCGCCGACTCGATGTCCTCGGCGAGCGCCGGATCGGCGTCCTCGTTGATCGTCACGCCGGCGGTCGTGTGCGGGACATAGATGAGGGCGGCGGTCGCGCCATTCGTCGCGTCGAGCGCCGACTGCACCTCCTCCGTGATCTCGAGCAGCTGCGTCTTGCGCTCGGTCGTCAGGCTGATCTGGCGCACCCCGTTATCCTACGGCCTGTGCCGAACGCGTCGCCCACGCCGCAGGACCTCGACGCGTACCGCGACGACGCCGATCGCTTCATCGCCGAGCTCGACGAGGAGTACTACCTCCATTTCGCCGGCCTCAAGGACAAGCTCGAGCTCGAGGCGATCTACGAACGCCACCAGGATCTGACCAAGCTCGAATGGGCGCAGGCGCTCGGCGAGGCGGTCGACGGAGACCGGCGAGTCCGGGAGCTGTGGCGCTTCGCCTGCGAGGGCCATCTCGGCAACCTGACGAAGGAGCACAGCGAGAAGGTCGCCGCCCTCGAGACCGAGCTCGAGGCCGAGGTGGACGGCGAGAAGATCGGCTTCCGGATGCTGCGGCCGACGATCGCGAACACGGAGGACCGGGACAAGCGCGAACGCCTCGACCAGGCGCGGACGGCCCTGACGGACGAGCACCTCAACCCCGTCTACCTCGACGCAGTCCAGATCAGCCAGCGGACGGTTCCGCAGCTGGGCTCGCCCACGTACGTCGACCTCTACCGCCGCTTCGGATACAGGCTCGACGACCTCGCCGCCCAGTGCCGGGCGGTGCTCGACGCGACCGAGCAGATGTACGAGGACGCCACCGACAGGCTCTTCCGCGACCGGATTGGCGTCGGCCTCGAGGACGCGAAGCGCTGGGACGTGCCGCGCGTCTTCCGCGCACAGGTCTGGGACGAGTTCTTCCCGGCCGACAAGATGCTGCCCGCGCTCGAGTCGACGCTCGCCGATTTCGGCATCGACCTGCACGCACAGGAGAACGTCCATCTCGACATCGAGCAGCGGCCCTCGAAGTCTCCCCGTGCTTTCTGCGCGCCGATCGAGGTCCCCGACAAGGTGATGCTCGTGATCCAGCCGATCGGCGGCGCCGACGACTGGCGGGCGCTCTTCCACGAAGCCGGACACACCGAGCACTTCGCGCACACCTCGCCGGACCTTTCGATGGAGGAGCGCCGGCTCGGAGACAACGCGGTCACCGAAGGGTGGGCGATGCTGCTCCAGCATCTCACCGACGAGCCCGCCTGGCTGACCAGGCGCCTCGACGTCGGCCGGCCCGACGAGCTGGCGCGCGAGGGCGCGACCGGGCTCCTCTACTTCGTGCGCCGCTACTGCGCGAAGCTCCTCTACGAGCTCGAGTTCCACGCCGCGGACGACGTGACTGCACTCCGGCCGCGCTACGTCGAGCTGCTCGGCTCCGCCTTGAAGATCGAGCCGAGCCAGACCGACTACCTCGCCGACATCGACTCGGGTTTCTACGTCACGGAGTACTTGCGGTCGTGGGCCTTCGAGGCGCAGTTGCGCGCCCACCTCCGCGAGCGCTTCGGCAACACTTGGTTCGCCAAGCGCGAGGCCGGCTCACTGCTCCGCGAGCTCTGGTCGGAGGGCCAGCGGATCAATGCGGACGAGCTGCTCAAGGACGTCACCGGCGCCGAGCTCGAGATGGGGGCCGTCGCCGAGCGCATCAGCGAAGACCTTCGCTAGCGGGCGGACACCTCCAACGAGTTGAGTGCGGCCTCGGCTGCAGACGTCAGCTCGCCGCGGACGTAGACGAAGGCATACAGGTTGCGGCCGTGGTCTCGGAAGACGAATTCTTGGCCGGGCCCGACGGGAATGTCGCAGCAGCCGGCGAGGAGCCCGGGGCTGGCAGTGACGTGAAAGCGCGTCCGCGGCGCAAAGGACGACGTTCTTCCATACCGATCCTCCAGTAGCAGGATCAGCACCATTCCGGCCCGCAGCCGCTTCGGGACCGGCCCGCGGACATTCGTGATCGCCATCACCTGAGCCGGGCTCGAGCAGACCGAGAGAACTTCATGCGACAGATGCCAGGTCACGGGCACGACTGCGCGGATTCCGTCGGTACCCAGAACGTGCGTCTTCACAGACGATGTGGTCGTGCCTCCGAAGGCGAAGAGCCCGGCTGAGGCAAACGCAACCATCAGGGCTCGCATGTCTTGTGTACGACCGTCCGAGGGCTCGGCGTCCCGCTCCGTCCTGCATACCTGCATATGCTTTACGCATGGTGAGGACTCGGGTCGTGATCGCAGGCGCAGCGGGCCGCGACTTCCACAACTTCAACCTCGTCTATCGCGGCCGCGAGGACTACGAGGTGGTCGCCTTCACCGCGACGCAGATTCCCAACATCGAGGGCCGCGTCTACCCGGCCGCGCTCGCCGGCGAGCTCTATCCGAACGGCATCCCGATCGTCGCCGAGGACGAGCTCGAGGCAGTGATCGCCCGGCACGAAGCCGAACAGGTCGTCTTTGCGTATTCCGACGTCACGCACGAGCACGTCATGCACATCGGGTCGCGCGCGCTTGCCGCCGGCGCCTCGTACCAGCTGCTGTCGCCGCGCGAGACGATGCTGACCTCGTCTAAGCCCGTCGTCGCGGTGTGCGCCGTGCGTACGGGTTCCGGCAAGAGCCAGACGACGCGCTACGTCGCCGAGCTCCTGCGCGAGGCCGGCAAGCGCGTCGCCGTGCTCAGGCACCCGATGCCGTACGGCGAGCTCGAAAAGCAGGCGGTCCAGCGCTTCGCGAGCTACGCGGACCTGGAAGCCGCCGACTGCACGATCGAGGAGCGCGAGGAGTACGAGCCGCACCTGCGCGACGGGAATCTCGTCTTCGCCGGGATCGACTACGCGGCGATCCTGGAGGCGGCCGAGCGCGAAGCAGACGTGATCCTCTGGGACGGTGGCAACAACGACACGCCCTTCATCAAGCCGGACCTGCATATCGTGGTGCTCGACCCGCACCGCCCGGGACACGAGCTCCGCTACCACCCCGGCGAGACGAACCTACGGATGGCGGACGTCTGCATCGTCAACAAGATCGATTCGGCGCCGGAGGTGGGCGTGGAGGCGGTGCTCGCCTCGATCCGTGAGACGAACCCGCTGGCGCGAGTCGTCCGGGCCGCCTCGCCGTTCACCGTCGAGGAGAACGGGATCGAGATCAGAGGCAAGCGTGTGCTCGCCGTCGAGGACGGGCCGACCCTGACCCACGGCGAGATGACCTACGGCGCCGCGGTGCTGGCCGCCAAGGAGCATGGCGCAGCGTCCTTGGTCGATCCGAGGCCGTTCGCCGTCGGCTCGATCGCGCAGACGTTCGAGGACTACCCCAACGTGGGCACCCTGTTGCCAGCCATGGGCTACGGGCGCGAGCAGATGGAGGACCTGCGGCAGACGATCGCCCGCTCCGACGCCGAACTCGTCCTGATCGGGACGCCGATCGATCTACGGCGCTTGATCGAGCTCGACAAGCCCGCTCTGCGCGTCACGTACCGCCTGCAGGAGCTGGACGAGCCCGGGCTGGCAGAGATTCTCGAAGAACACGGCATCATCGAGACCGCGCTGGTGTGACCACCGTCATAGCGCTCGGCGGCAACGCGCTGATGCGTCCCGGCGAGCGCGGCACCGCGGCCGAGCAACGCGCGAACCTGCGGACGACCTGCGAGGCCCTGCGCCCGCTGCTGGACGACGACGAGCTGGTGGTCACGCACGGAAACGGGCCGCAGGTGGGCAACGAGCTCGTCCGCCAGGAGCGGGCGGCCGACGAGGTGCCGCCGCTGCCCCTCTATCTCGCGGTCGCCCAGACGCAGGCGGAGATCGGGGCGCTGCTCGAGTCCGAGCTCGCCGCGGTCGCGGGGCGCCCGGTCGTCTGCCTGCTCACGCATGTACGTGTCGACGAGGACGACCCTGCGTTCAACGCGCCGACAAAGCCGGTCGGTCCCTTCTATTCCGAGGAACAAGGAGAGCGGCTCGAGGCAGAGCGCGGCTGGGTCGTCACCCACGACGCCGGGCGCGGGTGGCGGCGCGTCGTCCCGTCACCGCAACCGCTCGAGATCGTCGAGCTCGAGGCGGTCCGAACGCTGCTTGCCTCCGGCACGATCGCTGTCGCCTGCGGCGGCGGCGGCATTCCGGTCTCCTCCCGGAACGGCCGCCTTTCGGGACTCGACGCGGTCATCGACAAGGACCGCGCCTCCGCCGTGCTCGCGGTCGCCCTCGGCGCCGAGCGGCTCGTGATCTTGACGGACGTCGAGGCTGTCTACCGCGGCTGGGGCACGCCCGCGCAAGAGAAACTGCGCGAACTCGACGCCGCCTCGGCCGAGGCGCTCCTGCCGGAACTGGCGGCAGGCTCGATGCGGCCGAAGCTCGAGGCATCGCTCGCTTTTGCGCAAGCGACTGGCCACGGAGCGTTGATTGCTTCAGCCGCCTCGCTTGCCGAGGCTCTGGCCGGTCGCGCGGGCACTCGTATCAAGCGGTAGCACCCGGTCTTTTGGGTCGGAAAGGCCGCCAAAACGACGGTTCTGGCCGCCTGTCCGTCCCACTATCGTCCCGAACGATGTCCGCGAAAGCAGCGCGCATCGACCAGGAAGGCAACAGGCTCTCGACCTCGTTGTGGGAAGCACGGCGACTCAGGGTCGTCGTCGCCGACGCGACGTTTGGTTGGATCGTGACGGCGGGAGCGCTCTGCTTCGGCGCCAACATCTTCTTCTCCCGCTATCTGTTTTGGGACAGCTATCTCGACCTGACCGGCGGCCGGTTTGTTGCGCAGCACGGGATTCCACGACACGAGGCGCTGACGACGGCGGCACACCGGAGTTGGATCGACCAGCAGTGGCTCGCCCACTGGATCTACTACGAGGCATGGAGGTTCGGCGGCTATCCGCTTGTCGCCGGCGTCTCCTCGCTTCTCGTTGCTTCGGCGTTCGCGCTTCTCTGTGCGCTTCTCGTCAATCGGAGAGTTCCTCCGCAGCGTGCCTTTCTCTGGACGCTCGCCGCGTTCATCGCGTGCGTAGGGAACACAGTCATCCGGGCGCAGAGCTTTGCGTATCCGCTCTTCGTACTCCTTCTGTGGCTGATCCTCGCGGACGCACGTCGCCCGGGCCCTCGCTTCCTACTGGTCGTCCCGCTCCTCGTTCTCTGGTCGAACCTCCACGGGACGGTTCTCCTCGCAATTGCCCTGGCAGCCGGCTATGCGGCGGTACGCCTATTTCTCGCTGCACGGGCGCGGATACTGCCACTCGCCGCGACGTATTTCGCGGCAGGAACCGCCGGCGCCCTGGCGCTCTTTGCGAATCCGTACGGGCCTTCAATCGTTCATTACTACCGCGCCCTGATCGGCAATTCCGTCGTCTCGCACTACATCGTCGAGTGGGCCCCGCCAAGCCTGGGGAACGCCACCAGCTTTGGTTTTTTCGCTCTCCTTTTCGTCGTGGTCGGCGTCGCCGCGTATGGCGTTGGCCGCGGGTCCCCTCTCACGCCTAGTCTCGTCGTGATCGTCACGGCGCTGGCGCTCCTCGCGACTCAAGGCGTCCGTTACCAAGCGTGGTTCGCGGTGGCCGGAGCGGTCCTGGCCGGCGAGACATTTGCCTTCGTTCGGCCGAAGCCCGCTGAGCTCTCAGCTTATTTCCAACGGCTTGGGGCGCTTGCCATCTTCATTTTTGCCGTCGTTGCGGTCGTTCTTCTCGGCCGCACCAGCGACGCGACGTTCGAGCGTCTCGCTCCGCGCGATGCGATGTACGCGGCGGCTTCTTACACTGACAAGCACCGCGGATCGACGATCCTTGCGGACGAGGAGTCGTCGTCGGGTCTCCTCTGGCTGTATCCACGGACCGCCGGTCACGTCGCGTTCGATGCGAGGCTCGAGCAGTACGGGGACGACGACCTTCGCAGCTGGTTCACCTACATAAGCGGCGGCGAACCGGGCTGGCCCGGACTCGCGGCAAGGTATGACGTCCTGGTGGCGTCACGGAAGGAGAACCCGAACCTGGTTGCGAGGCTCGAAACGCTCAGCGGGTGGCGGCAGACGAAGAAGGAATCGCCCTCGTACGCAAACGCGGCAAGCCTCCTGCCTAGACCAACGGGCTGAAAGAGACTAGCCTCAGGAGAGTGGCAACCCAAGACACAGCCGCGATTAAATGAGGACTAGGCTTCGATCACTCGAAAGAAAGGCCATAGCGTGACATTCGTCGTGCTGATCATCATTGCCGCCCTCCTTATCGGTGGGCTCTGGTACCTCCGCGGACGCCGCACCTAGCGACCCGGAGAAACCTCGAGGGAACAACCTGCTCCGCGGGAGGCCGGCGGCCGGAGGCGCGGCTATCGTCGCCGGGTTGAGCCCGCGGCCCCCAGCACTCCGCATCCGCGTCGTGGCTGCCTCATCGCGGTTGGGGCCGCTCGAGCTCGTTGTGGCTCTCGGCGCCGCACTCGCCGCCGTCGCCGGGACGATCGGCGCCGACGCTCGCTGGCTACCAGCACTCGGCCGGATCATCGTCGGCCGAGGCGAGATTCCCAACGGCGTCCCGTACGCAAGCGCGCCGTCGACGGGCTGGCACAACGTCCCGGTGCTGGCGGAGTTGATCCTGCGCGGGCTGACGAGCGTTGCGGGCAGTCGGGGCTTTCTGGTGGCGCAGGTCATCGCGGTAGCCTCGGCTCTGGCGCTTCTCGCCTGGGATCTGCGCCGTGCCCGAGCCGATGACTTCGGCGGAGCCCTCGTTCTCCTCGTCGTCATCGTCGGAGCGCTGCCGGCGCTGCTGATCATCCGCTCGCAGCTCTTCTCGCTCTTGTTCTTCCCGGCCCTCGTCGCCCTCCTGCGAAACGAGGCGCGCGAGCCCAGCGCCCGGGTATGGCTGCTGCTTCCGCTGCTCGCGCTCTGGTCGAATCTGCACGGTGCCGTTCTTGTCGGCCTCGCCGTGGCAGCGTCATTTCTCGTGCTCGAGCGCGGCCGCCGAAAACCCCTCCTTGCCGCCGCGGTTCTCGGCGGATCCGCGATCGCCGTCTGTGCCACGCCGGCGCTCGAACATACGCCCGACTACTACCTCGGCGTGCTGCACAACGAGGCGGCGCGCAGGGGCGTGCAGCTCTGGGCGCCCCTCTCCCTCACGTCCGGCTTCGACCTGCTCCTCCTGGGCGCGGGA
>VAWH01000080.1 GCA_005888315.1 Actinomycetota bacterium | reverse complement strand
TCAGCCGCTCGCCCGACGCGAGCTCCGCCTCGAGGTGTCGGCAGACGGCGCAGCGGTCGCCGTCTTCCTCGGCCACGACTGCGGGAGGCGCCTCCTTCAGCCAGCCGAGCTGCGTGTGGCTGTGAGCGAGGCTGGCGCCGGCCTCGCGCCCCTCGTTCAGCAGCGCGTGGACGTAGGGGAAGCCTGCTGCACGCGCGGCCCGCGCCCGCTCGCGCCAGGCCAGCGCGACGCCGGCGACCTCGTCGTCGCTCAGGTCGGCGAAGGAGCGCACGTGACGCGGCGTCGAGACGACGACCTCGTGGTGGTCGAAGACCGGGTAGAGATTGGGGACGACGCGGACCGTCCAGCCGGGCGTGTCCGGCTCGCCGCCGCCGGGCCGGAGGGCGAAGGTCTCCGGTGGCGTCCGCTCCTCGCGGCCGTCGCAGAACGGACAGGAAAGAAGCTCGTCTTCCGTCGCGAGGTCGAGGTCGGCCCGCGCATTCGCTCCCGGCCGCCGTGCTCGGTCCGGCGCGACGACGACCCACTGACGGGTGACGGGGTCCTGGCGAAGCTCCGGTTTCCCCGCGGTCAGCTCGAGGCTCCGCCGCCGTTCTTCTTCTCGAGGAAGGGGCTGAGCAGGTCGATCGGCGCCGGAAAGACGATTGTCGTCGCCTGCGAGGAGCCGAGCTCGAGCAGCGTCTGCAAATAGCGGAGCTGGAGCGCGATCGGATGATCGGCGATCACGACCGCCGCGTCCTTCAGCCGCTCGGAAGCCTGGAACTCGCCTTCGGCGTTGATCACCTTTGCACGCCGCTCGCGCTCGGCCTCGGCCTGGCGCGCCATGGCGCGCTGCATGCCCGACGGGATCTCGACGTCCTTGACCTCGACGATCGAGACCTTGATCCCCCATGGCGAGGTCGCCTCGTCGATGATGGCCTGCAGGATCGCGTTGATCTTCTCCCGCTCGGCGAGCAGCTCGTCGAGCTGGTGCTGCCCGAGCACGGAGCGGAGCGTCGTCTGCGCGATCTGCGAGGTCGCGACCATGAAGTTCTCGACCTGGACGATCGCTGCCTTGGGTTCGACGATCCGGAAGTAGGCGACCGCGTTGACGCGCACCGGCACGTTGTCCTTCGTGATCACTTCCTGAGGCGGGATGTTGAGCGTGATCGTCCGCAGGTCGACCCTGACCATCCGGTCGACGACCGGGATCAGGATGAAGAGGCCGGGACCCTTCGGGGCAGGCAGCAGCCGGCCGAGCCTGAAGATGATGCCCCGCTCGTACTCCCGCGCGACCTTGATCGCCGAGATCAGGAACAGGATCAACAGGAAGAGGAGAACGGCGACGATGATCAGCACGGCAGCGGCCATGGAAGTCCTTTCGCGTGGGAGGGCACGATCCTAAGGCGTTCGCTTGCGACGCCGATGCGGAGGACGTCCCGGCTCTGCCGGGGCGTCCGTCTAATCCCGGTTGGTGAGGCCGCTATCGCTGATGCAATCTGCAACGGATTTCCTAAGAGACGGTGGCTTGCTCGGCCTGGTCGAGGGGCTCGACGTCGAGGACAAGCCCCGGTTCGACGCCGTCGATCCGCACCTTCTGACCGCGTCTGAGCAACTGGCCCTCCGGCGCCTTGGCCCGCCAGAGCTCGCCGCGGACGAAGACCTGACCGTCGCCGCGGAACTCGCCGATCTCGCCGACGATCGTCTGCGGACCCACCGAGACCGGCGTGCGCCGTACCTGGATCGCCTTCGTGATCGCGAAGGCCCAGGCGGAGCCGAGCACCGCTGCGATCGAGACGATCAGCCAGAGGTTGGCGTGGTAGGGCGCCGGCGCGTTCCGGAACAGCATCAGCGCCCCGATCACGAAGGCGATCAGGCCCGAGACGGTCAGCGCCCCGTGGCTCGCCACGTGCGCGTCGATCACGAGCAGCGCCAGTCCGAGCACCAATAGCGCGAGTCCGGCCCAGCTGATGGGCAGCACCGAGAAACCGAAGAGCGCGGTCACGAGCGCGACGGCGCCGAGCGCGCCCGGTAAGACGACGCCCGGATGGAAGATCTCGTAGCCGATCCCCGCGAGGCCGGCGAGGAAGAGCAGCGTGATCAGGTTCGGGTCGATCAGCGTGTTCAGGAGGCGGGTGAAGAAGGTCGGGCTCGCGTAGGTGATCTGCGCGTTCGCCGTGTGGAGCTTGTAGTGGTTCGGAATCGTCACCCGACCGTCGATCTTGCGGAGCAGCGTCGGCAGGTCGGGTGCGAGCACGTCGATGACGTGGATTCGCAGCGCTTCCTGCTCGGTCAGATTCGAGGCCTTGCGGACGGCCTTGTCGGCCCAGTCGCCGTTACGGCCGTGGTTCTCGGCGAGCGAACGCAGCTTGGCGGCGAAGTGGTTGATCACCTTGCGCCGCAGGTCGGAGCCGAGGTTGCCGCCGCTCTGGTCGATCGGGGTCGAGGAGCCGATGTTGGTGTCCGGCGCCATCGCCAACACGTCCGCGGCTTCGGAGACAAAGACGCCGGCCGAGGCGGCCGCGGCGCCTTTGGGCGCGATGTAGACGATCACCGGGATCTTCGACGCGAGCTCCTTCTTGTAGATCGACTCCATCGAGCTCGAGAGCCCGCCCGGCGTGTCCAGCAGGATCACGGCCGCGTCGTAGTGATCTTTCTGCGCTCGGTCGAGCTGATGGTTGACGTAGTCCTGCGTGACCGGGTTGATCTCGAGTGAGAAGTGGATCGCCAGGACGCGGGGCCTCGAGGCGGCGTGGGCCGTGGCGGCCAGCGCGAGTGCGGCGGCCACTGAGCCGAGAAGCGCAAGGAGTCTTTTCACAACTGTAAAAGTACTCCTAAGATCACGCTTCCCGGCTTGCGCCCCCGCCAGGCCTCTGCCACTCTCGGAGACGGGTCGCCCCGCGGATGAAGCCGTTTTGCGCCGCAATCGTCCTCTTCTTTGCCGCGCCGGGGGTCGCGGTTGCTTCGTCGAGCCTCGTCGCGCGCGACCTGCCCGCGCGCAGCGGCGTCGTGGCGAAGGCGCCCGCGGCGTTCGACCTCGTCGGCATGCACTGGCGGGGATCCGGCGTCGTGCGCTTCCGGACGCAGCGCGCCGACGGCACTTGGAGCAAATGGCGTCTCTCGGCGCCGGAGGACGACCTCCCGGATCGCAATACCGCGGAGGGAAGGCGGAGCCGCGGCTGGCATCTCGGCAACCCGTTCTGGGTCGGGCGGTCGGAGCGGATTCAGTACCGGCTCGGCGGGCATGTGCAGCGGTTGCGAGCCTTCTTCGTCCGCAGCCCGCTACTCGGCGGTACGCCGCAGCACGTGAAGCCGTTCACGGAGAACGCGCCGCCGATCATCACGCGGGCGGAGTGGGGCGCGAACGAAGCGATTCGCCGCAACAAGAAGAAGGGTCCGAAGATCGCCGACAACGTGCACATCGCGTTCGTCCATCACACGGCCGGCACGAACAACTACTCACGCTCGCAGTCCGCGGCAATCGTCCGCGGGATCGAGACCTACCACGTGCTCGGAAACGGGTGGGACGACATCGGCTACAACTTCCTCGTCGACAAGTACGGCCAGGTCTTCGAGGGCCGCTACGGCGGGATGGAGAAGGCGGTCGTCGGCGCCCATGCGCTCGGCTTCAACTACGGCGCCGTCGGGGTGGCCCTGCTCGGCAACTACAACGGGGCGGGGCTCACCGCCGCCGAGCGCGCCTCGCTCGTCAAGGTACTCGCCTGGCGGCTGGATCTCGCCCACCTCGACCCGCTCTCGCACGTGACCCGGATCTCGACGGGGAATCCGGAGTTCGCGAGGGGGAGCGTCGCCGACCTGCGCGCGATCTCGGGCCACCGCGATACGTACCCGACGAGCTGCCCGGGGAACAACGTCTACGCGCAGCTCCCCTCGATCACGCGCCAGGTCGCGGCGACCGGGCTGCCGAAGATCTACTCGCCGCTTGTCCTCGGGGGCGTCGGCGGCAACGTGCGCTTTGCCGCGCGCCTTTCCTCGGCCGTGCCGTGGACGGTTACCGTGGCCGACTCGCTCGGCCGAGTCGTTGCCTCCGGGACGGGGACGAGCAGTACGCTCGACTGGACCTGGGATGCGAGCCTCGTCGTCCCCGGCCGCTACACCTACACGATGGCAGCCGGCGGCGGTGGTGCGGCAGCCGCGCGGCCGGTGCGAGGCCTGATCGGCACGTCGCCACCGCCTGTGACGGTGACGCAGTTTCGCGTCGAGCCGGCGGTCGTGAGCCCGAACGGCGACGGAGTCGGGGACGCGGCCCGGATCACGTACTTCCTCAGCGCTTCCGCCCCGATCACGCTGACGCTCGCGGACGCGTCCGGACATCAACTCGCGACGCTGTTCAGCGGCATCGTCAGCCAGGGCTCGCACTCGTTCGTCTGGAGCCAGGTCGGCATTCCGAACGGGCGGTACTCGATCACGATCTCGGCCAGCACCCCGAGCGGCAAAAAGGTGACCAGCAAGACGACCTTCTACGTCGATCGCACGCTTGCGCAGGTGAAGCTGTCTGCACCGGCGATCTCTCCGAACGGCGACGGGGTCTTCGACGACACCTCGCTCTCGTTCCGGCTCGACGCTGCTGCGAGCGTGCGGGTGGAGCTGTGGCGCGCTCAGAAGCTGGTCGGCACGCTCGTCGAGCAGGCGCTCGGGATCGGGCCGGCCCAGATCGCCTGGAACGGGCGGCTCGGCAGCACGCGCGTCGCGGACGGCAGCTACGAGCTCGTTCTGAAGGCGAAGGATGCGGTCACGAGGATCACCCAGCGCCTGCCGATCGTGGTCGACACGAAGCCGCCACGGCTGCGGCTCGTCTCGCGGAGGCGCGCGCAGTTCTGGACGAACGAGCCTGCAACGGTGACGGCGAGCTCGGGCGCCAGGCGCGTGAGCAAGCACGTAGGCGCGGGGTACTTCAGCCTGCCGTTCCTGCGGCGAGCACGACATTTCACCGTCACCGCGACCGACGCGGTCGGCAACAAGACTCCGTCTCTCCGCGCCTAACCGGCGCGGCGGGCTCGACGTTCCTCGTGGTCCGGCTTCCGCACGCGCTCCGACGGATTTCCAAGTAACAGGCTGTTACAAAGGGGTTTCGGCTCGAGTTGAGTGGCGCCGATTGGTTGCGAGCGCGGTTTCGGGGCAAGGCTCATACTCGGCGCTTGCTTGGTTCGGACGCGTCTTTCCTCGGAACAGTCTGTTACTTGCCGGCCTGCCACGCGTCGTAGCGACGCTCGAGGGCGGCGAGCAGCTCGACCAGCAGCTCGATCCGGTCGACCGGCGCGCCGGTTTCTGCGAGGAGCGACGTCGCAGGGATGCGGACCTCGGCCGGGAGGGCGGCCTCCGGGAGGTTCGCATTGATCCCGATCCCGAGCACGACGCGTCCTTCGCTTGCCTCGCCGAGGACTCCCGCGACCTTGAGTGCCCCAATCAGGACGTCGTTGGGGTGCTTCACCGACGCCTCGAGGCCCGTCACGGCGCGGATCGCCTCGGCGCAGGCCTCGGCGCCGACGATCGTCAGCTCCGGAAAGCGCGCGGGATCGGCAGCCGGCTGGAGCTGCACCGAGCAGAGGACGCTGGTCCCCGCGGAGGCTTCCCAGCGGCGGCCAAGGCGGCCCCGACCCTCGGTCTGCTCGTCGGCGACGGCGACGGCTCCCTCGGGTGCGTCCGTCGCCAGCACCCGCTGCGTCGACGGGCAGCTCTCGACGTACGTGTAATCGCGTCCGAAGCGGCTTCGCAGGCGCGGAACGACCGCCTCGCGCGTCGGCGTGTCCTCCACCGGCAACTACACTAACGCCGCCGTGCAACCCTCCCTGCGCAAGCGCCGTCAGATTCCGCAGACACCGCGGTCAGAGCGGCCGCTCGTCTACGAGAGGCTGAGCGATGCGATCCTGGTCAAGCGAGCTAAGGACGGCGACAAGCGTGCACTCGAGGCGCTGTGCGAACGTCACGCGCCGAAGGTGGAGCGCCTTGCCGGGCACTTGCTCGCCGACCCGGAGGACGCTCGCGACGCCGCTCAGGAAGCGCTCGCCAAGCTCTGCGTCAGGATCGGCCAGTTCCGTGGCGAGTCTCAGTTCTCGACGTGGCTCCACCGCCTCGTGGTCAACACCTGCCGCGACGTCGGCGCCCGCCAGCGCGTGCGCCGCTGCGAGCCGCTTCACGAGGACGAGCGCGTCGCGGACGATGCCGATCCGGAGCGTGAGGCGGGCCTCGCCGAGCTTCGCTCGGAGCTCGCGGGCGGCCTCGCAGGGATCTCGCCCGACCAGGCCAAGGTCGTCGTGCTGAAAGACGCGCTCGACTTCTCGTTCGCGGAGATCGCCGAGGCCGTCGAGATGCCGGTCGGGACGGCGAAGTGCTACGCGCATCGCGCGCGTGCAGGGTTGCGCACACGGCTGAAGCGCGACGTGGCGTGACGATCGCCCCACCCCTCGACCGCGCCGCCATCGAGGCGATCCTGCCGCACCGCGAGCCCTTCCTGTTGATCGACGAGGTGCTCGAGCTCGAGCCAGGTGAGCGCGTGGTCGCGCGTAAGCAGGTCCGCGAGGACGAGTGGTACTTCCGCGGCCACTTTCCCGGCCGGCCGGTGATGCCGGGTGTGCTGATCGTCGAGGCGATGGCGCAGACCGGGGCGGTCGCCGTCCTCTCCGAGGAGGAGAACCGCGGCCGGATCGCCCTCTTCGCCGGCATCGACGACACCCGCTTCAAGCGAATCGTCGAGCCGGGCGACGAGCTTCGGCTCGAGTGCACCCTCGAGCAGGTGCGCGGCCCGATCGGTAAGGGCAAGGCGCGGGCGACCGTCGACGGCGAGCTCGCGGCCCGCGGCACGCTCACGTTTGCCGTGGAGCGATCGTGATCGCGCAGGCGAACGGGACGATCTCGATCACGGGCATCGGCGCCTACGCGCCCGAGCGCGTGGTCACGAACGATGACCTCTCCGAGCTGATGGACACCTCGGACGAGTGGATCGTCGAACGCACCGGCATTCGCGAGCGTCGCGTCGCGGCCGACGATCAGGCGCTCTCCGACCTAGCGCTGCCCGCCGCACGTGCAGCGCTAGAACAAGCGGGAACGCCAGGCGCCGATGTCGATCTGATCATCGTCGCGACCGTCACGGCCGACATGGCGTTCCCCTCGGCCGCGGCGATTCTCGCCGACGAGCTAGGTGCCGACGAAGCCGGTGCCTATGACCTCTCCGCCGGCTGCACGGGCTTCATGTACGCGGTCGCCCAGGGGTACGGGATGCTCGCCGCGGGCCTTGCGCGCCACGCGCTCGTCGTCGGCGGCGACGTGCTCTCCCGGATCCTCGACTGGAGCGATCGCCGCACCGCCGTCCTGTTCGGAGACGGCGCCGGGGCGGTCGTTCTCGACCGCGTCTCCGAAGGCGGTTTTCTCGGCTTCGAGCTCGGCGCGGACGGCTCGGGCGGGCCGCAGCTCTACCTGCCCGCCGGAGGGTCGCGGGCGCCTGCGAGCGCGGAGACCGTCGCGGAGCGGAAGCACTTCGTCCAGATGAACGGACGCGAGGTGTTCAAGTTCGCCACCCGCGTGCTCGTCAGCTCGGCGGAGAAGGTTCTGGCCGAATGCGGCAAGACCGTCGACGACGTCGACGTCTACATCCCGCACCAGGCGAACATTCGGATCATCGACCACGCCGCAGACAAGCTCGGCATTCCGAAGGAGAAAATCGTCGTCAACGTCGAACGCTACGGCAACACCTCCTCGGGCTCGATTCCACTCGCGCTCGCGGATGCGCAGGCCGAGGGGCGCCTTCAGGACGGAGCCCTCGTGCTGATGACCGGGATGGGTGCGGGCCTCACGTGGGGCTCTGGTTTGATCGAATGGACGGCGAACGGGAGGACTCCATGACCGGCTCCAGGACAAAAATCGCGTTTTGCTTCCCAGGGCAGGGCTCGCTCGAGGCCGGGATGGGCCGCGAAATCGCGGAGGCGTTCCCCGAGGCGATGGAGGTCTTTCGGGTCGGGAGCGAGGCTTCCGGGCTCGATCTTCGGCACCTTTGCTTCGAGGGGCACGAGGAGGAGCTAGTCGACACCGCCGTCCAGCAGCCGGCGCTCGTCGCGACCAGCCTTGCAGTGCTCGCGGCGCTGAAGGCGCGAGGAATCGAGCCCGACTACGTCGTCGGCCACTCGGTCGGCGAGTTCGCGGCTCTCGCTGCGGCGAACGCTTTATCGACCGAGGAGGCGCTGGTGCTCGTGCGGGAGCGCGGGCTCGCGATGGCGGAGGCTGCGCGCGAGCGGCCCGGCTCGATGGCGGCGATTCTCGGCCTCGACGACCCCGTCGTCGAGCGGCTCTGCCGCCAGATCATCGGGGTTTGGCCTGCGAACTACAACTGTCCGGGGCAGGTCGTCGTCTCCGGCGAGAACCCGGCTGTGGACGAGTGTTGCGACCAGGCGGTGGACGAGGGCGCGCGGCGCGCCGTCAAGCTGCGCGTCTCCGGTGCCTTCCACAGTCCGCTCGTCGCGCATGCGGCGGAGCGGCTGAAGCCCGCCGTCGACCGGATCAAGTTCAACGACCCGACGGCGCCCTTCATGTCCACGGTCTCGGCGAAGATCGAGCCTGCTCACCGCATGGCCGGCCTGCTCGTCGAGCAGCTGACCGCGCCGGTCAAGTTCACGCAGGCCGCGAGCGAGCTCGCGCGCGAGGGCGTGAAGACCTTCGTGGAGGTCGGGCCCGGCAATGTGCTGACCGGTTTACTGCGACGGATCGACAAGACCGCCAAGGCGATCCCGGTCAACAACCTGGCCAGTTTGGCCAAGCTCGAGGACGAGCTCGCCACCACCTAAGTGGCGGAGTTCGCGTCGCTAGAGGGCAAGAACGCGCTCGTCACCGGCGCGTCGCGAGGGATTGGGCGCGCGATCGCGCTTGAGCTGGCGAAGGCCGGCGCGTCGGTCGTCGTCGGTTACCGCGCGGGCAAGGACGAGGCCGACGCGGTCGCGAGTGAGGCCGGTGGCCGGGCGCTCCAGGCCGACGTTTCGAGCGCCGAGGAGGCGGCGCGGCTCGTCGAGGGCGCCGGCGAGCTCGACGTCCTCGTCAACAATGCGGGCCTGACGCGCGACGGACTGCTCGCCCGGATGCCCGACGAGGACTGGCGCGATGTGCTTGAGACCAACCTCTCATCCGTCTTCTACACCTGCCGCGCCGCCGCGCGGCCGATGATGAAGCGACGCAGCGGTGCGATCGTCAACATCTCGAGCGTCGTCGGGCTGCACGGCAATCCCGGCCAGACGAACTATGCGGCGTCGAAGGCCGGGATCATCGGCTTCACGAAGGCGCTTGCGCGCGAGCTCGGAAGCCGGGGCGTGCGTGCGAATGTCGTCGCTCCCGGGTACATCACGAGCAGGCTGACAGATGAGATCTCGGAGGAGATGCGCGCGCTGATGCTGCAGAACACGCCGCTCGGCCGGCTCGGCGATCCGGAGAACGTTGCCGGAG
>VAWH01000054.1 GCA_005888315.1 Actinomycetota bacterium | reverse complement strand
GCGGTCGGTCTCAAGGGGCCGGGTGTCGTGCCTTCCTAGGAAAGATTGGCGAAACAACGTTCCCCGAAACGTAAGTTTCGTGATCCGGCCTTTGCGGGCGTGTGACGTCCGGTAATGGAAATATGATCGATTTATCCACTCAATTTGAGTCGCAAATGGAAGAAGACAGCTTCCGCCGGCGTCTCGGATAAATCAGGGTGGCCCAAAACCTAGAGGTTCTTCCGACCTCCAGGGCTCCCGGAAAGGATGGGTGCAAACCATTCACCCCCCGATGTATCAGTACTTGGTTGCCGATGTGCAAAGAGGGCGGCTGAGAAACGCAGAGCACCACCGGCAAGTAACACTTGCCGTCACGCACCACGCAGAAACCAACGCTCGCAACGGGCACGTCGATCGAAGCGTCCGCTTGCGGAGATGGCTGCTTCGCCAGCTGACGTGGCCGCGATGGCCACGGCCCGCTGCGAGACCACTCTAATACCGACACGCATCACATCCGATCGGTCAGGCGGCTACCGCAGAAGCCCTTGACCGGTCGGGTTGGCTCGCGCTAAGCGGCCTTCTCAACCGCACGTGCTCTGCTGAGCGCCTGCGACACGCTGCTCGAGCGTGCGAAGCGGATCAACGAGCGGCGCCGTGGAGGCTGAACAAGGACCGGCGCCCCTCGAAGACAGCGAGGTATACGTGCTTCCTGAGCCGATGACGGCTGCGGCTGGACTCGAGCGCGAGGGCGCGTTCCGCAGCCGCAGAACCACCGCTCGTTCAGCCGGTGCTCGTGTGGCCGAGGTTGTGAAGCCGGAGCGCGGCGGGAAGGGGGAGACCGCCTCCGGTCTCCCCCTCACTGTGAGTTAGATCGACGCTATCTGGCCGCGGATCTCGCCACCGGCGTTCTTGGCCGTGTGGACGTTCACATATGTGCCCCCGCCCAGGATCTTCTTCATCACCGCCGCCGAGGCAGTGACCGTCCGAGTCTGGCCGCTCCTGCACGGCCCGCAGAGTGTCACGGCCGGCACCGGGTTCGCCCTGCCGGCGAGCGCCAGGTGAATGTGCGCTGCGGTCGCCGCTCCGGTTAGCCCTGTATAGCTCAGCCGGAACTTGATCTTGCGGCCCGTAACGGTGGCCGTGAAGGTGCCCGACCCCTTGGCTCCTTTCGGTGCCGGGATCTCCTGATTGACGGTCAGGAAAGCCTTGAGCTTTGCCGTCGTCACGCCCCGGCTACCCGGTGCAGACGAGGCGGCAAGCGCCGATGCCGACACCATCGCGGCGATGAGCGCGGCAACCGCATACGTCGCACTTCGAATTCCCATCTTTTCCCTCCTTTCGGCGTTGGCTGCGCGATGCTATTGCCTTATTCGTGACGGGCACCGATTCGGACTTACCGCGAAGACGGGATCTGATTCCTGCCGTAGGAGAAGCTTGTGGCGCAGAGATCGTCTACAGCGGCCGTGGACGGCCGAGACGCTACTGCGAGGCCTGCACACCGTCCGGCAGCAGCACCGGCGTGTGGTTCAACGCTTGGCTTGCCGAGCACCGCGACGAGATCGAGGCCGAGCGACGGAGGAAGCACGCCGAGTTCATGGCTAGGTCGCGGGCGAACATGAAGCGGTACCGGGAGCAGATCGCCCGCAACCGACGAGCGCTCGAGCGTCGGAAGCAGCCCACTTGATCTTGCTCGCAAACCATGCCAACAATGGCCTTTGTAAAGCCGGGGCTGCGGGTCTCCGCTCTCCCCACCGCCTGCGGCGTTTGGCTAGCCGCAGAAGCCAACGCCGCGCCCCGGCTTACGAAGAATCATTACGAGCGCCCGGCTCGGCCTCTTCCCCCGTAGGTGCCGACGTTGCCCGAACGTATTGGGGGGCCGGCTGACCGTGGCCTATTCGCTCCGAAAGTGGCCTCACGCGTCGTTGTTCCGCCTTCGGATCGGGGCTTGACGTGGTCGACCTCGAGCGGATCGTCAGGCCGAGCAGGCTGGTCGCAAAGCCAGCAGACCGACTCCTCGCGTAGTACCTGCTTGGCTAGCTGCTGGTGCTCGTGGCCCAGACCACGCTGGCTTGTCGAGCCACGCCGAGCCCGCTTGCGCCTTTGGATCTGGTTGGCGCACTCGCGGCACTTGTAGCCCGATGCCTTCGAGCCTTCCGGGATCAGCTTGCCGCAGAAGGCGTCGCCGGATACGCCGGAGCAGACGCGCATCATCGGCACGACTGCCGCCTGTCCTTCTTATCCGTCAGAGGCATGGTGCGAGAGGGTCGCCCGGGACGCGTGGCCACGTTAGCCCGTGCCCCCTCCGAGAGAGCCTCGCCAAGGCGGGGCGCAGGTACTCCCTGGGCGATGGGGTCTGGCCCCGCCTGTTCCTACTAGGTTTGGCAGGAAAGTCATAGAGGCGTAGGCTCCGAATCGAGGGGCTGCGGCGACAACACCCTTCCCTCTCCCGGGGACGCCCGGCCCCTCTCCGCATAGGGGGAGGGTGTGACTGACTGTGACCCGTCGCCACGGGGCGCCCCTACTTGCCCTTGCCGGACTGACTCGCGCCCTTCGCTGCAGTCGCATTCACCGCGTTGACATGAGCGGCAGCGCCTGCGACTGCGCCCTTGATCGTGCTGGCCGGCGCGTGCTCATGGATCGTCACCTTCGGCTGCAACGCCGCGCTCGGTGACTGATACGGGGACTTCGACTTTGCCATTTACTCCACCTCCAACACTTCGTTGACCGGAACGACCACCGCGAATTGGACCGGGAACTGCCTGACGACCGGGCTGCTCAACTCGAAGTACCGGCCGCGCTCGACATGGGGCCCCGTTGGCGGCCGGAAGAAAGCTTCAGTGCAGATCACCTTTTGATCGGCGGCGATCCGAATGTGAGCGGCGGGCTTGCTCTTCGCGCTCATGCCACCTCGATCCGGGCAGGCTTCGTGACAGCAGCGCCGTTCCCTCGCCGATAGGTCGACCAAGCGCAGGCACGCGGCGACCGCCAGCCGTCGATCGAATCGGCGTACAGGATCACGTCGAGCCATTGGCTGGGCGCCCGCCATTCGTGACGCTCGCGGAGTAGGTCAAGTGCAACCAGGGCGCTTTCGCGATCGGCCTCGCTCGGCCGGTGCTCGCGGACCGGGTGGCAGTGCCAGCCTCCGATCACTCCGACCAAAGAATCGTCGTATGAGCGGGCCGCCCATTCGGCAGCCGCCTCGCCCTCCTCCACCGAAACCATGACCGCGTTCTCGAACCGGCGCGGCTTTCCGTCCTGTCCCGGGCCGCTCGCTACCAGGAGCGGGGCTACGGCTCGGCGAGGTTCGCGCGCTGCGGTGGCGCGATATTGACCTGGCCGCGGGCAGCATTTCGGTCGCTGCCTCGATGGGCCGGGACGGAACCCCCGGACCGCCAAAGACGAAGGCGGGCTATCGGGTCGTGCCGCTCGTTCCGGCGCTGCGGCGCCTGCTCGTCGCCTGGAAGCTGCGCGCTCCGCACACGCTCCCCGACGATCTTGTGATTGGCACCGCGAACGGTGGCGCCGTCCAAGAGCGGAACATTCGCCGCGCGCTCGACGCCGCGAAGGAAACGGCAAGCCTGGACGAGACCGAGGGGCGCTTGTCGATGCACTCGCTCCGACACTCCTGGGTCTCGGCGCTGGCGACGAGCGGCCTGGCCGCGGTGACGCTCGCGCGGCTGGCAGGCCACACGGACGCGGGCTTCACGCTTCGCATCTACGCATCCGACCCTCGCGACGATGCGGCCGTGGCCGAGAGCGTCCTGAGCCTCGCGGCGGAAGCGGGGTTCGGTGGCTAGTCAGGTTCTCAGTCAGGTTTCGCTGTCGCCTGCTGGCGCCTCGCGTCAGAGAGCCGCGCGGCGAAGGGCGCAGGGGTGCGGGTTTGGCGGTTTCTGTCGGTTCGTGTCGCCTCGCGCCTCGTCCCTTACAAGCAGGAGGTCGCTGGTTCGATCCCGGCACCGCCCACTCTCAACCGTGCGGTTTTGCGGACTCAGGCTCGTCCCGGGAGGCTGTGTGGCAGTGATGTGGTCAGTTCCGTCTGACCTCGCAGCGGCGTCACCTGGAAGCTGGTCGAGTTCGCAACAGCGGTGTGAGGTGAGGCGGCGTCGCCTCACCTCACACCGAAGGCCTTAGGGCTCGATCCGCCAGACCGCGCCGTTGCCCGCCGACGCCCCGTTGACGGAGACGTACAGAGCTCCGTCCGCGCCGAGGACGAGGCCGGTCGCGCGGGGCAGGCCGCCGGCGACCAGCGTGGATGTGCCGCCGCCGCCCGGCGGCACCCGCCAGATCGCGCCCGGGCCTGCGAACGGGAACGGGACGCCCGGAATCGCCGAACCGTGCTGGAGCACGTACAGCGACCCGTCGGGCCCGAACGCGAGGTCGGTCAGCGCGCTCAGGTTCCACGCATAGAGCGTCGGAGCCTGGCCCGGAACGACGCGATAGACCGAAGCGGTACCCGCCGTGAACGGAAAGCCGGTCAGGGTCGAGACGTAGTACGCGCTGTCAGGGCCGACCACGACACCTGTCGGCACCGCGTCACGAAGCCCGAACGGACCCGGCACCGGCGCCTTCGGAAACGTCGCAACCGTCGCCACGTCACCATTTGCGGACACGTCGACCAGCGAGTTGCCGCCCGCGTCTGTAGCGAGGCGATGGCCGGGCAGCGCGAGCAGCCCGTAGGGGTTGCTATCGATCAGCCCGCCGTCCGGATTCGCTTCCGCCTCGTAACGGGCGACGTCTGCAATCGGCCTCGTGTTGCCCGAGGCCGACGCCTTCAGCAGGTAGCCGAAGCCGAGACCGTCGAGGAGCGCGCCCGTGGGAGTGGCCTTGTTGCAACTGCACCCGATCGTGACGAACAGCCCACCGCGTCCCTGGAAGGAGACGTGTTGCGGCCCGGCCGCCGTGTCGCCCGCCGGCATGAAGGCGAGTGACGGCAGCCCGGTGACGACTTGCTCCTGCACGCCGTGCCACAGGCGTGAAACGGCACCGGTTGCGCCGTAGCAGCGCACGGCTGGCGGCGGCGCGTCCGGAGCCGGTACGCAGACGCCTGGGCCGCCGCGCCCTGCCTCGGCGACGTAGAGCGCGCCCTCCGGACCCCATGCGAGCCCGCGCGGGTTGTCGAGGGCCGTCATCACCGCCTGCGGGGGCGACGCGGCGAGGCCAAGCGCCGGAATCGCGAGCGCCGCGGCAATCACGCCAATGCAAACCAGAATCCTCATTGCTGACTCCCTTCTCCCCCCGGAAGCCGCCGCGTCCTTTGCCGGCGCGGCCAGCCGCAGTGAACTTTCGAGCCTAAGGTGACCGCCAGCCGAAATCAAGGGAAGCGCCGTGGTGGGACCGACGCCCGTCTGGCCTCGAGTGGGACGGCGGATCGTACGCTCGCCGCGCGGCCGTCCGGCTCGAGGGAGGGAGGAGATCGCCCGCTCAGTCGAGCGACGCAGGAAGCTCGCTGAGACCGCGGATTGAGATCGCACCGGCCGGCGTTTCCTGAAGATGCGCCCACGGGCCTCGCCGGATGTGCACTCCAACCAGCCCGGCAGCCAGCGCGGGTGCGACATCGTTATCGACGCGGTCACCCACATACGCGATCTCGGCCGCTGGTCGCGCGCACTCAGCGATCAGGCGTGCGAAGAAACCGCTCGATGGCTTCTCCACCCCCCACCGAGCCGAAGACCCGACAAACGACGTATGAGGGCGCAGCAACTCCTCGGTCGAGGCCGACGTATTGCCGACGGCTCCGACGAAGAATCCCGCTTCACTTAGCCGCCGCAGGCAAGGCAGGGCATCGGGGTAGAAGTCCTCTGAGGAGAAGTCGCCGGGAACCGGGTTTCTTTCAAGCAGCTCCCATACGCGCTGGTGGTGTTCGCCGCGCGTAATCAGACCGCCGAGCGTCCCCATGAGCGTGAAGGCGGGAACACCAGCGTCTTTGGCGACTTGCTGCCACATGCGCGTCTCGTCGATGAGCGTCTCACCGACGTCGAACACCACGGCGGTCACCATTTACGCAGGGTCATCATTTCCTGATGAAAGTCTTCCAGTGGGTCGTCCTGAGGGGAAATGTGAGCTTTGTGCAGTTCTCGCTTGACTCGCGCGGGACCTTTCGGCAGGATCTCCGCCGTTCTCGAGGAGGGGCTGGACGACTAGGACAAGCGCGGCGTAGCGCTGCGACCGCGCAGTCAGTTCCTTGGTTGCCTTTTCGGCGAACACGGTGCAGGCGCGGTTAAACGAACAAAAGGAGAAACAGTTAGATGCGAGACAAGGCAGTTGCGGTTCTCGTCGCGTTTGCGGCCGTGGCCGTGGCGCTGGTCGTTGCCCTGCCGGCCGGAGCGGCCGGGAACGCGGGCACGACGCAGGTGTCGACGTTCGATCCGACCGGCGCGGTCTTCACTTGCCCGGGCACGGACTACACGATCCTCCCCGGCGGCACGATCCGCTCGGTGTTCCATGACAGCTTCGCCGCCAACGGCAGCGAGCACGTGACCGGCACGATCTCGCCGATCGGCGTGGCGCTCACCGACGGCACGACCAACACGGTCTACCGGCTGTCAGGGGCGTCCTGGTTCGGCGGAAACCTCAACTACGTGAATGGCAAGTACGAGTTCGCCGACACGGAGTTCTTCAACATCCTCGCTCCCAGTGGCGGTGTGGTGGCGAAGGTCGCCGGTGTCGAGCACGCGGGTTCGGGCGGGAGCAACTTCTCGTTCACGTTCGGGCAGTGCGAGGCGCCGCAGGACTGAGCGCGGGTTGAGTGGCTGGGGATGCCGACTGCATCTCGGCATCCCCAGCCGTCGCTTTTGGCGATTTGGCCGTAGAAAGTTGCTTCTTCCAGGACTTTCGCACTCGCGCCTGGGCTGTCATTATGGGTGAAGGGCTAAGAAGGAGCCGCCCTCCGTGTCAAGCAACCTGCTGCCTGAGCGCCTCCGGCGCAAGTCTTCCGGTACATCCAGCACCGGAAGGCGCATCCGCGGGTTGGTCACGTTCTGCGCCTGGTGCGGACGGGTCAGAATTGCAGGCCACTGGTTCGGCAAGCCGCGCCACCCCGATGTAGTCGCACACGTACAGCGCCGCGCAACCAGCACCATCTGTCCGTCCTGCTTTGCCGACGCTGCTCCTGCGCATGAGTACCCAGCGCAGCGTTCAAGTTGACGACGCCGAGGCGCGGCAGGACCCGCGGGATCGATTTCGCCCGCTGCTAGCCGGCCCAGGGCGGAAGCTCGAGGGCCCGCTCGTAGGCGGCGCGGGGGTGCACCGACTCCCCGTGCGAAACGATCACGTGCTCGAACGGAAGGCTGAGCAGCTCGCGAAGCGCCGGCAGCGCTCGCTCCTCATGCCAGGGTGTCGCCCAGACACGCAGCTCACCGTCCGGCGCTGTCAGCGCGTCGGCGAAAACGAGGGCGCGGTGCTCGGGAACCCAGAGCGGCGTCTCGTTGCGACCGCGTCCGTCGTGGAGGGCCACGAGACCGCCGGGGAGCTCGCTGCCGGGCTCGATCGGTTCGAGCTCGGTCTCCGGGATATCGTCGCGCCAGAACAGGCTCGGGCCGAACGGGCGCGCGCCGTAGCGGCGCACGAACAGATCGACGTCGCGAACGTGATCCGGCTTGAGAACAACCACGGCCGTCGGCGGGCGCGCATCGAGCCGCTCCCACACCTCCGCCGCTTCGGCGGGCGGGGCGAGCGGATCGAGGAGGAGCGTCTCCCCGCCCGACTCGACGCTTGTCGACGCCACGAGTGGCCCCCAGTCGAGATCCGGTTGCCAGGCAGGATGCTCGACACGCCATACCCACAAGCCCGGCGCCACATCGCGGAGCTCCACCTGCATATGTGCATCGTGCCGCGCGATACGTATCGTCGCGTTGATGACGTTCGGCGCGCACCAAGATCTGGTCCTGCTTGCGCTGCTGGTCGCGATCGCGGCGCTGCTCGTGCTCGCGCCGATCCTGCGGACGCCGTACCCGATCCTGCTCGTGCTCGGCGGGCTCGCGCTCGGCTTCGTGCCGGGGATCCCGACCATCGCGCTGCCGCCCGACGTGGTGCTGGTCGCGATCCTGCCGCCGCTTCTCTACTCGTCCGCCTTCTACACCTCGCTCCGCGATCTGCGCCAGAACGTGATCCCGATCTCGACGCTTGCGATCGGCCTCGTCGCCGCGACGACCGTCGGTGTGGCGGTGGCGGCGCATGCGTTGATCCCTCATGTCGGCTGGGGCCCGGCGTTCGTCCTCGGCGCGATCGTCTCGCCGACCGATCCGCTCTCGGCCACGGCGATCGCGCGACGGCTCGGTGTCCCGCGGCGGGTGGTCTCGATCGTCGAGGGCGAGAGCCTCGTCAACGATGGCACCGCGCTCGTCCTCTACCGCGTCGCAGTGGTCGCCGTCGTCTCCGGGAGCTTCTCGATCTGGGACGCCGGCTTTCGCCTGATCTGGACGGCGGCGGGCGGAGTCGCGGTCGGCCTGGTGATCGGCTTCGTGATCGCCGCAGTGCGCCGGCGGCTCGACAACCCGCCGGTCGAGGTGACGATTGCCCTCCTTTCGGGCTACTTCGCCTATCTGCCCGCGGCGGCGATCGGGGTCTCGGGCGTGCTCGCGGTGGTCACGGTCGGGGTGTACATGGGCTGGCGCACACCGGAGCTGACCAGCGTGCAGACACGGCTCGACGGAGCAGCGATGTGGCAGATCCTCACCTTCGTCGTCAACGCGCTCCTGTTCGGGCTCGTCGGACTGCAGCTGCACCACATCCTCAACACGCTCTCGAGCCGCTCGGCGGGCGAGCTGCTCGGCGAAGCGGCGCTGGTCGGCCTGGCGGTGATCGCGATCAGGATCGTCTGGATTTTTCCGCTGTCGTACGTGACCTGGCTCTTCTGGGGGCGTTCGGAGAGCCGCGAGTCGGCACCGCCCTGGCAGCGACCGGCCGTGGTGTCGTGGATGGGGTTGCGCGGAGCCGTCACGCTTGCCGCAGCGCTCGCGTTACCGCTGCAGACAGACGCCGGCGACCCGTTCCCCAGCCGGGCGCTGATCATCTACCTCGCCTTCGCCGTCATTCTCGTGACGCTGGTCTTCCAGGGCCTGACCCTGCCGTTCGTCATTCGGACCCTCGGTGTGGAGGCAGACCACCTCGACGAGAAGGAGGAGTCCAAGGCCCGCATCCACGCTGCCGACGCGGCGCTTGCGCGGCTCGAGGAGCTGGTCGACGAGGACTGGGTGCGGCCGGACACGGCTGACCGGCTGCGCCGTCAGATGGGCTTCCGAAGGAACCGTTTCGCGGCCCGCTTCTCGACGGACGACGACGGCGCGATCGAGGAGCAGTCGCAGGCCTATCAGCGGCTGCTGCGCGAGCTCCTCGACGCGGAGCGTGCCGCTGTGGTCGCGCTACGGCGTGAGGGCCGGATCAACGACGACGTCATGCATCGGGTCACCCGCGACCTCGATCTCGAGGACGCTCGGTTGGATGCCTAGGTCGCGGCCCGCCTTTCTTCTATGCTCGCGCTGCCGATGAGCACGCTCTCCGACCTGATGACGAGCGACGTCCTGACGGTGGCCCCTGAGGACACGATCGGCGAGGCCGCGCAGAAGATGGTCGACCGCGAGGTCAGCTCGGCGGCCGTCTCCGACTACGGCCGGCTGATCGGGATCCTGACCGAGCGCGACCTCACCCGTGCTGTGGCTGGGCGCACGCACTCGAGCGAGGCGCGCGTGCGCGAGTGGATGACGCCCGACCCGATAACGCTGGGGCCCGCGGCGTCGCCGAAGGAGGCCGCGGAGATCATGCTCGAGCGTGGCTTTCGCCACATTCCGGTCGTCGACGGCGAGCGCGCGATCGGGATCGTCTCGATCCGCGACGTCGCGCGCTGGTCGACCGAAGAGGACTGAGCAAGCCGACCGGCTTTCTGTGACGGGTCCCTCGAGGGCTACAGCGGCTAGTTGAGTAACGCCGGGCAAGGCCGTGCCGGACACGACCGTTAGCGACAGCTCGCGGGGACTGTCCCCGCGAACTGGCACGCGGGGACATGGCAACTGCAACGAAAGTGTGACTTTTTCTCCACAGCCGTGGCCGGATCGGATACGGGCAGCCTCTCCTGAGCGTTAGTTCAGCAGCGCGAGCTGCCGGTGATCCTCGAGCCCGGACACGCCGACGCCGACCAGCCTGAGCGCCCCGGGGCGGTCGGCCAGGGCGCGGTCGAGGAGGCCGCAGGCGAGCTCGGCGATCCGGGCGCCGTCGTCCGTCGCGACGGGCAGCGTCGTCGAGCGGCTGCGGATCGAGAAGTCCGGGTAGCGAACCTTCGTCGTCACCGTGCGAGCGGTCTGGCTCCCCTTCTCCAGCCGCTCGGCGACGCGTTCCGCCATCCGCCGCACCTCGGCCTTCAACTGCTCGACATCGGCGATGTCGCGGTCGAACGTCTCCTCGGTCGAGATCGAGATCGTCTCCGAGGTGGTTTCGAGCGGGCGCGGGTCGATCCCACGTGCGCGGTCGCGCAGCAGGGGCCCCAACTTGCCGGGCAGCAGGCGCTTGAGCTCAGCGTCCGGCAGCCCCGCCAGCGCGCCGATCGTCTCGACGCCGGCGCGCCGGAGCCGTTCCTCCGCGCGCGGCCCGACCCCCGGCAGGCGGCGCACGTGGAACGGCGCCAAGAACTCCGCCTCGCGCCCCGCGGGCACCACGGTCAGGCCGCCCGGCTTGCGCCGGTCGCTCCCGATCTTCGCAACGACCTTCGAGCTCGCGACCCCGAGCGAGCAGGACAGGCTCGTCGCACCTCGCACCGCCGCCTGCACGGCCTCGGCGACAACGCGCGCGCGACCGAAATCCGCGGCAACTTCGCCGACGTCCAGATACCCCTCGTCCAGCCCGGTCCGCTCGACGGTGGGCACGACCTCGCGCACCGCCGTCCAGACCTCCTGCGAGTACTGACCGTAGAGGCTGTGCCGCGGGCGAACGAATACAGCGCGCGGACAGCGCCGGAGCGCTTCGGCCGCGGCCATCGCCGAGTGGATCCCGAACTTCCGCGCCTCGTAGTTCGCGGTCGCGACCACCCCCCGCCCGTGCGGATCGCCGCCGACGACCAGGGGCTTCGCGCGGAGCTCCGGCTGCTCGAGCTCCTCGACGGCAGCGAAGAACGCATCGAGATCGAGGTGCGCGACGATCAACGCCCGAACCCGATCTGGACGGCGAGAAAGACCAGGTAGAGCGCAATCACGAGCCCGCCGCCCGCCCGGCCGACCCCGCGGACGAGCAGGGCGAGCACCACCAGCGTCGTCCCGATCAACCAGGCGAGGTCGAAGGCAACCAGTCCGGAGAAGCTGCCGAGGGAGAGGACGAGCGCGGGGATCGAGACTCCGGCGACGAGATTGATCGTGTTGCTGTTCAGCGTCTCCGAGAGAAGCGCCGAGCCGCGGCCCTGCAGGCCGAGCCGAATCGCCGTGAACGCGTTCGGCAGGCTCGTCAGGACGGCGAGCACGAGCACGCCGACGAGATATTCCGGCACCGACCAGCGATGACCGAGCCGCACCGCGGCCTCGACCATCAGCGCACTGCCGGCGACGATGACCGCGAGTGCTGGGACGAGCAGCATGGCAGGGCCGGCGATCGCGCCCTCGTGGCGCACGCGCGTGTGCTCCTCACCGAACATCCGGTGCAGGAACGCGCGGCCGCGGATCGGCAGCCGCTCGACGCCCCGCGGGCCGACGGCGAGCACGGTCACGTATGGAACGAGCACGACTGTGATGATCGCGACCGCCGCGGCCGGAGGCAGCCAGCCGACAACCAGCGCCGCCGCCGTGAGCAGCACTGCCACGCCGACCGTGCCTTCGACGACGAGCGACTCGGCGCGCACGCGGACAAGACCGCAGAGCACCGCGGTGCCGCCGATCATCGCCGCGAGGTTGAAGACATTCGATCCGACCACGACGCCCACGCCGGCGCTGTGCTCTCCCTTGAGCAAGGCCGCGATCGCCGACGAGAGCTCCGGCGCGTCGGCCGCGGCTGCGGTCAGCAATCCCAACACTGTCTCCGGCAGACCGAGCCGGAGGCCGACTCGGTCGAGCCGGCGGGCGAAGAATCCCGCTGCCGCGAGCGTCACGGCGAGCGAGGCGACGAAGAGCGCGACAAGCGCCGCGGTCACTCGTCGACGGTCAAGGCCTCTCGCGCCGCGCGGGTCGCGCCGGCCGCGATCTGTCGGGCCCGCGCCAGACGCGGGTCGTCCCTGTGCATGGCGAGGTTGACCTCGACGAGCTTTGCGGCGGCCCAGGCGGCGCCGAGCGCCAGGGCGGCCGCAGCGGCCGCGTCGGCGCGCAGATCGGCATTCGCGTGGATGGCCGCCTCGGCAGCGAGCGCAGAGACGTTCTCGGCGTGATCCGCGATCTCGAGCGGAATGTCGGCGGCGCGCGCGAGGGCCTCGCCGAGCGCGAAGTCGTCGTCGTGCTCCTTGAGCTGGGCGACCGCAGCCTGGTAGGCCTCCGCGTCCTCGCGCGCAAGTGGGACGAGGCGCTCGCGGAGCCTCCGCGCCTGGGCGGCGGCACCCGCCGCCTCGGGCCACTGTTCGAGCTCCGTCGCGCGGGCCGCGAGCTCGACTAGCGCCGCGGCGGCCGCCGCATTCAGCGCCGCGATCGCCCCCGCGCCCGGCCCGCCGCGCACGGTCACGGATTCGAGCAGCTCCCCGAGCCGCAGGTCGAGATACGGCTCGCTCATCAGCCCGCCGCGAAGAAGAACTGCTTCCAGGCCGTCCACCAGTCGTCGCCGCGAGAGACGATCGTCCGGTCGTCGAGGAGCTCGACCCCGGACTGGAAGCGCAGCCTCTGCGGCGGCGTCGTGCCCTTGTACTCGACCTTGACTTCGCACGGCTTGCCCGGGTCGTACGGCGCCACCGCCTTCAGGTCGGAAAGCGCGCGCTTCGCCCCGGCCTCGACGAGTTCGCGCGCCCGCCGCGGCGGCAGCAGCCGCGCCGTCTTGGCGCCGAGCCCCTCCTTCACCTCGACGGTCGTCAGGCCTTCCCCGAGGAGCGCCCTCGCCTCGTGGCCGGCGGCGCGGTCGCCCGTCACGAGCAGCACCGGACAGCCCCACGTCCCGCAGAGCGCCGCGTTGATGCCGGTCTCGCCGACCCGCGTCCCGTTGAACCAGAGGTTCTGCCAGTCGACGCCCGAGACCGTGTGGTTGAGGACGCCGTCGGACGTCCCCGCCATCGCATGCATCCCGACGAAGAGCGCCGCGTCGCAACCGGACTCGAGGAATGCGGTGTAGCCGGTCCACTGATCCTGCACGACGAACTCGCAGTCCGGATCGAGCTCTTCCGCGATCAACGAGTTCCAGCTGAATCCGTCGCCCGCGCCGTGGCAGTCCATGACGACGATCTCGGTCGCGCCGCCCGCCTTCGCCCCACGAACGGCGGCGTTGATCTCCTCGGTGTAGAGCTTCCGGCCCTCTTCGAACATCGGCTTGCCGGCGTTCGTCTGCTCGGTGTGGACGATCCCGGAGATGCCCTCCATATCGCTGATGATGTGGACGCGCACGGCGGTAGCGTTTCACACGGATGGACACCGGGCTGCGGGGAAAGCGAGTGCTCGTCACCGGCGCTTCCGGCGGGATCGGCTCTGCGTGCGCGCGCGAGTTTGCGGCCGAAAGCGCCGAGGTAATCGTCCACTACCACCGCGGCCGCGATCGGGCCGAAGCGCTCGCCGAGGAGCTCGGCGGCGCCTCGCTCGTCGGCGCCGATCTCACGAACGAGGCGGAGGTCGATCGCCTCTTCGCGGCGGCCGGCCCGCTCGATGTCTGCGCCGCTGTCGCCGGCGTCTGGCCGCGCGAGGACGTGCCCGTCTGGGAGCTGCCGCTGGAGCGCTGGCGCGAGACGCTCGACGCGAACCTGACCGCGAGCTTCCTGACCGCCCGCGGCTTCCTCCGCGGCCTCGCCGAGCGCGGTCCCGGCTCGCTCGTCCTCGTCGGCTCGACCGCGGGGATCTTCGGCGAGGCCGGCCACGCCGACTACGCGGCCGCGAAGTCGGCGATCGTCCACGGGCTGCTGCTCAGCCTCAAGAACGAAGTAGTCCGGATCGCGCCTCGCGCGCGCGTAAACGCTGTCTGCCCCGGCTGGACGTACTCGCCGATGACGCGAGGCGAGGTCGACGACGAGGTGCTCGACCGCGTCACGGCGACGATGCCGCTGCGCAAGATCGCGCAGCCGGAGGACGTGGCCCGCCAGGTCGTCGTCCTCGCCTCCGATGAGCTTTCCGGCCACGTCACCGGCCAAGTGGTCTTAGTCGCCGGCGGCATGGAGGGGCGTCTGCTCCATGCCAAATAACACTCTGTCGCAAAGTTCGCCACGTCCGTTGGCGGCGCTTGTCTGCCGCAAAGCGCTTACTCACGCCGCAGCGCGCAAGTAACAGTCTGTTACAGCAAAAGAAGGCGGCGACCCGAAGGCCGCCGCCGTGAGCTCCCAACGCAGCCGCAGGATGATTGCCGTCAGTCCCCGACTGGAGGAGATCGTTCGCCTTGTATCGGCTCAGCCCGCCCTCGACTTGATCCGTCCCGGAAAAAACATCAGGCGGGCCGCCGCCCGGCCCGCCTGAGTCTCCCGTGAGAGAGCCGCAGTGAATATCTCCGGTGGCCCACGCCGCATCGGGGCCTCCGGGGACTGTGTTCCGGAGCGCCCCCGCCGCATCGGGGCGCCTCTCGGAATGTGTGCTGAGTATCGCGACGGCGGGCCAGTTGATCTATCCCCCTTACTCGGTTGACTACCGTGGTTCACTTCCCGAGATGTCCGATCGATTCGAAAAACGGCTTGAACGCGGCCCTCCGGTCGTCACCGACGGCGGCATGGGCGTCCTCGTCTCCAGCGCCGTCGCCGGCTTGCGCTGTCCGGAGGAGGCGAACATCCGCGCTCCCGAGAGCGTCGTCACCCTGCACACGAGCTTCATCGCCGCGGGCGCGGAGCTGATCGAAACCAACACGTTCGGCGCCAACCGCCACAAGCTCCGGTCCCAGTTTCTCGACAACGAGGTCGCCGCCATCAACGAGGCGGGGGTCAAACTTGCCCGCGAGGCGCGGGAAATCTCCGGCCGCGACGTGTTCGTCGCCGGCTCGATCGGCCCGCTCGGCGAGCTCGGCGGCCTCGCGGCCGACGAGCGCGGGCCGGTCTTCGCCGAGCAGGCAGCGCTGCTGGAAGGGCGGGGCGTCGACCTGTTCATGGTCGAAACGTTCTTCGACCTCGACGAGCTGACGACGGCGATCGAGGCGGTGCAAGGCGTCTCGGGGCTGCCGATCGTCGCGATGCTGACCTTCGACGAAGACGCCGAGACCTTCGGCGGTGTCTCGGCCCGCGACGCAGTCGAGCGGCTGACGCAGTACGAGCTCGCCGCGGTCGGAGCGAACCACGGCGCCGGGCTGCACGCGGCGCTCGCGGCGCTCGAGGCCATGGGCGACGGCCGGCCCCTCGCCGCCCTGCCGAACGTCGGCCTCGCGAGCCTGTCCGGCGGCCGCGTCATCTACCCGCACGCGACGCCGGAGTACTTCGCCGAGTTCGCGGCGCAGGCCCGCGCCCTCGGCGCGCGGGTGATCGGCGGCTGCTGCGGAACGACCCCGACCGAGATCGCAGCGATCGCGCGAGCCGTCGAGGAGGAGCGCCAGCCGACCGTCCCCTTCGCCGCCGCCGAGCGCGAGCTCGTCGTTGCCGCCCACGAGCGGCCCGAGGAAACGGAGCTCGCCCGCCGGCTCCACGCGGGCGAGTGGGTTACGTGCGTCGAGCTCGATCCGCCGAAGGGCGGCAGCTACGAGTCGATGCTGGCCGTCACCAGGACGCTGAACGGCTCGGGTGCGGTCGGTTTCGTCGACATCAATGACAACCCGATGGCCCGCGCCCGCGCGAACGCACTCATGGCCGCGATCGCGATCGAACGGAGCTGCGCGATCGAGACGATCCCTCACGTGACTCCGCGGGACACGTCCGTAATGGGCCTCCAGTCGCAGCTCCTCGCGGCCCACGCCGAGGGCGTCCGCAACGTCCTCGCCGTTACCGGCGATCCCCCCCACGTCGGCGACTATCCCGGCTCGCGCGGCGTCTACGAGGTGGATTCGATCGGTCTTTCTCAGGTGGTTTCGCGCCTGAACGCCGGCGAGGACTTCAACGGCAAGGCGATCGACGCACCGACATCGTTCTTCCTCGGCGTCGCGGTCAACCCTTCCGCCGACGATCTCGAGACGGAGCTCGACCGCTTCCATCAGAAGGTGGAGGCGGGCGCCCGGTTCGCGATGACGCAGGCCCTCTTCGATCTCGCCTACCTCGACCGCTTTGAGCAGCTCCTCGGCGGCTGGCCGATCCCGATCCTTGTCGGCATCTTCATGGTGCGCACGCACCAACTCGCCGTGCGTCTGCACAACGAGGTGCCCGGGATCGTCGTCCCCGAAGATGTGCAGAACCGGCTGCGCGACGCCGGCCCCCGAGCGGCCGAGGTCGGGCTCGAGCTCGCGCGGGAGCTCTACGCCGAGGCGCGCGAGAAGGCCGGCGGCGTCTACGTGATCCCGCCTTTCAAGCAGCCCGAAGCCGCGCTCGAGCTGCTGGGAAGCTGAACGGCCCTGCGTCGTTGGACTAACTAAGCGCCGGGAGCGGCGTCACACGTCCAAATGCCGAGAGGAGGCCGATGACCACGTTTCCCGATTACGGAGCCATGAGGTTCGCGCTCATGGAGCTGCGTGCGAGCCTCGACCCGAAGGCACCGCCCGCGCCTCCGACCGCCTGGGAGCGCCTGCAGACCCGAGTTCGTAGATTTTTCTAAGGCGCACAGGGCCCGGTTGAGATCGGGCCCTTCGCGTTGGCGATGGCGTTCCTGACCGTAGAGGTGGGGAAGCCGAAGCCGCCGCTGCCGCCGACGCGCGCGGCGAAGACGGTCGTCTCCACGTCGCCGTTCGCGTCGACCGCAGGGCCGCCGGAATCGCCGTGGCGAACGGAGCCGCGGAGCGTCGTCACCGTTCTCCCGAACGGTCCGCGTCCGTAGGCGTCGTCCATCAGCGCGAATCGCGTCGTGCCGATCCGCGCCGGCGTGGCGTCGAACGGGCCGTTCTCGGGGTACCCGAGCACGGCCGCGGCGGCGCCTACCCGCGCGTCAGCGAGCCGGAGAGCCTTGGCCTTAAGCCCAGGCACGCGCAGGACGGCGATGTCGTTCCGCGGATCGAACGCCACCGCCTGCGCCGAGAGCTTGGTGTTCGAGCCGAACGGGCTGATCCTCGTATCCCGCTCGCCGGCCACGACGTGCGCCGCCGTGACGACCTTTCCGGGCGCCGCGACCCAGCCGGAGCCCTCGACCCCGAGGCCGCACGCCGTCCCGAGCACGCGGACGACGCTCGGCGCCGCTTCACGGACGCCTGGCAGGCGCAGCACGCCCGGATCCGGCGGCGGCACCTGGGCGAGCGGCCCACCGAGGGCGGGAAAGGGATCGAGCCTTGCCAGCGCGTGCAGGACCGTCGACGGTGGCAAGAGGCTGTTCAGCCTCCGAAGGACGAGTGAGCGCTGCACCTCCCGCCGCCAGTGCGGGTGTCCGGGGAGCTGGAGCGCAACGACGCCGGCCGCCCAGGCGAGCAGCAGCCCGGACGCCGCACCGAGAAGGAAGCCCCCGGTCGTGTCGAGTGAACGAAGCGGCGGGATCCTGAGTAGCTCGGTCCTGAGCGAGAGCCCGATCCGAAGGCCCAGCGACTGGAAGAGGACGACGAGCAGGAGCCCGCCGCCCAACGCGATCACCGGCGCATAGCGAGAGTGACTGCCGGACTGGAGGACGGCCGAGCCAAGCCGGCCGCCGACGACCACACCCGCGACGAGCCCGGCGAGAGAGAGCGCGCCCGCGACGAATCCCCCCTGCGCGCCGCGAAACGCCAGCAGCGCAGCGAAAGCGAGCACGACCCAATCCAGGCCGGTCACGAGCGCTCTAGGCTAGTGACTGCGTGGACGGCGCCAAGCTGCAGGACTTCATCGACCGCTACAACGATGCGTGGAACGCGCACGACGTCGACGCGATCCTTGCCATGCACACGGAGGACTCGGTTTTCGAGAACCACGTCACCGGCGACCTCAACGTCGGCCGGGAGCAGATCGGCGCGGCGATTCGCGGCATCTTCTCGGTCTTCCCCGACCTGAGCTTCGAGGGCCGCCGTCAGTACATCCGCGAGGACCTCGTCGTCCAGGAATGGACCGCGCGCGGCACGCATAAGGGCGCGATGACGCGCGGCGGCGTTAAGGTCGAGCCAACCGGCAGAACGGTGGAGTACAAGGGCATGGACGTGATCCCGATCCGCGACGGCCTGGTCGCCCGCAAGGACGTCTATTCGGACTCGATTACGCTCCTGAGGCAACTCGGCCTGACCGAGATCTCGTGAGCGGTTTGAGGGACTGGCACCGGAAGGTGCCACCCTGACGCGGGTGGCGTTTCGAACGCGGCTACAATGCGCCGCGGCCCGGGGGCGTAGTTCAGTTGGTTAGAACGCCGGCCTGTCACGCCGGAGGTCGCGGGTTCGAGTCCCGTCGCTCCCGTCTTTCGAAGCGCCTGGCAAATAAGCAGGTTACGTTGTCTCCACAGACGCGATTTCTCTCTTTCGTGGCCCGGTCGCCGGCCAAAGCTCGCGTGCGAAAACCCTGCAAATCGGCCAGTTCTGTCGTTGGATTCTGCCTGTGGCACGAACTAATCAAGTCACGGATGCTGAGGCCGGCGACAGTGCGGTGGGCTTGCGTGTGCCGGCCGACGATGGTGGCACCAAGTTTCCCACGCCGGGGAGCCGACCCTCGATCGGCTCCCCGGCACGCGTGATGCGCCTGAGGATCAGAAACCGCAGTTCGTGTTCGCGTTCGCAGAAAGGTTGGTGCGGAACACGCCTCCGACCGGTGCCGTGATCACACTGATGTCCTCGGCGGGCTGGCCGGATTCGTTTCGGACGACGTGGCCGTTGCCAGTGTCGACGAATCCATGTCCTGCTGTCACGACGTGCGGCGTGCAGGTTGGGTCGTCCAACTCGTAGTAGGTGAGCGTTCCCTGTGTGACCGTGACGAAGATCGGTCCCGGATGCTGGTGCCACCCGGTCGTGGGCACGGGTACGGCGTCGGTTGGGATGTAGTCGTGGCGTCGCACGACGATGTCAATCGGCTCCGTGGAGTGCGCGCGGAAGTCGGCGATCGGGCCGTGCGGATCCGACCGCACGTTGAAGCTCGGAAACGTTCCGCGTGCGAGTACGGTCGCCGTCACTCCGGACGGCGGCTCCGCCTTCGTAATCGCGACGAAACTCGCAAGTGCGAGCAGCGCCAGCGCCGCCACTAGCGACACCTTGCGCTTCATGGCTCCTCCTTTCTCGACGAGACCGCCTCGACGACGCGGATCGGGTCGAGCTCGGCGCGCTCGGCGGCGAATGCGGCCGTCCGACCCGACGGAGCGTCGAAGACGAAGAAGCAGATCTCGTCCTCGGGAACATAGATCGAGCGTTCGAAGCGGATGCGCGTCGTCCCCTGCGTCAGCTCGTCCGCTGCCGAGCAGGCCCGCCGCTCGCGCGCGGCGCGCTCTCCTGCATGGCCGCGAGCGAGGTAGGTCTCGACGAGGTAGCTCGGCATGCGCTCGACCGTACGCGAGCGCGTTCAGCTTGAAATCGTGAGCTCCCCTGAACTTTGCTCGTCCGCCCGAAACGTCCGCGCGAGCTCCGCCCGCGAGCGGACACCGAGCTTGGCGTAGACGTGGGACAGGTGCGTCTCGACCGTCCGCTCGCCGAGGAAGAGTGCGGCGGCGACCTCCCGGTTCGTACGACCCTCCGCGACGAGTGCGGCAACGCGGCGCTCCGCGGCCGTCAGCCCCTTGGCACGCGTCCGGCCGCCGATCCGGCCGAGCTCCGCGCCAGCCTTCTCGATCCAGGTCGCCGCGCCGAGCTGCTCGAAGACGGCGAGCGCCGCGCTGATCGCATCGCGGGCGGCGCGTTTCTGGCGCGCGCGCCTGCGGACGACGCCGAGTGCGAGCAGCGCGCGAGCCCGTCCAAAGGCATCGCCGGCCTCGTCGTGCCGCTCAACCGCGTGCTCCAGGAGCGCGACTGCCTCGTCGACTGCCCCGCGCGCCGCAGCCACGAGCCCGCGGCAGCGCGTCACGTGCGCGAGCACCCGGTCGCGGGCGAGCCGGCTCGCATCGGCTTCCCAGCGATCTACGACTCGTACCGCCTCGTCTACCCGGCCGAGCTCGAGGAGTGCCTCTGCGTAATCGGCCGTCCAGGGACGCGCGTCCGGTGAACCCCAGCCGAGAACCTGCGCCTGCCGATCAGCCTCCTCGAGATGGTCCGCGCCTGCGGCCGCGTCTCCGCTCCAGAGAGCGACGAGTCCGGGCACCGCCTGCAGCAGGGGTGGATGGAAGCCGACCTGCTCCTCGCACAGCTTCAGGCCTCGTTCA
>VAWH01000089.1:6470-9140 GCA_005888315.1 Actinomycetota bacterium | reverse complement strand
GACCGGCCCTGCTCGTCGAGCGCGCAAACCTCGCCGTCGAGCACGCAGTCCGGCGTCTTCAGCGCTTTGGGGATCTCCGCACGAATTGTGGAAAACCGCTGCGTCAGGTCGTTGCCCTGTCGGCTGGTGAGGGCCGCCTCTGCTTGGGTCACCCGCGCGATGGCGCGGAAGCCGTCCCACTTGACCTCGAACAGCCAGCCGGGCCCCTTCGGCACCTGCTGCTCGAGCGTCGCCAGCATCGGTGAGTAGTCACGGGTCGGCCTCGCTTGCTGCGCGGCGTCCTCGCGCTTCTTGAGCAGCAACCAGTTCTTGGGATCGCCGTCGAGCTTTGCCGGCACCAGAGTCCAGGTGCCGTCCAGCCGCTTGCCGCGCAGGCGGACGGTGAGGCCGCCGTCCTTCTTCTCCTCGACGAGCTCGTAGGTGCCCTGGTCCCAGATCTCGACCGTACCGGCGCCGTACTGCCCCTTCGGGATCTCGCCCTCGAAGCCGGCATAGTCGAGCGGGTGGTCCTCGACGTGGACGGCGAGCGCCCGCTGCCCCGGCTCGAGCGGCACGCCCTTCGGCACCGCCCAGCTCGCGAGCGCGCCGTCGCGCTCGAGGCGGAAGTCGTAGTGGAGCCGCCGCGCGTCGTGACGCTGGACGACGAAGATCGGCTGCTTCCCTCTTTTCTTCGCCTTTCCGAAGGGTTCCGAGGTCTTCTTGGGGTTGCGCTTGCGCCGGTATTCCGTCAGGTTTCGGCTCGCCACGACTCGACGCTACCGGCCCATCGCTTTGCGATCGGGTTTACCAGCTGATAACGCGACAAAGATCACTTGCGAAGGGCATTGATAGGCAGAAACAGCTTGTTTCCACCCTTAACGGCCTGTGTCAAAACCGGGGATAACACTGTGGATTCTGTGGATTTACGGCGTCTTTACGATTTCGAGCGTCCCCAGGGAACGGAACCGCGCGCGCCTTTGCCGGCGCAGCTCGTCGCCGGAAAGACCGGCCACCTCGTCGAGCGCAGCGCCCACTGAATCCTTCAGGAGCACGGCCGCGGCGTCGGGATCCGTGTGCGCGCCGTCGGCCGGCTCCGGGACGATCGCGTCGATGACGCCGAGCTCCAGGCAGTGGACCGCATCCGGCTTGAACGCGGCGGCGGCCTTCTGGGCCTCGCCGGCGTCGCGCCAGAGGATCGCCGCGCAGCCCTCCGGGGAGATCACCGAGTAGATCGCGTTCTGCTGCATCAGGACCCGGTCGGCGACCGCGATCGCGATCGCCCCGCCCGAGCCTCCTTCCCCGATGATGCAGGAGACGATCGGCGATCGCAGCCGCGCCATCACCGACTGCGAGCGGGCGATCATGCCGCCCTGTCCGTGCTGCTCGGCGGCAACGCCGGGATAGGCGCCCGGCGTGTCGACGAGGGTGATCAGCGGGAAGCCGTGCCGGTCGGCCAGCTCCATCACGCGCATCGCCTTCCGATAGCCCTCCGGGTACGCCATGCCGAAGTTCCGCTTCGAGCGCTCCTTGATGTCGCGTCCCTTCTGGTGCCCGATCAGCGCGACCGTCTGACCGTCGAAACGGCCGAGCCCGGTGACGAGCGCCTCGTCGTCGGCCCGGCCGCGGTCGCCGTGCAGCTCGACGAAGTCCTCCAGCATGCGCTCCACGTAGTCGAGCGTGTAGGGCCGATCGGGATGCCGGGCGAGCTCGACGGAGCGCCAGATCTCCTCGCCGCTCGGCTCGGCGGCGATCCGCTCGAGCTGGCGCTGCAGCCGCTCGAGCTCGCCTGACAGCCGCGCGCCGCGAAGGAGCGGCAGGCTGCGGAGCCGGTGCAGCCGCTCGCGGAGCTGGACCTCGCCCTCACTCGGCATTGCCGAAGAGCCGCAGCAGCCGCGCGACGTAATCCTTGAGCTCGGGTCGCGGCACGATCGCGTCGAGGTGCCCGAAGCGGTAGTTGGACTCTGCGAGCCCGAAGTCGGCCGGCAGCTTCTCGCGCGTCGTCTGCTGGACGACCCGCGGCCCCGTGAACGAGAGCAGCGCGCCGGGCTCCGCCACGATCACGTCGCCGAGGCTCGCGAAGCTCGCGAGCACGCCGGCCGTGGTCGGGTGGGCCATGATGCTGATCATCGCTCCGCCTGCGTCGTGCAAGTCCTCGACCGCGCAGACCGTCTTGGGAAGCTGCATCAGAGAGAGGATTCCCTCCTGCATTCGCGCACCGCCCGAGGCCGTCACGGAGACGAGCGGCACCTGCCGATCGCTGGCGCTCTCGCACGCGCGCGTGAACTTTTCCCCGACGACCCGGCCCATCGAGCCGCCCATGAAGGAGAAATCCATCACCGCGAGCTCGAGCGGCGAGCCGTCGAGCGTCGCCTGTCCGATCACCATCGCGTCGCCGAGGCCGGTCGCGACCTCCGCCTCGGCGAGCCGCTCCGTGTACGGGCGCAGGTCGAAGAAGCCGAGCGGGTCGTCGGAGCGGAGGTCGGCAGCCTCCTCGGTGAAGCTGCCCTCATCCGCGAGCTGCTTGATCCTTGCCCGCGCGCGCATCGGGAAGTGGTGGCCGCACTGCGGGCAGACGTTGAGGTGCTGCTCGAGCTCGTCGTCGCGGTAATGCGAACCGCAGCCCGGGCACGTGTTCGGATGCCGCTTCCCGTCGACTTCCGGCGGCGCGTGCTTGTGCTCGATGGAGACGTC
>VAWH01000089.1:0-6383 GCA_005888315.1 Actinomycetota bacterium | reverse complement strand
GTGCATGCCGGCGCGTTCGTAGAGGCGTGGCGCACCGGTCGGGCTGTCGGCGTCGACGCCGAGCCCGATCGAGCGGTCGCCCAGGTCATAGAACGCGCGGAAGGCGTGGAGCAAGAGGGCGCGCCCGAGACCGGCGCGACGCCAAGGCCTGCGGACTCCGAGGCTCTGGATCCAGCCGGCGCCGTAGCGCTTCTTCGACAGCACGGCGCCGGCGGCCTCGTCGCCTGAGAGGGCGATGAACGAAGCAGCCGGCGTGAGCTGCTCGTCCTGGGCCATCAGCCGCACGAACTCCTCGAGCGTGTGCTGGTGCGGCTCCCAGCTGTCGGCGAATGCCTCCGTCAGTGTCTCGTGCATGACGCGATCGTCGGCGCCCGGGACGTACGTCCGAACGGCGATCCTCTCCGGCCAGCTCGGTTCCGGCGGCGGCGCGTCGAGGACGGCTCGCATCCGGAAGAAGCTGCGCACGTAGGTGTACCCGTGCTGCTCGAGCAGCCGCTTCGCCTCCGCGTTCCCGTGGACGAACGTCGCGCGCCGCGGCAACTTGTCGTCTACCTGGCGTGCAGCGATCTCTTCCGCGCCCTCGAGCAAGAGCCGGCCGACGTCGCGCCCTTGCGCCCTTGGGTGGACGAAGGCGTCGATGTGAGCGTCGGTGGTAGAAGGTCTCACGTCGACGTACCCGAGCAGGACTCCATCGTCTTCGACGACGAGCACGTCGTTGGCCGGGTCGATCTCCTGCCAGGACGAGCGGATGTCTTCCGCGGCCATGTCGATAGGGGCGCCTTCGGCCTCCTCCGAGGCGCGGATCACCTCCGCGACAGCGGCGGCGTCGTCCAGGTTCGCGTTGCGGACCTTCAATCCGGGATCAGCTCATCGAGGCGAATGCCGCCGTACCGGTCGATCAGCGTGCCGTAGGAGTCGAACGTCGCCCACCGCTCCACACGTCGAGCTTAGCCACGTCCGGTTCGAAACGTGTCCGCAAAACCAGGTGTCCGACACCTGGTTTTGTCAAGGGCCAATCGCGCCGAAGGTGTAACAACCTTTCCACAGGCTGATTGGACTAGCGCGTTCGCGACGCCGAGATCTCGGCGAGGTGCGGCCTGCCGATCTCGTCCGGGCGGATCACCGCGACGCGTGACGACCGCGCGGCGCGAAGAGTCGCGGTGCGGCGCCCGTCGCCGAGCACGGCCCGCTCGCCCAGAATCGCGCCCGAACCGACCTGCGCCATGACCTCGCCGTCGACCTCGACGTCGAAGACGCCGTCCAGAACCACGAACAGGTCGTCGCCGGGCTTCCCCTGCTCGACGAGGGTTTCGCCGCGTGCAACCCGACGGCGAACGAGCTTCGCGCCCTCGCGAAGGATCGTCGTCGCGAGCCTGCGCTCGAGCTCCGACTCCACGGCAGCGGCAAAGGCCGGTGTCCCCTCGTCGCCCCAGGGCGTGCCGTCGCCGAGCTCGAACTCGACCGCCCCGAAGACGCCGGCGAGCCGGCGGTCGGCGGCGTAGAGGGAGTGGCGGGGAAACGGGCTTGCGGCGACGAGCCGGGTTTCGCTCGTTCCGTCCGCGCGGATCACGAGCTCGAGCGTCGTCCAGGCCGAGACGGCGCCGACGTGGAAATACGGCCGGCCGACAACGCGCCTCGGCGCGGGCAAACCGATCCTGCCGCCGACCGTCTGCGTGAACCGGGCCCAACCGTCACCCACCTCCGGCTCGGGTTGGATGACCGGGAACTCGACGGCGGCGAAGGAGACCTGCCGCACCTCGAGCTCCGGGCCTTCACCGATCAGGCTCCTGCCGCTCTGGCCGTAGTCGACGATCATGCCGCCGTCGATCTCGATCCAGGCGCTCAGTTCGTTCGCCTCGCGGAAGGCATCGCGGCGTCGGAGCTCGTCGAGGTCCGGAACGACCTCCGGCGGCGGCTCGTCGTAGTGCGCGACCGCCAGCTCGAGCGGGACCACGTGCATTCGCTCGAGCGCGTCGAACGGAAGCCACGTGATTGCCGTTGCCGAGGCGTCGATCCGCATCAGGCGGCGGCGGTGACGTGTTCGTCTTGCCGAACCTCGGCGGCCAATGCCGCGATCGCGTCGACAAGGCCGGCCCGGATCTCCTCGTCGGTCAGCTCGCCTTCGTCGAAGCGGGTGTGGGCATGCGGGACGGGCAGCTCGAGATCGAGCACCCGGGCGCCGAGCGCCGCGAGCACCTTGCGCAGCTCCGCCTGCGCCCAGACGGCGCCGAAAGCCCCGGTGCTCGCGCCGACCACGGCTACCGGCTTGTTCCGGAGAGCGTTCGTGGCAACCGGGCGCGAGACCCAGTCGAGCACGTTCTTCAGTTGGCCGGGGATCGAGGCGTTGTACTCCGGGGTCGAGAAGAGCACCGCGTCGGCATTCGCAATCGCTTGGTTCAAGCGCGCGACGCTCGCTGGACGCGGGTGCACGTCGTCGTCCTCGTCGTACGGCGGAACCTCCTTCAGGCCGTCGTGGAGCTCGAGGTCGACCTCGGGGCTGGCGGCCTCGGCCGCAGCGCGCAACAGGCTCGTGTTGTGCGAGTCGCGGCGGAGGCTGCCGGAAATACCCAGGATTCGGGTCACGCGCTCGTCTCTGCTCCCGGCTTCACGAACTGCAGTTCGGCGATGATCGAGACCTCGTTGGCGAGCGCCGGCTCGCCGCTCGCAAGCGGCGCGTTCCAGTCGACGCCGAAGTCCGTGCGGTCGACGCTCGTGGTCAGCTTGAGGCCGATCCGCTCGTTCCCGTAGGGATCGGCGATCGGCACGCTCACCGTCCCGGTTACTGCGACAGGCTTTGTGACTCCCTTGATCGTCAGCTCGCCCTCGACCGAGACCTTGGCGTCGCCGTCGAGGCGGATGTCGTCCGCTGTGAAGCGGAGCTCCGGGTGGCGCTCGGAGTCGAAGAAGTCGGGCGACTGCAGGTGCGCTGACAGGTTCTCGTCCCTGACGTCCACGCTGGCGACCGTCGCCCTGCCTGCGAGCGAGGCGCGCTCACCGTCGACTGTCAGCTCGGCGCCGATCTCGTGGAACTCGCCCTTGAAAGTACCGGCCAGGTAGGAAACTTCGAAGTCGACCCGCGAATGGACGGGGTCGAGGCTCCAAGTTCCGGCCGGGGCTATCGTCATGGTGCTCATTGGTTTCGTGGCTCCTTTCGTTTGCGTCGTGTACTATTGAGTACGCAAACAACTGTAGCATTATTCCTTGATGGCACAAGTTTTGACAGAGCAAGCGACTGAGCCAGCGGTCCGCGCCTGGACGAGGCTGCTGCGTGCGTACGTCTCGACGACGCGGTCGCTGAGCGCGGAGCTCTTAGAGGGTCATGGCCTGACGCTCAACGATTACGAGGCGCTGCTCGTGCTCTCCCGAGCGGAGGAGGGACGACTGAAGCGAGTGGAACTCGCGCGGAGCTTGATGTTGACGCCGTCCGGCATCACTCGCCTCCTCGAGGGCCTCGAAGATGCGGGGCTCGTCGAGCGAGCGTCGTGCAAGACCGACCTGCGCGTGACCTACGCGCAGCTCACGGACGCCGGGCGCGAGAAGCTCGAGGCGGCAGCGAGCGACCATGTCGCCTCTATCCGCGCATTGCTCGAACAACACCTCGTGCATGACGAGATCGACGCGATCGCCGAGATCCTCGGCAAGCTTCCGGCCGTCGCCGAAGGCGACGAGTCGTGCTCGCCCGGCTGAGGACCGATGCGCCAAGTCGCGCAGGGCGCCTGTTGGGCGCCCTGCGCGCTGGCTGAACTACGAACGCAGCCTGGTTATGGCGCCGAGGCCGCGAGGTCGGGCAGCAGGTTCGCCGCGTTCGGCGTCCCGAGGCCCGTCGTCGGATCCCAACCGGGCGACGCGCTGTAGAAGCCGCTGTCGCCGTCCACGTGGTTGTCGCCGACGGTGACGTCGAAGAAGTCGTCGGCGTAGACGGCCGGATCGGAGGCCAGGTCGTACAGCAGCGGGTTGATCAGACCCAACCCGTGGCCCTTGATCTGGGCGGCGATCGCCACGAGCCCCGCCCACTGCGGCGCGGACAGCGACGTTCCGCCGATGTCGTACCAGCCGGTGCTGCACGGCTCCGTGACACCAGGCGTCGCGGTCGGGCAGCGCAGGCCGTTGTTGCCGTCGGGCGGCAGCGTGATGTAGACGAGCGCACCGGTGCGGGAGTTGGCCTGCAGACCGATGTCCGGCACGCCGCGCGTGGCCGACGGGATCGCGGTGCTGCCAGCGGGCAGCCCGTTCTGATAGTCGGGCCGCGAGAACACGTGGCTGAAGCCGCCGCCTGTGGCGACGCCGGCCGCGGGCCTCGACCAGACCACCTCCGCCTGACCGGCAAATGCGCCGTGGCATTGCGCCGGCGGGGAGACGCTGTCGACGGTGCGCGTGGTCGTGTTGTTCGGATCGGTGCACAGCGACGTGCCGCCGACGCCCGTGACGAGGGGATCGGAGGCCGGCCACTCCACGGTCGGTGTCGGAATCGCCGAGCCGCCCTTGCCGACCGGCGACTTGCGGTCGTTGAGCGTCCCGGTGTCACCCGAGGAGCCGAGCACGGTCACGCCGTTGGCGGCCGCGGCCTTGAAGGCATAGCGCAGGTTCTCGAGCGACTGCGTGCTCGCGAAAGCCTCCTCCGCCGAGGCGAAGCTCTGCGAGATCACGTCTGCCAGGTGGTGGTCGACGACGTACTTCTCGGCGGCCATCATCTGCGGGAAGCCCTGGACACCGAGCGTCTCGGCCGTCGGCGTGTGCACGAGCAGGATGTTCGCCTTCGGGGCAATCGCGTGCGAGGTCTCGACGTCGAGCGCGACCTCGAGGGCCCACGCGCTCTTGTCCTCCTGGCCGGTGCCGTGGCTAGTGGACGGCGGGGCCTTCGTCGCCGGCGAGCCCTGCAGCGACAGCTCGCTGAACTTCGGCATACCTGGTGCACACGTCACGCCCTCTTCGCCGCACATCTGCGTGAGTCCGAACGCCTGGTTGAAGACGTGCAGGTCGTGGGCCATCGTGTCGCTCCCGTACGAGTCGACGATCGCGATCGTGCGGCCGCTGCCGTCCTCGCCACCGGCGTACAGCGGCAGCAGGTTGTACGAGGCCCGGATCGCCTGCGGCGAGAAGCAGCGCCGCCCAGCCGAAGCGCATTGTGCCTGCGTCGGGGGCGTCTCGGAATTCGAGACCTGTTGATAGTCGCTCACGGTCGGATGCGGGACCGGATAGGCGACCCGTGCGGCGCCCGATCTCGTCACAGCTCCGGTGAGCAAAGCCAGACTCGCGAGCGCCAGTGCGAGCGCGCCCGCGATGAGCAGCTTTCGCTTCATGAAAACCCTCCCTCTTCCCCTCTCATAGGGACCGCCGCAGTCTGCGGCGGCGGGAAAAGGTAACCGAGATATAGAAAAGCTGTCAATCGAGAACCGACGCCACAGCCATCTGGCCGGGCAATGCCGCTCGTTACGCCTCGAACCGCCGCACGACGATGCACGCGTTGTGCCCGCCGAAGCCGAACGAGTTCGAGACGCCGACGGTGATCTCGGCCTGCCGCGACTCGTTCGGGATGTAGTCGAGGTCGCACTCCGGGTCCTGCTGCTCGTAATTGATCGTCGGCGGCAGCAGGCCGCGCTCGACGGCGAGCACGGTGAAGACCGCCTCGACCGCGCCGGCGGCGCCGAAGCAATGCCCGGTCGCGCCCTTCGTCGAGGATACGCCGACCTTGGCCGCGTTCTCCTCGCCGAGCGCCCGCTTGATCACCTTCGTCTCGCTCGCGTCGCCGAGCGGAGTCGAGGTCGCGTGCGCGTTGACGTAACCGACCTCGCTCGGATCGACGCCCGCGTCGGCGAGCGCCATTCGCATCGCCCGCGCCGGGTTTTCGCCGGTCGGGTCCGGCTCGGTCATATGAGCCGCGTCCGAGGACACCCCGTAGCCCATCATCTCGCCGTAGATCTTGGCGCCTCGCTCGCGCGCGATCTCGAGCTCCTCGAGCACGAGCACCGCCGCCGCCTCGCCCATGACCAAACCGTCCCGTGCCGCATCGAACGGCCGGGATGCCGCCTGAGGATCGTCGTTCCGGCGCGACAGCGCCCGCATCGCGTCGAAGCCTGCGATCCCGACCGGCGTGATCGGCGCCTCGGTGCCTCCGGCGAGCATCACGTCCGCGCGGCCGAGCCGGATCGTGTCGGCGGCGTCGCCGATCGCCATGTTCGAGGCCGCGCAGGCGGTGCACTCGGACATCAGCGGGCCCTTCGTGCCGAGCTCGATCGACACCCACCCTGCACCCATGTTCGGGATGATCGAGGGGATCGAGAACGGGTTGACGCGGTCGGGCCCACGCTCTTTGAGGACGTCGTAGCAGTCCTGGAACGACTTCAGCCCGCCGATGCCCGTCGCGATCGAGGCGCCGACGCGCT
>VAWH01000053.1 GCA_005888315.1 Actinomycetota bacterium | reverse complement strand
CGTCCCCGCTGGCGCTTCGAGTCTCGGACGCAGCAAGGTAAATCCGGTTCCCCGGATCGGGGGGCGATTCCGCCATGGCGGAACGCGAGCGCCCTGTCTCGACTCTGATGCTGCCCTGTTTCCTTCCCCGCCGGCCCCAGGCACTTTCGCCCTGGCTACCGTCTACAGCCGCGCCGGTTCCAATCGCGGCAACGAGAGCCCACGCAGACAGCTTGTCCCTCGCGGCGCTCGTCTAGGCGCCGCCTTTCGAGGTCGAAACCTGACTACAACCTGACTTTGCGCCTGTCTCACTCGAGTTCGCCGCCGAGGTAACGGGGTAACCGGTACGTCTTTTGCAGGGAAGTCCTGCGAATGGGCGGTGCTGGGCTCGAACCAGCGACCTCCTGCTTGTAAGGCAGGCGCTCTCCCAGCTGAGCTAACCGCCCGTCGACGCACAGCTTAGTGGGAGATGCTTCGCTCTCCCATGGCGGCCCTCTGGCGGAATCGCGAGTTCGTGCTCCTGCAGCTCGGGCAGCTCCTGTCGAGTGCCGGTACATCCTCGACGACGATCGCGTATCCGCTCCTCGCGCTTGCCCTCACGCACTCGCCGGCCAAAGCGGGGATCATCAGCTTCGCGCGGCTGATCCCCTACGCGCTCTTCGGCCTCGTGGCCGGCCTCGCCGCGGATCGCTGGAACCGGAAACGGTTGATGATCGCCGCCGACGCCGTTCGCGCAGCGGCGGTTGGAGCCCTCGCGGCGGCGATCCTGCTCGGGTATGCCGAGTTCTGGCAGATCCCGGTCGTCGCCTTCGTCGAAGGAACGGGTGCGATGCTCTTCTGGTCGTCGTACGCCGGAGGGCTACGCGCGATCGTCGCCGCGGGCGAGCTGCCCGCCGCCGTCGGCGCGCAGCGCGCTCGCGAGGCGACCGTCAACCTCGCAGGCCCGCCGTTCGGCGGCGCGCTCTTCGGTCTCGGCCGTTCGATTCCCTTCGTCTTCGACGCGGCGTCCTACCTCGCGTCGATCCTCTCCCTCGCTGCCCTGCGGACGCCTTTTCAGGAGACGCGCGAGCTCGACCGGTCGCGGCTTCGCTCACAGCTCGCCGAAGGCTTTCGCTTCCTCTGGCGCCACCGGTTCATCCGGACGATGGCGATCCTCTACGGCCTGGGCAACTTCGTCCTGCCCGGCGTCTTCTTGATCGTGATCGTCGTCGGCCGGCGCCAGGGCCTCTCCGGCGGGGAGATCGGCGGGCTCTTCGCGATCTTCGGCGCTGTCCTGCTGCTCGGCTCGCTTCTCTCGCCGCTCTTCCGCCGCACCTTCTCGACGCGAGCGATCATCCTGCTCGAGGTCTGGACCGGTTTGGGAATCGCGGCATTCCTCGCGTGGCCGAGCGTCTACGTTCTCATGGCAACGATCCTTCCGCAGGCACTGATGCTGACGTCGACGGACTCGGTTGTCGTCGGCTACCGCGTCGCGATGACGCCGGATCGCCTCCTGGGCCGGGTCGAGAGCGTCAGAAGCACGATCTCACGCCTGATCGAGCCCCTTGGCCCACTGACGGCGGGCGTGCTGCTCACCGTCGGCTCGGCGAGGACGACTATCGCCTTCTTCGTCGCGTTCGCAGTCGTGCTCGCCGTCTGGGCCACGCTGAGCCCGGCGATTCGAAACGCGCCGACCCTCGGAGACTCCCAGGTAGAGGGAAGCTGATGCAGGCGATCGACCGGGCTATCCTTGCCCTCAGCCCCCGTCGACTAGCGGCCTAGGTCACAGCCCTTTCAAGGCTGTAGCACGGGTTCGAATCCCGTCGGGGGCACCTCCGTTCGGGCCCTGCCAGCGATGGCCACGTCTTGATTGACAACTTTGTCACGTAGGAGTAGCGTCGTTGGCGGCAGCAACCGGATTTAGGAGGGATGTCCGGTGTTGTGTCGCCGTTGGGGAACCCGTCAGGGGAATTGGGTACGCAGGGCCGCCGTGTTGATCGCTGCGCTCGCGACCTTGGTCGTGGTCCCGAGCGCCGCAGGCAATGCAGCAGACGTGACGGTCACGCTGACGATTTACGGCACGCAGGGGGCGAACGGCTGGTACACGAGCAACGTGACGGTCAACTGGACCGTCACAGGCGCGTCGAGCTCGACCGGCTGCGACGCAGTCACGCTCACGAACGACACGCCGGGCTTCAAGGTCACGTGCTCGGCGTCGAATCTCGACGGTTCGTCGACCGTCACCCAGAGTCACACGTTCAAGATCGACAAGACCCCGCCGGCAGTGGCGGCCGCGCCCAGCCGGCCGGCGGACGCGAACGGCTGGTACAACCACGCGCTGAGCGTCGCCTTCACGGGAACTGATGCCACCGCCGGGATCGCGGGCTGCACCTCCGGTTCGTATTCAGGCCCTGACAGCGGCGGCGCCTCCGTCGGCGGCACCTGCACGGATCTTGCCGGCAACACCGGTGCGGCGAGCTTCGGGTTCCAGTACGACGCGACGCCGCCGACGCTCTCCAAGTTGGCCGCAAAGGCTGGTAATCGAAGAATCGATCTGAACTGGAGCGCGTCCCCCGACACGCAGAACGTCGAAGTGAGACGCACTCCAGGCGCGGCGGGCGCAACCAGCAGCACGATTTACCGCGGCCCAGCGGCCGGCTACCGGGATACCGGGCTGAAGATCGGCAAGGCGTACCAATACACGGTGACCGGATTCGATCAAGCCGGAAACGCCGCTGCCAAGGCGCTAACGGTCACGGCCACCGGCGCTCTCCTCAGCCCGGCGCCCGGTGCCCGAATCGCCTCGGCGCCGCTGCTCGTCTGGACGCCGGTCAAGGGAGCCAAGTACTACAACCTCCAACTCGTGCGCGGGCGCAAGATCCTCAGCGTCTGGCCGACGAGGGCCAGGTTCCAGCTTCCGCGCTCGTGGACCTTCGGCGGGCATCGTTACCGGCTGCACCGCGGCGTCTACCACTGGTACGTGTGGCCGGGCTTCGGCAGGTTCTCCGCCAGCAAGTACGGCAGCCTGCTCGGCGGCAGCTCGTTCGTCCTCTCCGGCTGACGGGCCCCGGTGCCCCGCCTCGCCGCCGCCCTCTGCCTCGCTCTCGGGGCTCTGCTGCTCACACCCGGAGCAGCAGGCGGCCCTACCGTCCTCGGCGATCCGACGCCGCCGGTCGTGACACCCCAGGTCTTCGGGACACTCGGCGCGAACGGCTGGTACACGACCAACGTCACGGTCAACTGGTCGGTCGTCGATCCCGAGTCGGTGATCCTCTCGACGAGCGGCTGCGACGCGGTCACCCTGACGGCGGAGACCCTTGGAACGAAACTGACGTGCTCGGCGACGAGCGACGGGGGCGAGACCGTCGTGAGCAAGACGTTCAAGCTCGACAAGACACCTCCCTCGGTGACTGCGACGCCGGCTCGCGTCCCTGATGCGAACGGGTGGTACAACCACGCGCTGTCGGTCTCCTTCGGCGCCAGCGACTCGACGTCCGGCGTCGATTCGTGCGTTGCGCCGAAAACGTACGCCGGCCCGGACACCGCCGGCGCCTCGCTCGGCGGGACCTGCCTGGATAAAGCCGGGAACGTCGGAGCCGCCTCGCTCGGGCTCAAGTACGACGCCACGGCGCCGCAGGTGACCGGGTCGAACGCGGGCCGTGCCGCCGACTCAAACGGCTGGTACAACCACGCGGTCGCGGTCACCTTCACCGGCAGCGACGCGACCTCGGGCGTCGACACGTGTTCCCAACCGACGTACGGCGGGCCTGACACGACTTCAGCGTCCGTCTCAGGCAGCTGCCTCGACAAGGCCGGGAACGTCAGCGGCTCGAGCGCTTTCACCCTCAAGTACGACGCGACCGGCCCGTCGGTGACGGCGACGCCGGCGCGAGCCGCGGACGCCAACGGCTGGTACAACCACTCGCTCGCCGTTAGCTTCAGCGGCGGCGACGTAGCCTCGGGGCTCGACTCGTGTTCCGCGCCGCAGACGTACTCGGGCCCGGACGACGCCGGCGCGTCGGTGACCGGCATCTGCCGCGACCGGGCCGGCAACAGCACTACGCGATCGTTCGGCCTCAAGTACGACGCGACCGCGCCGACGGTGACGCCAACGGCGGGGAGGAACCCGGACGCCAACGGCTGGTACAACCACGCGCTGACGATTTCGTTCGTCGGCAGCGACGGCACTTCCGGCGTCGACTCCTGCGCGGCGCCACAGAGCTACTCCGGGCCGGACAACGGCGGCGCCTCCGTCAACGGCTCCTGTCTCGACAGGGCCGGCAACGCCGCCACGGCCTCGCTCCCGCTCAAATACGACTCTACGGGGCCGGCGACGACCGTCACTCCGGCGCGCGGCCCGGATGCGAACGGTTGGTACGACCGGCCCCTGACTGTCAACTTCTCGGGCACCGACGCGACGTCGGGGGTCGATTCCTGCACGGGAGCCCAGAATTACTCGACCCCAGACGACGCCAACGCTTCCGTTACGGGCTCTTGCCGCGACAGGGCGGGGAACGTCACCCCGCGATCGTTCGGCCTCAAGTACGACTCGACCGCGCCACAGGTCACCGCCACGGCGGCACGCGGTCCGGACGCGAACGGTTGGTACGACCACCCTGTGTCGGTCGGCTTCAGCGGTTCCGACGGTCTGTCGGGCGTCTCATCGTGCAGCGCCCCGCAGAGCTACTCAGGCCCCGACAGCGGCTCGGTTGCGGTGAACGGGACCTGCGTGGACAGCGCGGGCAACCTGGGTGTCGCCTCGCTCGCGCTCAAGTTCGACGCCACGGGACCGCAGGTGGCTGCGACGCCGGCGAGAGGCCCCGATGGGAACGGCTGGTACAACCATCCGGTCTCCGTGTCGTTCAGCGGCGTCGACACCACCTCGGGACTTGATTCGTGTGCCGCGCCGAAAACGTATGCGGGCCCGGACGACGACCGTGGCGCCGTCAGCGGCTCGTGCTCGGACAAGGCCGGCAACACGACAGTTCGGTCGCTGGGCCTCGAGTACGACGCGACCGCCCCGCAGGTGACCGGAGCCTCAGCTGGCCGCGCACCCGACGCTAACGGCTGGTACAACCATCCGCTCACAGTCGGCTTCGCGGGGACCGACGCAACTTCGGGCATCGCGTCCTGCTCGGAGCCGACGTATGCCGGCCCTGACGCCGCGGCGTCCTCCGTAGTCGGCTCTTGCACCGACCGGGCCGGCAACGCTAGCGGCGTGAGCTCCTTCGAATTCAAGTACGACGCGACGGCACCCCACGTGATGAACGCGATTCCCGTGCGACCGCCGGACCGCAACGGCTGGTTCAACCATGCGGTCACGTTCGCGTTCCAGGGACAGGACGCGACCGCCGGCATCGACTCGTGCTCACCGGTGACCTACGACGGGCCGAACGGGGCCAGCGCCCTCGTGACCGGAGTTTGCGTCGATCAGGCCGGCAATACGGGCGCGGGCTCCTTCGGTCTCGAGTACGACGCGACTGGGCCGGCCGTGACGGCCGTGCCGGGACGGAACCCGGACGCGAACGGGTGGTACAACCACGGACTGACGGTTTCGTTCGCCGGCAGCGACAGCGCTTCCGGAATCGACTCTTGCCTGCCGCCCACGACCTACGGAGGCCCGGACAGCGCCTCCACGACCGTCGCCGGCTCTTGCCTCGACACTGCCGGGAACGTGGGCTTCGGGACCTTGGCTCTCAAGTACGACGCGACCGCTCCGACCGTGACTGGCGGCTCACCGGCTCGCTCCCCTGACGCGAACGGTTGGTACAACCACCCCGTCATCGTCGACTTCCGAGGCACCGACGAGACCTCCCACATCGACTCGTGCACGTCGGCCAAATACGCGGGACCCGACAATCCAACTGCGCTACTGAGCGGCTCCTGCCGCGATCAGGCAGGCAATGCGAGCGATGCGCGGGACTTCCGGCTCAAGTACGACTCGACGCCTCCGAAGCTGAGGAGCGTCGGCGTCATTGCTGGGGACCGCGTCGCCGTCGTTCGCTGGGATGCCTCTCCGGACACGACCGAGGTCGAGGTAACCCGCTCGGGCAGCAAGAGTGCGGCTACGGTTCCGGTCTACCGAGGGACCGCGGACAGCTACACGGACAAGGGTCTCAGAAACGGCGTCCGCTACCGGTACGCGATCAGCGGCTTCGATGCGGCCAGGAACGCCGCAACGCGGGCGGTCGTCGCGATTCCAAGGGCGCCGTTGTTCGCACCCGCGGCCGGGGCGACGGTCTCAGGCCCACCACTGCTCGCCTGGATGTCCGTGCCGCACACTCGCTATTACAACGTTCAGGTCTGGCGGAACCGAAAGATCTTCAGCGCCTGGCCTTCGGCGACGAAGCTCCGCCTCCAGCGAAGCTGGACGTACGGCGGACACCGTTACCGCCTGAGCCCGGGCCGTTACCGCTGGTACGTGTGGCCGGGTCGCGGGCCGCGATCCGCGAACCACTACGGAAGCCTGCTCGGCTCCAGCTCCTTCATCGTCGCGGGCCGGTAGGGAGCTTTACAGCACGAACAGGATCAGGGCGGCCACGAGCCACGCGAAGACGAGCAGGGCGAGCACCCAGAGCAGGAACGCGGCCTCGCTCACGGGCAGCCACGACAGCTCCACTTCCTCGACGCGGAACCACGTGCGCTTCGCGGCGTGACCCTCTGCAGCGCTCTCGAGAATCTCGCCCCCGACCGCTTTGCCGGGGTCGGCCGTGCGGTTTCCCTCGGCGTCCAGGTAGACGCTCGTACGCAGCACTCGATCGGCGCCGGCAATTCCTTCGTCGTGTTCGCTTGGGCCCGTGCGCGGATTGTACGCGCCTTGGCGGCGCGCCTAGCGCCCAGGCTTGAAGAGCAACGTCGACACCGTCTTGGCGCAGATCGCCAGGTCGATCACGACGTTCCGGTGTCGCAGATACCAGAGGTCGTACGACAGCTTCTCGGCGGCGCTCTCGGCGTCGTACGCGTATCCGCAGCGAAGCTGGGCCCAGCCCGTGATGCCCGGCTTGACCAGGAGCCTGCGCGTCCAGAACGGGACTGTGTCCTCGAGCATCTCGACGAACTCGGGCCGCTCCGGCCGCGGGCCGACGATCGACATCTCGCCCTTGACCACATTCCAGAGCTGGGGCACCTCGTCGAGATGCGTCTGACGCAACAGCCGGCCGAGGCGCGTCACCCGCGGGTCGCTTTCGCTCGCGAACAACGGCCGCCCCGCCTCCTCGGCGTCGGCGCGCATCGTCCGGAACTTGTACATCCGGTAGTGCCTGCCGCCTTCGCCCAGTCGGATCTGGCTGTAGATGATCGGGCCCCGCGACATCCGGACGACGGCGGCGAGCATCGGCAGAAGCGGCGCGATCAGCAGCAATCCGAGCGACGCGACGACGAGGTCGAACGACCTCTTCGCGAGGCGCGTGTAGGGCTTCTGGCGGAGGTGCAGGATGCTCATGAACCAGGCCGGGGTCAGATGACGGAGCGGGACGCGGCCGATCGCGTGCTCGAAGAAGTGAGAGACCCCGACGACCTTGAAGCCCATCGGGGCCAGGTCGAGGAGAGGCTCGACCGCCCACGCGCTGGCCCGATCGTCCGTCAGGATGACGATGTCGGGCCGCTGAGCCTCGACGACTCGCCTGAGCTCGTCGAGCGCCCCCCGGCCGGCGATCTCCGCGGCTCCGGCTGGGGGGCGCTCTCCGACGACGCCGACGATGCTGAACGGGGCGTGGACGTCGCGCTGCAGCTCCTGCATCACCTCGGACGCGTCGCCGTCGGTTCCGATGACAAGCACGCGGTGCTTGATCAGGCTCCGGACGACGTGCTCCCAGGTCGCCGAGAGGATGAAGACGGCAATCGCGGTGCCGGCCAGCGCGGGAACGCCGAAGTCAATGCCCGGCACCCAGAGGTCGAGTGCCGACACCGCGACGAGGCCCGTGACGGTGCCGGCCGCCGAGGCGACCGTCGGGCCCAGCGTGAAGTAGGTGCCGAGAGCCGCGCGCAGGGCGAGCAGCCAGATTCCTGTCACCATCGACGCCGTCGTGGCGGCCGCCAATGGCGGTAGCGCTTTGGCAAGCAATGCGTAGATCGGCAGCCACGCGAGCACGACGCGACCGCCGATCACGATCCAGCCGATGTCGTCGCGCGAATGGACGAGTGAGCGGACGAGGTTTCCGACGGGCTCCCAGGTGAGGGCGTGGTGTTGTTCCACACGCGGTGCGTCTGTGCCGGGATTGGCGCTCACGGTCCTCCGATCGCCCTCTCTGGCTCACCGGCCGCCGCACCCGCGATCGGCTTCCGCTCGGCGAGCGGCGCGCCGGGTCGAGGTCGGTTCTTGAGTCTCTTCAGGCCGAGCTCCAGAGCGCGAGCCAACAACGGGCCGGGGTCGGTGACGCGGAACCACGCGTGCGCCACGCGCCGGTGGGGCAGGAGGACAGCGGCCGCCGACCGAAGGTGGCCGCGGCGAAGCTGCCAGACGAAGTGGCAGAGCTCGCCCTCCTCCCAGCGGTAACGAAAGCCGGGGGTCGCGGTGACGGGATTCGGACGACCGCCGAGCAGCCATTCACACCAGATCGCTGCCAGGTTCGCACCGGCACCGTGGTCGAGCGTCATCGACGCGAAGACGCGCGGGTTCAAATCGATCACCGAGAAGCCCCCGGCGGCCCGCTCGAGCATCTGGAGTTGGAAGATCCCCTGCCAGCCCAGCTCGCCGAGCAGGCTGCAGACGCGGGATGCGAGACCGGCGGGCACCCGGACCGTCTCCGAGAACGTGTGCTGGCCTGCGATCGGCGGCCAGAGGCGGGGGACCCTGGACGTCGACAGCGCCAGCAGGCGGCCGTCGGCGATCACGCCTGCGCACGAGAGGAACCCCGCGCGCTCGAACCGCTGCACGACGAAGGGGGGCGCATAAGCGCGCAAGGCGCCCAGAAGGCCGGCCGCGTTGTCGACCACGGCCACCCCCTGCTGCCGGAGGCCCTCGCCCGCCGGCGCGAACGATCTCGTCGGCTTGACGACGATCGGGTACCCGAGCTCCGCCCCCGCGGCGGCGGCCTCGGAATGGTCGGCACAGAACCGGCTCGGCGGCGACGGCAGGCCCGCGGCGGCCGCGAACCGATGGAGCAGAACCTTGTCCACGCTTCTTCGCACTGCCTCGCGCGGGGGGAGCCCGAGCCGCGTCGATTGCTCGAGCCGGTCCCGGTGCTCCGAGATCGCTAGCAGAGAGGCATCGCTACCGGGAATCAGGGCCGCGTAGTCGCCCTGGTCGACCAGCTTCTCGAGCCCGGCGACGTATGTCTGCACGCTCACGCGCGGATCAGGCAGGACAAACCGCTCGCTGCACGAGCGCGACCAGTGAGTCGCCGCGGGACGCTGGCGTGCCACGGCCGAGACGCGATACCCCGCCGCCGCGAGGCCTCTGCACGCGCCGAGCGCGGCTCGTTCCTCACCGTCGGTGATGATCACGCGGGCGCTCATCGTCCGCCGCCGTATTCGTAGGAGATCGGCACCGCGCCGGCGGCGATCCCCCTGAAGTCGTTGTCGTAGTAGCGGTTGCGGAGTCCCTTGTAGTCGCCGATCGCAGCGCGGGCCTGCGCGACGAACTTGCAGCGGCGGATCGTTGTCCCAGTTGTTCCCTCGTCGAGGTAGACGCCGACGACCGTCGTCGCGAAGTAGCTGTTTTCGATCACGTTGTCGACGCTCGCCGGCTTGCCGCCGCGCGCGTGGTTCGCCCATTCTGCGTTGACGCCTTTGACCACGTTCGGCCCGATCCGCAGCCGCCGAAAGGTCGTTCCGGTCGTGAAGTGCTCGATGTAGAGCCCGACCCGAGTCCGATCGACGGAGGCGTCCTCGATGCGCGATCGCCGGTTGGCGGTGCCGGTCCAGATTCCGCTGACGCCGCAGCGGCGTACGCGCACTCGCCGCACCGAGCCGGTGCTACCGAGCCAGAGGCAGGCTTCTGCGGTTCCGTCCGACGAGCCCGGCACCGGCCTGGCGACCCGAGAGACGTCGAGGTCGGTCAGGACATACGGCGCCCGGGCGCGGTAATCCTCCTGGTTCGGATCGACGAGCACGCCGTAGCTTCGGAACGAGCTCGCCACCAGCCGGCGGGCCACGAAACCCTCCGGCTGCCTGACGACGAGCCCCGCGTCGACGACCCCGTGGCCGTTGAGCCACGTGTCGAGGACCGCGGCATGCGTCGCCGACCCCCAGACGTGGACGATCGCTCCGTCGAACGTCTTCGCGCGGACCGAGACGGAGAACCTGAGGCCTCTGAGAGACGCACCGGCCGGACCCTCGTTGGAGCCGAGAACTATGCCGGCCTCGAGGACGGCCTTCCCAGGGGCGGCCGCGTAGAGGCGGTCTCCGTCTCGGTCGAAGAACGGTCTGCTGCTGTCGTAGCGTCCGGGGGCGAGCACTATCGTCTCGCGGCGGCGATCGGCCAGCGCGGCGAGAAGCTGGCGCGAGCTCGAGACTCTCAGCGCCCGCCGCGGCAGCCGATATGCGGATGGGGCGACCGGCCGCTTCACCGTGACGGCCTGCAGCTTGGAGCTGGAGACGCCCTGCGACCCCGCAGTCGCGGGTGCCTCGCGCACCGACGAGCTCGCACCGGCGCAGCCGGCCTGACTCGCCACGAGCAGGACGCAAACGAGTCCCGGGGCAATTCCGAAAGCCGCCGCGCTCTTTCCATTGACGACCATTGACCTCCCGCTGGGTAATTACCCATCGGTGACCTCTCGCGTCGTCGAAAATGCCGCAACGGTCGCGGCGGTTGCCCTCGAGGCTCCGCCCACGTTCGAGACGATCTCGTCGGAGGAGTCGTTCGCTGCGCTCGAGGGTTGGGACACGCTGGTACGGGCGATGCCGCGGCCGAGCCCGTTCCTGCTCCACGGCTGGGTGACCGAGTGGTGGCGCCATTACGGGGACGCGTGCAGCCTGGCCGTCCAGGCGGCCTTTCGGGACGGCCGACTCGTGGCCGCGCTGCCGCTGATCTCCTACCGGCGCCACGGGCTCGAGGTCGCGACGTTTCTCGGCGGCAGGCATTCCGCACTCGCCGACCTCCTCCTCGACGAGGGCGAGGATCCCGCGGTTGCCGCGAGCCTCGTCGACCGCGCCGCCTCGTCGGGCCAGGACTACCTCGACGTCTTCGGCCTGCCGGAGGGCTGCCGCCTGGCGGAAGCCTCTGAGCGGCGCCGCCTGCACTTGTTCGAGCGGATAGAGGCCCCGGTGCTCGACCTCACGCGCGGCTGGAGCGAGACGTACCGGGCGAAGACGAACTCCAAGGGGCGCAATCACCACCGACATCGGCGCCGTCAGCTCGAGAAGCTGGGAAAGGTCGAGGTCTCGGTGGCGCGCACACTGCCCGAGCTGGAGCCCGCGCTCGAGCACGGTTTTCGTCTCCACGCACTTCGCTGGCGCGGCCGCGCGGACGGCTCCGGGTTTGTGACCCCGACCGGGATCCGGTTCAACCGGGCGGCACTGCGTGCCCTGGCGGCGGTGGACGTCGCGCGCATCGTCACGCTCACGGTCGACGGTCGCCCGCTCGCGTTCGCCTGGTACATCGCGCTCGAGCAACGTATGTACCTGTATCGAACGGCGTTCGACCCCGCCTTCGCGCGCTACTCGCCGGGGCTCGTGAACACGCTCAACCTGCTCGAGCTCGCCGCCGCAGAGGGGCTGACGCGGGTGGAGTTCCTTGGTGGAGCGGAGCGCTACAAGGTCCAGTTCGCGGATCACTTCGAGCCGCTCCACATGGGGCTGGGTCTCCCCGGGAGCGCGGCGGGCCGGGCGGTGGTCGCGGCGCGTGCCGGCTCGCTTCGGCTTCGCGACCTTGCGAAGCAATCCAAAGCGGCACGGCAGGTGTACGACCGGACGGCGCCGGCCCGCCGCCGGTTCAAGCGTGCGCCCGACGTGCTGCGGCCGAGCGGCGTGGCCGAGCGGGGGCGGTAAGCGTGGCGAGCGCGCCGGCGGCGCAGCCGGGCGCGATGCGCGGGATCGGTCCGACGCTGCCCCCGCGTGTCAAGGCAGCGGCCACGCGGGCGCAATCGGCGTGGTGGCTTGCCCGCTCCCGCGGACGCCTCGATCTCAAGGGCTTGCGAATCCTCTTCTACCATCGCGTCTCCGAGGACGAGGACGCTCTGGCCGTGGCGCCACGGCGTTTCCGTGAGCAGATGGAGCTGATCGCGACGGCCGGCTGGCACGTCGTCGACCTCTGCGAGGCGGTCGACCTCCTCCTTGCGGGACATTCGGTCCACCGGACGATCGCCTTGAACTTCGACGACGGCTACCGAGACGTCGCCGAGAACGCGTTGCCGGTCCTCGAGCGGCTCGGCTTTCCAGCCACGGTCTTCGTCGCGACCGGCGTGACCGACGGCACCGCCTCTTTCGCCTGGTACCGGCGGCAGCCGCCCCTGCTCACCTGGGAGGAGATCGTGGCCCTCGACCGCGGTGGAACGCTGCGGTTCGGGGCGCACACGATCACGCACCCGAATCTCCTGGCGCTTCAGGATGAGTCGGCGAGGCACGAGATCGCGGGCTCGAAGCTGGCACTGGAGGCGAAGCTCGGCCGGGAGGTCGAGGCATTCTGCTACCCGGCAGGCCTCTTCTCCGATCGCGACCGCAGCTTCGTCGCCGATGCCGGCTTTCGGCTCGCCGTCTCGTGCGAGCCGGGGGTCAACCGACCGTGGACGGACCCGCTCGCTTTGCACCGCCGCCAGATCGACGCACGCGACAGCCTGCTCGACTTCCGGGCGAAGCTCGGCGGCGGTCACGACTCGCCCCTCCCGCTTCGGGGCGCCTACCGCCGCCTGCGCTACGGCGAACGAAAGCCGAAGGGATCGCATAGGCCTGCGATGAGCGGCCGCGCCTCGCCCACATGATCTACGCCGCACCACGTGCGAGAAGCCCGCGCTCGCGTGTGACGGCGGGGTTGGGCGTTCTCGCCGCCGTCGGCCTCCTGGTCGCACTCGCGCTGGCGCTGGCCCTGTTTCTCTATCGGTATCCGCCGGCACCGTTCATCGTTGCCGGTTTCGCCGTTGCGTTGCTGGGTGCGCTTGCACTGACGCTCTGGTCGCTTGACGCCGCAGTGGCGGTCGGCGTCTTTCTCCTCGCGGCGGTGCGATTTGAGCCTGCGCCGACCGACCTGCTCTTCGCGGTGGTGATCGCCGTCTTGTTCGCGACCGGCCGCATCGACTTCCGCCGCTTTCCGTGGAGCGCGGGCCTGCTGATCGGAGCCTTCTTGACGCTCAACCTGGTCTCGGCGGTAGACGTCGTCGATCCGGCGCGGGCCGCGGCCTTCTTCTCGATCACCCTCTACGTCGCCGTGTTCGGTCTCTGGCTCGCCACCTACGTCACCTCGGTCCGAGCCGCCCGCCTCGTCGTCCGCGCCTACGTCGCGGCTGCCGTCGCCTCGGCCCTGCTGTCGACCCTCGCGCTGCTTCTGCACTTTCCGGGCAGCGAACTCCTCACCCGGATCGGACGGGCAGAGGGCCTCTTCAAGGACCCCAACGTCTTCGGGCCGTTCCTCGTGCCCGCGGCGCTGATCCTGCTCGAGGAAATCCTCGTCCCGCGCCTGCTCACGGGGCGCCGCGCGACGAAGCTGCTCGAGTTCCTCGTCCTCGGCCTCGGCGTTCTCTTCTCGTACTCGCGCGCCGCGTGGCTCAACCTGGGGGTTGGGGTGCTCGTCGTTCTCGTTGTCATCGCCCTCCGGCGCGGCGGTGGCCGCCACGCCGCCCATGCATTCGCCGTCGTCCTCGTCGCCGCAGCCGCCATGACCGCGGTCGTCGCGTTCACCGGCTCGCTCAACTTCCTGGAGCAGCGTGCCAGCATCCAGAGCTACGACGCGTCCCGGTTCGGCGCCCAGTCCGAGAGCATCCACTGGGCCGAGCAGTATCCGTTCGGCGTCGGCCCGGGCCAGTTCGAGAAGTACGCCGGCATCTCCGTGCACAGCACCTATGCGCGTGCGCTGGCCGAGGAAGGGTTGCCGGGACTCCTACTCATCCTCGCGGTGATGCTCGCCACGTTCGGCTGGGCCGGGCGCAACGCGATCGCCGGCCGCGGGACCTACGGCATTGGCTCGGCGGCGCTTCTCGGCGCCTGGTGCGGGATCCTGGTCAACAGCATCTTCGTGGACACGCTCCACTGGCGGCACCTGTGGGCGGTTGCGGCACTGATCTGGGCTGGCACCTATCGCGCCTCGCGGGTCTCGCCCACGCGCGCCGGCTGAGCGGCGGGATCACCCGTCCACGACGACATGCCCGAGGACATGACCTCCGACGCGTTCGAGCCGCTCGCGCGCCTTTAGCACGTCGCCTGGGGCGAGCCGATCGGGGCGCGAGACGACGATCACGCCGTCGACGCGCTGAATCCAGAGGCGCGAGTCGGCCGGACTGAGCATCGGGGGGCCCTGGATCACAACATAGGTGAACGCCGAGCGGCTCAGCTCGTCGAAGAAGATCTCCAGCGCCTCTGCGGAAAGAGGGCCGCCCGAGGCGTTACCGGCTCCGAGGACGGCGAGGCTGCCGGCGGCGCGCCGTCCCGAGGCGGAAGCGGGAGGTTCCGTGATCATGCCGCCGGCCGCGTCGGCATCGCCGTTTCGAGCCGCGGCCAGGATCTCCGCGAGCCCGGGTGCGGGCTCCATGCCGAAGAGCTGCTCGAGCGTCGGTCGGCGAAGGTCGGCGTCGACCACCAGGGTAGTCTCGCCCGCCTGTGCGAGCGCGCGTCCGAGACCGGCCGTCACCTTTTCCTTGGCTTCGTCGGCGAACGCGCTCGTGATGAACAGGATGTGCTGCCGACCCGGCGGCAGTTGCATCCCGATCACGCCCGCGAGCGCGTCGTAGCTCTCGCGCTCGACCGAACCCTGTCCGGCGAGGCCACCGCGGCCCAGCTGGATCTCCGTGAGTACCGGCAGGCCGGTCAGCTCCTCGAGCTCGCGAGCTCCGCCGAGCCGTGGTGCGATCCGCTCGCGGCCGAGCGCGGCGAGCACGGCGATGAACAGGGCCGCGACGAAGGCGAAAAGGGCGTTTCGAAACGGGCGCGGCGAATCCGCCGTCGCGGGCGCTTCCGCCGCCTCGGCCAGCTGAAGCTCCGAGCCGGCATTGGCCTCGCTGACACTCAGCTCGCTCAGCCGCTCCCGAATCAGCGCGATCTCCCCTCTCGAGCCGGGCGTGCCGCGAAGCCGTGCCATCGCGTCGACAAGTCGGGCACGCGCCGCCTGCACACGGCGAAGCTCAAAGCTGCGCTGGCGGGCGAGGAAGGCGTTTGCAACGGCGTTGGCGATCCGCGCCGCATCGCGCGGGCTGGCAGCGGAGGCGCGAATGCGAATGATGTTCGCCGCGGGGTCGACCGCAGCATGGATCTTCCCCGTAAGCGTGTCGGCGGACTCGCCCGGCAGGCGCCGCGCCGCGGTCGCGAGGACGCCTCGCGTCGTGAGCAGGGTCTGGATCGTCGCCAGCCGTCGTTCGGCGTCGGCCGACGCCGTGATCTCCGGGCTCTCGTCGAGCAGGATCGTTGCTTTCGCCGAGTACGTCTTCGGCAGGATGAGTGAGAGCACGAGCACGAGGCCGGTGAGCGTGACCACGATCGCGGCGATGAGCAGGCGTGAGCGGCGGAGCGCGTTCGCGTATTTGCGTACGTCCACCGGCTGCTCGGGCGGAGGCTCGAGAGCGCGCAGCACGGGGACGCTTTCGGCGGCAGGTCGATGCTCGATCATGGGCCGTACCTCCTTGGTGGCGCCTTGGCGGGGCGGGCTGGCATGGCGGTCAGGACGTACCTCGGCGGGCAAAGGAGGCCCGGAGGAACGGCGAGGGCGCGAGCGCGCGAAGCGTCTCGAAGTCGCCGGGTTGAGGGACGACGAGCTGGGTCAACCGGAACCCGAAGCGCGAGCGGTAGATCAGGAGAGCGCTGAGACCACCGGCGAGGTAGGCGCCGCTTGCGGCCGCGGCGGCTCCGGAGGCCCCGAAGAAGGGAATCAGGGCGAGGTCGAGCGCCAGGCCGACGACGAAGCAGATCGTCGGCGCCACGGAGGAAAGGCTCGGCAGCGAGGAGGCGACGAGCGCGTTCGAGAACACGATCATCGCCGTAAAGCCGATCAGGCCCGGAAGCATGAGCAGGAACGGCGTGATCGACGCATCGAAGGCACCGCCGAAGACGACTGGAATCAGGGGCGGAACGAGGACGGCGCTCGCGAGCAGGCTCGCGAGCGTGACCACTGAGGCGGACCGGAACGCCCGAAGCGTTTGACCGAGCCGGGAGCCGGCGTCGCTGCGAGCGGCGAGTGGCAGCAGCGCCGTCGAAACCGCGCCCGGGAAGTAGAGCAGCATCTCCGAGAGATTCACGGCCACGACGTAGAAGCCGAGCGCCGCCTCGGAGGCGATCAGCGCGATCAGGATCTGGTCGATTCGGAAGCCGAGCGAGTCGGCGAGGGTTCCGACCCAGGCGCGGACGCCAAAAGAGATCGACTCGCGGAGCACCCTGCGGCTCGGCCGTCCGAAGCCGCCCTCCCGTCGCGCTGCCAACGAGAACAGGAGCAGCGCGCGCAAACCTTGCGTCGAGGCCCACACGAGCGCTGCGAGCGCGACGGTCAGGCCGAGAACGGCCCAGAGGATCACGACCAGCACGGGGTAGATCCACGACGTGATTGCCGTGACTAGGGCGTGCGCCCGAAATCGGCTGCAGCCCAGCAGGAACCGATACCCGGCGTCGGCGAGGCAGGCGGCGATGATGCAGATCGCGAGGATCGCGAGCTCGGCCGTTCCCACGCCCGCAGGTCGCAAGGCCGGCGCCCACCAGAGCGTCCCGCAGACGACCGCGGCTCCCGCCAGCCCCGCGGCGGTGGAGAAGGCGAGGCTGTTCGAGAGCAGCACGGGTCGCGCCTCCGGCCGCTGCGCCGCGAAGACGACCGTCGCCTCCGTGACGCCGAGCCGCGCGATCCAGGCGGTCACGAGTGCCGTCACCGTGATGAACGCGACAGTCCCTCTGCCCGAAGGCCCGAGCGCGCGCGTCACCAGCAGCAAGCCGACGAACAGGCCGGCGTTGCCGACGATCTGGGCCCAGAAGAGCAGCGCGGAGCCGCGGTCCGACGCGCCCCGGTCCGCTGCGATCTCTTGGGGCCCGGGGTCGCTCACTCACGGCACGTGGGTTGGCTGGTTCCCGGTCAGGAGGCGATCGGCGGGCCGGATGCTGCTCGAACGCCGAGACGGCGTCGCCGGCTCGACGAGCGAGGCGAGGTATGCCCGTCCTCTCCGGTGCCGCGCCTGTAGAAGCCGCCCGTTGGCGGCGAACTCGTCGCGGTAACGGTCGTAAGCCGAAGCGAGCTCCAGAATCGCGGCCGCCGCCGCGTCGACGTCGCCCGGCTCGACGCAGAAGCTGCGCAGCGCGGGCGTGACGTAATGGCGGGGCGCGTCTCCGACCCCGGTCGAGACCACGGGGATCCCGCGCGAGAGGGGTTCCAGGATCCCGATCTGCGTGGCGTCTCGCAGAGACGTCGAGAGGCAGACGTGAGCGCCCTCCTGGACTTCCTGTATCTCCGCCCACGATCGACTCCCTCGCACGGAGACCCAGGGCCGGTCGCACGCCAGCCGCTCGAGCGCATCGGTCAGGATGCCCTCGCCGTAGAACTCGAGCGTGGCGTCACGACTCAGCCGCACCCGCTCGACGACGGCTACGGCGGAGAGCGGATCCTTCTCGGGGTACAGCCGCCCAACCCAGACGATGTCGAGCGGCTCGTTGACCGGCAGGGAGCGGGCTCGTTTCGGCGGCCGGAGGTCGCGGAGGGGATACGGGACATAGGTCGCTGCGACGCCGTATCGGGCTTGCGCCCCTGCGACGCCGGCACGCGAGAGCGAGACGGGCAGCGACAGGCGCAGCGCCGGCCGGGCTACCAACCACTCGAAGACGGAACCCAAAAGCCGGTGGTAGAAGAAAGAGCCTTTCGTGAACGGCGCACCCGAGCCGTGGAGCACGAAGAGCACCCTCTTGCGGCGAAGTCTCGCGACGAGCGCGGCCAGCGCGGGCAGGAGGTGGCGAGCGCCGTTGACGATGACCACATCGGCCTTGCCGATCTCGCGCCAGAGCCTCCTCCAGCCCCCGACGGGGAGCGGCCAGCCCCCGGGTGGCAGGAACCAGGTCGGCACCAAGGCATCGGCGTCGACTGAGCCTCCCGGAAGGCGGCAGGCGAGGACTCGGACGCGGCACCGGCGAGCGCTCAGCACCTCCTTCGCCGTGTCGACGAATTGCTCGACGCCCCCGGTGTGAGGGAGCACAAAGCTGGAGACGAGGAGCACGTTCGTCCGTGCGCCGGCGTCGTTTGGCGAACTTGGCAACCCCGGCGTCTCCATTCCTAGAAGCGCACTCCGCCTCGTAAGCCGCGCCGCCGCCCGCGCGTGCCCCAGAACCAGAACGTCAAGAAGACGAGGTACAGAATGCCGAGGGCAAGGCCGATCTGGAGCAGGCGCCTGGTGTTGGCGAGGCCTCCTCCGGCCAAATTGTGCGGTCCGACTCCGTGGGGGCGGGGAATCTGCTCGAGCCTCGGGAGCAAGCTTGCTCCGAGGCCCCTCGCGAGTCGGGCAGCGGGTGCAAGGGCAGGCAGTTCCGGCGGCTGCGCCAGGCGAGAAAGCGTTCGCGTCGTTCGCGTCAGCACGGCGCCCGCCCGCGGCAGGAATGACGGCGAGGCGGTGACCGGCGTCGTATCTGCGGGCCTGGTCGTTCGAACGTTTGCGGGGTTTGGATCGGGAACGGGCGCGCCGACCGTGCGGGCAAGCGCCAGCTGCTGCGCCGCCTCTTCCAGTCTGACCACGACGCTCGATACGGCCTCGCCGTCGCCCGCGCCGAGCGTGCGGGCAAGCGCCAACCGTTGCGTCGCCTCTCCCACTCTGACCAGGACGTTCGATACGGCCTCGCGCTCGCTCCGGCGAGGCCGATACTGAGGCTCCACAGCGTGATATCTCTGGATGATTTGAGGAGAAACCGGAGAACGGTTCAGACGCGCTTTTACGAAGTGAATCTGTGCAAAACCGGATGCTCGGTTGGTTGAGGTGTGTGTGACACTCTTGGAGAGATCGGAAGCAGCCTTTTGGAATGAAGAAGCGAATTGATACTGCGAATTACGTGAGCGATACCAACTCGTTCGTGGAAGTGGTACGCGGTGCGCCGAAGCGGCTGCGGGAGTTCGGGCGGGCCGCGGTCTGTTCACCAGCGCCGTGCGCTCGGTCGAGGAGCTCACCAGATGCGTGATCGCTAGGTGGCTTGCGGCCGCCTCCGCCGCTTGGGCTTCAGATGAGCCAGAGCTTTCAGCCAGGGCGGGCGCGACCGGAACCTCGTCCGTCTGGGCCGGCGTGGCGTCAGCCTCCGCTGATGCGGGAGTGACGGTATTTTCGTCTTGATACTGCTGTGATACCAGCGTTTGCGCCTCTTCCGTGGCCGCGGTTGTCATCGCAACTTGCGGGGGGACGTCCGTGACAACCGGCACAGGGGCAGCGGTGGGGGGAGGCGCGACAGCCGGATCCGCCGGTGCCGTCGCGTCGTCGATTCCGGCGTGGGCCGATGCAGTGAAGGCGAGGCAGCCGACGACGAGGGCGAGCACTGTCAGCGGTCGCGGGCGGCGCCCGCGAATGAGATGCGGCAGCCTGGGTCGGTTCCGCCCTCGTGGCTCGAGCCGGGGCGCTTCCGCTGTCGACCCCAACCCGCGGATAGTTATCTGATAAGGAACCACATCCACGTTCGTACCTCCGCGTCGCCCGTGCGTAATTCGTACATACCCTGGCACGACAGATGCGAACCACGAAAATTGACGCTGAGAAAAACTGCAGCGCGAATTTGCGCGAATAAAGGGAGCGCGTTATAGTGCGTGCGCGATCGGCAACCGACAACAGCCGTGGGGGAAAAATGGCGCTAGGTGAACTGACTCTCACTCAGCCGAGGAACGCGAGCCGGGTCAGGGCGGCGCGCGGCCATCGCCCGAGCCCGCGACCGGTCGCCCCGGCTCGGCCGCCCCGCCCGTCGCGCGCCGGCGCCGTCCCGGTGAGATACGTCGGTCCGGGCAACGGGAGCACGCGTGGCTCGAGCCGTGACAGGGCGACGAGCCGCGAGACCGTGCGAGCGCTCTTGCGCGAGTACCACGAAGGCGGCAACCCGCGCGCCCGAGAGCGCGTGATCCAGCAGTACATGCCGCTCGTCCAGAGTCTCGCCCGACGCCACAGCAGGCGGGGCGAGCAGTACGAGGATCTCGTCCAGGTCGGGTCGATCGGGCTGATCAAGGCCGTCGACAGGTTCGATCCCGAACGCGGCGTGGAGTTCGGCGCCTTCGCGATCCCGAACATCGCCGGCGAGATCAAGCGTTACATCCGCGATCGCGCCTGGCCGATCAAGATTCCGCGGCGGCTGCAGGAGCTACACCCTGGGCTCTGCTCCTGCTCGGCCGAGCTCTCCGCTCAGCTTGAACGGCCGGCGACGATCGCGGAGATCGCACAGCGCTCGGGCGTCGAGGAGCCGGAGGTCGAGGCGGCGTTGGCCGTCACCCGGATTCAGTCGCCGGTGTCGCTCTCTGCAACGGGCACGGGTCAGGACGTCGAAGACGATTTCGTCGACCTCGACGGTGTGCTCGACGGGGGGTACGAGCTCGGAGAGCAGAGGGCGGTACTGGCGGCTGGGTTCCGGGTCTTGAACGCGCGTGAGCGGCGATTGCTCCACCTGCGGTTCTTCGCGGGACTGAGCCAACCCCAGATCGCCCGGGAGGTCGGGATCTCCCAGATCCACGTCTCGCGGCTGACTCGCCGGGCGCTCGAGAAGATGCGCGCGCAGATCGGCCCCATCCAGGGGGCCGCCGCGCCGGCGTCCAGCTCAGTGGCGCGCTGACGCCGCAAAAGAGGTGCTTTTCCGGCTTCTGCGGCGTAGAATCGGAAGCTTGTGAGCGCTCGCACCCGTCGTCAGAAGGCACAGCGCCTCGAAAACCGGTCGCCGCCGCCGCAGGTCGCGGGCAGCTCGGTCGAGCTTCCCTATCCCGTCACGCTCGTCCAGGACAGGGATG
>VAWH01000088.1 GCA_005888315.1 Actinomycetota bacterium | reverse complement strand
TCTGATCACCCGCTGGTTCATGCCGGGCTACGACGAGGTGTTCGTCAAGTTCTACGTCATGTTCCAAGAAGGGTTCAAGAACCAGCGCAGCGACGGGGCCGGGATGCACTTCCTGGTCGTCTGCGGCAACAACATCAACGATTCCCGGTCCTGCTGGGGCAAACCCGCGATCGTCCCCAACGGCGCCGACTACTTCTATGCCGGCCTCGATCCTGAAGAGGTCAATCTGCCGACGTTGCAGCCGCTCTCGTTCTATACCTACTGGCCCGGCATGACCTGCTGCTACGGCAATGTCCAGTTCCAGCCGTCCCCCAAGGTCGCGCTGGTGACGGGCCAGTGGCAGGAGGTGGTGTTCCATATCAAGCTGAACACCCCGGGTCAATCCGACGGCTTGCAAGAGGTGTGGCTCAATGGCGTGAAGAAGCTCAGCCAGCAGAACATGCGCTGGCGTACCACGACCGACCTGCGCCTCAACGAAGTCCGCTTCGACAACTACATGCCCGGCGGGCCCCAAACCCAGTACCTCTGGGTGGACGACATCACCGTCTGGCGCCCCTGAGGCGTCTCCCGTACCGCATGAGACGCGGCACTCGTCCTGGCGCCGGGGGTGACGTCACCGCCCCCGGCGCTGTCCTCTTGATCGACGCATTGGTCCGGAAGTTGCTCACGCGAGGCGACGATGCTTCCACTCGGCGGTTGGAGGCTCTCGGGCACGCCGCTGGTACTGGCGCCCCTCACACTCGCGGCTCTGGTCCTCGATGGCCGGACCCCCTCGGCCCCGCGCCCCGGGCCGCGGGACAGGGTCATCCTCGACGATGGCTTCGAGAGCGACCTCAGCGCGTGGGCCCAGATTCCCGATAGCGGCCGCTACACCATCTCGACCGATCCGGCCCGAATCCACTCCGGTACACATTCCCTGCAGGCGCTCTACACCCCGACCAACGGCTATGGCACGATCACCCGCTGGTTCATGCCGGGCTACGACGAGGTGTTTGTGAGGTTCTATGTGATGTTCGAAGAGGGGTTTCAGAACATGCGCGGTGACGGGAACGGCATGCACTTCTTCCTGCTGGCGGGGAACAGGATCGATGACGAACGCTCTTCTTTCGGAAAGCCCGGCATCGTCCCGACGGGCAGCGATTTCTTCTACGCCGGGCTCGACCCCGAGTTTGTCCAGCGTGATCCGATGCTACTCCCGTTCTCGTTCTACACCTACTGGCCGGACATGCAAGGCCGTTATGGAAACGTACGTGCCCAGAGCTCGCCTACGATTCCGCTGGTCGGCGGAGCGTGGCAGGAGGTCGTGTTCCACGTGAAGCTGAACACCCCGGGTCAATCGGACGGCAGCCAGACCGTCTGGATCAACGGGGTGAAGAAGCTCGATCAACAGCACATGCGCTGGCGCACCACGACGGATCTGCGGCTCAACGAGATTCGCTTCGACAATTACATGCCCGGCGGACTCCGGACTCAGCATGTCTGGGTGGACGATGTCTTGGTCTGGTCGCCGTTCAGGAGTCCTCGGTAGAGCTCCAGATGCCGTTCAATCCACTGCTCCGTGCCATGCTGCTCGCGCAGACGGGCCATGGCCGCGGTCACCCGCTGCTCGGTGCTCTGCCGTCCCGAGTGGATATCCGCGAGGCAGCCCGCCAGGGCAGCGGGGTCTTCCGGAGGCACAAGGCACGCCTCCGCTTCGGAGACGGCGTCGTCCACCCCCCCGACCCGGGTCGCCACGATGGGAACACCGGCCGCCATGGCCTCGAACAACACCATGGGCGTTCCCTCTGAGCGGGAGCTGAGAACCCACACGTCAAAGGCGCGAAACAAGCTGGCGGCGTCTTCCCGGCATCCGTGGAAATGCACGCGGTCTGCTATCCCGTACCGCGCGGCGAGCGCGTCGAGCCTCTCCCGCTCGGAACCGCTCCCAATGATCGACGCGTGGACTGACAGATGACGCATCCTGCCCAGCGCGTCCAGGAAGACATCGCATCCCTTGACGCGGATCAGCCGCCCCACCCAGCCGACGACGAACGCGTCGAGCGGGAGGCCGAGGGCGTTCCGGGCAGCGACGCGGGGGAGGGGACGAGACAGACCGTGCCAGGCATTGGCTACCAGGCGAATCCGATCCGGCGCTAACCCGGCCCGCCTGAGGTCGCGGAGCAACGGGCGCGACACCGCCACAACGGCCTGAAACCGGCGCAGCAGGCGAAACTGAATTGCCTCGTACAGCTTCGTTCGCCAGCTCATCCGGCTCGAGCCATGAATCGTGGTCACAGTTGGGATACCCATGCGGCGGGCGATGCCAGCATCCAGCAGATCTGCCCGATACCCATGGGTGTGCACGATGTCGGGCTGGCCAAGCTCGAGGAGCCGACGAACCTCCCGCCGCTCCCGGAGGTACGCCCGATGGGGAATCAGGATGGGATGCACCGGCACTCCCCCTGCCCGGAGGGTGCGAATGACGGGATTGCGATCAGGGCTCGATTCCACGATCGCCACGACGGTCACACCCACGCCTTTGGAGTGAAGCCCGAGGGCTAGCCCGACAACGACGCTTTCCAGCCCCCCCACCCCGAACGGCCCTGGATTGGCGATGTGGAGGACGTTCAGAGTGGCCCCGCTGGGGCTCCCTCGGGCACTCCGAGGAAGCCGTGGTGTCGCAGCCAACTGGCGCTCAATGCCACGCCACGCGAAGCGGGGAACTGCGAGCGGTAGCCGAGCAGTGCTCTCGCCTTGTCCACGGGCAGGAAGACCTTGCGTGTAAACAGGCGGTACTCTGCGGGAGCGGGAGTACGCCGGATGACGCCCTCCACGCCCCGCATGAGCCGCTGAGCGGTCGGGCTGCTCTGATAAACGGCCATGATCGGATCTCGAAACCGGTCAAGCACGACCCGAGCCGTGGTGCGCACCGGAGCCACGGCCGCGCAGCGAACCCGCCGGGCAAACGAGGATCCACCGTTCAAGGGTGGAAGACCGATCGCCCGGCTCAGGTCGTTCAGGTACTGCCACCACGTGAGGCGCTCCTCTCCATTGACGTTGAAGGCTGCCCCCGCTGCTTCCTTCCGATCGAGCGCCAGCACGATCGCCGCGACCAAGTCGTCGATGTAGACGAGATTGCACGTCCCTTGGCAGTCTTCGCGGCCTGGAAAGGTCCCTCCGGCCACGAGCCGCTCGGCGAAGCGGGCCGTCCAGTCTCGACTGAACGGTCCGTACACAATGGTCGGCCTGAGAATCGACACTGAGAGTCCACGGTCCATGTAGCTGCGACACGCCAACTCGGCGTCGATTTTCGAGTCGCGGTACGACCATCCGGTCTTGCGGAGAGGAGCGTCTTCGAACACCACTCCCTCCACGTCGCCGTAGACCTCCATGGTGCTGAGGTGAACGACTCGGTCCACTCCGGCCTCGAGCGCCGCCTGCAGCACGGTGCGCGTGCCCTCCACGAACACAGCGGGATCACCATACGCGCAGTGGACCACCCCGCCCACACCATCCATGGCGCGGCGAACCTGATCGGCGTCGGCGATGTCACAGAGCACGATCTCCACCGGAAGCCGACCGATGCGGACCGCACTGCTCCAGCGGCGGACGGACGCGCGGACCGGTATTCCCAGGAGGCCCTGGAGCATCTCGACGACCCGCCCGCCGATGAACCCGCCGGCACCGATGATGAGAATCGGGCGGTCAGAGGACAACACTGGAAGCCTCCGACACCGTGTCGAACCACGGCATGGGAAAGGGCTCACGCCGGCCATAGCACTCCTCGATCATGGCGATGGAAGGGAGTACGTCCTTCGCCGGCACGGCCGGCCGTCGCTCGCCGCGCACCGCTCCAAGAAAATCGGCGATCACGTGGTCTCGTACCCGGGGGAACGAGCGCACCTCCGGCCGCAACCTCACCTTGCGAGAACGCCTGCGTCCAGTCAGTCGGACCGCGTCCCAGGCCAGGATGCCGCCCTCCAGTGTGTCCTCGTCTCCCACGACTCGAAATGTGTTCGGCAGCCGGCTCAACCAGCTCAAGTCGACCACACCGGTGCACCCCGCCCCCGCGAACTCGACCCGCGCGACGGCTTCACTGCCCCCCATGGCATCGTCCTGGTACCGAGTGATGCTCGGCCGCGCGCCGAGCCACCAACAGATCATGTCCAGCGCGTGGGCACCCACATCCTGAAGCACCCCTTTGCCGGTTCCCCCGCGACCGAACGTGCTCCCGCTCGTCAGGGGCCAGTTGAACGACGTGCCCTCATGGATCTCGACTCGTCGGATCGTGCCCAGGCGCCCGGCCTGAATCCACTCCCGCGCCGCCCGAACCGCCGGGTAGAATCGCCGTGTGTTGTTGACCGCCAGCACGACGCCGGCGACGTCGGCCGCCGTCACCAGCGCTGTCGCTTGCGCGAGGGTTGTTGCCAGCGGCTTTTCGCACAGAACCGGGACCCGTTCCCGCAGGAAGTCCATGACGACATCCGCATGGAACTCTTGTGGGACCGCGACGATCGCCGCTTCGACGTCGTGCAGCACTTCCCGATGGTCCGTGGCGGCGCGGCTCGCGCGGAACTCCTGCTGCGCGGTAGCGACTCGACGGGAGTCGTGATCCACGACGATCAGATGGTCCGACACGCCCGGGACGGCTGCCAGCGCCGGAAGATGAAAGGCCCGGGCGATGGCTCCACATCCCACGACCGCAATCCGTACGCTCACGCCTTCCTCCCAATCGGTGGAGCCGTGTTCCCTTCCCGAGTCGGCAAGAAGCGTGCACCAGCATGGTGCGGCGTGGTCGCCACAGCACGGTTCTCCTGCGGCGTCGCCGATTGGCACCGTTCATGCGAAGCTCCTGGGAGCCCTGGTCTCAAGGAGTCGTGCCGTGACGAGCTGGAAGCACCGCGTGAAGACGCACTTCAGCGCGCGAGCCGCGGAGTGGACCGCGTACTACGCCGATCCCGAGCCGACGTTGAGCAGGGAGCAGCTGAACGCCCGCCAGCAGTGGGCACTCAGGATGGTGACGGCCGCCATCCCTCCTTTCAAGAGGATTCTGGACGCCGGGTGCGGCTCGGGCCTGATCGCTGCGAGGCTCATCGAAGACGGATACGCAGTTTGGGGCATCGATTTCGCTGAGCCGATGATCCGGCAAGCGCGACAACGCTGCGGACCGGACCAATTCGCAGTGGGAGACATCGAACACATCCCATTTCCGGACAACACGTTTGACCTGGTAGTGTCGCTTGGCGTGCTGGAATACCTGGAGTCCGACGAGCAGGCACTGCGCGAAATACGGCGGGTACTCCGGCCGGGAGGTCAGGCAGTGATCGCGATCTCCAATGGGAGATCTCCCCTCTTACGCCTGGATCGCGTCGCGCAGAGGGTGGTCGCTCGGTTGCGGCCGGCCTACCACCTCGTGAGATACCGACTTCGCGGCAGACCGGCCCCCCAGCCCGCGATCCCCCTCGGAGCCGTTCACCGCATGCCATACGGCCGGTTCTACCGCAGCAGATGGCTGCGGGTGCTGCGCGCCTTGAGCTTCGAGCCGGAGGAATGGATCTGCTATGGCTGGGGTTGGCTCGAGAGCCCGCTGCGCCACGTTGTCCAATTCCTGTCCAAGCAGCAAACCGCCCTCTGCCGCAGCATCGAGGGCTTGGTCGGGCGGCCGCTTGTCGCCCGAGCCTCGGACAAGTTCGTCCGAAGCCCCGCCCTCAATTGGCTTGCGGCCGAACACATCTTTCGGGCTCGCGCAGTCAAGTGACGAGAAGGGAAGCAATGATGACTTTGAGGTGACGCCTGACGATGATCTCGGACATGGACGCCAACCGAGCCGCGTCAGGCGTGGGGGCGAGTACCGTTTGCATCGGGATCGTCGGTTGCGGAGCGATTGCCGCGAGCGGCCAGATTCCAGCGGTGTTCGTCGCCGGTCAACAGCGGACGGTCGCCCACTCCAGCGACAAGGCCCGCCACTTGCTCGGCTATACGGCCCGGTAACGCCAGGACGAAGGGATGCGGCTCACGGAAGCCTGGCTCCGCACCGCAGGGATGCTGTAAGTCCGCCCCAAACGCAGCACACGCACGACACATGTTGCGCGCCGCGTAGCCCGCCCGCACGCTGGATCGTCGAGCATTCCGGACCGGGGAGCACGCCCGCACGGGCGCGGAGTTTGCAAAAAATGGGGCCCGTCATTCCCCGAGAGATCCTATGCTGCTTCGCGCCGAGTCGCTTTGGGTGTCGTTGGCGCTCGGGTGTTCGCTGCTGTTGGTCGATTGTGTGCAGGACGACATCGGCACACCCCCTCTGACCGCGGACACGCTCCCCACCGCCGCGGACTTTTTCGTATCGCCGAGCGGGTCGCCGTCGGGCAACGGATCGTTCGCGAACCCGTGGGACCTGGCCACGGCCCTGAGCGGCCCCGCCGCGGTCACACCGGGTAGCACGATCTGGCTGCGCGGCGGGACCTATACCAACCCGGCCGACCCGAGAGGCTTCGAGAGCAAGCTGACGGGAACAGTGGACACCCCGATCGTGGTGCGCCAGTTTCCCGGCGAGCGCGCCACCGTGACAAGAACCCTCCTGGTGACGGGTCCGTACACGTGGTTTTGGGGCTTCGAGGTTACGAACCCCGCCCCGCAACCGCCGCAGGCGCTGCATGGCGTCAACGTCCACGCGCCCGGCACGAAGCTCATCAACCTGGTGGTCCATGACGCAACGGATGACGGCATCTTCATCTGGCCGCAGGCCACCGGGGCCGAAGTCAACGGCTCCATCGTGTACAACAACGGCCGCACCGACAACCTGACGCACGGGATCTACTGCAAGAGCGCGACCGCCACGCTGCTGTTGAAGGACAACATCGTCTTCGACAACTGGGCGTTTGGGTTTCACTGCTTCGCCAACGACGGACCCTACATCCAGAACATCGATGTCGAAGGCAATGTCGCGTTCAATAACTACATCTGGGGCGTGCCGTGGGACGCCGATATTCTCGTGGGTGGCGCATTCCCCGCGTCCGGCATCACCGTCAACGAGAACTACACATACCGGACCGACAATGCCAACACGATGACCGCCGACATCGGCAGCTACGTCGTGGCGAACCAGGATGTCGTCTGCACCAACAACTATTTCGTAGGTGGGTTCTGGCGGATGGGCGCATGGAGCAGAGCGACCGTGGCAGGCAACACGCTCTACAACTTTACCTCCGGAGGCATGATATGGGCCTTGGGAACGACCAGTGGCCAGACGTGGAACGACAATACGTTTCTTGGCGACCCGACGGCCATCGCGTGGCGTCACGATAGCGCCGACGTCACCACCTTCGACAACTGGTTGGGGCAAGCCGGCCTTGTCGACCCGGGCACGTATGCGGGGAGCGCCCCAGCCGGGGTCAAGATCGTGGTCCGCGCAAACCAGTACGAGCCGGGCCGGGCCAACATCATCATCTACAATTGGGCGCAGGACAGCACGGTGAGCGTGGATGTCTCGGGAGTCCTCACCCCGGGCGATCAGTACGTGGTCCAGAACGCCCAGGATTTCTACGGCTCTCCGATCGCCAGTGGCACGTATTCGGGTGGCACGCTCCAGCTGCCGGTGGTCAGTGTTGCAGCTCCTAACCCGATCGGCGTCACGACGACTCGGCCGGCGCCTGTCACGGGGCCCACCTTCAACGTGTTTACGCTCATGACGACCCCCGGCCGCGCTACGGCGGGTGCAGACGAACGGCCAGCGGGTTGTGCGGTCTGGCCGCCACGCGACGGACCATCGCGTGCGCGAGCTCACCGAGACACGAGGGCGTGCCGCCCTAGGCCCGCAGACCAGGCGGCACCGTGACCCGAGCCGTGCCCCGACTGCGATACCCAGATGATCACTGGGCGCGGCGGGCGCCGACCGCCGAGCACCTCGCTGACTACCTGCGGCGTGCGGATACGTACAACGTCACCAAGGTCCGCGTCTTCGAGCGTCTGCTCGGCGCCGACTTGCGTGGAAGACAAATCCTCGATTACGGGGGCGGCGCGGGGTTCATGGCCGTGCGATGCGCCGAGCGGGGGGCGCGGGTGACGCTCGCCGACGCGGAGACCAACGCCCTCGGGACCGCCAAGTTGCTCGCGGCCGAGCGCGGTGTCGCAGATCGCGTCGAGACCGTTTGTACCGAGGAATTTCCGCGCGAGCTGACGGAGCGACGCTTCGAGGTCGTGATTCTGAAGGACGTGGTGGAGCACATCCGTGACGATGCGGTCCTGCTGCGTCAGCTGGCCAGCTGCCAGGCGGCGGGTGACCGGCTGCTGCTATGCACCCACAATACGTGGTCGCTGAATTACGTG
>VAWH01000052.1 GCA_005888315.1 Actinomycetota bacterium | reverse complement strand
GAGAAGCCGCTCGCCGAGGACGCGCGGCGGATCTACGGGCCGACGACCGCTCGCCGCTGGGCCTACGCGGACTCGAAGGCGATGGACGAGTTCCTCGCCCTGGCGCTACACGAGGAGCGTGGGCTCGACTGCGTGATCGCTCGCCTGTTCAACACGGTCGGCGCCAGGCAGAGCGGCCAATACGGGATGGTGATTCCGCGGATGGTCGAGCGGGCGCTTGCCGGCGAGCCGATCGAGATCCACGGCGACGGCACCCAGACCCGCTGCTTCTGCCATGTGGCCGATGCGATTCGCGCCTTGTACGGCCTGCTTGAGGACGGCGGGACGAGCGGCGAGATCTTCAACGTCGGCTCGACGGAGAGCATCCGCATCCGGGATCTGGCCGAACGCATCCGGGCCGCGACCCGCAGCGACTCCGAGCTCCTCTTCGTCCCGTACGACGAGATCTACCGGCACGGGATCGTCGAGGAGATGCTGCACCGCATCCCGTCGATCGAAAAAGTCGGCAGGGCGATCGGGTGGGCGCCGACGCGCTTGCTCGACGACATCCTCGCCGAT
>VAWH01000051.1 GCA_005888315.1 Actinomycetota bacterium | reverse complement strand
CTCCCGGCGGCCCGCGCGAGCTTAGGCGCTCGCTTGCGAGGCCGAATCGGAGGAGCTAGCTTCGCTCGCGAAGCGCCGGAAACAGCACGACGTCGCGAACGTTGTCGCGGCCGGCGAGGGCCATCGTCAGGCGGTCGATCCCGAGGCCCACGCCCCCCGTCGGCGGCATGCCGTAGGCGAGCGCTTCAACGTAGTCGGGGTCGCCGGGCTCTCCGCCTACCTCGGTCGCCTGCTGTTCGAAGCGCGCGGCCTGCTCGACCGGGTCGTTCAGCTCGGTGAACGCGTTGCCGAGCTCGGTGCCGCCGACGAAGTACTCGAAACGCTCGACGATCGCCGAATCCTCGTCGGTGGCGCGCGCGAACGGCGACAGCTCGACGGGGTAGTCGTAGAGGATCGTCGGCTCGATCAGGGCCGGCTCGACGAAATGGCTCAGGGCATGATCGACGAGCTGGGCCCAGCTTCGGTCTTGTGAGGTGTCGACGCCGCGCTCCTGCAAGCGCGAGCGCAGGGCGTCGCCGTCACGCGTCCAGAGGCCCTGCTCAGCGAGAGCCTCGACGAGCTTGATACGGCGCCACGGAGCCTTCAGGTCGATGTCGTGACCGCGGTAGGCGACCTTGGTGCCCCCCGTCGTATCGAGCGCCACGTTTTCGATCAGCCTCTCGACCCGCTCCATTTGGTCGCGGTAGTCCGTATACGCCTCGTACCACTCGACCATCGTGAACTCGGGCACGTGCTTGTAGGAGAGGCCCTCGTTGCGAAAGTCCTTGCCGAGCTCGTAGACCTTCTCGAGCCCGCCGACGATCAGCCGTTTGAGGTAGAGCTCGGTCGCGATGCGGAGGTAGTAATCGGCGTCGAGCGCGTTGTAATGCGTCACGAACGGCTCGGCGAAGCCGCCGCCGTACCGCGGCTGCAGCACTGGAGTTTCCACCTCGAGGAAGCCGGCTTCGTCGAGGTGGCGGCGAACCGCAGTGACAACACGCGTGCGCAGCTCGAAATCGACGCGCGTCTCTGGGTTCACCAGCAGGTCGAGGTAACGCTGTCGGTAACGCGTCTCAACGTCCGTGACTCCGTGGAAGGTGTCCGGCAGCGGCCGCTGGATTTTCGCGAGCAGCTCGACTTCGTCGACCGCGAGCGAAGGCTCGCCGCGCCTGGCACGCGCAGGCGAGCCGCTGACGCCGACGATGTCGCCGAGATCGACGTCGAGCGCACCGGTACGGCCGGTGTCGCAAAGGAGCTGAATGCGCCCGGAGCGGTCGACCAGGTCGAGGAAGACCAGCTTCCCCATCTCGCGGCGCGCCATGACCCGCCCCGCGAGGCGGCGCTTGTCGGCGGCTTCGGCGCCCGGTTCCAGCTTCTCCGATTCGGCGCGGACCGCGGCGATCTCATCCCGGTCGGCGAAACGTTTCGGCAAGCTCATCGCCGCGCGAGCCTAACGAGCCTGCCGTTGTGACGGTTTTCGTCACGATCCCGTCTCCCACGCGTCAGCATTTCCGAACTAGGATCGAACGTGGGCGGGCGTGGTGGGACCCGGGTTCTCGCGTGAACCATTAGCGTCGGGCCGCATGGCGCCTGAGCCGGTTCCGTTCATCGACGGCCACAACGACATCCTGCTCACGCTGCACCTCGCCGGCGATGGGGCGGCGCCGTTTCTCTCGCGGCGCTCGGAGGGTCATCTCGACCTCGAGCGCGCACGTGAAGGAGGCTTCGCCGCCGGCTTCTTCGCGGTTTTCGTGCTGCCGGAAACCGAGAAGGAGCGCGCGGCGACGCGGATTCCGGATCGCAAGCCGCCGTACGCGCAGCCGCTCGCCGGCCCTGTCCCCACCGAGTACGCGCTGCGCGAAGCCGGGGCGATCATCGACCTCCTGGACGAGCTCGCGGCGAGTGGAGACGTGCGCGTCGCGCGACGTGTCGACGACGTTGAAAGCGCCTTGTCTGGCGGACCGCTGACGGCGATCCTCCATTTCGAGGGCGCCGAGCCCATCGAGCCCGGGCTCGAGAACCTCGCCGAACTCTACGAGCGCGGCTTGCGCTCGCTGGGGCCCGTCTGGAGCAGGTCGAACGCCTTCGCCGAGGGCGTGGCATTTCGCTTTCCCTACTCGCCGGACATCGGCGGCGGCTTGACCGAGGCGGGGAGGCGCCTCGTCTCGGAATGCAACCGCCTCGGGATCCTGGTCGACCTCGCACACCTGAATGAGCGTGGGTTCTGGGACGTCGCGTCCCTGTCGGAGGCGCCGCTGATCGCCAGCCACTCCAACGCGCACGCGCTATCGCCGAACTCGCGCAACCTCATAGACGCCCAGCTCGACGAGATCGGCCGCTCCGGCGGGATCGTCGGCATCACCTACCACACCGGGATGCTCACCGAGGCCGGCGGCGTCGACCCGGACGTCCCGCTCGCGCGGGTGATCGACCATGTCGACTACGTCGCCGGGCGGATCGGCGTCGACCACATCGGCTTCGGCTCGGACTTCGACGGCGCCACGGTGCCAGCCGAGCTCGGCGACGCCTCCGGCCTGCAGCGCGTCGCAGCCGCGCTACGCGACCGCGGTTACACCGAAGAGGACGTTGCGAAACTGGCGCACGGCAACTGGCTGCGGGTCCTCCACGAAACCTGGGCCTAGTGGGTTGATCGAGGCAGAGACGGGCTTTGCCAGGCTCGGCTCACAACGCCTGTGCGAAGGAGATACCGCGTGAAGCCGTCAGGGCGCGCCGAAGGCGCGCCGGTCACGCGGCCTTAATTTCGAGGATCTTGTACTTCATCGCGCCGCGGGGCGCCGTCACCTCGACCGTCTCGCCCTTCTTGTGCCCGATAATTGCCTTGCCGACCGGCGATTCGTTCGAGAGCTTGTTCTGCGCCGGGTTCGCCTCGGCTGAGCCGACGATGTGGTACTCGACCGTCTGCTTGGCCGTCACGTCCCGCAGCTTCACCTTCGAGCCGACCGAGACGACGTCCTTGGCGACATCCTTCTTGTTGATCACCCGCGCGTCGCGGAGCCGTTCCTCGAGCGTCGCGATCCTGTGCTCGAGCAAGGCCTGCTCGTTCTTCGCGTCGTCGTACTCGGCATTCTCGGCGATGTCGCCGAACTCGCGTGCGATCCGGATCCGGTCCGCGACCTCGCGCCGCTTCTCGTTGGAGAGGTACTCGATCTCCTGCTGGAGCTTCTTGTACCCCTCTGGAGTAAGGATGACTTCCTTCACAACTTGCCCTTTCTGAAAGAAAACGCGGCGCTAACGCGCCGTCGCGGGCGCGAATAGTAGCTATACAGTCAGCCTGTCGCAACCGCAGTAACCTCTACGATTCACGCTCTATGCAGGTAAATCTTCACGAGACCTGGCACATCCGGACGGTTGAGATTCCCAGCCGTCTCGTTCTGGCGCCGATGGCGGGGGTCAGCGTGCAGGCGTTTCGCCGTCAGGGGCGACGTTTCGGCGCCGGTCTCGTCTGTTCGGAGATGGTCTCGTGCGCGGGCTTGCAGCACGGAAACGAGCGCACTTTGGGCTACCTGCGGATCGCCTCCGACGAGCGCCCGCTTGCAGTGCAGATCTTCGGCTCAGACCCGGCTGTGATGGCGGAAGCCGCACGAATGGTGGAGGACGCCGGCGCGGACATCGTCGACATCAACTTCGGCTGCCCGGTCAGGAAGGTGACCAAAACAGGTGCCGGCGCGACCCTTCTCGACGACCCGGATCGGGCCTGCGCGGTCGTTCGCGCCGTGGCGTCCGCCGTCTCTGTGCCGGTCACCGTCAAGCTGCGGCGCGGACTCGAGAATGGGTCGCGGGCGTGCCTGACGGTCGGGCCGCGGCTCGTCGAAGTGGGCGCCGCGTCGCTGACCTTGCATCCGCGTTCGGCGAAGCAGATGTACACCGGGACGGCCGACCACTCGCTGACCGCGGAGCTCGTCTCCCTCGTGGACGTGCCCGTGGTTGCATCCGGCGACATCGTCTCGCGTGCGCAGGCGCAGGCGGTGCTCGCGACGACGAGGGCAGCCGCGGTGATGGTCGGGCGGGCGGCGCAGGGCAACCCGTGGGCCCTGCGCGAGATTCTCGAGGGCGACCACCCCGAGCCGTCGCGCGAGGAGGTCGTCGCGGAGCTCATCCTGTTCATGCGCGAGACCGTCAGGGAGCTCGGCGAGCACCGGGCGACGGGATTCCTGAAGAAGTTCTACGGGTGGTACCTCGGCCACGAGCGCTTTCCGCGCGCCTTCAAGGCCGAGCTGACGCAACTGCCCACGATCGCGGAAGTCGAGTCGCGTCTGCTCGCGGCCGCGCCCGGCGCGCGGTTCGTGCTGGCCCGCCTCGAGGAGACGCTGCCACAGGGCGACGAGGTGCTTCTGGACTTGCCGATCTCGATCTACGGCGGCGGCTAGCTTGCTGGGGCGGTCGCGTTGCGTTCCCAGACGAGCCTGAGGCCTTCCAACGTCAGGAATGGATCGACGCGGTCGATGGTCTTCGCATGCGGGGCGATCAGCTCGGCCAGTCCACCCGTGGCGACGACCGGCGCCGTCTCGTCGCCGAGCTCCGCTCGAATACGCCCGACGATGCCGTCGACCTGGCCGGCGAAACCGTAGACGAGGCCCGACCGAAGCGCCGACTCGGTCGTCTTGCCGATAGCAGACTCAGGAGCGACGAAGTCGACCTTGACGAGGCGGGCGGCGCGCTCGAAGAGCGCATCCATCGAGACCTCGATCCCAGGCGCGAGAACGCCGCCGACGTACTCGCCCGCGGGCGAGACAACGTCGAAGTTCGTCGAGGTCCCGAAGTCGACGACGATCGACGGCGCGCCGTACCGGTCCAGGGCCGCGACCGCGTTCGCGATTCGGTCCGGGCCGACCTCGCGCGGATCGTCGTAGCGGATCGGAATACCCGTTCTCGTCCCAGGCCCGAGGACGAGCAGCCGTGTGCCGACACCCGCCGCCAGCTCCTCGTAGGAGCGGGCCAGCGCCGGCACCGTCGAGGCGAGGCTGATCCCCTCCAGCGACGCAAGGTCGAGCAGTCCGCCGAGGAAGAGGCCCAGCTCGTCTCCGGTTCGCTGGGGCTCGGTGGCCAGCCGCCAGCGCCGCGCCAGCTCGCCGTCCTCGAACAGCCCGAGCGCTGTCTGGGTATTTCCGACGTCGACGGCGAGCAGGCCGGCCATGGCGAAAGCGAGGCTATCCCACTAGAGTCGCAGGGCAGATGGCGCTCCCCCACTTGCGGCGCCGGAGATGGCGGGCTCGCCCGCTCGACGAAGCGGAGGCCTACGCACGCTGCCACGGCGAGCGCGGCAGCGACGTCAAGCTCGTCCGGCTCCCACCGCGTCGACCTCGCTACCGGTCGATCCTGCGCACAGGAGAACAGCTGCGCCGGCGCTTCGAAGAGCGCCTCAACGAGCGCGAAGCGAGCTAGAGCGACGCTTGCGATGCCTGCTAAAAGGCTGCGCCGACATGGCGGCGCGGCCGCTAAATCCGGTCGAGTGAAACGCGCCGCGCCCGATCAGTCGTCATCGGATGGGCGAGGCATCGCTTGCGATGCCGGCTAAAAGGCCGCGCCGACATGGCGGCGCGGCCGCTAAATCCGGTCGAGTGAAACGCGCCGCGCCCGATCAGTCGTCATCGGATGGGCGAGGCATCGCTTGCGATGCCGGCTAAAAGGCTGCGCCGACATGGCGGCGCGGCCGCTAAACCCGGTCGACTGAAACGCGCTGCGCCCGATCAGTCGTCATCAGATGGAAGAGCTTCGCCGATTCGCTCGGCGAGATCCTCCGCGGTCAGACTCGGCTCGTCGCCTTCACCCCGGAGCTCCTCGACGGTCACGTCGCTGGACGTGTAGACCTCGGCCCGCGGGATGATCCGGGTCGGGCGATTCTTGTCCCAAACCCAGACGTCCTCCATGCGAAGGTGGAAGAACGGGTAGCTTGGCTGCGGGACGTACTGGAGGTCGAGCTTGTTGCAGAGGTATGTGGCGTCCTGCGTGAGCACGCAGTAGCGGAAGAGGCCGAAGACGGCCGAGTACTCCTTCTTCAGCGTGAGCTCGAGCTCGGCCTCGAACTCGTCGAGCTCGTCGATGTGCGACATGAGGGAGTCATTCTAGCTCCGCGAGCAAGGCCGAGACCCGTCCGCGGCCGGGCACCTCGAGGCCGGGATCGAGGTCCGCGAGCGGCTCCAATACGAAGCGCCGCTCGTGCAGGCGCGCGTGCGGAACCTCGAGACCGGGCTCTCTGATCGTGTCGTCGCCGTAGAGCAGCAGGTCGAGATCGATCGTGCGCGGCCCGTAGCGGGGGCCCTCTCCGCGGACGCGGCCGAGCTCGCGCTCGACCTCGAGCAGGAGTTCCAGGAGCTCCCGCGACGACCGCGTCGTCGCGACCTTTGCCGCGGCGTTGAGGAAAGGCGGCTGGTCCTCATAGCCGACAGGCTCCGTCTCAATCGGGGCGGTCGAGCGCAGCACCGTAGTGCGTTCGTCCTCGTCGAGGCGTCGGAGAGCCTGCGCGATCGTCGTCTCCCGCACGCCGAGATTCGCGCCGAGACCGATATAGGCAATTGTGCTTTCCTTCCTTGGCTTGAAAGGTCGTTCCGTGACCATCGGGGTCATTCTCGCCGCCTTCGCGCTCGCCCCGCGCTCGGCTGCGGGTGGCTTCGTCCACCCCACGCGGCCGACCGTGGCGGCCCGGCCCGGCGCCGCCGTGCTCGTCCAGCTTTCCGTGCCGGGCGGAGGCCTCTCTCCTGAATTGCGCGCAGCCCACGCGCGCCTCGTCTCGCCGGCGCTCAACGTCTGGCGCGTCGAGGCCGCGCAGGCGAAGCGCGTCGTCGCGGCGCTGCGGGCCGAGGGCCTCCTCGCCCGTGCCGAGCCCGACCGACGGCTCGTCCCGTTCACGCATCTCAGCTCGGGCGACCCGCTCCTGCCGCAGGAATGGTGGATCCACGACGTCGGCGACGACCAGACCGAGCCGCCTCCGCCGGGCGTACCCGTCACCGTCATCGATACGGGCCTCGATCTCTCCCATCCCGAGTTCCAGTCGCGGCCGAACACGACTGCGCTCAACCCCCAGACCGTCGTCTCCATGGACGATTTCCACGGAACGGCGGTGAGTTCTGTTGTCGGTGCCCCCGCCAACGGCATCGGCCTCGTCGGCATCTATCCGCAGGCGGCCTTGCAAGAATGGGACTTCGACGAAGGATCCCTCTCCGAGCTTCTCGCCGGGCTCGATGCCGCGTCCAAACGCGCGAGAGGCGTGGTCAACGTCAGTAGCGGCTTCTTCGGCTACGACGCGCTGCTGGAGCAGGCGATCGACCGTGCCCTGCACCGGGGCACGATTGTGGTCGCGGCGGTCGGCAACGACCGTGAGTCCGGCAGCCGCAGCTTCGTGCCCGCAAGCCTCCCGCACGTGCTCACCGTCGGAGCGACCAACCAGAGCGACCGCGTTGCGTTCTTCTCCAACCGCTCGGCCGCGCTCGACCTCGCCGCGCCCGGGGTTGACATCCCGGTCGCAGTGCCGACCTTCTACGACCCGAGTGGCTATGCGACGTTCGACGGCACGAGCTTCTCCGCGCCGCTCGTCGCCGGCGCCGCCGCTTGGGTCTGGACGGTCCGGTCGCAACTCGACCCGACGCAGCTCGAGGACGTCATGCGCAACTCGGCCCGCGACGTCGGGCGGAAGGGCTGGGACGCCGACACCGGCTTCGGCATCCTCTCGATCCCGGCGGCGCTCGCCGAGAAGGTGCCGCCGAAGGATCCGCAGGAGCCGAACGACAACGTCAATCTCGTGCGCCCCCACGCGGTGACGGCAAGCGGCACCCGCCTCTCCACTCCCGCACGCGTACGGGCACGGCTCGACACGACGGAGGATCCTGACGACGTGTACCGCGTGTGGGTGCCCACCCACGCACGCATCGCCGCCGGCACCCGCAGCTCGGCAAACGTTAGCCTGGCGCTCTGGGGGCCGAAGACGCGCAGCGTCTACGAGCGCGGCCGCGCGTTGCGTCGCGATCTCGTCGCCTACAGCCAGCACCCGGGCAATCGCCCGGAGATCGTCAGCGGCCGCAACGGCACGCGCCGCGGAGCCTTTTACTTCGTGGACGCGTTCCTCGGCAAGCGGGTCGCCGGCGGCGGCTATTCGCTCAAGGTCTCCGTCTCTCGACGGTAGCGGCCGTCCACGCGACCGGCGCCTCGAGCTGCACGTCCGGCTTACGGACGCGAACGCGCGCCGCTTCGAGCTCGAAGCGGCCGACAAGAGCTTCGGCGACCGCCGCGGCCATCGCCTCGAGCAACTGGAATTGACGGCCGTCGAGGACGCCTTGCACGCAGCGAACCACCTCCCGGTAGTCGACCGTGTCCTCGAGGCGGTCTGATGCGGCGGCGTCCGGGACCTCGAGCCGCAGGTCGTAGAGGAACGTCTGCGGGGTTCGGCGCTCGGCCGCCTCGACCCCGTGCGCGCCCGGAACTTCGAGGCCGTAGAGCTCGACGGTGACGCTCATCCGGCGATGACGGCACCGGCGGCCGCGAGCGCCTCGACATGCTCGCGCACGTCGTGGACGCGGAAGATCGAAGCGCCGCGCTCGTAGGCGAGAACCGCGGCGCCGACGCTCGCCGCGGCGGTGCCGGTCTTGGCGTCGGGATCTCCCATGATCTTTCCGAGCGAGCTCTTCCGAGAGATCCCGACGAGAATCGGGCGCCCGATCGCGGTCAGCTCGTCGAGCCGGCGCAGCAGCTCGAAGTTGTGCTCGACCGTCTTGCCGAAGCCGATCCCCGGGTCCAGGCAGATCGCCTCCTCCCGGATTCCCTGCGCAACGGCGAATGTGAGGCGCTCGTCGAGGAAACGGGCGACCTCGGCGACGACGTCCCCGTAGCGCGGGGCGTGCTGCATCGTCCTCGGCTCGCCCTGCATGTGCATGAGACAGACATAGGCGCCGTGCTCGGCGACGAGGCCTGCGAGGTCGGGGTCGCCGCGCAGGGCGGTGACGTCGTTGACCAGCTCGGCGCCGAGGTCGAGCGCCCGCGCAGCCACCCCTGACTTCGCCGTATCGATCGAGACCGGTACTCCCTGCAGCGCCTCGAGCACCGGCACGACCCGGCGGAGCTCCTCGTCGACCGAGACGCCGTCCGACCCAGGCCGCGTCGACTCGCCCCCCAAGTCGACGATCGCCGCGCCGTCGTCGAGCATCCGCCGCGCCGAGGCGACCGCATCGTCGGGAGCGAAGTTGACGCCACCGTCGGAAAACGAATCCGGCGTCACGTTGACGACGCCCATAATCGATGGGCGCGGAAAGCGCTGCTCCAGTGCCACGTCCATGCCCGCAGCCTAATCCGCAGGCGCTCGTCCCAGATGTCGCCTTTGCCCTGCCGACAAGCCGCCGACTGCCCGGCTGGCCTTCGCTTTCCAACCCGCGACCGCCTCCCGAGACCTGCCCACCGACCGGGTCCGGGGACATGGTCCCGGACCTGGTCCCGGGGCATGTCTCGGGACCCGGTCGCGTTGCGCCGATTCGGTGGCCGCTTCGTGGCAGAATCCCAACGCGCGACGCCGTTTCAGTCGGGTCGCCTACCCTCGAGCCGATGGGCCGAACACCGCGGATCCAATTCAGCGGGGCTCTCTACCACGTGACGACACGGGGGAACGCGAAGCAGAGGGTATGCCTAGATGATTGGGATTTCGTCGCGCTCGTTACGCGGATCGGCGAGACCGTCATGCGATACGGCTGGGTCTGCCACAGCTATTGCCTGCTAGGGAACCACTTCCACCTCTCGGTCGCTACGCCAGAGGCGAATCTGGCGAAAGGGATGCGAATTCTGAACGGCTCGTACGCTCAACGCTTCAACCGACGCTACGACCGTGTCGGTCATGTGTTTCAAGGCCGCTACGGCGCCGAGCTCCTCAGACGGCATGAACACATGCTCGAGGTCAGCCGGTACATCGCGCTCAACCCGGTCCGCGCGGGCATTTGCTTACGTCCGGAGTTGTGGCCGTGGTCGAGCTACTGCGCAACGATCGGGCTCGAAGAACCTCCCCCTGGCTGGCCGTAGATGCGCTCGTCGCGCCCTTCAGCGACGGCCCGACGCGAGCTGCGGTTCGATACCGCAACTTTGTCGAAGACGGGCTGCGCGAACTCGGCGTCAGGTCGGGATCAGCCAGGTCCGTAGACCTGGTCCAGGGACATGGCCGTGCAGACAGTCCGCGGACGCGTCCGCGGACCCGGTTCGAGCGCTAGCCCTTCGCGCCTTCCGGCGGCGGCGGCTGCATCGTCGCGCCCGGGAGCGGGAACGGGCGCGGCTTCGGCTTCGGCAGGCGCTTCGGCTCCTCGGCCGGCGCCTCGGCCGGCGGCTCTTCCTCGGCGAAGACATCTTCCTCCGACGCGCCGGCGAGCAGGCGCTCGAACTGATCCTTGTCGATCGTCTCGCGTTCGATCAGGATCGCCGAGATCTTGTGGAGCTCGCTCATGTGCTTCTTGAGCACGGTGACAGCGAGCTCGTGCGCCTCCTCGATCACTCGCTTGATCTCGTCGTCGATCTCGCGCGCGATCTCTTCGGAGTAGTCCGGCTCGGCGCCCATCTCCCGGCCCAGGAAGGGCATGTCGTGGTTGCGGCCCAGCACGCGCGGCCCGAGCTTCTCGCTCATGCCGTAGCGCATGATCATCTGCTTCGAGATCGACGTGACCTTCTCGAGGTCGTTCGCGGCTCCTGTCGTCACCTCCTGGAAGACGAGCTCTTCGGCGGCGCGGCCGCCGAGCGTCATCGCCAGTTGCTCCATCAGCGCGGTCTTCGTCGTCAAGTACCGGTCCTCCCGCGGCAATGAAATCGTGTAGCCGAGCGCCTGGCCGCGGCTGATCACCGAGATCTTGTGCACCTCGTCCGTGTGCTCGAGGTAGTGGCCGACGAGCGCGTGGCCGAGCTCGTGGTAGGCGGTGATCTTCCGTTCCTCCTCCGAGAGCAGGCGCGTCTTCTTCTCGGGGCCGGCGATCACGCGCATGATCCCCTCTTCGAGCTCCTCCTGCTGGATCACCTTCTTGCCGCGCCGGGCGGCGAGCAGCGCTGCCTCGTTGACGAGATTCGCAAGGTCGGCGCCGGTGAAGCCGGGCGTGCCGGCCGCCAGCGTGTCGAGATCGATCTCGGGAGCGATCGGCTTGCCCTTCGCGTGCACCTCGAGAATCTTGCGCCGCCCGATCCGGTCAGGCCGGTCGACGACGATCTGGCGGTCGAAGCGCCCGGGGCGCAGCAGCGCCGGGTCGAGGATGTCGGGCCGGTTCGTGGCGGCGATCAGGATGATGTTGTCCTTCAATTCGAACCCGTCCATCTCGACGAGGAGCTGGTTCAGCGTCTGCTCGCGCTCGTCGTGGCCGCCGCCGAGGCCGGCGCCGCGGTGGCGCCCGACCGCGTCGATCTCGTCCATGAAGACGATGCATGGAGCGGCCTGCTTGGCCTGCTCGAAGAGGTCGCGAACGCGTGAGGCGCCGACCCCGACGAACATCTCGACAAAGTCGGAGCCTGAGATCGAGAAGAACGGAACGCCCGCCTCGCCGGCAACGGCGCGCGCGAGCAGCGTCTTGCCGGTGCCGGGCGGCCCATAGAGGAGCACTCCCTTCGGAATTCGCGCGCCGAGCGCCTGGAACTTCTTCGGATTCTCGAGGAACTCCTTGATCTCCTGCAGCTCCTCGACCGCCTCGTCGACGCCGGCGACGTCCTTGAACCCGATCTTCGGCGAATCCGGAGCCATCCGTTTGGCGCGGCTCTTGCCGAAGCTCATCACCTTGGAGCCGCCGCCCTGCACCTGGTTCATCAGGAAGATCCAGAAGGCGAACAGCAGCACGAAGGGGAGCAGCGAGGTGAAGAAGCCGATCCAGGACCAGTTGCCGGTGCCCTTCGAGTCGTACTCGACGTTGTTCTGCTGCAGCAGGCTGGTGAGCGCGGGCGCGTTCTGATCACTCGGGTAGTGAACGCTTCCCTTCTTCCCGTCATTGAGCTTGAAGCTGATCGAGCGCTTGCTCGGATTGAACTCGGCGCTCGAGACCTGGTGCTGCGTGACCTTCGAGGTGAACTCGGAGAGCGTCAGCTTCTGCGTGTTCTTCCCGTGCGGGATCAGCGTCTGGCTCGCCAGGTAGACGAGCAAGACGATCACGAAGAGCGGGAAGAGTGCGCTGCGGAAGAAGCGGTTCACGAAACCTCTATCGGCAGGGTACCAGGGTGCATGAGCGTTCCCAATCGCCCGCCCTGGGCCGGCAACTGGGCCAAGACTGGGTTAAAAACCTTCGGGCAGGGCCTCGTCGCTGAGCACGGCGACGTAGGGAAGGTTCCGGTACCGCTCCCCGAAGTCCAGGCCGTAGCCGATCACGAAGCGGTTCGGGATCTCGAAGCCGACGTACCGGACGGGCACCTCGATCTCGCGGCGATCCGGCTTCGTCAGCAGGGCGCAGACCTCGAGCGTCGCCGGCTCGCGCGACTCGAGGTTGCGCATCAGGTATGAGAGCGTCAAGCCCGAGTCGATGATGTCCTCGACCACGAGCACGTGGCGGCCCTCGATGTTGATGTCGAGGTCCTTGAGGATCCGGACGACGCCCGAGGAGTCGGTCGAGGCGCCGTAGCTCGAGATCGCCATGAAATCGACCTCGCAGGGGATCGTCAGTTTCCGCATCAGATCGGCCATGAAGAAGACGGCGCCCTTGAGGACGCCGATCAGGAGCAGGTCGCGGCCCTGGTAGTCGCCTGAGATCTCGGCGCCCAACTCGCCGATGCGGGCGCTGAGGGCCTCCTTGTCGATCAGGATCTCGCCTACAGCGCTCTCGAGTTCAGTCTGCGACACGCTCGGCCTTCACCTCGGGATGCTCGACGACGCCCGGAACGGCGACGACCTCGTCGCCGCGCACGACGAGGGGCCACGCCTCGCGCTCGGAGCGGGGGATCTTGGCGTCGACGAACACGTCTTGGATCTTCTTGCGGCGCCCGGCGAGTCTGTCGCCCGGCCGCCAGCCTCGTACCTTAAGGCCTGCGAGCTCGGACTCGATCCTCCAGTCCCCCCAGCGAACCGGGCCCTCGAGCGCGACCGGGCCACGCTCGAGCCAGGCGCGGTCGTACTCACGGACGAGCTGAACGCCGTCGCCGAGATCGAGTCGTTTCGAGCCGACGGGCGAGGAGATCAGCTCCGCGAGGGCCGGCTGGAGCGTGGGGCGCTGCTCCAAGGCGCGGAGGAGGTTCTGGTCGGCGGCCGGATGAATCTCACGCAGCAGCGGCAGGATCCGTTCGCGGATGAGGCCGCGCGTCGTGTCGCGGTTCGTGCTGTCCATGCGGTAGGCGAGTCCGTGGGCGCGGCAGTAGGCCACGGTCTCGTCGCGCCAGAGCGGCAGGAGCGGTCGGACGACGCCGTCTTCGCGCTTCGGTTTGATCCCGGTGGCGCGACCGCTCGTGACGAGCCGGTAGAGGATCGTCTCGACCTGATCGGAGGCTGTGTGGCCGGTGGCGCGGAGCCGGTCGGTCGCGAAGCCGTAGCGAATCTCGCGCAGCTCGTTCTCGGTCCTACCTCCGCGGCCGTCGACGATCTCGGCGCCCATCAGCTCGCGACAGAAGCGCGCGTCTGCCTCGGACTCTTCCCCGCGCAGGCCGTGGTTGACGTGGAGCGCCGAGACGCGATAGCCGAGCTCGCGCAGGAGGTGCCACGCGCAGGTCGAATCGGCGCCGCCGGAGACGAGCACGGTCACCTCTCCGCCGGGCGGCATCAGCCCGAGCCGACGGATGTGCTCATGCATTCGCGCGCCGAGGTCGGCGGGTTCCATCGGGAAATTGTTACCGCTAAAGAAGCGGAGCGACGCCGCAGCCACGGCTGGCCAGCGCGGGCTCTGCCGTCGCGAGCACGTCGCGCGCGAAGTTTGCCAGGGCGTAGGCATGGAAGATGTGATCGCGCGCGTCGCGGTTCTTTGCGTGCTGCGCCATCGCCTTGCGGTACTCGGTGAACATCGCCACGAGCAGCTTGCGCGTCTGCGAGAGCGACGGATCCGTCGGAGCGGTGGCGCCGACGATCTTCGCCGCGCGGGCCGATTCCGCTGCAACCTCACCGGCCGCGGCTTCGCCGTCGACGTATTGTTGACCCCAGAGCTCGACCGCGGCCATGTTCGTCTTCGCCGTGTCGATGAAGGCGCGATCCGTGACCGAACACGTATGCCGGAGAGGGCCGCCCGCCTTCGCGCGGCTCGTGGTTGCATAGGTCAAAGCGAGCACGGACGCCAGCAGCAGGCCGAGCCCGTAGAGGGCGATTCGCCGCATCGCCTCGATCATCGGAGCTAGCGGAAGTCCACGGCTCCCTCGTTCGGTGGTTCACCGCCGGTCAACCGGCACCGCGAAGCGGCATCCAGCCCGGCCGACGCCGTGATTTCTGCGGCGGCGGCCCCGCGGGCAGCAGCCGGTGTCCAGCGAACGAGGCGAGTTCCATGGCCGCCCAGCGGCCGACCCAGAGCCCGAGCGCGAGCGCGACCAGCCGCCGCGCCGTCAGAAGATCAGGCTCCGGTACGAGATCGTGTGCTGCATTCCGATCGCCTCGTAGACGCGGATCGCAGGGGCATTGTCCCGCCGGACGAACAGGCAGATCGTCGGCACGCGCGGCAGCAGCAGGCGGCAGAGGTCGCGCAAGCCGCGCTGGGCGTACCTGTGACCTCGCGCCTCAGGGTCGACCCAAACCTGCTGCAGCTGAACCGCCTGCGGCGTCCACGCGGAGGCTTCGGCCTTGAACAGAATCGTCGCGCCGTCCGTCCAGAGCCAGGAGCGCCCCTCGTCGATCTGGGCGCGGGTCCGCCAGCGGAAGCCTTCGGGATCGCGTTCGAGCGGATCGATCCCGATCTCCTCGCGGTGCGCCGCCGCGCATGCGGGCAGCAGCAGATCCAAGTCGTCCGGCTGAGCCGGGCGCAATCCCGTTTCTCCGGGCTCGGGAGCCTCGTCGAGCACGTAGACGGGTTGACCGGGCCGGTCCTCGCGAGGGGGCGGCAGCTGTCGCGACGAGGCCTTCCAAAAGTCGGAGACCGCCGTCTCCTCCCCAATGATCATCCGTGCCCGCCAGTCCTTCACGATCTCGGCGAAGGCCTCGCAGCCCGTGCCCGACGGCACGAGGTTCGCTCCCGCGTGGCAAAGCGCGGTGACCCCGCCGTCGCCATCCAGCGCAGTGAAGCGACCCAGGCCACGGCGGGCGACATCCTCGAGGAAGACGCGTTCGACCGGATCCTCGGCGCAAAACGCAAGGATCTCCTCGAGCTCGGGTTCTCTCAGCGTCGCCACGTCCGCAATCGTGCATGAGACGAGGGCGAGGCACCTGAGGCATCGCTCGCGATGCCGATTGGAGGTCGTGGCGGCTTTGCCGCCGCGACTGTCTAAACCCGGCCTCTTGGTCGGTCAGCGCAGCGCCGCGCAGCCAGCTCGACTTAAGGTTTGCGCTGTGCCGATTCACGTCCGCGCCGAGCCGGGCGACTACGCGGAGGCCTGCCTGCTGCCGGGTGATCCGCTGCGCGCCCAGTACATCGCCGAGACGTATCTCGACAGCCCTGTGCAGACGAACAGGGAGCGCGGCATGATCGGCTACACGGGGCAGTTCGAGGGGCGACCGGTTTCCGTCCAGGCGACCGGAATGGGCTGCCCGTCGGCGGCGATCGTCGCCGAGGAGCTCGTTCAGCTCGGCGTCAAGCGATTGCTTCGCGTCGGCACCTGCGGCGGCCTGCAACCGGACCTGCAGCTCGGTGACCTGATCGTCGCGATCTCGGCCGTCGCGGCCGACGCCACGGCGCGGCATCTCGTCGGCGGCGAGCCGCATACGCCGACCTCGGACTGGGAGCTCGTCCACGGAGCCGTCCACTACGCCAAGGAGCTCGGCCAGCCGCTCCGCGTCGGCCCGATCGTCTCGAGCGATCTCTTCTACAACCCGGACGGCGAGCAGTATGGCCGCTGGTGCTCCCGGGGGATCCTGGCAGTCGAGATGGAAGCAGCGGTGCTCTTTACCCTCGGCGCTCTCCGTGGCGTCCAGGCCGGCTGCCTCCTGACGGTCAGCGACGTGGTTGTCGAGAAGGAGTTCAAGCGCATCTCGGACGAGGAGTTGCGCGCCGCAGTCGACCGGATGACCCGGATCGCGCTGGCGACCGCAACGGCCGAGCCGAAGCATTAGCGGACCGCGCACCGTCTTCCTCGTCAATCCGGCTGCGGAGAACGGCGCGACCGGCCGGCGCTGGCCCGAGATCGCGAAGAGCGCCGCAGCCGCAGGGCTGAGCGGCGAGGCGCTGCTGTCCGAGCGGCCGGGCCAGCTCACCGAGCTCGCACGACGGGCCGCCGACGACGGGGCGAGGCTGCTCGTCGCCGTCGGGGGAGACGGAACGGTCTTCGAGGTCGTGAACGGGATCGCCGGTCGAGCAGGGGTCGACCTGGCGATCCTGCCCCGCGGCACTGGGCGGGACTTCGTCCGCACCTACGGGATCCCGCACCGGCTCGGCGACGCCTTGCGGACGGCTCGCGACGGCCCCACCCGTGAGATCGACCTGGGACGCGCAACATTCCGCTCCTGGCGGGGCGAAGCGGCCGAGACCTACTTCGCCAACATCGCCAGCGCGGGGATGAGCGGCGCCATCGCCAAGCGCGCGAACGAGTCGAGCAAGGTGCTCGGCGGCAAGGTGTCTTACTTCTGGGCGACGTTCGCGGTCTTCGCCCGCTGGCGAAGCTCCGAGCTCACCGTCACGGTCGGCGACGAATCGCGCCGCGGGCGGATGCACGACGTCGTCGTTGCCAACGGCCGCTACTTCGGCGGCGGAATGATGATCTGCCCTGAAGCGGAGCCGGACGACGGTCTCTTCGACGTGCTCCTGATCGGCGATCTGACCAAGCGCGACCTGCTCCTGACGCTGCCGAAGACCTACAGCGGCAAGCACCTGCCGCACCCGAAGGCCGAGCGTCTCCGCGGCTCGACCGTGGAGATCGACGCAAGCAAGCCGCTGCCGGTCGAGCTCGACGGAGAGCACCCGGGCACGACCCCGGCGCGGTTCGAGCTCGTGCCGCGTGCCCTGCGGCTACGTGTGCCTAGCTAGGGGGGCCCGCCGACCCCGAGTCGCCGGGCCGGCCCTGATCACCGCGCTTTCTCGTCGTTCCGCGCGAGCGTGTAGACGGGCTTCGCTTCGCCGCGGAAGCGCGCGACGGCGCCGTCTTGCGCGCCGAGCCGCTCCGCGTGGAACGCGAACCGCTCGACAGCTGGTCGACCCTCCGCTCGAGCGCGTCGACCCGTCGAGTCAGCTCGTCGAGACCCCGCATCCGCTTCTGCAGCTCGTCGACTCGCTCGCGCAGCGCGTTGATCCCCTCGACCAGGTTCTTCGCGCCGGGAAGCTCGGTGATCCGGCCGAGCAGCTCCTCGCTGATCCCCAACAGTCCGCCCTGTCGTCGTGAAGCCATCGGTTCCTTTCGTCGGTTTCGCGCGAGTGTCCGGGAGGCTAACCGGTCCGCAAGGCGAAGCGCGCTCTCCGCCTTGTCACAACTTCTTCACCCTTTCGAGCGTCGTACGTTCCGAGGATGACGTTACCGTGAGTGAGATGCGCAAGCCAATCCCGTTCCGGGCCCCACACCGGCACACGAAGATCACGAGCTACACCCTGCGACAGCGTGAGGGCATCCCGTACGAGATCGAGCGCGTGCACTGCAGCCAGTGCAGCCGGCTCCTCGAAGAACGCCCACTGCGTCGCGCCGTCGCCTAGGAGTGGGCGCCTAGCTCGGCGGCAACCGCGCCGAGGATTTCGGCCGCGCTCCCGTCCAGCTTCAGATCGGTCCGCCGGTCGTAGGGCGTCGGCCCCTTGTTGATGATTGCGAGGCGGCCGCCGGCCGTCAGCGTCTCCTCGGGCACCGCCGCGACCGGGTGCACCTCGAGTGAGGAGCCGACGACGAGCAGCAGCCGCGCCCGCCCAGCCAACTCGAAGGCGCGCTCGATCGCGTCGGCCGGGAGCAGTTCGCCGAAGAAGACGACATCGGGCTTGAGGATCGCGCCGCAGCGGTCGCAGGCTGGCGCATCAGCGTACTCGAGCTTCGCGACGACGTCCTCACGTGGATACCTGGAGCCACAGGCCGGGCAGGTGGCAGTGCGGATCGACCCGTGCACCTCGACGAGGTTGCGGCTGCCGGCGCGCTCGTGCAGGAGGTCGATGTTCTGCGTCACGACGGCCTCGACGAACCCGGCCTGCTCGAGCGCAGCGAGCGCAAGGTGCGCAGCGTTCGGCTGCGCGTTCATCAGCATCGCAATCCGCGGCTTGTAGAAGCGCCAGACCTTCGCGGGGTCGGCACGGAAGGCCGGCAGCGAGGCGTATTCCGCCGGATCGAACTCCGCCCAGATCCCGGTCGGCGAACGGAAATCGGGAATCCCGCTCTCGGTCGAGACCCCAGCCCCTGTCAGGACGACGCACGGCTGGTTCGCCCTGATCAGGCGGGCGAGCGCGGTCGCGTCCATCTCGCCGATCGTAGAGAGTTCCGCCGTGGAGTTCGGCTTCTCGACGGAGTTGAAGGTTCGCTTTGCGGAGACGGATGCGCAGGGGATCGCCCACCATGCCGTCTATCTGGTCTGGTTCGAGGTCGCGAGGATCGAGTACCTCGCCCGCTTTCGCGGCGGTTACTCCGAGCTACAAGCCGAGGGAATCGAGGCGCTGACGCTCGACGCGAGCGTCACCTTCCGCTCGCCTGCCCGCTTCGACGACAGGCTCGTCGTCTCCGCGCGCTGCAGCGAGGTCCGCGGGGCTCGCTTCCGGTTCGACTATCGCGTCGAGCGCGACGGCGAGCTGGTCGCGACTGGAGCGACCGGCCACGCCTGCGCCGACGCGCAAACCCTGCGGCCGACGCGCGTGCCGCAATGGCTCGTCGAGGAGATCGCCAAGGCCGAGCCTACGGCGCCGGCGTCGTCGTAGTAGTCGTGGTCGTGGTCGTGGTCGTGGTGGTGGTGGTGGTCGTCACCGGCGGCTTCTTCTTTTTCTTCCTGGCAGGTGCCGGCTTGGGCTTCGTCCCGACGAGGACGACCTTGGGCTCGGCCCGGTAGGACGAGTACCAGGTGTTGTCGTAGAGCAGCTTCCCCTTCTGATAGACGCGTCGGCGCACGCTCGTCGAGCGCGAGGGCTCGCCGCTGTCGACGAGGGCGCTGTGGCCTACGGTGAGGTTCGGATCCGGCTCCCGCTTGAGCGGCGGCGCGCCGGTCTCGACGAGTGGGCGCGTCTGGGTGACGACGCGGCGGTGCTGCGGCGTTCCGTAGAGACCGACCGTGAGCGAGTAGGAGCCGACGAAGGTGCGCAGCAGAAGCCAGTGGGGTGTGTCGTTGACGAAGCGGAGATCGACATCCGGATAATCAACAGTGGCGTCGCGGCCGAGCGGGTAATGGCTGATGTAGAGGGCGTGGTTCGTGCGCGAGGTGATCTTCAGGCCCGCCTCGTAGGCCGCGTTGAAGACGGTCGTCGAGACCTGGCACACGCCCCCACCCAGGCCGGTCCCGAGCTCGCCGTTGATGATCACCGGCGCCTCCCGGAAGCCTTTGTCCGCGGTGCGTGCCCCGGTCGCGCGGTTGAACGAAAACGTGGCCCCCGGCGCGATCAGGCGCCCGTCGAGGAGCCGCGCGACGAGTTGCACGTTGTGGATGCGGTTCGCATCGCCGCCGTAGATCGTCTCGTAGCTTCCGACGAGACCGCGAATGCCGAGCGCGCGCGCTTCGCGGGTCGTCCGCGCGGGCTTCGGCGTTGCGACGACGACGCGGGCGGTTCGCGCTCGCTGCGAAAGCGCCGCAGCGAGTAGGTTCGCGGCGGTGCCCGCGACGTTCAGCTTGCGTCCGCGGCGGGACGAGATGATTCCGACCGAGCCGCCGGGCGAGACCGCGAAGCCGGCGTTCCGGGGCGGATGGTCGAGCGCCCGGCTGAGGGCCTGGAAGTAGCGGTTGGCTCCCGGGCCCCCGATCTGCAGCCTCGTGACACGGTCGCGACCGGGCATGGCGAGCATCGCGCGCAGCTGCCACGGGGTGATCGTCCAAGTCCCCGCCTGCCAGCGCAGCTGCACGGGTGCCGAGAGCGCGACGCGAATACGTGCGGCGGCTGCCACCAGCTCGCCGGCTGAGACCGCAGGCGGATCGCTGCGGACCGGCAGAGCGACAGGATGCCGCGCGAAGCCTGCCAGCGCCGCAACGACGACGCGCGCGGCCGCCGCCCGCTCGAGTCGTCGTCCCGGACTTCCTGCGATGACTATCGGCTCGAGACCCTTGAGGCGAAGCTGCGGGTCGCGGTGCGGTCGATACAGCGCCCGCGCGAAGCGGTTGATCTCGAACGCGAGCGCCGCCTCGTAGACGCGCGTGGGCGGCGCGAACTGAGCGCCGAAGACCCTGACGCCGATGCGGCGGAAGCCGCGCAACGGGCCGAATCCGTCGCCCTGGCGCCGCGCAAGCTGGACGACCGCGTGCCAGTCGGCGTTGACGCCGAGCTGCTCAGGCGTCACGCGCCAGCGACGCTCGCCGGCGACGAAGATGACCGGGACGCGGCCGAATTTCCGGGCCCTTCGCTCGAGCAGGCGCTCCGCGGCGGCCGGTCTCATGCCGCCGACGTCGACGCCGTCGATACGCACGCCGGCCGCGATTCGCCCCGGTGATCCGGCGAAGGCCAACCCGAGCACGGATCCGGTCACGGCCAGGAGCAGGAACGCAAGCGCGCCGCGCTGGACGCGCACGCGCGTCGAGGTCTTCCGCCTGCGCCGGGAGCGCGCGGGAACGGCCCGTGAGTCCGCAGCCACGAAGGCGCGAAGTCTAGCGCCGTCGAAGCGGAAACAAACGGCTGGATTGGGTTCAGCGAAGTTTTCGCTTCGATCTCAGAGGCGTCTCCCATGCGAGCG
>VAWH01000038.1 GCA_005888315.1 Actinomycetota bacterium | reverse complement strand
GCTCGCTGCCGGACTCGAAGGCGCACCAGTTCAACACGGCCGGCACCTTCTACTTCCGGGCGACCTACTCCGGCGACAACAACAACACCGGCCCGGTCAGCAGCGGCTGTGCCGCCGAGCCGCTCACGGTCAGCCCGAATACGCCGAGCGTCTCGACCACGGTCGTGCCCGCCGGCCCGATCAAGATCGGTGACTCGGCTCACGACACGGCCTCGCTCACCGGCGCAACCTCGGGCGCGACAACGACTGCACCGGCCTGGTCGAGGACCTGACCCCGACCATCAACACGGTCGCCAACGGCTCGCTGCCGGACTCGAAGGCGCACCAGTTCAACACGGCCGGCACCTTCTACTTCCGGGCGACCTACTCCGGCGACAACAACAACACCGGCCCGGTCAGCAGCGGCTGTGCCGCCGAGCCGCTCACGGTCAGCCCGAACAACACGTCGCTGACCACCGACGCCGGCGGGCCGTTCAGGCTCAGCGGAGGCGAAGTGCCCTCGGTGGACCTCACTGACACGGCGACGCTCTCCGGCGGCACCAGCGATGCGACCGGCACGATCACGTTCACGCTCTACGGGCCGGATCCGACGCCAGCATCCAATTCGGAAGACGACTGCGCTCCGGCGAACCTCGTCGACACGGCCTCGGCCGACGTCAACAAGGGAGCGGACGGCGCCAGCTACGACTCATCGCCGGCAATCACCGTGAACGAGCCCGGCACCTACCACTGGGTCGCCAGCTACTCCGGAGACAACAACAACAAGGGCTCCGAGAGCACTTGCGGTGCGGACGGGGAGAACCCGGTCGTGATCGCCCCGCACATCTCGGTCGTCAAGTCGGCCACCGACAAGACCGACGAGCAGGTGCTCCGGAACGGCGGAACGGCTACCTGGTCGATCCAGGTCATCAACGACGGCGACTCGAACCTGAGCAACGTCGTCGTCACCGACGCGCTGGCGCCCGGCTGCGCCCGCACCAGCGCCGACATCGCGGGCCTGGCCCTGATGAAGCCGGCACCAGACCCGAGTGGGACGATCACCTACACCTGCACGCTGGCGAACGTGACCGCGAGCTTCACCAACACGGCGGTCGCGACCGGCACGCCCGAGGTCGGCGGGGACGTGACCGCCGAAGACACGTCCCACGTGACCGTGATCAACCCGGCGATCTCGGTCTCAAAGACGCCGCACACCCAGACGGTCGCCTTCGCCGGCACGGTCACCTTCACGATCGCCGTCAAGAACACGGGCGACGCGACCCTGACCGACGTGCACGTGACCGACGCCCTGGCCCCGGGCTGCGCCCGCACCAAGGCCGAGATCCCGCAGCTGGCCTCGATGGCCCCAGGCGACGAGCTCAGCTACAGCTGCACGCTCGCCAACGTGACCGCCAACTTCACCAACGTGGCGGTCGCGATCGGCACGCCGCCGGTCGGCGGCGATGTCAGTGCAAACGATTCGGCCGCGGTCACGGTCGGGCCGCCGCCGCCGCCGGTCACGCATCCGGCGATCTCGATCGTCAAGAACCCGAAGTCGCAGACGGTCACGAGCGGCGGCACGGCGACCTTCACGATCACGGTCACCAACACCGGCGACGTCGCCCTGACCGACGTGACCGTCACCGACCCGCTTTCGCCGAACTGCAACAGGACGATCGGTACGCTCGCACCGGGCGCTTCGACCAGCTACACCTGCACGCGCCCGAACGTGACCGCGAGCTTCAACAACGTCGCGGTCGTCACCGGCAAGGCCGGTGCCACGACGGTCACCGCCCAGGACACGGCGCCGGTGACCGCCAAGGCGAAGCCGTTCGTGCCCAAGAAGGTCGTGCCCAAGGTGGTCTCGCACAAGCGGCCGAAGGCGACCGGTTAACGACCGAAACCGAAGCTAGACTGGAGCGGTCCGGAGTGAGGGCCGCTCCAGTCGACCGACCGGGATCAGGGGGAGCAAGACCATGAACACATCAGTCTTCGAGAACCGTAGGACCCTATTGGCGGGACTCTCGCTGGCGGGTGCGCTCGCAGTGGCGTTGCTCTCGCTCGCCTCGGCGGCCCATGGCAGCGACAACGCGGCAGCTCTCTACCCGCGCACGATCAAGCTGACCGACGCCAAGATCGCCCACTGGGCGGTGGTGATGAGGCCGGCCGTCGTGCGCGCGAAGCCGGGCCTCGCGTCCCGGGTGATCACGAAGCTGCCGACCGGCACCACGGACGGCACCCAGAACGACGTGCTCGTGCTCTCTCGGATCGATATCAGCCCCCACCAGAGCTGGTACCGGGTGCGCCTGCCGATCCTGCCGAACAACACGACGGGGTACGTGCAGAAGCGCGATCTCAGCCCCCTCTTCACGGTCAACACCCACCTGTACATCAACCTGGGCAGCCTGACGGCGACGCTGAAGCGGAGCGGCAAGACCGTCTTCAGGACGCGCGTCGGCGTCGGCAAGAGCTACTGGCCCACCCCGCGCGGCGAGTTCTACATCCGCGACAAGTTGACGAACTTCAACAACCCCTTCTACGGCCCGATCGCTTTTGGGGTCAGCGCCCGCTCGGCGGTGCTGACCGACTGGCCGGGTGGCGGCTACGTCGGTATCCACGGCACGAACCAGCCGCAGCTCATCCCTGGGCGCATCTCTCATGGCTGCATCCGCCTGCGCAACGCGGCCATCGTCGCGCTGTCGCGGCTGATGCACGTGGGGACACCCGTATCGATTCGCTGACGCCTTAACCGCGGGCTCGTCTCCCGCGAGGAACCGCCTCGCCGTGCCTGTGACTACCTTCGGGCTCGGGCGAATCGGATTGCCTGCAACGCAGCCAACCTGGCGCCGACACGGCTGATGCGCGTCGGCACAGTCGTGCTGGGCCGCGTGCCGCCCACGCTCGTCGCGAGAAAGCTGCGAGGGACGCTCGAGGTTTGGACGAGCCGGTAGCCGGGGTCGTGGAAGGAGACGCTTTGCCTGAGCGGCTGCCAGGCCCCGCCGTCCGTGTGCGCGAGCTTGACGTTCGAGAAGCGGTAGTGAAACGTGTTGCACGCGCCGACCCCTCCGTTCCAGCTCTCCGCCGCCGCCTGGGGATACCAGGCTCCGTGACTGCCCGGGAGCCGGATCGCCGGACTGACGGCTTTGCCGTCCAGGCAGACGCGCCACCATCCTTTGCGCGTGCCCGTCTCGAGCACCTTGAAGTTGTGCTTCTCCCCCGGCTTGACGCTCGAGTCGAGCTCGACGTAGCGCGGATCCGAGCCGGCGACCGTGACCTCGTAGTAGATCCGGCTCATCCGGTCGGCGGCGAAGGCGCTGTAACCGATCTGGAGCCACTCTGCCTTCCCGCCCGGGCCGGAGTCGGTTCCGCCGACGCCGATCCACGCACCGACGTGGCCGGCGGACACCCTAGGCGTTGCGAGCGGAACGAGCGTCGCCCCGACCCCGTGCGCCTTGCTCGCGCTTTGGAGACCGGCATATGAGAACTCGCGCGCGCCGCAGGCATTCGAACGCGAACTCCGGCCGTCGGCCACAGACGCAGCGACAAGCGCCAGAGCGAGCGCTGCCAGAATCGAGAGTGGGCGTCGAACCAAGAAGAACCTCCGGACCGCGGAGACGGGCGTGCGTCTAGTCCGAGATCGGTCGGAGGCAGAGCGCCGCTATCCCTCGAATCAGGGACGCGGGAGCGGGAAGACCGCTCTAGAGCTGCAGCTCGAGGAAGGTTGCGCCCGGCACGGGGTTATAGCGGTACGAATCTGTCTCGCGAAAGCCGAGCGACCGGTAGAGCGCCTGCGCGGCGGCCATCGTCGGCAGTGTGTCGAGCACCATGCGCGTGTAACCGCGCCTGCGCGCCTCGGCGATCACCGCCTCCGCGAGCTGTCGGCCGAGCCCGCCGCCTCTCGCCGTAGGACGGACGTAGAGCCGCTTCATCTCGCAGGTGTTCGCGTCCAGCCGGCGGAGCGCGACGCAGCCGTCCTCCGCCAGCAGCACCAGCTCGTAGAAAGCGAGTGGATCGGCCAGCTCGGAGTCGAAGTCCTGGAACGAGAGATCGACCTGAAGGCTCGCCGCATACTCGTCAAGGAAGTTCCGCACGACCTCCAGATCATTGGGCTGTGCCGGACGGATCACGTGGACGGGACGATATGACGCCAACGGCCCGTCACGACAGAGGGCCGCCCCGCAGGGCGGCCCTCTTCTTTCAGCGGATCTTGTCGGTGACTACTTGGTGTGCGCCTGCGCGACGACGCACTTCGCGAACGCATTCGACCGGCTGCCGTATTTGCTGCGGAAACCGGCAGGGTCGCTGCTCCGCATCGCGCGACAGGTCTTCGACGCGCTAGTCAGCGACGCTTGCAGCTTCGTCGTCGCCGCCTGCAGCTTCTGAGCGACACAGTTGCCGAACGCGTTGCTCAGATCGGTGTTCGTCCCGTAGACCTGCGCGAACGTCTTGCCTCCATGCGAGTCGGCGAAGTTCGCGTCGTTCAGCTCGCTCAGGCACATCGTCGCGGCATTGATGACGCTCGTCGACTGCGAGCGCGCGACCATCGAGACGCACTTGCCGAAGGCGTTCCGATGATTCGTGTTCGTGCCGAATGCCTGGGCAAACAGCGGCTGCCCCAGCTTCGTCTTCAGGAAGCTGCAGGACTTCGCCGGGTTCAGCTCAGTCTGCTCCGCCCTTGTGGAGCTCCGGGCCTTCAGTGACACACACCTGCCGAAGGCGTCCTTGCCGTTGCCGGCTCCGTAGAACTGGACGAAGGTCTTGCCGCCGTGGTTCGCGGCGAAGTTCGGATCCGCCTGCTCCGCAGCACACAGCGTGTTTGCACTCGAGAGGTTCGCCCGTTCGACCTGCGCGAACTTGGACACACACTTGCCGAACGCATTCGACGTGCCGGGCGAAGCAAACGCCTGGACGAACGGCGACACGCCCATCTTTGCGCGTAGCGCCGCACAATCCTTCGCGGCCTGCTGCGCGGGCGTCGGCGTCGCAAACGCCGCCACCGGTGCGAGCGCAAAGGCCGTCACGATGAGAATCATGATCTTCTTCTTCATTTCCAATCACCCCTGGGTCGCTGTTTCCTCAGTCGATCACGTTCTTTCCAATCCTGGCCCTATTACCCGCGATATTCGAGCGGTTATTACCTAGGTTTTACGAACTCGAAAGTGCCGCGCGAAAGACTCGCCGCCCTCGGGCGCACGCACTGTCCGCTCTCCAGGCCGGAGCCCCGGTACGGTCCCGGCATGGCGGCCGAGCGGCTGCGCGACCAGGGACTGCGGATCGGCGAGTTCGAAGCCGGGCCACGGAACTCGATCACCGACGTCGAGGGCGTAACGGTCGGACACGTCACCGTCCGCCGAGACGAACCGGACCCACCCGGCGGCCGCGGCGTCGCGCGGACGGGGGTGACGGCGATCGTCCCCGGCAGCCTCGACGGACTCGTGCGGACGCCGATTCGGGCCGGCACGGCGGTCCTCAACGGAGCCGGCGAACTGACCGGCTCGATCCAGATCGCCGAGTGGGGCTGCATCGAGACCCCCGTGTACCTGACGTCGACGATGGCGGTCGGACGCATCTACGACGGCGCCGTTGCCGCCGCGGTCGCGTCGGATCCGTCGGTCGGAACCGAGAACTTCGTGATTCCGGTTGTCGGCGAGTGCGACGACGGGTGGCTCAACGACGCCCGCACCGTCCAGGTGGAAGCCCAAGACGTCAGCCGTGCTCTCGGCAAGGCAGGCAAGGACGTCGAAGAAGGGGCCGTGGGCGCCGGCACGGGCATGATCTGCTTCGGCTGGAAGGGCGGGATCGGCACCGCGAGCCGTGTCGTCGGCGGCGCGGCGGTCGGCGTGCTCGCGTTGACGAACTTCGGCGCCCCGAAGCAGTTGCGGATTGACGGAGTCCCGGTCGGTCGCTTGCTCGAGCAACCCCCGCCGGGGCGCGAGACTCCAGCGGGAAGCTGCATCGTCGTCATCGCGACCGACGCGCCGCTCGGCGGACATTCGCTGACGCGGCTCGCGCGCCGCGCGGGCCTCGGGCTCGGCCGAACGGGCTCAGTCGGCCACCATGGCAGCGGCGAGATCTTCGTCGCGCTCTCGACCGCTCAGGGGCCCGAGGCGCAGGACTTCGACCGGAACGCCTTCTTCGCGGCCGCTGTCGACGCGACCGAGGAATCGGTGCTCAATTCGCTCTGGGCGGCCGAGGACGTAGAGGGCCGTGCCGGACGAATCATCCGGGCACTTCCGCGGGAACCGGTCCTCGAGCTACTCCGGCGAGAGCGCCGGATCGACGCCGCGTAGCAGCGATACCCTTTTGTCGAAAATGGCGAAGCGGCGGAACGTCGACATCAAAGAAATGACCGACGATGAGGTTCGCAGCTTGATCGCAGACGCCACCCGCCGCGAACGGTGGATGCCGGGCGGGTACTCAATCCGCCGCAAGAATTGGACCGCAATGCGTCTCCGCGGCGAGGCGGAGTTGGCGCGTCGCGCCCATTCCTCCAAACACGCCTAGGCCGTCAGCTCGGCCGCCAGCTCGGCGAAGACAGCGGTGTACTTGTCGACGGCGGCATCGTCGTGAGCGACCGTGAGCGTCCACTCCTCCTCACGGCCGGGCGTCATGAAGATGCCGCGGTTCATCGAGTAGAGCCAGGCGAGATGCGTCAGCTCCGCGTCCTGGTTCGCCTTGAAGGTCGCGTAGTCCACGATCGGTTCGGCCGAGAAGGTGACGCAGCCCTTTGCTCCGATGCCGATCGCGTAGCCGGGCAGGGCGTGGTCGTCGATCACGCGCGAGCAGCCCGCGAGGATGCGCTCGTTGAGGCGGTCGAGGTGCTCGTAAGCCGCTGGCGTGAGGACTTCCTCGAGGTTCGCGCGCGCCGCGGCCATCGAAAGGGGATTGCCGTTGAAGGTGCCGACCTGGTAGACGCTGCCGTCCTCGACGACACGCATCGCCTCGTCCGTGCCGCCGATCGCGCCGGAGGGGAGCCCTCCACCGAGCGACTTTGCCAGGGTGACGAGATCGGGCCGGACGGCAAAGCGCTCGGTGGCGCCGCCGGCGGCGATCGTAAAGCCCGTCTTCACCTCGTCGAAGATGAGAACGATCCCGCGGCGGCGGGTGAGCTCGCGGACTCCTTCGAGATATCCCGGTTCCGGCGGGATGATCCCGAGGTTCATCATCGCCGCCTCCATGATCACGCAGGCCGGGAGGCGGCCCTCGGACTCGAGCCGATCAATCCGGCGCTCCATCGAGGCCACGTCGTTGAATGGGACCGCCACTGTGAGCTCGACGATCGCCTGAGGCAGGCCGGCTCCGTAGCCGACCGACGGTAGCTCGTCGGGCGGAACTCCGGCCACGTCCACGCTGCCCGTCGAGACCATGACCGCATCGTGGTGGCCGTGGTAGGAACCGAAGATCTTGACGATCGTGTCGCGGCCGGTCAGCGCCCGGGCGACGCGGATCGCGTCCATCGTCGCCTCCGTGCCGGAGTTCGTGTAGCGCCATTTCGGCAACTCCCAGCGGCGCTGCAGCTCCTCGGCAACCGTGACCGCGTCCTCCGTGGGCGCAGCGAATTGAGTGCCGGCGCGGGCGCGCCGCTCGACGGCCCTGCTGATCGCGGGATGGGCGTGGCCCTGCGTCGTCGAGCCGAAGCCGTTGTGGAAGTCGAGCATCTCGTTGCCGTCTATGTCCCAGACACGTGCCCCATCGCCGCGCTCGAGATAGATGGGCCACGGGTCGCGAAGCTGGTACGAGGAGGCGACGCCGCCGACGAGAGTAGTTCGAGCCCGCTCGTACATCGCGCGCGACTTCGGCGTGCGTTCGTTCAGCCTTCGTTCTTCCCGGTCGGTCAGCTCGCGAATGCGCTCGCGGTCGATCTGGGCCGGTGCCTGCGTGGCCATCCGGCGACCCTACACCCGTCTGCCCGCGCTCTCGACGATCTCGCGTGCCAACTGGCCGGACCGCATCGTTTTTCGATTTCGGAAATGGGTA
>VAWH01000050.1 GCA_005888315.1 Actinomycetota bacterium | reverse complement strand
GTCATCAGCGCCCAGCGCTTGAGATAGGCCTCGGTCTCGGCCTCGCTTGCTCCCTCGTCGTGCAGCATCAGCGCCGCATTGACCTGGGCCCACTCGCACGGCTCGAAAGCGCGTTTGACGGCGAGATCGCGAGCGAGATCGAAGTCGACGCCGCCGTCCTGGATGACCGCAGCCAGCGCCGTACCGCCGTCGCCCTCGAGCAGCAGAGACGGCGCGAGCTTGGCGATTCCCTCCGAGATGAGCGATTGCGGGGTGGGCACGAGCACCAGCGTCTCCTCCAGCAGCCCGCGCCCGCGCACGAGTAGGTGCTCCTTGCTGCACCGTTCCGAGTGATGACCGGGGTACGTCTCGTGGCTCGCGAGCACGAGCAGCTCGATTGCCGCCATCGGCAGGTCGACGTTGACGGCGACCCGGCTGCGCAGGTCGCCGAGGTAGTCGCAGGACGCCCACCACGGCTTGTCGTGCACGACTTCCAAGCGGATTCCTTCGCCGGCCGGTAGCTCGACCAGACCGCGCGTCCACGCGCGCGCCTCCTCGATGGCGGCCTTGAGCGTTCGCTCGATCTGCTCGGCCGGAAGACGGGTCGAGCTTTCCCAGCGCTCGTAACGCTCGGTCAGCGGCCCAGCGCCCGGAAGCAGCTCTTCGAGCCGTTCGTGCGCGGCTGTGAAGATGGCCTCGTCGGTGTAGGTCGGCCGCACGCCGTAGCAGCCCTCCACTTCGTCGGCGTAGGAGCGGGACTCGCCCGCCAGCACCCCGGCGTAGGTACGGAGGCCGACGACCTGGTCGCATAGCCAGCCGTCCTCGAGCTCCTCGAGCAGCGTCTCCGCCTCGGCCACTAGCGTCCGCGGCTCCACCGGCGGCGCCGCGTCGACCGCGGCTGCCAGCTCTCGCGGCCCGAAGTAGGCGTCGACCATTCCCTCGACGTGGCGGCCGAGCTGCAGCCCCAGCCGGAGGTAGCGCTCAACCGGTAACTCGGTCACCCAGCGGCGAGCCTACTGATAGAGGCCGGTGAGCTCCCGACCGGTTCGCTGCAGCCGTTCCCGAAGCTCAGGTGGCTCGAGGACCTCGACGGTGCCGCCGAGCTGGACCAGGTCGGCGTAGGCGTACTCGAGCCGTTCGAACGGCAACGTCAGCTCGATGCGCCCGTCGCCCGCGGCGACGCCGCCGGCATCGAGCGATGGGCGCACGCTCCAATCGATCGCGCTTCTCAGTGCGTCGATGTCGGCGCGCCCGACCCGGAGGGTGACGTCGATTCGCGGTCGAGTCGTCTCGAATTCCTCCCGTGCCTGATTCCAGAAGCCAACGAGGTCGAAGTCGGCCGGGCGGCTGAACGTCTCGTCCGTGACAGCGACCGCGACGAGCCGGGAGACGCGGAAGATCCGGAGCTCTCCGTCGCCTCGGGCCGCGAGATACCAGACGCCGGCCTTGAGCACGAGTCCGAGCGGGTCGAGCGTGCGAGCGATGACCTCGTCGCGCCGCCCGTACTCGACGCTGATTCGGCGTTCCTCCGAGGCGGCAGCGGCGAGCTCGGCGAGAAACGGCGACTCCTCGGCACGGCTGAACCAGCGCGGCTCGTCGACGTGGAAGAGCGCTTCGGCGCGCGCGGCGTCACGCCGCAGCTCGGTGGGCAGAGCGGCGAGGACCTTGAGCCGCGCTTCGAGCAGGAGCCCTCCGAGACCAAGCGCACCGGCCGCCCCTGGAGCTCCGATCAGGAGCGCTTGGGTCTCCTCCACGGTGAGGGGAAGACGGGTCCGGTAGTCGCTCGGCAGCGTGAAACCCCCACCGGGACCGCGCTCGGCTTTGACGGGGACACCGGCCTCGAGCAGTGCTTGGACATCCCGGTGGACGGTGCGGACCGACGTTCGCAGACGCTCGGCGAGCTCGGCGGCCGTCCAGCGGCGGCGCTGCTGGAGAAGCAGGAGAAGCGAGACGAGACGCCGGGCGCGGATAGCTGTCAGATAGTGACATGAATGGCGCCTATCGTCCGCCCGATGCGGCCTCTCCTGGTGCTGATGCGAGCGGCGCTCGGAGGCGGGGTCGAGCGCCGCATCCTCCCGGTCGCGGGCGTGACCTTCATCTACAGCGCCTCGTTTTCGACCTTCTGGGTCTACGTCGGCGTCTACGCCGTCAAGGGACTCCACTGGCCGGCAAGCCGGGTCGGGCTCCTCTTCCTGTTCTCGGCCCCGGTAGCGGCGGTCGCCAACTATCTGAGCGGCCGTGTCTCCGATCGCGTCGGCCGTAGGCGTCCGATCGTCGCCAGCTTTCTGGCCTCGGCCGCGAACGTGGCCGCGCTCTCGTTGCTCGGCCACCGGACCGCGATCGCTTTCGCCCTGATCGTCCTCCAGGGCGTGATCGGCGCACCGGCTTATTCCCTCGACCGCGTGCTTGTCGCGGATCTCGTACTCGAGCCCGCGGGCCGTGAGAATGCCTTCGCGACGGTGCGCGTCGCCGGCAACCTGGGTGCCTTCGGCGGCCCGCCGCTCGCGGCGCTCTTGATCTTCCTCGGCGGCTGGACGGCATTCCTGATCGGCATCTCCGCGCTCGGCATCGTCGGCGCGGTGCTGGCGAGCGCCTTCCTCCCGGTGACCGGTGGACAGCTACAGCCCGGACAGGAGGGCGTCGGCTCGCTGCGGCTAGTCCTCCGCGACCGGCCGTTCGCGCTGCTCTTGCTGTCGACGCTTCTCGCCTTCACGGACTACTGCGGCTTCGAGACCGTCCTGCCCGTCATCGCGGTCACCGCCTACGGCCTGGCGCCCTCGACCTGGGGCCTGCTCGTCGTGATCAGCCCGCTGCTCGTCGTCTTCTGCCAGCTACGCCTGACCCGCGCGGCCGCGTGCATCCCTGCCGCCAGACGCCTCGGGACGGCGATCCTGCTGATGGGGCTGCCTTTCCTCGCCCTGATCGCGTCGGGCGGCGTGGCCGTGATCGCGGGCGTGATCGTGGCCTTCGTCCTCGGCGAGATGCTGTGGATGCCCACCTCGCAGAACGTCGCTGCGCGATTGGCCCCCGCTGCCGCCCGTGGCACGTACTTCGGTGCCCTCGCAGCAATGACCGGCCCAGCCTGGACGCTCGCACCGTTTGTCGCCTTGCAACTCCGCGCTCACGCCGGCATCGACTCGGTCTGGATCCTGTTCGCGGCTGTCGCGGTGGCCGGAGCGGCGGCGGGGGTGGCCGCGGTGCGCGCTGCCGACGCAGATCTCAGCCGAAGATCTGGCTGCGCCTGAACCAATGGGTAAGTCGAGGTCGCCGCAATGCGCGGACGATCTGAGTTGTGGCGAAGTGTCAGACCTGCGGTCGGTTGTTCGACGAGCGCGCGTACCAGGTCATCGTCTGGGAGCTGGGCTCGTTCGACTCGGTGGACTGTGCCGAGAAGGCCTTGCGGCGTCGCAAGCCCCAATCTGGGGGAGACCTCGCCGACGCGCTCGTGCGGGCGGCTTCCCATCTACAACTGCACGCCGGCTCGCGAGCCGCAAAGCCTGCCGAGCGTTAGCCCGCTGCTAGCCGTTCAGCTGTCTTTCTCGATCCTCGCTCGACGAGTGGCCGCCGGCCAGGCCGTGCTCGTAGGCGAACCTGGCCGCCTCGGTCCGGCTGCCGACGCCGAGCTTTCGATAGACGTTCGTCAGGTGGTACTTGATCGTCTGCTCGCTGAGCCAGAACTCGCCGGCGATCTGCTTGTTCGAGCGGCCGGTGGCGATCTGTTCGAGAATCTCGCGCTCTCGCGTAGTCAGGCCAAACTCGTCGGCGGCAACCTTCGCGGCGCCGGACGAGGAACCGGGTGACAGGGTCACTGGCTCGCCCGCGAAGACCTGACGGATCACCGGCGCGATCTCTGCCGGGTCGACCCGTTTGCCGAGGAAGGCCTTCGCACCGCGCCGGATCGCTTCGGCCGCGAGGTCGGGATCGTCCACGCCCGAGAGCACCACGACGTTCGTCGGCGGGTGCTGCTGCTGGAGGCGGTCGAGCAGCTGGAGCCCGTCGATCCCGGGCATCCGGATGTCGAGCAAGATCACGTCCGGATTCGTCTCCGCCACCCGCGGCAAGACCTCGCTCCCGGATCGCGCTTCGGCCACGATCTCGAGGTCGGGGTACGGCTCGAAGGCCAGGCGCAGCGCCTGGAGGACGAGTGCGTGATCGTCCGCTAGGAGAAGGCGAATTGGCCGCACGGGTACCTCCTCGTCCGCAGTTCGAGCAGCCGCCGCTCTCTCTACAGATGCCACCTCGGACAAAAACAAGCGGCTTTTCGTCAAACGTATCGTGATCCGGTACATGCGTGCCGCCAATCACCTGATCGGGTGGTTGCACGGTCCGGTCGCGCGCGACTGCTAGGCGCTGAGAATTAGGCGCTGAGAGTTGCCTCGACGCCGGGGTGGCGAACCTGCCAGGCGCGGAGAAAGAACCCGATCTCGAGCCGTGCCTCGTGCGCGCTCCAAGCGCGGGGACAGGCGATCCGGCACGAATTCGGCCCGATCCGGTCCGCGAGGCAGCCGTGGCGCGCGAGCGAACCCATCAGGTCCGCGAGGAGCCGTTCGTCACTGAGCTCGAGCCGCAGGGTCATGTACCAGTAATTGTCGGTGACGCGACCCGGCTTCTCCCGCCCTGAACGTCCGAGCCGGGCCGGACCAGAGGCTAATCCGGGGGCGTTTCCCACGGCAGATTCGCTCAGCGTCGCCGGTCAGGTCATGCCGCGCTAGCCTCGCCGCATGAAGCCGCGCACCGTCTTGGCCGGGCTCGCGTGCTTGATCCTCTGCGCCGCGAGCCTCACCCGAGCCGCGCTCGGCCCCGGCGCGCCGATCCCGCGAAAGCCCGCTGCGCTTGCCCGCGCGCTCGTGAAGACGAAGACGGAGCTCGCTCGCGCGGTCGACGAGTGGCGATCCGGCGGCGGTGGGGTGCCTCCCGAGGTGACGCTGGACGCGTTGTACGACCAGCGGATCGAGCTGCTGCTCGCTGCCCGGCCGCGGCTCGCGCGCGCGACGCTACGCCGCGTTCCCGCGGGCACGGCCCGCGTCGTGCGGACTAACCTGGCCGCGAAGCGCGAGCTCTGGCGGCTGACCCCCGTCACGCGGAGCCGGCGCTTTCGCACGGGCCGGGCGCTGCCGCCGGCCGCGCTGATCGGTTACTACCGGGAGGGTGAGCGCCGCTTCGGCGTGCGGTGGAACGTGCTCGCCGCGGTCAATTTCGTCGAGAGCGCGTTCAACAAGCTGCGCAACAACAGCGCCACCGGCGCACAGGGCCCGATGCAGTTCATGCCGGCGACGTGGCGGGCGTACGGACTCGGCGGCGACGTCCACGACCCGCACGACGCGATCCTCGGCGCTGCGAACTACCTGCACGCGAACGGCGCGCCGCGCGACAATCGCCGCGCGCTCTTCCATTACAACCCCTCGCCGCTCTACGTCGATGCCGTTCTGCGCTACGCGCGCCGGATCCGCGGCGACCCCCGCGCCTTCTACGAGTACTACGCCCGGCAGGTCTTCGTGCGCACGCCTTCGGGCTTACGCCGGATCACCGGGCCCGGCCTTCCTTAGGCGCGCAGAACGACTTCGAGCGCGGTGCCTCGCCCCGGCTCGGAGCGAAGCCGGAAGCCGCCGCCGATGCTCGCGCTACGGGCCTTCATGTTCCTCAGCCCCTGACCCGCGGAGATGGTCTCGTCGTCGAAGCCGGAGCCGTCGTCGATCACGCTGACGACGCGTTCGTCGCCACGGAGCGAGATACGCACCTCGGCGTGTCGGGCGCCCGCGTGCTTTCGCGCGTTGGCGAGACCCTCCTGGACGATCCGGAACACCTCGATCTGCTCGTCGGGCGCGAGTTGGACGTTGTCGTCGATCTCGAGATCGACTTCGAGCAGACCGTCCGCGGTCAGGAAGTCGACGTAGCGGCGGAGCGCCGCGTCGAAGGGAGCAGTGCCGCTCGCCGACGAGAGGGCGAGGACCGCGAAACGGGCCTCCTGCTGGGCAGCCGCGGCGGCCTGCTTGAGCTGTGGCAGAGCCGTCGCGGGGTCGGCGCCGTTCTGGAGCATTGTCGCGTGCGTCGACACGGCGAAGAGGTACTGCGCCAGTCCGTCGTGGATCTCTCGCGCGACGCGCGCTCGCTCCTCCGCGACCGCGCGGCCGAACTCCGCGAAGCGAATCGCCCGCCAGACGCCGACGAGCAGGACGGCGTACGCGAGCAGGCGCAGGAAATCGCCGGTGGAGACGAAGCTGTTGGAGACCAGCGGTGTGAAGACGTAGTTCAAGTCGCCGAAGAGAAACAAGGTCGCGCCAAGGGCAAGCCAGCGGTCGAGATCGTTGCCGCGCGCCCGGAAGCGAAGGCCGAAGCCGACCACGGCGATCAAGCTCGCCAGGGCGCGCGCCGCCACCATCGCGGTGAGCAGCCGCGGCTGAACGTGGTCGCTCGCGCGCAGCGCCGGGAGCGCATCGCCGAACGAGTGGGCAAGGATCCAGAGCAGCAGCACGAAAGCCGGCACGAGCACCAGCAGCTCGATCAGCTCTTTGCGCCTCGTCGCCGTGCGTTTGCGGGCGAAGGCCGCCGCGGCGATCAGCGCGGACGCGAGGACGCCGCCCCAGATCCAGGCCCACTGCTCTCTCCGGTGCAGCAGCTGGCCCCCGAGAACCGGCGCGATCCCGAAGCAGAAGGTCGAGCCGGCCGCGAGCGAGAAGCCGGCGCAGAGGAGCAAGTCGAGCCGCCGGCCGTCCACCGAGAACCGGACACCGGCGAGCACCGCGACGAGCACTGCTGCGAGCGCGACCATCGTGTCCAGGACGAGCCGCACCTGCGGCAGCTCGAAAGTCGGCCGTAGGTGCGGATACGCGACGAACAGCGCCAGTGCCGCCCCGAGCAGGCCGAAGAGCAGAACCTCGCCCCAGAGCCAGGATTGGTACGCGTTTTCCTCGTTCCGCATCTCCCTCTATTCGGCAGAACCGATCCAGCCGATAAGGGCGGCGAGGCCTATGGCGACCCGCGTCCTCATCGTCGACGACCATCCGCTCACGCGCGAAGCGCTCGCCGGGCTCTTGACGCAGCACGATTTCAGCGTCGTCGGCCAGGCCGCTGACGGCGAGCAGGCTGTCGAGGTCGCGCGCGAGCTGCAGCCGGACCTGATCCTGCTCGACCTCACGATGCCCGGGATCGGCGGCCTCGGGGCGCTGCCGCTCTTGCGGGACGCGGCCCCCGCTTGCGAGGTGGTGATGGTGACGGCGTCGGTCGCCGAAGAGAACCTCCTGGCCGCGATCCGTGCCGGCGCGGCCGGCTACCTGCTCAAGACGGAGCCGCCGGAGCGGATCGTCGAGTTCCTGCGCGGCGCGGCCGAAGGTGAAGCGGCCCTCTCGGGCTCGGTGGCAAGACGTCTGCTCGAGAAGGTACGCCAAGGCCGTCACGCGGACGCCGGAGTGCCGGACTCGATCGCCCGCGCGCTCAGCGCGCGCGAGGTCGAGGTCCTGCTCCTGCTGGACGACCACTTGAGCACCGATCAGATCGCGGCTCGGCTCTTCATCTCGGAGCACACAGTCCGCTCGCACGTGAAGAGCCTGCTGCGGAAGCTCGGCGTCTCTTCGCGGCGGCAGGCGCTCGAAACCCTCGCCGCGGCTCGTAGTTAAGCGCGCAGCAGTGGGCCACATCCCCCACCGTGGGGGATGCGAAATCACCTGCAAATAGCGCTCTCCGGGCGGTGAGAGAGCCGCCGGTGCGGTCGATAGTTGGGCTGACGGTCCTCCAGGACAAGGTGTTCGAAGCGCGGTGGCAGCTGTGCTTCCTCGACTGACGGCCGGCTAAATCAGCCGGCCGTCGTCATTCCGAAAGCCTTGCAGCGTCGCCCCGACCAGGCGGGGGAGGGTTTCGGCGTTATAGCCGCCTTCGAGCACTGCCCCGATGCGCGGCCCGAGCGTCGCGACGCGCTCGGCCATCCACGCGAAGGCGCCGTCGCTCAGCCTGATGTCGGCGAGCGGATCGGCTTCGTGGGGATCGAAGCCGGCGGAGACGAGCAAGAGGTCGGGGGCAAACGCACGAATCGCCGGCTCGACGACCTCGGCGAAGGCGCGCTCATACTCGCCGTCACCGGACAGCGCCGCCATCGGCACGTTCACGGTCGTCTCGTTGCCTTCGCCCGGTCCCCCGGTGCCGGGATAGAACGGCCACTCGTGCAGCGAGACGTAGAGCACGGTGGGGTCGTCCCAGAAGATCGCCTGCGTGCCGTTGCCGTGGTGGACGTCCCAGTCGAGGATCGCGACGCGGCCGACCCCGAGCTCCGCCTGCGCATGGCGGGTAGCGATAGCGACATTGTTGAAGAGGCAGAACCCCATGGCGTGGTCTGCCAGCGCGTGGTGGCCGGGCGGGCGCACGAGCGCGAAACCGCCCCGCTCGGCCGCGGCGACCGCCGCTCCGGCGGCGAGCAGCGCGGCCTCGAAGCTCGTCTCGGAGGCGAACGTGTCGCCGCCGAGCCAGGTTGGCTCCGCAATCGACCGGAGCCGCTCGACGTGCTCCTCGGTGTGACAGCGCAGGATCGCCTCGATGGGAGCGGGCTCAATCTCTTCATACTCGAAGGCCGCGAGCAGGGCCGCGAGCCGTTCCGTCGACTCGGGATGGCTCGGGGTCGGGTGGAGGCGCGCGAACGCCGGATGGCTCAGGACGTCGATCGGCGGACCGCGGCGGCGAGGTTGTCCAGTGAGGCGCCGTCCTGGGCGCGCCCGACGAGGTAGCAGAGGAGCGGAGCGTTCGTCCGCTCGCCGCTCTCGTGGGCGGCGACGCGCGCAAGCTCGAGCAGCGTGGCGACGGCGTCGTCGTCGAGCTCGAGCTGCTCGACCGGGACTCCGCTTGCCTCCGCGACCGCGTCGCGCGCTTGGTTGAGCCAGTCGTCCATGCCTAGGTGACGGAGCTGTAGGTGTACACGTACATCACCCGGCCGCGCGGGTGGCAACGCGCTCCGCGACCGCGTTCATACCCCAGGCGCTGAGGAGGGAGGACGCCTCCGCCCAGGAGGGAGTTTGATCTTTGAGGGGAGGGAGGGGGGCGGAGGCGTCTAGCGAGGCGATTCGACGGTAGAGCCGCAAGTCCTCCGCGATCGCGGCGAACCGCCCCGCGGCTATCGCGTCTTCGAGCGAGCCATACTGGCGCAGCAGGTCGGCGGCCTTCTTCGGGCCGACTCCCGGCGCCCCGGGCAGCCGGTCGGACGGATCGCCGCGGAGGGCGATGAAGTCGACCACCTGGCCCGGCTCGACGCCATAGCGTTCCCGCACCTCCGCCGGCCCGATCCGGGCGAGCTCGCTGACGCCTCGGACCGGCTGGATGATCGTCGTCCGCTCGCTCGCGAGCTGAAAGCTGTCGCGGTCCGAGGTGGCGACGACCGCCGTCCCACGCCGCTTCTCCTCGGCCGCGACCGCCGCCGCGAGGAAGTCGTCGGCTTCGTAGCCCGGTGCCTTCGCGTAGGCGAAGCCGAACGCCTCCACGAGCTGCGGGAGCAAGCCCAGCTGCTCGAGGAGCTCGTCGTCGAACTCGCGGCCGCTCTGGTACGTGTCGAACGCCTCGTGGCGATAGGTCGGGACCTCGAGCGTGTCCCAGCCGACGACCACTGCCCGCGGCTGTTCGCTGTCCCAGAGCCGCAGCAGGAAGTTCGTGAAGCCGACGATCGCGTTCGACGGTCTTCTGTCGGCGCGCCGGATCGTCTTCGGTAGCGCGTGGTAGGCGCGGTGCGCGAGGGAATCGCCGTCGATCACGAGCAGCGGACGCTTCACAGCGACGCCTCGAGCTCTGCGATCGCCGCCATCAGTCGCCGGGTCGCTTCGCGCGCCGCCTGCCCGATCTCGACGCCGCGCAAGTCGCCGAGGGCGATCGGCTCGCCGTAGGCGACGCGCAGCGGCTCCAGCCGTGTGATCCGCTCGGTGCCCTTGACCGCCGCCGGGACGAGCGGCGCCTCGGCCGCGAGCGCGATCCGCGCGGCACCGGTGTGGGGCCGCGCTTGGTGCTTCTTCCGAAGGCCCTTCTTCCGCCGCGTCCCCTCCGGGAACATGACGACGATCTCGCCGTCGCGGACGAGCTCGACCGCCCTCTCGATCGCCTCGAGATCGCCCTCGCCGCGGCGGACCGGAAAGACGCCGCCCGCTCTCAGAATGGGCGCGAGCACGGGATTGAAGAGCTCGACCTTCGCCATGAACCGGAGCTGCCGCCGCGGCAGGAGTGGCAGGCCGAGCGGCCAGGGGTCGAAGTTCGACGTGTGGTTGGCAGCGAGCACGAAGCCGCCCTGCGGCAGGTGCTCGCGGCCGTGTGCGCGCAGCCGGAAGCCGACCTTGACGAACGGCCAGCTAATCGCACCCGCAAGCAGGTAAACAGGGGACACGAGACGAAAGGATCGTCCCATTTTCGGCTCGTTTTCGTACCCCTGCGTCGTTCGAAGCCTTCGCTACTGTGTCTCGCGTGAAGACATTAGTCGTCGCTGAAAAGCCCTCCGTCGCCCGCGATCTCTCGGACGCGCTCCCGGGCACCTTCCAGAACGAGGACACCCATTACGAGGGGGACGAGTACGTCATCACCTTCGCCGTCGGCCATCTCGTCCAGCTCGTCGACCCGGAGGTCTACGACGAGAAGCTGAAGAAATGGCGCATGGCCGACCTACCGATCGTCCCCGAAGAGTTCAAGCTGGCGCCGCGCGACGCGAAGGCCAAGAAACAGCTCAAGGCCATCCACAAGCTGATGAAGCGGGACGACGTCGACCGGATCATCAACGCCTGCGACGCCGGCCGCGAAGGCGAGTTGATCTTCGCCTACATCTACGAGACCGCCGACATCGAGAAGCCGGTCCAGCGGCTCTGGGTCAGCTCGATGACGAAGCAGGCGATTCGCGAGGGCTTCGAGAAGCTGCGCCCCGGCGAGGAGCTGCAGCCGCTCGAGGCGGCCGCCCGCTCGCGCTCGGAGGCTGACTGGCTGATCGGGATGAACGCGACCCGCGCCGCGACCATCCGCGGCCGCGCCTGGGTGGGTGGAGTCGTCTCGCTCGGCCGGGTACAGACCCCGACGCTGGCGATGATGGTCAAGCGCGAGCGCGAGATCCAAGCGTTCACGCCGGAGCCGTACCGTCTCGTCCGCGCCCGGTTTGATCCTCGTTACGAGGGCATGTGGTTCGAGGGCGACGAGACGCGGATCTTCGGCGATCTCTCGCGGGCGGAGCAGATCGCCGAGAAGGTGACCGGCAAGGACGGCACCGTCGAGAAGATGGAGCAGAAGGAGCAGTCCGAGCGCCCGCCGCTGCTCTACGACCTGACATCGCTCCAGCGCGACGCGAACCGCCGCTTCGGTTTCTCCGCGCGGCGCACTCTCCAGGCCGCGCAGTCGCTCTACGAGGACAAGAAGGCGATTACGTATCCGCGAACGAGCTCGCGCTACCTGTCGGGTGACATGGTGCCGTTCCTGAAGCCGACCGCCGAGACGCTGGTTCCAATCGGCGACTACGCCGCGGCCGCGCGGTACGTGCTCGGGCTCGACCGGCTGCCGCTGCAGCGCGTGGTCAACGACGCGCGGGTCGACGACCACCACGCGATCATCCCTACCGACGTCGAGCATCCCGTCGACCGCTTCTCCCCGGACGAGCGGCGGATCTTCGACCTGGTTGCCCGTCGCTTCCTCGCCGTCTTCCATCCGGCGGCGCGCTACCAGCGCACCGAGGTGGTGACGCTCGTCGAGGACGAGCGCTTTCGCACCCGCGGCAAGATCACCCTCGAGCCGGGCTGGCGCGGCGTCTACGGCCTCGAGTCCGATCTCGACAAGCAGGCCCGTGCGGCCCAGGACGAGGAAACCGCGGACGAGAGCGCCGAGCTGCCGGAGCTCGAGCAGGGTCAGGCCGTCAAGTGCGTCGAGGCCGAGTTCGAGGACAAGCAGACGAAGCCGCCGCCCCGCTACACCGAGGCGACGCTGCTCTCGGCGATGGAGACCGCCGGCAAGCGGATCGACGACGAGGAGCTCCGCGAAGCCATGAAGGACTCCGGTCTGGGCACGCCGGCGACCCGCGCCGAGACGATCGAAGTGCTGATCCGCAGGGAGTACATCGAGCGCGCCGGCAAGGAGCTTCAGCCGACCCCGAAGGGCTTGCAGGTGATCACCATGCTCGAGGAGCATCCGCTCACCTCGCCCGAGCTGACCGGCGACTGGGAGAAGCGTCTCTCGGACATCGAGCACGGCAGCGGCGACCGCGACGATTTCATCAAGGGCATCGTCGACCTGACGACGCAGACCGTCGAGCAGATCGCCGCACTCGACAAGGAGAAGCTGCGCCCCGAGCGCGTCGAGCTCGGCCCCTGCCCGCGCTGCGGCGCCGAGACCGGCGAGATCATCAAGGAGAACTCCCGCGCCTACGGCTGCACGAGCTGGAAGAGCCGGGAGGAGCCGGGCTGCGGCTACGTGATCTGGAAGCGCGTCGCCGGACGGACGATCACACCCGAGATCGCACGCCAGTTGATCGAGAACGGCCGCACGACCGAGGTCCTCTCAGGCTTCCGGTCGAAGGCGGGCAAACCTTTCCGCGCGCGCCTCGTCTTGAACGAGGACGGGAAGGTTGAGTTCGACTTTCCGGCTCGCGCGCAAACCAAAGAGCCCGCGGTTGCGGAATAAGAAAGAGCCCGACCTTGTTGGATGTTACAAGGCGGTTAAAACTGACCGCTTCACCCTAGGCGGCCGAGGAAATACCGCTTACAGTGCGAAAGATCGAGAGAGCCGCGACGTCTAAAGAAGTAGAGGAGAAATTGACGCAGAACCAGATGCACGAGTTGCTCGAATCCGAGCACGCCCGCACGTTCGTGGAGGGCGCCGAAGAGCGTGGCTTCGTCGAGCCGGCGGAGATCGAGGCGTTCGCGCTGGAGCACGACCTCGGCGAGGAAGACGCCGAGCAGTTTCAGCGCGAGCTCGAGGCGATCGGCCTCGAGATTCGCCAGCCGGCCGAGGAGAGCGGCGCTAAGGCCGACAAGGCCGACGAGAAGGCTGCCGAGCCGCAGCCGCACGTGCTCGTCGGGTCGGCCGACAGCCTGCAGCTCTTCCTCGCGGACATTGGGCGCCACAAGCTCCTGACCGCCGCCGAGGAGGTCACGCTCGCGAAGGCGATCGAGCGCGGCGACGTGACAGCGAAGCGCCGCATGATCGAGTCGAACCTCCGGCTGGTCGTCTCGATCGCGAAGGGCTACCGCGGCCTGGGCGTGCCGTTCCTGGACCTGATCCAGGAGGGAACGCTCGGTCTCAACCGCGCGGTCGAGAAGTTCGACTGGCGGCGCGGCTACAAGTTCTCGACGTACGCGACCTGGTGGATCCGCCAGTCCGTCCAGCGTGCCGTCGCCAACCACGCGCGGACGATTCGCGTGCCCGTGCACGTCGTCGAGCGCCAGCAGAAGCTGGGCCGCGCCGCGCGCCGGCTCGAGGTCGAGCTCGGCCGCGAGGCGACTAAGCAGGAGCTAGCGGACGCGACGGGCCTGCCGCTCCAGCACGTCGACGAGGCGCTGGGCGCCGCCCAAGCGTCGGTCTCGCTGAACCAGACGGTCGGCGCGGACGACGAGGGCGAGCTCGGCGATCTCTTCGCCGACCGTGAAGCGCCCGATCCGTTCGACGAGGCCGAGGAGTCGTTGCGCAAGCAGGGAGTCCGCCGCGCGCTCGACGCGCTGCCCGAGCGGGAGCGCCGGATCCTCGAGCTCCGCTTCGGCTTCGACGGCGAGCCGTGGACGCTGGAGGCGATCGGCCACGAGCTCGATCTGACCCGCGAGCGGGTCCGGCAGCTCGAAAGCCAGGCGCTGGCGCGCCTCGCCGCGCTGCGCGACCTGCAGACGGCCGCGGCCTAAGACGAACCAAACCCTGATCTGTCGCTCGGGGGTTGCGCCCGTGCGCGCGGGCCCCGACGACTCTTCGGAGCAGGTCACCCAGGCGCTCGCCGGGGAGCCGCTCACGGTCGAAGAACGACGAGACGGCTGGGCGCGGATCCGGACCGCCTACGACTATCCCGGCTGGATTCGCGAGGACGCTCTCGCCTCAGGGACTGGCACCGAAGCCGGTGCCAGTCCCTACGACACCACCGAGTCACGCGACGGCGACCCGGTCGCGGAGGCGCGCGCCTACCTCGGCGCTCCGTACGAGTGGGGCGGCCTGACTGAGCACGGGATCGACTGCTCAGGACTGGTTCACATGGCCTACCGGCGGCTCGGCAGGCTGATCCCCCGCGACGCCGACCAGCAGGAGGCGGCGGCCACCCAAATCGACGAGGCGGACGCTCACCCCGGCGACCTCGTCTGCTTCGGCGAACCCGGGCGAGCGCACCACATCGCCTTCTGGCTCGGCGGCCGCCGCATCCTGCACGCAACTGCCCGCGAGGGCGTCAACGCCGTCGTCGAAGAGCCGCTCGAGAACGTTGACGCGCGGCCGCTCCGCTTCGTGCGGTTACGCGAAGCTTCTTAGCAGCGCAGCGCGCAGACGACCGCCGCTGTGCCGCCGCCACGGCGCACGGGCTCGGCGACAGCCTCGAGCCTTCCCTCGCCGAGCAGCTCGATGCCCGTGGCCGCGCCGATTTCGGCCGTGGAATTGAAGCTCTGCCCGAACCGGCTCTGCAGTTCGGTGCCGTAGTGGGCGATGAAGCCCGGCTCGGCGTCCGTCTTCGGTGCGTTTCGCTGCGAGGCACGCGGCGCGGCCATCGCATCGGGCAGCGACATCGCGAAGTCGAACCGGTTCAGCAGGATCTGCAGGACAGTGGTGATAATCGTCGCGCCGCCAGGGCTGCCGACGGCGAGAAGTGGTTTGTCGTGGCGGAGGACGATCGTCGGTGACATGCTCGAGCGCGGCCGCTTGCCGCCGGCCGGAAGGTTCGGATCGGGCGTTCCGTCGGCGGGGGGCGCCGGATCGAAGTCCGTCAGCTCGTTGTTCAAGAGAAAGCCGTAGCCGGGGACTGCGATCGCGCTGCCCGCGATTTGCTCGATCGTGCTCGTGTAGCTGACGACGTTGCCCTTCCGATCGACGACCGTCAGGTGGTTCGTGGAGGTGCCCTCGCGCCGGGCGACAGCGGCTGAGCCCGCCGAGCACCCGCCATACGGGGGCGTTGGATCGCCCGCGCGCACCGGGCTCGTTGCCGCCGTCGGCCCGATCAGGCAGCGGCGCTCGGCAGCAAACCCCGTCGAGAGCAATCCCTTCAACGGCACCTGGACGAACTTCGGGTCGCCGATGTAGCGGTTGCGGTCCGCGTAGGCGAGCCGCGTCGCCTCGAGGTAACGGTGCAAGGCGAGTGCGCGGTCGGGCGTCGACAGGTCGAAGCCGGCGAGGATGTTCAAGGACTCGCCGACGGTAGAGCCGCCGCTCGACGGCGGGCCCATTCCGTAGACGTCGAGACCGCGGTACGTGACGTGCGTGGGCGCGCGCCGGGGCGCCTTGTAGTGCGAGAGGTCCCGCGTCGTCATCAGGCCCGGCCGAACCGTGAAGCCCGGATTCGCATCCGGGGCGACCGGCGGATGCTGGACGGTCTGGACGAGGGCGGCGCCGATCGGGCCCCGGTACAAGGCGCCCGGGCCCTTCTTTGCGATCAGCTCATAGGTGTCGGCGAGCTGCGGGTTGCGAACAGTCGTGCCGATCGCCGGCGCCTGGTCTTCATCCAGATAGAGCGCGCGACTCGACGTGAAGATCCGCAGCCGCGCGACGTTCTGGTCGGTTTGGTCGTGGTAGGTCTTGTCCACGACGAAGCCTTGCCGGGCGACTGCGATCGCAGGCTGCAGGAGGCGGCTTAGCGGCATCGAGCCGTAGCGTTTCTCAGCCGTCGCCCAGGTTGCGAGCGTGCCCGGGACGCCAATCGCCATGCCGCTGGTGATCCGTTGCGGGTTGAACGGAATCGGCTTGCCGGTCGCCGGGTCGATGAAGGCGTCCTGCGGAAACGTCTCCGGAGCTGTCTCGCGTCCATCGATCGTCACGACTTTGTGCGAGCGCGCGAGATAGATGACCATGAAACCGCCGCCACCGATCCCCGCCACGTACGGCTCGGTGACGCCCAGCGTCGCATTCGCGGCGACGGCTGCATCGATCGCGTTCCCGCCGTTGCGGAGGATCTCGATCGCCGTCTCGGTCGCAGCCGGATCGACGGTGGCGGCGGCGCCGCCATAACCGGTCGCCACTGCGCCCGTCGCCGCGGTTTCCCTCGCCGAGACGGTCGCGGCGCTGCCGGCGGCGACCCCTGCGAGGACCGCGGCCAGGGCGAAGAAGCTGCCCAGCCGCATACGCATCAATGAGGGGGTTGCCGCCACCTGCGAGAGCTAAACGTCGGCGCCTATCAACCTCGGTGCTCCCTACGAGTGGGCGGCCTGACCGAGCGCGGGATCGCTTGCTCGGGTTTCGTCCACATCGTGTACCGGCGGCTCGGCGGGGTGGTCCCCCGTGACGCCGACCAACAGGAGGCGCCCGCGCCGCATCGTCCCTAGAGCGAGCGGTCGCTGTGGGTCAGCAGCTCGTAGCCGTCCTCGGTGACGACGAGGTCGTCCTCGAGCTTCATCACGCCGGCGCCTTCGGCCGCGATTGCGGGTTCGATGCAGATCGTCGTACCGAGCTCGAGCGGCTCCTCGTCGCCCGCGAGGTCGGGCCACTCGAACGACGTCCCGAGCCCGATCCCGTGTCCGATCCGGTGGGCGAGCCGAAAGCCCGCCTGTTCGGTGGCGGCAGACGCCGCTTCCTGCACTGCGACACAGGCCGCACCTGGTCGGACTTCCGCGAGGGCTGCGTCGTAGGCAGCCTGGACGGCATCCCAGACTCGGCTTTGCGTCTCGTTCGTGTTCCCGAGCACGAACGTCCGGCTCGCGTCGGCCTGGTAGCCGTTGAAGGCGGCGCCGATGTCGACCATCACCGAGTCGCCTTCCGAGAGCCGCCGCTCGGTCGGATCGCGGATAGGGATCGGATCGTCGTTGCCCGAGACAACCGTCGGCGTGAACGACCACTCTGGCCCCAGCGCTTGGCCGATCCGCGCGGCCAGCTCGCGCTCGGAGATCCCGAGGCGAGCGTCCGCACGGGCCACCTCGAGCGCCTCGTCCGTCAGCCGTCCAGCCTCTCGAAGCAGGCTGACTTCGAGCGCGCTCTTCCGCCGACGCAGCCTCGCCAGCTCGGGGCCGACGTCCACCACCTCCAGCTCGCCGAGTCGCGACCGCACGGTCTCCCAGGCCGTCACCGGCAGTCGATCGAGCCCGGCGACCGCGACCCGCCGGGGCGCGACGCCCGCGAGCAGCTCGGCGACGAGCGGCGCGGCCCCGAAGCGAGAGCGCCACTCGTCGATGCCGGAGCGCCGGCGTGCTTCCTCAACCTGCCAATCGAAGTCGAGCACGCAGAGCGGCTGCGCGTCGCCGTGGGTCAGTAGCCAGGCGTCGCCGAGGGCGGGCGCAAAGTTCGTCAGGTAGCGGAACTGCTCGGCGTGCCCGTGCGCGCCGAAGACGATCGTGGCGTCGCAGCCGTGCTCGTCGACGATGCGGCGGAACTGCGCCCGTCGCTTGTCAAGCTCAGACCGCCACTCCTCGCCCGAGATCATTGCGCGGCAAGTAAAACAAGCGCCTACCGCTGGGCGAAGCGCTAACTAGAGCGACCGGGTGTCGTCAGAACGTTCACGGGGCCGTGCCTCTGCAAAGATATGCACGAGAAATTTCAGTCTCGCTCGGCGACCACTCACGGGGAGGTATGGATGAGAAGTAGACAAGGCCTGATTCGGCTTCTGAGTGTGCTCGCGCTTATGGCCGGATTGGCGCTCATGACGGCCGCCTACGCGGTCAGCGCGAACCGACCGCAGAGCCCGGTCGCGCACACGAAGTCCGTTGGCACATTCCGGGCGGTCATCGACACGATCGACTACCTCGACACCTCGCAGGCCTACACCGCCCAGAGCCTTTGGGCGCTGTGGACCGTCTACGAGACACTGGTGACCTACCGTCACGTCGCCGGAGCCGCCGGCTATCAGGTGGTGCCGGGACTCGCCTCGCTACCGAAGATCTCGCGAGGCGGCAAGGTCTACACGCTGACGCTGAGGAAAGGCCTCAAGTACTCGAACGGCAAGCCGATCAGGGCGGCCGACTTCAAGTGCACGATGAAGCGCGATTTCCTTACGGCTTCACCGGGTGTCGGCTTCTACGACACGATCGTCGGCGCGAAGAAGTTCGAGACCTCGCTCAAGGGCGACATCGGGGGCATCAAGACAAAGGGCCGCACGATCAGGATCACGTTGACGTCACCGCGCGGGGACTTCCTGACGATCCTCGCGGAGCCGTTCGCGGCGCTGGTGCCGTGCGGGACCGCGAACCAGGATCTGTCCGCGAACCCGCCGCCGGCCTCGGGTCCGTACAAGATCGGACCGAACCCGGACAAGAACCGCGGCTTCTCGTTGGTGCGGAACAAGTACTTCAAACCGACGAAGTACATCCCGCGCGGGACTCCGAACCGGGTCGACGTCACGATCGTCGGTGACGCGGACGCGGCCGTTCAGCGCGTGATCAGCGGGCAGGCCGACTACACGAACGCGGCCATCCCGCCGGAGCGCATCGGCACCGTCTCGAACCGCGGCCAGCTCCGCCTCCGGAAGTCGGCGAACACGTACTACTTCTGGATGAACACGCGGGTGTACCCCTTCAACAAGCTGAAGGTGCGCCAGGCCGTGAACATGGCGATCGACCGCTCGGCGCTCGTAAAGGCCGTGTGGGGCGGGCTCGGTGTCACCACCGAGAACATCCTGCCGCCGACGTATCCGTCGTACCGCAAGCTGACGCTGTACAAGCGCAACGTCGCCAAGGCCCGCCAGCTGATCAATCAAGCCGGGGCCAAGGGCGCCGACGTCACCGTCTGGGGCCGGCAGGTGTCCGACTCCCAGCAGTCGACGACGCTCTACGCGAGCTACCTGAGCGCGATCGGTCTGAAGACGACGCTGAAGTTCCTGCCGCGGTCGACCTACTACACGACGATCGGCAACAGCGACACGAAGGCCCAGACGGGCTGGGCGCGGTGGCTTGAGGATTACCCGCACCCGCTCGACTGGTTCGACGTGCTCCTGAACGGCAGGAACATCGTCCACGAGAACAACAACAACTTCGCGTACTACTCCAACGCGAAGACGAACAGGCTGATCGACGGTCTCAAGAAGCCTCCGGCGCTGACTCCGGCGGTGAACAAGCGCTGGGCGAACGTCGAGAAGCTGATCATGCAGCAGGCTCCGTGGGCGCCGTGGTCGAACCGTACGTTCCCGGAGTTCTTCAGCAAGAACATGGGCTGCATCTCGATCCAGCGGCTCTACGGCATCGACTTCATGAAGGTCTGCCGGAAGTAGTTGCCGAGCTGAACGCGTAACCCAGAGGGCGCCCGAGTGGGCGCCCTCTGTTTGTGCAGGGATTTACACTCGCGAGAGGCATGGCGGAGCCAGCTACCGACTTCACGCTCGACACCGCGCAAGTTCTCGCCGAGGAAGAGCATGGAGCCTCGATCGTCGGGCGCAGCCCGTGGTACCTGGCCTGGCGGCGCCTGCGGCGGAACTACATCGCATTCATCGCGCTCTTCGTCTTCGTCGTGATCGCGGTGGCCTGCTCGCTCGCGCCGATCTACGCGCACCACATCGCGCACACGGCCCCGAACGCCACGCATACCGAGGACATCGTCAACGGCAAGCAGGTGCTCTCCGCTCCGGTGATCGGAACCGACGCACAGGGCAACGTTGTCGTCGAGAAGGCCGGCGGTGTGCTCGGCCCGACCTGGTGGCACGCGCACGGGCGCTTCGTGCTCGGCGCGGACGGCCTCGGCCGCGACGTCGCCGTACGACTGCTCTACGGTGGTCTCAACTCTCTGAAGATCGGAATCGGCTCGGCCCTGATCTGCGTCATGGTCGCGGTCCTGCTCGCGTTGCTTGCCGGCTTCTACGGGGGCTGGGTGGACTGGATCATCACGCGGTCGTTCGATCTGATCTGGGCCTTCCCGGTGCTGCTGCTCGCGATCGCGCTCGGCAGCGCGCTCTCGATCAACGGCTTCCACCACTTCGGGATCAGCATCAGCCCACACAGCCTCTGGATACCGACGCTCGTGATCTCGTACGTCTACGTCCCGTACGTGGGCCGTCCCCTTCGCGGCCAGATCCTGTCCCTGCGGGAAAAGGAGTTCATCGAGGCTGCAATCGGCCAGGGCGCCTCTCCGCTGCGGATTATGTTCTCCGACCTCCTGCCGAACGTCGCCTCGACGGCGCTCGTCTTCTTCACGCTGATCATCGCGAACAACATCCTCACGGAGGCCGGGCTCTCGTTCCTCGGCGCCGGCGTGCAGCCGCCCAATCCGTCCTGGGGCACAGTGATCCAGGAAGGCCAGGAGCGGATCATCAGCGCCCCTTGGCTGACGCTCGCGCCCGGGATAGCGATCGTCCTAACCGTTCTCTCGCTGAACATCTTCGGCGACGGCCTTCGCGACGCGCTTGACCCGCGCGCGAAAGTCCGGGTCGAGCATTAGGACGCGATGACTGCATTCATCATCCGTCGGTTTCTCGGCATGATCGCGGTGCTGTTCGCGGTCAGCATCCTCGTCTTCCTGATCTTCATCATCGTGCCGGGAGGCGACCCTGCGTCGCGCATCGCCGGCAAGCATCCGACGCCGCAGAACGTCGTGAACATCAAGAAGAAGTGGGGCTTCGACAAGCCCTTCTACGTTCAGTACTACGAGATGATGAGGAAGGTCGGGACGGGCCTCCTTCCGGGTAATCACAGCCAGTACGACGTCCTGCGCTCCTTCGACGACCAGACGAACGTCGTTCACGAGATCAAGAAGGGGATGCCCGCGACCTTCTCGCTGACGATAGGTGCTGGCCTGATCTGGCTGTTCTGGGGGGTGATGGTCGGCGTCCTGTCCGCGATCACGGCCGGGCGCTGGGCCGACCGCATGATCACCACCGTCGCGCTGGTCGGCATCTCGATGCCCGTCTTCTGGCTCGGCATCATCACGCGCTATTTCCTGGCGGAGAAGCCGTCGCACCCGTGGTTCCCGGACGGCGGCTACGTACCGCTGACGGCGAGCCCGTGGGAGTGGTACAAGCACCTCATCCTCCCGTGGTTCGTCCTCGCCGTGTTGTTCATTGGCTTCTACGGGCGGGTGCTGCGGTCGAACATCCTGGACACGATCAACGAGGACTACGTCCGTACGGCCAGAGCCAAGGGTCTGACCCCGAGACGCGTCCTCGCGAAACATGTCCTGCGTAACTCTCTGATTCCGGTCGTGACGCTGTTCGGGCTCGACTTCGCGGCGGTGCTCGGCGGCGGCGCGATCCTGACCGAGACGGTGTTCGAGCTGCACGGCGTCGGCTTCTACGCCGCCGAGAGGGTAGGCGCGCTCGACCTGCCGCCGATCATGGGCGTGACGCTCTACGGCGCCTTCTTCATCGTCCTCTTCAGCGCGATCATCGACATCCTTTACGCGTTCCTCGACCCGAGAATCCGGCCCGCGTAGATGGGGGAGCGCCTACTCGAGGTCAAGGACCTCAAGGTCGGCTTCACGACCGAAGACGGGATCGTGCGAGCCGTTGACGGCGTTGAGTTCGAGCTCGACCGCGGTCAGGTCCTCGGGATCGTCGGCGAGTCCGGCTCCGGCAAGAGCGTCACCGCGATGACGATGCTCGGCCTCACGCGCGCCCACAACACGACCTTCGAGGGCCAGGTCGTCTACAAGGGCCAGGACCTGCTCGCGATGCCGGAGCGCCGCCTGCGTGACGTGCGCGGGAACGAGATCGCGATGATCTTCCAGGACCCGATGACGTCGCTCAACCCGGTCTACCGGGTCGGCGACCAGATC
>VAWH01000011.1 GCA_005888315.1 Actinomycetota bacterium | reverse complement strand
TGCTCGCCGAGCTCGCGAAGGAAACGCGCGAGACGCTCGAGTCCCCGCAGATGCTTACCGGTACGGTCGAGGGCCGCTTCCTCGAACTGCTCGTCTACGCGAGCGGCGCCAGCCGTGTGCTCGAGCTCGGCACCTACAGCGGCTACTCCGCGCTGTCGATGGCCGCCGGCCTGCGGCCGGGCGGACGGATCGACACGTGCGAGCTCGACCAGACGCGGGCAGCCGTAGCGGGGCGCTACGTCGAGCAGAGTCCCTACGCCGACCGGATCCAGATCCACATCGGCCCGGCCCTGGAGACGATCGGCCGGCTCGATGGCGACTTCGACTTCGTCTTCATCGACGCCGACAAGCCGAACTACGTCAACTACTACGAGGCGGTGCTGCCGCGGCTGACCGCGCGCGGCTTCATCGCAGCCGACAACACGCTTTGGAGCGGCCGCGTCCTCGACGAAGGAGACGACGACGAAGGCACCGGGGCGATCAAGGCGTTCAACGAGCACGTCAAGTCCGACTCGCGGGTGACGTCGGTCATGCTCTCGGTCCGCGACGGCGTCACGCTGATCCGGCCGAAGGGAGGAAGCTGATGGCGGCCAAGCTGCATCGTTGTCAGAACATCTGGGTGAAGCTGCCCGGACATCCGTGCTGGAAGGTCCAAAAGGCCCTCGACGAGAAGGCCGTCGACTACGAGATCGTCAAGGAGGCGTGGATCGGCGATCGGGCGAACACCGTCCAGCGCACGGGTCAGAAGAAGTTCCCTTGGATCGAGTTCGAAGACGGCTCCGTCTACCGCGAGGAGTCGAAGGACATGGCCGAGACGATCCGCGCCGGCCGGCTCGACGAGAAGCGCAGTGCCGGCTCGGCAACTCCGGGCTCGCCCTGAGGCGTCGCTTGCGACGCCGACTGGAGGCCGTGGCGGCTTTGCCGGGGCGGCCTTGCCGGGGTGGCCGTTCAATCCGTCTCGATGAGCTGCTAGGGCTGCCTCGGCATCTGCCGAGCGTTTCTAGCCCCGGCTACACTTCGGGCCGCCCGGGGCTATAGCTCAGTTGGGAGAGCGCCTGGATCGCACCCAGGAGGTCGCCGGTTCGAGTCCGGCTAGCTCCATAGAGAAAGCCGCTGGAAAACAGCGGCTTGGCGGAGCTAGCGCGCGGCCTTTCGCGGCTCATCGGCCACGCCCGAGGGAAGAGGGTATCGGCGTCGGGGAGCCGTGATCAGGCGGTCGCGCGAGACGGGGCCACCGAAGCGCAGGCGATCGTAGGGGGCGAAGGGAGGCTCGAGGGCGTCGAGCTCGTCGACGAAGCGGTGCAGCTCCGCAAGCCACTCGTCATCGTCCGGCTCGGGGCGCTCGAGCTGCTTCGAAATCAGCTCGACCAGCCGGTCCTTGCGCCGCATGTTCTCCGGCCGCCAGCTGCGCAGGCAGACGTAGAGCCCGCTCAGATAGGCGTCCCACTCGCGCACGGCGTCTAGCGGCGAGGCCCACTGTCGGGCAAACCAGGCCGGGAGCTCGTCGAAGCCGCCGGCCTCGTCGGCGAGCTCGAGCAGGTCGCGAGCGACCATCTGCGTCCCGTCGCGGCAGATGTAGCTTGGCAGCGGCAAGCGGTTGGCCAGCTGTAGGCGACGGATCTCGTCGACGCCGTGCGACGTCACGGCGGCCAGCTCCTCGACGGGCACGAACCACTCGGAGGCGTAGGCGTCGTCCTCGGCCGTCATCGGGTGATGGCCGTTGACGGCGTGGTATCGCGCGGCGACCGCTGCGGCGAGTTCCCGATCCATCGTCACGGTAGTAATAGCTCGTCGCCGGCCCGCACGCCCGTCAGCGGCGGCGGTGGAGGATCATCTCCTCTTCCCTGGTCCAGGTCAGGCCCTCGTCGCTCGAGCTGAACCCCTGCCATCGCACCCGCTCGGAAGTGATCTCGGAGAATGTCCACCGGCAGAGGCTGTTGTCCGGCGCGCGCCCCTCGAGCCAGATCTCGTTGCCGTGCTCGCGGGCGATCAGGTTGACCGTCGCGCCGAAGACGGGCGCGACGAACGTCACCCGCCAGGCGTCGATCTTGGGGTCGTAGGCGCGGAGCGTCGTCCCGTATTCGTGTGATGCCTGCCCTACGTCTCGACCCTCGCGCGGCGGGCTGATCAGAACGTCTTGGATGACTCGGCCCTCGAGCACCCAGCCGAAGTGCCACTCTCCGCGGCGTTCCCTGATCACGTTGCCCTCGGGATCGAAGAAGCTGACCTCGACGTCCCAGCTGCCGACGAGCTGCCCGAACAGCATCAGCTCGTCGGCATAGGCCGGGAACGGCTCATTCGCCTCGAGCGCCTCGATCATCGCCTCGCTCGGTTTGGTAGCAGTGGCCATGCCCCGAGGCTATGTGGTTTAGGGCGGCCCGGCTGTCACGATCGTGCGGCCTGCGCGTCTCCGGTCGCCGCCCCAGGCCGTCCACTCCAGGCGCCTTCCGCGATTGGCGCAAGATCGTGACAGTGATCCCCGGCTACCTCGCGCTACCTTCGATGCCATGGCTAACGCGACCAAATTACGCACGCGCTCGCGGATGATCGAGACTCTCCGGGCAGAGGGTCCACATCCCCAATACGCCGACAAGCTGATGTTGTTCGGCCGGCTAGTCGGCAATTGGGACATCGAGGGCCGGGCTTTCGACGAGTCGGGCAACGTCATCCGGGAAGTCACCGGCGAATGGCACTTCGGATGGGTGCTCGAGGGCCGGGTGATCCAGGACGTCCTGATTGCTCCCCCACGCCAGGGGCGCGAGCCTGGGGAGCAGTCGAAGTCGTACGACACCGCGATTCGCGCCTACGACCCGAAAATCGACGCCTGGCGCGTCACCGTCGTGGCGCCTGTCTACGGTGCAACCGTCGATCTGATCGCGCGAGAGCACGACGACGAGATTTGGCTCGAGGGCCGCAGTCCCGACAACGACCTCGTGCGCTGGACGTTCTCTCAGTTCGGCGACGAGCGAGTGCTTTGGCAAGGCTTCGTCTCGAAAGACGAGGGCCTGACGTGGGTCCGGGACGAGGAGATCATCCTCCACCGCGGCCGGTAATGAACCGCTCTCCGCGGTTCGAGGCGATCAGGCCGACCGGTGCTTTAAGGGTCGTGCGCGTGTGCGGCGCGCGTCGCCCGAGTGCAAACCACTTAGACGCTCACGGCCAAGGCCCGGGTCGGCAACGAGCGGGCAAGACGTAGATGCGGTTGGCCATCGCATCGGCTTTCTTGATCCGGCGTGACTCATAGCGGGCCGATGTCGGCTTCGACGGGGTGGCTCTCTTGGCCGGGCCGGCGTTCACGAATGGCTCCTGAGAGTCTTGACTCTCAATGCACATGCACCTCTTTGATGAGGACGGGTGGCTGCCGCGGACGTGGCCGTCGGAGAGGCCCGGGTTCAAGTGGCGGAGGAAGCGCGTCGCGGGTGATCACCTTGGGGCAAGCCTCTATGCGCTCCCGCCGGGCCAGGCGACTTCCCGTATCACTACGAGTTGGGCAACGATGAGCTGTTGGTGGTGGTCGCCGGGAGACCAACGTTGCGGAGGCCGGAAGGAGAGCGCGAGCTGCGGCCCGGCGACTGCATCCACTTCCCCAGCGGGGAGCCAGGCGCACATCAGGTGATCAATCGCAGCGCGGACGAGGCTCGCGTGCTCCTCGTGTCTAACTTCTCGCTCCCGCGGGCGGCGGTACAGGTCGACAGCCGCAAGATGATGATCCGCTGGGGCGTCGGCCCAGACGAGCGCGAGTGGTTTCCGCTCGATGCGTCGACCGATCACTGGGCGGGCGAGTAAAGCTGACTCGTCTGCGCCAGTGTTCGCGAAGACACTCAGAAGGTGGTGCCTCTCGCAGACACCTGGGGAATCACAAAGGGCGCGGACGACACCAGGCTGGCAACGGTCGCCGACAAAGCGACTCGCCGAGTCCGTACCGACCCGGGCGGACCGGCGTCAGACGTGCCTGAGCACCCCGTCTAGCGGGCGAGGTACGCGGCTGAGATCGAGTGCCTCGACCAGCGGAGCCGCGAGTTGGACCTTCCAGTTATTGAGAAAGCCGCGGAGCTGTGCCTCGATCGTCCGCGCTCGATGCGCAGGCTGCTTCTGGTAGGTGCGAAACGCCCCCAGCTTCTCGTGAGCGCCGAGGATCTCCTCCACGGCGGGGGCACCGAGGCTACGGACCAGCTCGTCCTCCAGATCGGCTTCGCAGACGTAGAAGCCGAGCCGTTCCATGTTCGCGCGGCCGAGGTCGGGACCAAAGCCGGCACGTTCAAGAGCGCGCCGGATCTCTCCTTCTTCTCCCGCGTCGCAGAGACCCGCCAGCCCGACGTTGGATCCATCCGGCCCGTACAGGTTCAAGAAGCGGCCGATCGCCTGCGCGCCCCCGATCGGCCGGACGCAAACGCCCTCGGCGGCGAGATCCCGGCCGCGTCGTACGGCGAGCGTCTCCACTGCGACCTTGTCGCTGACACCTTCGACGAGCACGACTGCACGCGGACTCTCGATTCCGGCAGTCTGCCGACTCGGAGAGAGCCGTGACCCGTGCAGTCCAAGTGGCTTGGCGCCCGGACGATGTTCAATGCTCAGATGGATGACACGGGGCGACGGCACGCGCTTAGGCGCCTTCGCTTCTACGCGGCATTGGCGATTCTGGTGTGCCTGTTCTTCGTCATCTACGGCGCGTTTGTTGCATGGGACAGCTACCACCGTCTCCCGCACGTCTACGCGGCGCTTCGGGCACGTGGCGTGCCCGCAACAGCGAATCTGGTGCGATGCGCGCCGGGATTCGGCGCCTACCGAGGCGTTCGCTGCCGACTTTCGCTGCGTTTCGACGGTCGCCTTCGGGCCTGGGATTACCCCGAGGACTCGGCTCAGTTCAAGGGTCTTGCTGTAGGCGCAGCGATTCCCGTCTTGGTCGACCCGAGCAATTCGAGCATCGTCTACACCCGCCGTGACGTCGAACACAGGACAAACGCCGGAACCTCTGTCGTCTTCTGGTACGGGGTCGGCTTGGTCGTTCTCGGGCTGGCGGGGTTCGCTGGGCTCCTCTGGCTCCGGCGACCGACAATGCCCAGGCCTCGATGGGCCAACCGCTGGCCCGGCTAGGAGGGTCTAGCGAACGGCGCTCGTCGTCAGGGTGCGATGGTCGGCGCAGCCGTAGCATCGTCGGATGAAGGAACTTGCCTCTGGCGCTGCTGTCGCGATTGCGGTCTTTGGGACCGGGCCTTACGTCGTCGGGATGTTGCGCGGCCGGATCAGGCCGCACGCGTTTACCTGGCTTGTCTGGACGGTAACGACGATGATCGCCTTCGCCGGGCAGCTCGTCGGGAACGGCGGCATCGGCGCAGCCGCCGCGGGTGCTTCGGCGCTTGTTGGCGTGGCGATCAGCGGCTATGCGTTCTGGCGGGGGGAGCGCTCTTACACGCGACTCGACTGGCTATGTCTTGCAGGCGCTGCTATCGCACTCGTCGCCTGGGGATTTGCCGGCGGCCCGCTTACCGCTGTCATTCTGATCGCGCTCGTCGATGCGATTGGGGCGGTGCCGACGATCCGCAAGGCGTTTGCGAAGCCGGACGACGAAGGAATCTCACCGTTTGTGCTGGCCAACTTCAAGTGGCTGCTTGCGATTTACGCACTCGATCACCTGAACCTGCTGACACTTCTCTTCCCCGCGACAACCACCGCCGTGAACACCGCGATCATCATCGTCGTGCTCGGTCGCCGTGCGCAGCTTCAATCGCGGCGGACCGTCGATCACACGCCTAGGCCCGCGCGCCCCGCCCCGACACGGTAGGCGAATCGCCTGGGCCACTGTTCGGGGAATGTCCCCTCGAACTTCGGCCCCCGGCTCGCGCGTAACAGAGTGGCGGCAGTGACATGATCGGACACCCACGACTGATCGAAGGAGGACAGATGGCAGTCTTGATGACGGCGCAGATTCCAGGCGGGACGAAGGAGATGATCGACGGCATGCGGCCGGTGCTCGATGACATCACCAGCGCGAAGGGGTTCATCGTCCACGGGAACGGCGCGAGCCCCGGCGGCTGGCGGGTGACTGAGATGTGGGACACGCAAGCTGATTTCGAGGCATGGTTCGAGACTTCGGTGAAGCCAGCGTTCCCGGAGGGTGGCCCGATGCCGTCGATCACCTTCGACGAACTGAACGAGGTCGTGAAAGCCTAGCGGCACTGATCTCGGGCGAGTCCACGGAGGTAAACGGGACCGGGCTCGCCTGCGCCAGCCTTCACGGATGCACCCTCGGCGGGTATCCGTGGGGAGATGGCTCGGCCACTAGTCGTCCTCTCGGTGGCCGCCCCTGTTCTTGTCGGCGGTTGCCCGACATTCGCTGTAACCGCGCTGCTGGTTGTGACATAGAGAAAGTAGATGGGGCGGTTCGAGCAGATCTACGAGGAACATCGCGAGGCCCTGCGTGTGTTCGTCCAACGGAGAGCGGTGCTGGCGCAAGCTCGAGCGGATACCGGATGAGCCGCTGCCCTGGTTGTACGCGGTGGCGCGCAAGACGCTGGCCAACCAGCGTCGGAGGCTCGCGCGCGAGCAACGTGTAGACGCTGCCGACCCAGCGTCGGCGGTCGCGGAACTGGAGCCGGTTGGAGACACCGCCCTCGCCGCGGCCTTCGCGGCGCTCTCGGAGCGCGATCGGGAAGTGCTGCGGCTGATTGCTTGGGAAGGACTGTCGCTCAGCCAGGCGGCGGTCGTCCTCGTCGCTACCACCGCGCCAAGACCCGACTGGCGCGACGGCTCGAGGCGACCGAGGCGTTCGACCACACCTGAAAGGAGTTACGAGATGACCAACGATGTGATCGCGCGGCTCGCCGCTGCGAACCCGCTGCCGACGGCCGCACCGCCTCGGCACCCGCAGCCGCTCGTCGTGCCGACCCGGCGAATCGTCCTGGCGGTGGCGTTGATGGCCGCTGTCGCGCTGCCCGCAGCCGCGTTCGCGGGCAAGCTCGGAGATCTACTCGGGCTGTCAAACGAGGGCACACCGGTCTCGACCAGCTCGCTCGACCTGTCCAAGGACACCAGTCTCAACGAGGCGATGCAACAACTCGCCTTCCCCTCGGCAATGCACCTGCTCGGCAACAAGAACGGAGTCGGCTTTTACGCGGCCCGCCGTGCCGACGGCGACTACTGCTTCGCAATCGAGTCGAAGGTAGCCAGGGGCGTTGGCTGTGACCTCAATGGGACCTTCCCGTCGCCTGCACGACCGGTGATGGTCTTCCCGCCGCTGATCCAGTTCGCGGGCTTTGCCGCCGATGGAGTAGCGACCGTCACTGGAATCGACGCCTCCGGCAACACCGTCATCTCGGCACCGGTAAGCCAAAATCTGTTCGCCTCAAGGGTCCCCGGACCGTTCCCGTCGGTCGTTGCGGTCGAGGCGCTAGACACCCACGGCAACGTGCTCGCGACCGAGCGCCGCCCCGGCCGCTGACAAGTCCTCGACCAGACGCTGCGCCGGCGTTCGCGAACGTCACCAGACCAAACCCCAGCCACCCGGCGAACCCAGGGGCGCTCCAGAATTAGCCGGTTCACGCCTCTCCGGCGATCTCGTTCACGCACTGATAGGCACGCAGCCGCCAGTGCTCCGGATCGCCGCTCGGACGGACGTCTGCCTCGATCACTGCGAACACATGGTTGACCCACTGGTACGGCGGACTGGCTGATGCCAGCGTTAGCGCGGCCAGGCCGGCGCGGTGCTCGTACTCGAATGGGTCCGTGACACCCTGGTTGTAGCCCGTGAAGGCAAAGAGGATCTCGGTGCCGTCGTTCGTCTTCAGCACACCTGCGAAGCTGGGAAGCCAGGTGCCGTCGGCGCGCCGGCGCGGGTGGTTCGTCCACCGAAGCTCGCCGGACAGCCGCTCGCCGGAAACGGCACCGTCGCCCTCGACGTACGCCAGCCAGTCCCCATCCTCACCATGAGTCGGAAAGCCGACTTCGGTCGTCTCGTCGAACCGCAACTCACCCTCGAACAGCGGGATCAGCTTCATAGCTCCCTTCCTTTCTGGCTGTGCCGAGCGGCCTTGCTAAATGCCGAAGCGGGTTGCGACACGCTAGCCTCGCCGCGCAAGATTTCCTTCGTCTGGGCCAGCGTTCGGCAATGTCCCTCGACGCTGTTCTAACCTCGCAGGATGGGCGACTACTGCTTGGTCTGCCGGGAGGTCGCTGGGAAGATCGAGATTCCTGGAGGCCTTCTGTGGGAGGACGATAACGCGGTCGCGTTCCACTTGCCGCCGCTGGACGACAACCCGCGGCCGTACCTCGGCCACTGCATGGTCGTGACACGGCGGCACATTGACCACGTCGGAGATCTCACCGTGGCAGAAGCGGAATCGGTCGCCCGTGGTTCACGCAAGGTCGCCGTCGGTCTGCGCGCCGAAGGGGCAGAGCGCGTTCATGTGGCGGTCATCGGCCTCGGTGTTGAGCATTTCCACCAGCATCTCTACCCGCGCTATCCCGGCGTACCGCCGGGAACACCATGGATGGCAGTGGACGAGCTTCCAAACGCTCCTCACGGCGACGCTCAACAGATTGCGGCTTTCGTAGAACGGCTTCGCGCGCATCTATAGACGAGTGCGTCGGCTGCGTCAGCCTTCGGGAATGTCCTCCAACGAGCTCGACAGGTCGCTTGCGAGTTCCTTGTGAGCCTGGGCTTCGGGGGGCCGCCTATGCTCCGAATCATGGTGCGGGAGGGCAGGAGCGAGGACTTCGGGTCCGCGACCGAGCTGCTGAACAGCGTCTGGCCGCACCGCGTCGGATCTGAGCGGGGTCTCCGACACGCGGCCGACGCGGCGCCGGCGAACGCGCACCGCCGCTACTGGGCCGCCGAAGACGACGGCAAGCTCGTCGGCTGGGCGACGGCGGCAATCGAGTACCAAAGCGCCGAGCGCCCCGGCTTCCTGGAGGCCAGTGTCGCGCCGGAGTCCCGCAAAGCCGGCTTGGGGACTGCCCTCCTCGAGCGCTGCGAAGCGCATCTAGCCGGCCTCGGCGTCACGACAGTGCTCTCGACCACCACTGCTGAGGAGGCGTCGCAGAAGCTCGCCACCGCACACGGTTTCCGTCACACCAACACGACTCGGATCTCCGGCGTCGACCCGCGCACGATCGAGCCCCGGAGCGCCCCGCCCGGCGTCGACCTGCGCCCACTCGCCTCTCTCAACCCACGCAAGATGTACGAGCTCGACGCCGAGGCGATGCTGGACGTCCCTGGTGAGGTTGCGATGGACGACGTGTCGTTCGAGCAATGGCTCGAGGACTATTGGCGTCATCCGGACACGGACCTCGACGCGAGCGTTGCGGCCGTCATCGATGACAGACCGGTCGCCTTCTCGCATCTCCGCATCGCCCCAGGCGGCCGGGCGGTCACCGACATGACCGGGACGCTGCGTGACTATCGCGGCCGCGGCCTCGCCCTGCTGGTGAAGCGCGCAACCCTCGTGAACGCTGCCAAACGTGGAGTCGAACTCGTCTCCACGGAGAACGACGAGACGAATGGACCGATGCTCAGGGTCAACGAGAACCTCGGCTATCGGCCCATCGGCAGCACGCTCACGTGGTCGCGGCCCTGAGGCGAGGCCGCTTGCTTGGACCAGCGTCATCGCAACAGGTGAACAAACGCCTCGTTGTCTCAGACAGACTCGACCGCCACAGACCTCAGGGCACGAATCAGAGGCGCGCCCCGTCCTCGTCCTCAGCTAGCCGCGCCAGTTTCGACAAGTAGGCGGCCGTTGACAGTCTTTCGATTCCGACCTACAAGAAGAACACTGCGGCTCGCTATCCAGGTCCACTCGTGAAAGGGGATGACATGGAGGAGTCGCAGCTCAGTGTTTCATCAGCTACCGGTGCTGAAGACGAGTACGTGCAGTTCTGGCCGGCTGGTTCCTTGGGCAAAGGTCAGTTCTCCTGCACCGCCTGTGGGAATCGCGTCACCGTTCATCAAGTACTACCGCGCTGCGCGGCCTGCGGCGAGCGCCTCTGGGAGCGGGCCGACTGGAGCCCCTTCGCGCGGGCTGCGGCGCCCTGAAAAACCCCCAGGATCGAAGGCCGCGTCATCCAGCACCGCTGATTCGCCGCTTCCCGCGCTGGGTTCGGACCCGCTGCACGAGCGCGGCGAAGAGCGCCGAGACGGCGATTCCGAAAAAGGGATATGACGCGACCTGTACCGCAGTGCTCGCTTCCGCTGCGCGCAGTAGGCCCCTTTGCTCGCGACGAACCGCGAAGGGCGGACGTAGATGTAATCGGCGCGGAAGATCCGGTCTCGCCGCAGCTCTGAGAAGACGAAGCTCATCACGTCCTCGCCGTCGCGATCCGTCACCACGGTTCGTCCGCTCGGACCGGGCAGCGGCAGTCGCCTGACCTCCTGCTCGAACGCGGCTGGAACATTCCCCACCGTCAGCCGCTGCAGCGTCGCGCCCGAACTGAGCGCAACTGCCAGACCACCGGGCTAATCCAGCCGCTTCCGTAGCCAGGCCCGTAGTCGAGCAAGCCGACGAAGTGCACCCGCTGGCCGCTGCAGAGCAAGTAGCGAACTTCGAATCAGAACGGCCGCGGGGCCCACGAACGAGGCGCTTGAAGCGGACTCGTCCCAGCGATTCGCCCGTATAGGGAGAGTGGTTGAGGAGCAGCACGACGGCTGAGGGGCCGATCCCCGCGCAAGGCGAGCAAGCGGCCTATTGGCTGCGCCGTTGCCAGGGCTTTCGAGTCGAGTCGGACGGACGGCGGATCGGGATCGTCGAGGACGTGCTATACGGAGCCGAGCACGATCGGCCCTCGGCGCTGCTTGTCCGTACCGGCATGCTCAAGCGCAGGCTCGAAGCGATCTCACTGGAAGACGTGGAGGAGATTTTCCCTCGGGCACAGCGCCTCTCGTTGCGTGCTGTCAGCCGGCGCGACTGACACCGGCGATCCCTCGGCGCCCTCAGCGTACGTCGGAGATCCGGTCCGAAACCGGCACGTACCTCTGTCCGTTCCAGCGCAGCCGAAGCTTCTCGACCTTGCTCCAGCAGCAGACGCTGTCGCCGTCCAGGTAATAGGGCAGGTCGAGCGCGAGCATCCCGCGGCTTCCGTGCAGCGGCGTCTCGCAGAGCTCGGCTCGAAAGATCCGCCAAGTGACCCCGCTCGTCGTCGCAACGACCTGATGCGGGCCACAGCCGTGATTCGTGTGCGGATACTGCTCGACCAGCGCGTCGGGATGGCCGTCGCTTGTCACATCCGCGAAGCTGACACGCGTGTTGGGTGCGCCCGGTGCCAACGTGAGGAGCGGAATCCTCACACCCTTCCAGGGGGCTTGGTAGTTCGCGGGCGCGCGTGGGGTCTGTGTCCACAACGTCAGCCCCCAACGCACCGTGTCCGAAAACTCATAGCCATACAGGGAGACGGCTCTGCTCCGGATCCATTCGACAAGTACCTGATCGGGCTGGCGGCCGCCGTGGATGAACCAGACCTGCCGCAGCCTCGATCCGTGCGGGATGAGAAGCGCCAGGTCGAAGTCATGGGGATCCTTCGGCCCGCGGGTCGTGGCGATCACCGGCAGACGCCGGGGTGGCGCCGACTCGACGGTGAGGTGCTTCGATTCCTTTTGCGAGGCAGCTCGGTGCTGCTTGCCGGAGCCGCTGCAGCCCGCGGTGCCGAACCCGGCAAGCAGGCAGACGATGAGAGCGAGCGGCGCTTGGATCCGGAGTTGCCCGCGCACGCCGCCGATGTACGGTCGCTGAGACGTCACGACCGGGTCTATGTCAGCTGGACGCGGTT
>VAWH01000117.1:4253-4810 GCA_005888315.1 Actinomycetota bacterium | reverse complement strand
GGGAGTCGGGCTGCGGCAAGACCGTCACGTCGCTTTCCATCCTGCGTCTCATCCCCGAGCCTCCCGGCCACATCCGCCCCGGCAGCTTCATCGAGTTCGAGGGACGCAACCTCCTGACACTGGCCCCCAAGGAGCTGCGCGCGGTCCGCGGCAACCGGATCGCGATGATCTTTCAGGAGCCGATGACCTCGCTCAACCCGGTGTTCACCGTAGGGCACCAGATCGCCGAAGCGGCCATCGTCCATCAGCGCCTGTCGCGCAAGGCGGCGCGGGCGCGCGCCATCGAGATGTTGACGCTCGTCGGCATTCCCGATCCCGGAGAGCGGGTGGACCACTACCCGCACCAGATGAGCGGAGGCATGCGCCAGCGCGTGATGATCGCGATGGCCTTGATCTGCCACCCCCAGCTCCTCATCGCCGACGAGCCGACCACCGCCCTCGACGTGACGATCCAAGCCCAGATTCTCGAGCTGCTCGACCGGCTCCAGCGGGAGCTGGGCATGGCGGTCATGCTGATCACCCACGACCTGGGGATCGTCGCCGGCTCGGCCGACCGC
>VAWH01000117.1:3549-4198 GCA_005888315.1 Actinomycetota bacterium | reverse complement strand
AGGCCTGCTGGCGTCGGTGCCCCGGCTCGACACGCGCGTCAGCCAGGTCCGCGGGCGCCTGCACAGCATCCCCGGTCAGGTTCCGGCCGCGACCGCCTGGCCCGCCGGGTGCCGCTTCCATCCCCGCTGCCCGTACGCGTGGGACCGCTGCGCCATGGAAGAGCCGCCGCTGCTCGACAGCCCCGGGGGTGAGGCGGGGACCCATACGGTGCGCTGTTGGCTCCTCACCGAGCCACAGCGCCGCGAGCGTCACGCGTGACGCACGCGCCGCTCGTCCAGGTCGAAGGCCTCGTCAAGCGCTTCCCCGGCGAGCGGGCGCTGTTCGGGTTGGGGCGCGCCCGCCGGACCGTGCATGCCGTGGACGGCGTGTCGTTCGCGATCGCGGCGGGACAGACCTTGGGCCTCGTGGGCGAGTCGGGGTGCGGCAAATCGACGGTGGGGCGCGCAATCCTGCGGCTGATCGAGCCGGATGCGGGACGGATCACGCTCGGCGGGGCGGATGTCGTGGCCCTGCGGGGACGCGAGCTGCGAGCCCTGCGCCGCCGCATGCAGATCGTGTTCCAGGATCCGTACGGTTCCCTCAATCCCCGGATGACCGTGCAGCAGACGCTCGCCGAGCCCCTCGCCATCCACCGGCTCGCGACCGCAG
>VAWH01000117.1:2807-3401 GCA_005888315.1 Actinomycetota bacterium | reverse complement strand
GCGCTCGACGTGTCGGTGCAGGCTCAGGTGCTGAACCTGCTCGCCGACCTGCAACGCAAGCGCAGGCTGACATACCTCTTTATTGCGCACGACCTGGCCGTGGTGAAACACATCGCGGACGACGTGGCCGTGATGTACCTGGGAAAGATCGTGGAGCGCGCGCCCGCTACCGCGTTGTACGCGGGGCCGCGGCATCCCTATACGACGTCGTTGCTGTCGGCCGTGCCCGTGCCCGACCCCAAAGCGCAGCGGCAGCGCATCGTGCTGGAGGGGGAGGTACCGTCGCCCGCGGCCCCGCCCGCGGGGTGCCCGTTCAACCCGCGGTGCCCGCACCCCAAGAAGAATGACCGCTGTCGCACCGAGCCGCCCGCGCTGCGCGAAGTCGTCCCCGGACGGTTCGCCGCATGCCACTTCGCGGAGCAGCCGATGTGATCATCCGCCGTGCGCGATCTTGGGCGCAGCTCGAAGCCCCTGCACCTCGCCCACAGCCGCCAACACGTACCCCGCTGTGAACACCCAGCCGCCGTAGGCCAGCGCGCCCGCACGTAGCGTCTCGATGAAGTACGCGATCGTCGGCACCCCGCCCGCGATCAG
>VAWH01000117.1:0-2786 GCA_005888315.1 Actinomycetota bacterium | reverse complement strand
GCCGCGAGCACCGGGCCCAGCGCGGGCCAATCCGCGCGCCCCGCCGTCGCGGTCGCGAGGTAGGCCCCCGCGAGCACGAAATACACCATGCGCAGTGCGCCGTGCAGCCCTTGTCCGTGCCGCTGATGGAACCGGGCGAGCGGTGGCGCGAACGTGTGCAGCACATAGACGAATGCGAGCAGCACCGGGAAGCCCTGGAACAGCACTTCGGCCGCGTTGTGCCACACGCTGGCGATGACGCGGACGTCCGGGCTGTACGGCAGGAAGAGGCCGAGGGCGACGAGGGCCGCGCCGATTCGCTTGAGCATGGTCCGGCTCCTGGTCCTAGTTCACTGGGCTCGGGCCTGCGCGATCGCCGCTTCCAGCCGCGCCCGGTTCCGCTCGGTCAACCGCTCAATCCCCGCCTGAAAACGCGCATCGTTGCGCACCCGGTCGAACAGGCCGCTACGGACCAGGCGGGGCTGTACCCGGTAACCCTTTTCGAACCACTGCAGCGATGCTTCCACATCCCCGATCCACGCGTAGTACAGCCCTAACAATTCGGGCGTCGTCCAGTTGGAGTGGTCGGCCCGGAACGCTGCGGCGAGCGAGTCGACGATGGTCGCGGCCTCTCGATGACGCCCGAGCGTCTCGAGACACATGGCTTTGAGAGGCTGCTGGCCGGCCAGATCGAGCGTGAGGCATTCGCCAGGTCGGCCGAGCAGCAACAGCGCCAGCCCTTCGAAGCGAATCCGCAGCGGCAGTGGGGCCGTCTCTAACACTGCGGCCCGGCGGGCCTCTCGCAGCGCGACGTCGTAGCGGCGAGCCACAAGCGCCGCATTGCTGAACCCGATATGGAATCCTGGCGCCAGAGGGTCGAGCTCTGTAGCCGTTTGAACTTCCGCGAGCGCCTCCGCATCGCGACCGGCGTCGCCCAGGGAGCCCGCACCAAAGGCGTGCGCTTCGCCGGAGTTCGGCCGGAGGGCCACCGCCCGCGCGAGGTCCCGGACTGCAGTATCGACCGACACTCCCGCATTGACGAACGCGAACCCTCGAGCGGCGAACCCTTCGGCGCCCGGTCGGCGAGCACGATGGCCCGCGCGAGGGCGGGGACGGGCTCCAGGCCACCGGTGTACTGGTGGTTGATGAAGAGAGTCAAGGCGCTGGCCAGGCCTGCGTAAGCGGGCGCGTAGGCGGAGTCGATGGCCAGCGCTTGCTCGAACGCCTGCATCGCGCGCAACAGCCCGTCGCGCGTGCGCTGCTGACGCCAGTAGGTGCCGCGCAGATAGGCATCGTACGCGGCCGGCTGTTCGGTGCGCGATCCGGGGCCGAGCGGACGCAGACCCTGGACGGTCGCAAGCAGCGCCCTGCTGACATCTTCGGCAACTTCTTCCTGCACCCGGAAGACATCCTTGAGATCCCGTTCGTATGTCTTCGCCCACAGGTGCGCGTCTGTCTTGGCGGCGATGAGCTGCGCGTTCACCCGCACGCGCCCTCCGGCGCGGCGGGCGGACCCCTCGAGCACGTGGTCCACGCCCAGCGTGTCGGCGATGCGCGACAGCGTCAGGTGGCTGCCTTTGAGCGCCACGACCGACGTGCGGGAGATGACCTTGAGATCGCGGATCTGGGCGAGCTGCGTGATGATCTCGTCGGTCATGCCGTCGCTGAAGTACTCATCCTGCGCCCCCCCACCGATGGTCTCAAACGGCAGTACCGCCACGGAAGCAGCATAGGCTGGAGTGCTTAAGGCCGGCTGCCGCGACGCGTGGCGCCAGGGCCTCGCCACGGCGAGACCGGCGCCGAGCGCGGCGAGGGCAAGGCCAACGCTCCACGCGGCGCGCAGGCGCCTGGACCCGCCGCTGGCAGACGGGGCCGCCGAGGGCACCGGGCCACCCAGCGCCTCAGCGAACTGGAGCGCCGTGGCGTAGCGGTCGGCCGGTAGCTTCGCGAGCGCGCGGGCCAGCGCTCGCTCCACGACACCCGGCACCGTCGCCCGGGCGGTGCGGAGCGATGGCACCGGATCCATCGTGTGCCGAGCGAGGATCTCCTGCGCCGTCCCGCCGAGGAAGGGCGGATGCCCGGCGAGCATTTCGTAGAGGACGCACGCCAGGCTGTACTGGTCGCTTCGGCCGTCGAGCCCCTCGCCTGCCACGGCTTGCTCGGGGCTCATGTAGAGCGGCGTCCCGATCGCCATCCCCGTGTGCGTCAGCTTGTCGCCGCCCGCTGCCCTGATCGCCCGTGCAATGCCGAAATCCGCCACGACCGCTTCGCCACTCTCGAGCAGGATGTTCTCCGGTTTGATGTCGCGGTGCACCACGTCGTTGCGGTGGGCGTACGCAAGCGCGCCGGCTACCTGGCGTGTGATTGCCAGGGCCTCTTCCACCGGCAGCTGTTTTTCCCGCTCCAGGCGCTGGCGCAGCGATTCTCCCTCGACGTACGGCATGACGTAATACAGCAGCTCGCCGGCGGCACCGGAGTCGTACAGTGGCAGGATGTGGGGGTGGTGGAGCTTGGCGGCGATCTGGATCTCGCGCAGAAACCGCTCGCCACCCAGGGCCGCGGCGATCTCCTGGCGGAGCACCTTGATGGCGACCGCGCGGTCATGCCGCAGGTCGCGGCCGAGCAATACCACGGCCATGCCCCCGCGGCCGAGCTCCCGCCCGAGGGCGTAACGGTCCGCCAAGGCGGCCTGGAGTCGCTCCTCGAGGTCCCGCATACGCGCTAAGATAGGACTTCCCCAACGATGTCGTTAGCGACAGTTTCGATGCGGCCATCCCGAGAGGAACCGTCATGTTCGTCGCCTTCCG
>VAWH01000017.1:1341-8442 GCA_005888315.1 Actinomycetota bacterium | reverse complement strand
CGTGTAGTCCTCGGGGTTCGCGGTGAAGACGAGCGCGACGTCCAGGTTGAGGCGCACCGGGTAGCCCTTCACCTGGACGTCGCCTTCCTGCATGATGTTGAACAGCCCCACCTGAATCTTGCCGGCCAAGTCGGGGAGCTCGTTGATCGCGAAGACGGCGCGGTTGGCGCGCGGCAACAGCCCGAAATGCATGGTGAGCTCGTCGGACAGGAGGTGCCCGCCCCGCGCGGCCTTGATCGGGTCCACGTCGCCGATGATGTCGGCGATGGTGACGTCGGGGGTGGCGAGCTTCTCCACGAAGCGGGCATCGCGCGGCAGCCAGGCGATCGGCGCCTGGTCGCCCCGTTCCGTCACGAGCTCCCGGCCGTACTTGGAGATGGGCGCGAACGGATTGTCGTTCACCTCGCTCCCCGCCAGAATGGGGATCTCCTCGTCGAGCAACGTGACCAGCTGGCGCAGGATGCGGCTCTTCGCCTGGCCGCGCAGGCCGAGCAGGATGAAGTTGTGGCGCGACAGGAGCGCATTCACGAGCTGCGGGATCACGGTGTCCTCGTAGCCCACGATCCCGGGAAACAGGGGCGAGCCGTTCTCGAGCAGGCAGATCAAGTTCTCCCGCAGCTCGTCTTTCACCGTGCGACGGATGCGGGCGTCGCTCCCCCACTCGGTCTGTTTCAGTTCGCCCAGCGTGGTCGGTTTGCTCATGGCTCGATAGTTAACCGGCCGCCTGCGGCGGTGTAAAGAGTCGCGCGGCCGCGACCCCGCGGGCGGGGAGCTCGAGCGTCACACGACGGTCCGGACCGACGCTGATCAGGTCGCCGTTCATTTCCACCAGGTTGGTGCGCCGCGCGGCGCGAAACTCGAACGCGCCCGGCCCCACCGGCACCCCTCGGGCCGTGCCGGCCACGTCGAGCAGCTTGATGACCGCGCCCTCGCCGTCGTCCGCGAGCTTCGCGCCCACCACGTGCACGCCCGTGTCGGCGATCGACAGCGCCGTGCCCTGGGCGCCCAGCGGCCCGGCGGCCGCGTTGTTGTAAGGCGGGCTTACGTACAGCGGGTCACACGCCGCCCAGCCGCGGCGCGCGGGCTCGGCGGGATCCCCGGCGGGCGCCGCCCCGAGCAACGAGATCCGGAAACGACAAGTGTACTCGCCGCCCTGGCGCGCCGCGTAGTTCGTGTGCCAATAGTTGTTCATGACGTAGGCGAACAGCGTGCCGTCCGGCGCGATCTTGCGGCGCCATTGGCCCCGGACCACGTCGTTCAACGTGAACAGCGGCGTGTCGGGGCCGCTCCACAGCACGCCGTCCGGGCCCTCGTGCAGCCACACCCAGTGCGTATGGCAGAACCAGTCGCGACAGCTGCCGGGCTGCTGGTCCTGCTCGACCGTCATCCGTCCGAGCGGCACCTCGACCTCCACGGTGGGCTTGAGGAAGGCGAACGGAAACGCGACGTACAAGGCTTCCTTGTCGAGCGTCGCGGTCTTGGTGCAGCGGTTCTCGATGTCGATCCACGGTAGGTCGTCGTACAGCGTCACGACGGAGGTGAGCGCGGGGAACCCATCGAGCGTGCGCGCGACGACGAGCCTGATCCCGATGCCCGGCAGGCGCTCGCGCCGGGCAGAGGCGAACCGCGCCGTCGCGCTGTGCAGCTCGGGTGCCGCGGTCAGGTGCTCGCGCGCGCCGTCGGTCCAGAGCGCGCTCGCCGCGCCCCCCGTCACGTACACCAGCTCGTTCAGACCCGACCACGCGCCGGGCTTCACCCGCTCGCGACCGTCGGCGCCGGTGAGCGAACGGATCGCGCCCGTCCCGGGATCGAGCACGACGTGGAAGCTCCCCGTCTGCGCCTCGAGCGCCGTCCCCCCGTCCTGCGGCGGGTTGGGTGTGCCCGCGCGCTCCGCCAGCGCCAGGTAGCCGAGCGCTGGGACGTCCCGCGCCAGGACCAGTGCGGACCCGTCCGGCAGGTCGACGGCGGGCCACTCGCGCCCGTCGGCCACGAGCCGCCGGCCGGCGCCGCCGGGAAGGCGCAGCACGTCGGTGCGCGGCCAGCTGGACGCGTTGAACACCAGCCGGCCGGGGCCCGCCGCGGTGGCGCGCCCGATCCGGAGCAGTCCCCCCGCCAGCTGCTGCTCCAGCGCCGCCGCGGCGCCGTCCAGGAACCGCCGCTTGTACTCCCACTGCGCGACCGTCTGCCGGCCCTCCGGGTCGGACACGCTCTCGGCCGCGCCCCAGGTGTGCTCGCCGAACAGCAGCAGGTCCCGCCAGATCTGGCGGCGCTCGTCGGCCCGGCGCCGGACCCGCGCCGCCCCGTCCGGGTCGGCTGGTTCCGTCTTCGGGTCCCAGAGCGCGAGCAGCTCGGCGGCGCGCGCCGCGAGCTGCGCGCCGCGGTAGCGCGCCAGCTCCGCGGCCGTGGAGGCGGCGCCGTCCTCCCAGTACAGCCCGGTATCGCCGCGCCGCACCGGAAGCTTCGCACCGAAGCGCCGCTCCACGTCGCGAAAAAAGTCCTCCGCCCGGCCCGCGACGATGCGTGGGTAGGCGTAGCGCCGGCGGAACTCTTCGAAGTTGTCCACCAGCCGCTCGTCGGTGAGCGCGTTGTCCCATTGGGCCCCATACAGCAGCGCCACGTCGTAGGGGTATCCCGGCGCGACGAACACCGGGTTGGTGAGCAGCCAGTCGGAAAGACGCCGCGCCATGGCGTCGGGGCCGACGTCGAACCCGAAGCGCAGCGCGTCGCCGTAGTGGTACGCGCGCCAGTGCAGCACCCGGCCCCCGTCGGGCCCCTCCCACCAGTAGAGCTGCGGGTAGGCCGTCCATTCTCCGGTGAGCCCGACACGCTTCGCCTCGGCCTCGGGAAGCAGCGGCACGGCGCGCTCCGGGTTCGGGCCGGTGGCGAGATAGCGCACGCCGCTCGCCGCCAGCACCGAGGGGAGCGTGAGGGTCTGCCCCGGCACGTCGGTGAGCTGCGCGCTCAGGTAGCCCAGCCCGTGCTCCCGCGCGAACCGCCCCGCCGGCCACGCGATCCGCGCCAGCGTCTCGTGATCGAGGATCCCCGTCAGCATGTTCGCGAACGACGCCCCGAAGCCCACCTTGCCGTCGCGGATCGCCTGAACCAAGGCGTCGCCCGCCGCCGGCGAGCGGTTCTCGACGTAGGTCAGCACCTGCAGGGCGCATTCCGCGCTCCACCGGAAGTCGGGGTGCGCGGCGAGACGGGCGAGGGCGGCGTCCAAGTTCTTGCGGTGCACCTCGAGGCAGCGCTCCTGCAGGTCGGTATACCCGACGTCGGTGTGATTGCTGGCGAGCCAGTACAACGTCCAGCGGCGCGGTGGGGCGAGTCGCACCTTGCGCCGGGCGACGCGCTGCTTTCCCACCTCGAGGTCGATTTGAAACTCCGACGGCTCCGACAGCGGCACCCACACCTCGCCCGCGAAGCCCGCCCCCGGCGCACTCCCCGCGGGCAGGAGGCCCGCCGTCCCTACGAGCGCGCCGCGGCGATCGGTCACGCGCGCCCGGGCGGCGGGCGCGTCCAGGCCGGTGACCGTGATGCGCACGAGATTGCGCCGGCCGTCGGGCTGCTGGTACAGCGGGCTCGGTGTGGCCGCGATGGTGACGGGCGGAGCAGCGGCTGCCCGACCGCCCCACCGCCTGACCGCCGCCGTTACCGAGGCGACGCAGCCCAGGAAACTCCGCCGATCTGATGGCACGCCTAGTATACCCCGTTTGACAGGAACGCCCTTGACTCCCGGGGTCCCGGCGCTAGGTTCTCCCGCCGAAGCCCCCCTTAACCGCCACTCTTTTCGCCAGGAGTCTGCATGAAGCGTCTCGCAATGGTCCTCGCCGTCGTGGCCATAGGCGCGTGTTCCAAGCCGGAGCAGAAGGCCGCGGCTCAGGGCCAGACGATGCAGGACACGTCGCACATGATGATGATGTCCGACACGTCGAAAATGATGGCCGACACCGCGAAGCACATGATGGCGCCCGACACATCCAAGAAGATGGCGCCGGCGACGGCTCCCGCGAAGAAGCCGGCCGCCAAGAAGCGCGCCGCCAGGCGGCCGTAGTCGCCCTCGCGCTCGGCAGTGACGATGCCCGGGACTAGCGCCCGGGCTTTTCGTTTTCCAGGAACCAGCGCACGCTGCGTCGCACGGCGCTCGCCGCCGTGAACGGCGGCTGCCAGGCGAGCTCCCGCCGGGCGCGCTCGTCCACGTAGGGGTTCTCCCCCGTGATGAACGCCGCCGCGGCGCGGGCGAGGCGCCGCGACGTCACCACGGTCATCACGCCGCGCGCCAGGCCCGCAGGAATCGGGATCGTCACGGGGCGCACGCCCAGCGCCGCGGCGAAGGCCGTCAGGAACTCATGCTGCGTGAGCGCCGGGGGCGCGTCGCTCGCCACATTGTACGCGCGGAAGCCTGCGACCGGAGCGTCGAGCGCCGCCACGGCCGCGGCGGCGACATTCCCGGCGTACATGCACGACAGGTGGTTCGTGCCCGGCCCGATGCGCGGCACCACGCGGCGGCGCACGACGCGGATGACCCGCGGCGTGAACAAGCGGTCGCGCTCGCCGTAGATGACGTTCGGCCGGAGCGCCACGGCGGTGAGACCGCGCTCGGCTTCCTCCCCCACGGCTGCTTCCGCCAGCCGCTTGCTGCGGGCGTAGAAGTCGTGCTCAGGGATCGGCCGAAACGAAAAGTCCTCGGTGCGCCCCTCGGACTCCGGCCGGTAGTCGGCGAGGCCGCCGTACACGGCGACGGAGGAGATGTGCACGAGCCGCGCCCCCGCGGTGCGCGCCGCGCGCGCGGCGAGGCGCGTGCCGCCGACGTTGACCGCCTCGTATTCCTGCCAGCTCGCACGCTGCTGCAGCAGCGCGGCCGCGTGCACCAGGCCGCGGACTCCCCCCTGGACCGCCGCGCGCCACGCGGCGGCATCCTGCACGTCGCCCGAAACGGCCTCGGCGCCGAGCCGCTCGATCAGCGCGCGGCTCGCCGGGCGCACCAGCGCCCGCACCGACTCCCCACGGGCGCGGAGCGCCGCGATGACGTGACTGCCGACGAGGCCGCTCCCGCCCGTGACCAGCACCGTCATGCGGGTCCGACGAACGGCGTGGCGAAGGGGAGGTCGACGACCCGCGCGTCGCGGCCCGCGGCGCGCACCATCACACCGGATCCCACGTCGCGCCGGATGAGGGCGAGCCCGATCCAGCGGCCGCCGCCCGCGACGCCGCTTTCCGGCACCCAGGCGAGGCTCGTCACGCGACCGACGTCACGATCGAGGTGGGTCACGCTGCTCCATCCGTCCGCCGGCGTGGCCGGCGGCTCGGCGTCGAACAGCAGGCCTCGCAGGTAGCGGTTGGTATGGCCGCGAAAGTGGAGGCGCGAGACGGTCTCCTGGCCGGTGTAGCACCCCTTGGTGTAGGACACGCCGCCCAGCTCATCGTAGCGGACTTCCTGGGGAATCGTCTTGTCGTCCACCTCGGCGCCGAGCCGGGGCCACCCCGCCAGAACGCGGGCGAGCTCGAGTGTGGCCGCGTCGGTCGGAACGGCTCCGGCGGCCGTGAGACGAGCGGTGAGGACCTCGGTCTCCGCCGCCGGGAAGGTCAGCTGCAACGTGAACGGCGCACCTTCGGTCGCGCGCGCCACCTCGCTCGTGCCGGGGGCGGGGGCGGCCAGGACGCGACCGGGAGCCGACGGCACGGGCAGGCCCGCGGCTTCGGCGACCGCGAGCGCGTTGGGGCCCGCCAGGCGATACACCGCCAGCTCGGTCGTCCGGTCGGCCAGGCGCGCGAGGCGCGGCGGCACCGAGCGCGTGAAGATCGCCAGCGCGCGCTCCCGTCCCTCTGCCGCGACGGCAAAACTCATTGTAGCCCCGAGTCTCGCGACCCACGCGTCGACCACGATCATGCCTTTGGGCGTGAGCAAGGCGCCGTAGACGAACGCGCCGTCTCCCGGCTTCTCGACGTCGTTGGTGAGCAGCCCCTGCGCGGCCGTGACGGCGCCGGGTCCCGTGAGCGTGACGACGGCCGCCTCGGCCGGCGCGATGACCGCGCCGGTGCGCAGCGCGGCGAGCCGCGTCGGCGACACGGCACCCGGAACGAGGCGGGCGACCGTCGGCAGCTGGGACGCGGGGCCGGGCACCGGCGGAGGGGCGCTCATCGTTCGGCGAGGGCGAGCAGTTCAGCCGGATCGTGGCCGGCGAAGTCGGACCACACGAGATCGGCTCCCGCTCGGGCGAGCGCGGCCGAGGGGTGGCTGGTCGTGAGCATGGCGCAGCGCATTCCGGCGGCGCGAGCCGCGGAGAGGCCCGGCAACGAGTCCTCGATCACCACGCAGTGGCCGGCCGGCAGCGGTCGGCGGCGGTCGAGCGCGCCGCGCGCCGCGAGGTACCCCGCGGGGTCGGGCTTGCACTGTTCCACGTCTTCCGCGGCGACGAGCACGTCGAAATAGCGTTGCAGCCCCGCCCGGCCGAGCACCAGCTCGACTTCCTGCCGCAGCGCGCCCGAGACGAGCCCGAGCCGGAAGCGCTCAGCCGCGCGCGGCACGAAGTCGGCCGCGCCGGGCACGAGCGCCAGCGATCGGTCGATCAATTCCTGGTACACGCGAGACTTCTGGGCGAGCAGGCGCTCGAGCTGCAGCGGGGGAAGCGTCTTGCCGGCGCGACGGAAGGCCTCGATCAGACAGCGGCGGTCGTCGAAGCCGAGAAAGTCGGAGTAGTACTGCTGGGGAGTGAGCGACAGGCCTTCCCCGGCGAGCACGACGCCCAGGGCGGCCCGGTGCTGCTCCTCGTCGTCCGCGATCACGCCGTTGAAGTCGAACAGCAGGGCTTCGATCATACCGCTTCAAGCATAATAACCCGCGGCCCGGTACGACTCGTCGAGCAGCTCCACCGGGTGCCGCACGCCGGCGGAGAGGCCGCTGGCCGCAAGGCCGGCACCGAGCTGCATCAGGCATCCGGGATTTCCCGTGGCGACGACGTGCGGCGCAGCGGCGCGCAGCGACGCCAGCTTGGGCGCGAGCACGGCGCGCGACATCGCCGGCTCGAGCAGCGTGTACAGACCGGCACTGCCGCAGCACTGCGCCGCGTCGGAGAGGGGCACGATGCGGAGCACCGGGATCGC
>VAWH01000017.1:0-1322 GCA_005888315.1 Actinomycetota bacterium | reverse complement strand
CGCGGAGCGGCTCGTCGGCAATGCGCTGCGCGTGCAGGAGATGACACGGCGGATCGTACGCCACCTGGACGTCGACCGGCGCTCCCGGCCGGGGCCCTCCTCCTCGGGCGAGTAACTCGGTGACGTCGCGTACCCGCGCTGCGAAACTCGTGGCGTCGACCAGATGCCCGTACTCCTTGAGCATCGCTCCGCACCCGGCGCTGTTGACGACGATCGGTTCGTCGCCCGGCCCGAACGCCGCGACGTTCGCCCGGGCGAGCAGGCGTGCCTCGTCGCGCAGCCCGGCGTGCGCATGCAAGGCGCCGCAGCAGACCTGGCCCGGCACCTCGCGGACGGCCCAGCCGTTCACTCCGAGCGTTCGCACCGTCGCGTCGTGCACGTGGGCGAAGAGGCCGTCCATGACGCAGCCTCTGAATAAGGCGACGGACTGTCGGACCGTCGGACTGACGGACGGTGGTTGCGGACGCTTTCCGTCCGACCGTCCGACCGTCCGACGGTCCGACGGCTTCGTCGCCGCCAACATTCCCATAGCGAATCGAATCCTGCCCCATCCCGCCAGCCGGCCCGGGATCCCGCTCGCCCGCAACAGCCGCGCGAGCGCGTACACGATGCGGGACGTGCCGGGCGTCGTGAGCGCCCACAGGGCCGCGCGCGCCAGCGCCGGGGGTCGGCGCCGGGTCGCGAGCACGGCGCGGGCCGCCTCGATCCCACGCCCGTAGCCGACTCCCGAAGGGCAGACGGGCTCGCAGCCGCGACAGCCGAGGCAGCGATCGAGGTGGAGCCGGAGGGCGGGGTCGTCGGACGCGAGCTCCCCGGCCTCCAGCGCGCGCATCAGGTCGATGCGCCCGCGCGGGCTATCGGCTTCGTCGCCGGTGGCGAGGAACGTGGGGCACGCCTGGAGGCAAAACCCGCAGTGGACGCACGTGTCGAGCGCCTCGAATCCGCCGCGCTCAGTCATCTGTCGTGGGGGGTCAGTCGGAGCCTTCGACCGCCACTACGAACGCTTCGCCGGGGTCGAACGTGCGTCGCAGGCCCGCCACGAGCGGGCCGACGCCCTCGCGGTAGGCGCCGAAGTGGCCCACCGCGCTCCGGACGGACCACGGAGCGCGCTCCAGCGTGAGCGGCACCTCGAGCCCGGCGAGGGTCCGGCGCAGCCGGCGCAGGCGGTCGACGGTCGTCTCCCCCGCCCAGCGGATCGCTCCGACGCCGGGGCTCGCCGATACCCATTCGTCACCCACTTGGTGCTGCAGCAAATCGAGCAGCTCGTCGCTCGAGTCCGGAAGGCCGCCGGTGCGGAAGGTGATCGGGCGGGTGGCGAAGCT
>VAWH01000016.1 GCA_005888315.1 Actinomycetota bacterium | reverse complement strand
CGTCCTCGCGCTCGAACTCGAAGCAAGGCGGCACGACCGCCCAGAAGAAGGCCGCCGGCCGCAAGGGCGGCAAGGCCGCAGCGCGGAAGTCGTAGCTCAGGCTGCAGCAAACTGATAGAGGGCGGCCCTGGGACGAAACCGCCCTCGATAGCGCGCTGCTGTCAGGAGCAAGGAGGTCAGGGGCAGCCACCTCTGATCCGCTCCTGCAGGAATCATCGTTGACGATCTAGTTTTGCGTCCCCCTTTTGGGCGATCCTCGACGTCTCCGCTGCCACCAGTAACGCGGGTCCTCCGGCTCATCCGCGCGGAGCGCATCGAGCGTTGTCTGGCCGTACTCCTGGAGGGTGAACCCGACCTGGGCGTCGAGCCCCACCGGCGTAATCGCGAAGACGAGCGGGTGGTGGTGGATCTCCCAGCCCTCAAGCGGGCCGTGATCATTGAGACGAGCGAGCTCGTTCTCGTCGCGGGGAAAGAGGACCGCGAAGCCGCCGTGCGGCTTGCCGGTGAAGTGATCGTGCAGGACCGGGATGCCGCGGCTCGGATCTGCGATGTACGTGTTCAGGGCGTCGTTCGCCTCGCTCGCGCTCATGCCATCGGGCGCAATCGCGTAGACGAGATGGCAACGTGACACGACCCGAGCCTACTCCGCCAACGTGACGCGGAGTAGATTCGGCTCGTGGCCGAGCCGCTGCTCGAGAATCCACGGTTTCTTATGGAGCGGGTCGCCAAGATTCTCGGCGGCGGCGCAGCAAAGCGGGCAGGACTGGCCGGATTTGTGAACTCGGAGTTCGACCGGTTCCTCAACCAGCTCTTCGCCTCCCGGAGCATCACGCCTCGGAACGCGACTGCCGCTCTGCAGGGCCGACCTGGGTTCGTGTGGCTCGCCGAGAAGCCGAGCGCCGAGGAGCTCGGCCCGTTGCGGGTGCTGGAGATGGTCGCGATGACGGCCACGACCGCCCCACCGCCCCGGCGGCGACCGCACCAGGGTGAGATCGGCGAAGTGCGATCGCGCGACGACCTCGACGGCTGGTTCGCCGTCTACAGCGGGGTGTTCGGCTCCGATCCGAAGGGACGAGACGAGTGGGGCCAGATCCATGACGCGCTCGGCCCAGCCGGCGACGGGTCGCTGCTGCTCCTGCTGGCCCGAGTCGACGGCTCGCCCGCGGCAACGGGCGCCGTGTTCTTTCATGACGGCCTGGCGGGGCTCTACTGCTTCACGACGCGCAAGCAGATGCGCGGCCGGGGACTGGCGTCCGCGCTCGTCAGCGCTGCCCACGAGGCTGCGCGGACAAAGGGCATCGCGCGCGCGGTCCTGCAAGCGACAGCCTCGGGCAGAACCGTTTATGTGAAAGCGGGTTATCGAGAGGAGAAGTCACTCCCGGTCTTGGTCGCACCGTAGCGTTGTCGGTTGGGGAGGCCATGCGGCTGCCGTCGCATTGGGTCGCTGCTGTGCTACCACCCTCCGTGAATCAGCTTCCAGCCGCTCAACTCCCTTGCGAACTCGAGATAACCGCCTGATCCGCCGCGACGGCTGATCGAGACTCGGTAGTGGTGCATTGCCAGCCTGCTTGCGGCGATAATCCGGTACCGATAGGGCCCGTAGAGTTCGAGACCCTGCCTGTAAAGCGCGCGGCACTCGGCTCTCGTTACTTTCAGATAACGCCGCGAGTACATGGCGCACGCGGTCTGAAAGTCGCCTCGGTTGACCGCTGCGACGAAGCGAGTGGTCGTTTCACGCGGTCCCAGCGATGCGGTCCCCGTACGGGTCCGGCTGAGGCTCCCGCCCGCCGTCGCCGCCGGTGGCGCCGCCGCCGTGATGCCGAGCGCGATCAGGAGCAAGAGCTTCCGCATCTCTCACATCCTTATCACCTTGGAGATGCTGGGCCGACCCAATGCGCTTGACGCCACACGCGCGGGTTCGTAGCGTCGGTCATCGTGAACGGCAGAGTCGTCTGCATCTCCCATGCCGCGGGTGCCGGTGGCGAAGAGGTCGGCCGACTCGTCGCCGAGCGCCTCGGCTTCCTCTACGTGGATGAGGAGATCGTCGCCCGAGCGGCCGCCAAGGGAGGGGTCGAGCCGGCGGAGGTGGCGAGCGAGGAGCGACGCAAGTCGCTCGCCGCCCGTGTGCTCAACGCGATCGCGCAGGGCGGCGGCGAGACCTGGGCGATGGGCGGCAGCGTTCCCCTTGGGGCCGGCGACGAGGCGAGTAGCGACGACATCCGGGCACTGATCCGCGAGACGATCGAGCAGACGGCGGCGCGCGGAAACGCCGTCATCGTTGCGCATGCGGCCTCCCATGCGATCGGTCCGGGACCGGCGATCCTCCGCGTCCTCGTGACGGCCTCGCCGGACACGCGGGCAATACGCGTCGCCGACGCCGAAGGGCTCGACGAGGCGCAGGCTGCTCGTGCGGTGCAGGACTCGGATGCGGGCAGGGCGGACTACCTGAAGCGGTTTTACGAAGTCGCCGAGGAGCTGCCGACGCACTACGACCTCGTCTTCAACACGGACAGCCTGTCCATCGAGCAAGCCGCGGAACTGATCAGCCAGGCGGCTTCGGACTAGCTCCCGCCCATCGCCCGCGCCACGGGATCCGGCGGAGCCGAAACTCGCGACCGCCCGTCAGGCCCGAGGGACGCACGATCAGCACGAGGGCCATGATCGCCGCGAGAAAGACGAGGCGGGTTCCTTCCCAAAGGTTGAACGTGTAGACCACATGGACGCCGGACTGCTCTGCCCGGCTGAGAAAGGAGTCGAGCCCGCTGACGGCGAGCGCGCCGATCACGGCGCCCCAGAGGCTCGTCAGGCCGCCGATGACGAGCATCGCCAGGGTCAGGAACGTGAGCTCGAGGTAGACCTGCTCGGTTGTGATCGACCCGAGCAGGTGCACGTAGAGACCGCCGGCGAAGCCTGCGAGCGCGCCGGAGAGGGTGAATGCCAGCAGCCGCTCGAGGTGGATGTTCACCCCCACGCTCCGCGCGACCGCCGGGTCTTCGCGCGAGGCGCGCAGCAGACGGCCGCGGCGGCTTCGTTGGTAGAGGAATGCAACCACGATCGCGACCAGAGCCCCGAGTGTCGCCTGCAGCGCGCCGGTCGTCTCGGGGACGAGCGCGAGAGTGGTCGCGCCTGGCCCGATCTTGTCCCACTCCCTGAGCACGTTGTGGGTGATCTCGAGCACTGCGAAGGTCGCGATCCCGGCCGCCAGGCCCGAGAGCCGCATCAGCGGCATTCCAACGAGGAATGCGAAGGCCCCGCCGAGCGCCGCGGCCAGCAGCAGCGACGGAACGTTGCCGACCGAGTGGTCGCGGAGGAACGGAAAGATGCTTGTCAGCACGCCTTTCTTCGACTCGACGGGCACGCTCATGACGCCTGCCGCGAACGCGCCCACGGCGACGAAGCTGATCTGGCCGAACGAGAGCACTCCCGAGATCCCGACGAAGACGTAGATCGCGACCACGACCGACACCGACACGAGCGCGTTCAGGAAGTATCCCTCGTTCGAGGCCGACGCCGTCGTGGCGAGGGCGCCGACGAGAATGACCAGCAGCGCCGGGCCGAGCAGCTCGGTGAGCGCGTCGAATGGGAGCCTCACACGCGCTCCATCGCGGCGCGGCGTCCCCAGGCGAAGAGGCCTGCGGGCCGAAGCAGGAGGACGACGATCACCAGCGCGTAGACGACCGACGGGAGAAAGATCGTCTGGTCGGTGGGCAAGGCCGCGTTGACGAGGACCGAGACGAAGCCGATCGCGAAGCCTCCAAGCGTCGCCGTCCACAGCCGGTCGATCCCGCCGACGACGACGCCGACGAGGACGACGATCGTGTCTTCGAGGGCGAAGGCCGGCTGCACGAACGGGTTCTGGACGGTGAGCAGCACGGCCACCGCGCCGGCGAGCAAGCCGGACACGACCACCGCGAAGCCGATGACGCGGTTGGCGCGCACACCGAGGAGCCGCGCCGTCCGGAAGTCGCTCGCCGCCGCCCGTGTGTGGAGGCCGATCGTCGTTCGCGCCAGCACGAGCGCGAGCGCAACGAGCGCGCCCAGGGCAACCCCGACGGCCACGAACGTCACCTTGCGGATGTCGACGCCCCCGACCGTGATCGCCTGGTTCAGCGGGGCGACCGCGCTCGCGACTTCGCCGAGCGTCCCGTCGCGGAGGTCGATGATCAGTGCCACGGCCTGCAACAGGAACGAGACCGCGAAGGTCGTCACGAGCATCACGGCCGGCGAGGAGGAGCGAAGCGGACGGAAGACGAGCCGGTCCATCGCCAGCGACAGCGCCACGACGACCGCGAAGCAGGCGACGATGCTCGCCGTGACGGGCCAGCTCGTCGTGTAAGCCAGGGTGTAGGCGCCCGCCATGATCAGCTGTCCGTAGGCGAAGTTGACTAGCCGCAGGACTCCGAAGACGAGTCCAATCCCGACCGCCATCAGCGCGTAGATCGCGCCCAGCCCGAATGCGTCGCCGAGCGTGTTGAGATCGATCGAGGCGAGGACGCTCACGAGGCGAGATAGGCGGCGATGATCTTCTCGGTGTCCTCCGCATCGGCCGGCCCGAGCGTCATCCGCAGCTCGCCGCCGACGAGGACGTGCGTCCGGCTGGCGAGCGCGACCGTCCGCTGGGCGCGCTGCTCGACCAGCAGGATCGTCGTGCCGACCTCGCGGATCTCCGTGAACGCCTTGAAGATCCCGTCGACGGCGAGCGGGGCGAGGCCGAGGGACGGCTCGTCGAGGAGCAGGATGTCCGGGCGTGAGACGAGCGCCCGCCCGATCGCGAGCTGCTGCTGCTGGCCTCCGGAGAGCGCCCCGGCGGGCCGCCGCCGGAACTCGCGCAAGACCGGGAAGAGCTCGAACGCGGGCGCCAATGGGTCGCCCATGTAGCCCTTCCGGCGGGCCGCGAGGCCGAGGCGCAGGTTCTCCTCGACCGTGAAGTCGCCGAAGATCCGCCGCCCCTCGGGGACGAGCGCGATGCCGGCGCGGGCGATCGACTCGGCCGAACGGCGACGCAGCGGCTGGCCATGCAGCCTGATCTCACCCCGGTGCGCCGGCAGCAGGCCCATGACCGCGTGCAGCGTCGTCGACTTCCCCGCCCCGTTCGGGCCGATCAGGCCGACGATCTCGGCCTTGCCGACGCGCAGGCTCAGGTTGCGGACCGCCGAGACGCTCCCGTAGCGAACCTCGACTTCGTCGAGCTCGAGCGCGGCCGCTTCAGGCATCGGTGTCCACCGCGGTCTCGCCGAGGTAGGCCGCAGCGACGTTGAGGTCGCCGCGGATCTCCTCCGGCGTTCCCGCCGCCAGCGTCCGTCCTTGGTCGAGCACGTGGATTCGATCGCAAACGCCCATCACGAGCGCCATGTTGTGGTCGATCAGCAGCACCCCAGCGCGGTGGTCGTCGCGCACGGCGCGGACCACCGCGGCGAACTCCGGCACCTCCGCCTCCGGCAAGCCTGCGGCCGGCTCGTCCATCAGCACGAAGGCGGGCTCGGTGACGAGCGCGCGCGCCACGCCGAGCCGGCGCTCGTCACCCTGGGCGAGGGAGTCTGCGCGCACGTCGGCCAGAGCCGTCAGTGCCAGCCGCTCGAGCAGCTCCTCGGCCCGCCGCCGAGCTTCGCGGCCCCGCGCGCCGACGCCGAGGGCGGCGACCTCGACGTTCTCGCGCACGGAGAGCGCCCGGAACGAGCGGCTGTGCTGGAACGTGCGCGCCAGCCCGGATCGGGTGCGCCGGTGGGCGCTCCAGCGGGTGATCTCGCGACCGCGCAGCTCGACGGTGCCCGAGGTCGGCAGGTCGAAGCCGGTGAGGAGGTTGACGAGCGTCGACTTGCCGGCGCCGTTCGGGCCGACGAGGCCGACCACCTCGTGGCGGTGCAGCTCGAGCGTGACTTCCTGCAGCGCCCGGACGCCCTCGAAGGAACGAGAAACGGCGGAGGCCCGAAGGGTCTCTTCGGGCCTCCGCTCGAGCTCGCTGGCCGGCGCGGGACTCCCCAACTACAGCTTCGGGATGACCTTGGCCCGCACCAGGCCCTTCAAGCGGGCCTTGTTGTTGTTGATCTCGATCACGCGGTAGTCGCGCCCGAAGACGGTGTGCAGCTTCGCGGAGAAGCTGATCCTGCCGCCGAGGACGGGAACACGATGGAACTTGACTAGCTGCGCGGCAAGCGCCGACCCCTTCGTGGAGCCGTGAGCCCGCTTGATTGCGGTGACGATCCCGTCGATCGCGTCCGCACCGCCGAGGAAACCGCCGGTTGCCGGCGCGGCGTGGGCCCCCTTGAGCGCGGCGATCATCCGGCGGACCGCAAGCGACGGATCGTCGCCGAACACGGACGCGTAGGTCACGAAGTAGTAGTTGGTGACCTTCGGGTTCTTCGTCACCCAGTAGGTGCCGTCACCGGCCCACGAGTTGATGATCGGCGTTTTGTTGCCGAGCGACCGCAAGCCGGAAACGAATGCGGGCAGCTCACCGAACGACGTCGACGTGACGTAGACCTGCGCCTTGTGGCTGTTCAGCCGGGTCACCGCGCTCTGGACGTTGTTCGCGCCCGTGGCGTACGACTCGCGGTCGACCACCTTGCCGCCGAGCTGCCGGAAGCGCTTGTCGAACGCTTGGACGACGTTCTTGAAGTAGACGAGCAGCGTGTTCGTGGCCAGGCCGGCCGTCTTCCAGCCGCGATCGTGCGCATACTGGGCCATCGCCGAGCCTTCGTCCTGGGCGACGTTGCCGAAGCTGAACGCGAGCTTCCCCTTGGCCGCGAAGCGCTTTGGCCCCATCTGATCCGTTCCGATGCACGGGGCGATCGCAAGCACGCCGCGGTTGATCGCCGCCTGCACCACGGGCGTCGCGAAGTCGACGTCGCAGGTCGTGAAGATGATCTTGGCGCCCTGGCCGAGCAGGCTGACTGCGCATGCCTTGGCCGTCGTCGGGTTGTTGTTCTGCGTGTCACACGTCTTGATCGCAAGGTGCCGTCCGCCGACGCCGCCCT
>VAWH01000049.1 GCA_005888315.1 Actinomycetota bacterium | reverse complement strand
CAACGGCAGCAGCCTCGCCGCGACGTCGATCACGACGAAGTGCCCGTCTAAGTACTCGCCGGCGAAGAGCTAGTGCCCCTTCCAGTAATGCCGCCGAGCTTCTGGGTCGCGAGCACCAAGCCAGAGGCCGCACTCGCTCGCGGCCAAGGCTGGCAGCCTTGGCAAGAGCGAGGGTGGACTCTGGCGCCGCGTGATCGTGGGCCAGCAGCCGGCAGGTATTGCTGGATGGGGCACTAATGCAGGATCTCGGCCGTGCTTCGCTTTCGCTCGCGTTCGGGCTAGCGCTCTACGCCGCGGTCGGCGGCGGCCTAGGCGCCTACACGCGGCGGCGCCGACTGGTCGACTCGGCGCGGAACTCGCTCTTCGCCGCCTTCGGCGCCAGCGCGGTCGCCGCGATCGTGCTCCTGAATGCGTTCCGGACGCGCGATTTTTCCTTCGCCTACGTCGCCGAGCATTCGAGCAAAGCTCTGCCGTTCCCCTACGTGTACACGGCTTTCTGGGGCGGGCAGGCCGGCTCGCTGCTGCTCTGGCTGTTCGTGTTGACCGGTCTCGGCTCGGCGGCCGTCGCTTTCAACCGCCGTCTGGCGACGGAGGTGCTGCCGTGGACCGTGCCGGTGCTCGGCGCCGTCGCGAGCTTCTTCGCGCTGCTGCTCGTCTTCGTCGTCAGCCCGTTCGCGACGCAGGTGGCGCCTGCCGACGGCGCCGGGCTCAACCCGAGCCTCCAGAACCCTTACATGATGATCCACCCGCCGCTCCTCTACCTCGGCTACGTCGGCCTGACGATCCCGTTCGCGTTCGCGGCCGGCGCGCTCCTCTCCGGCCGCTTCGACGAGCGCTGGATCGTGGCCACGCGCCGGTGGACGATCCTCGCGTGGACGGCGCTCGGGATCGGCATCCTGCTCGGCGCGAAGTGGGCCTACGAGGAAGTCGGATGGGGCGGCTATTACGCGTGGGACCCGGTCGAGAATGCAGCGCTGATGCCGTGGTTGGCGGCGACGGCCTTCCTCCACTCCGTCATGGTGCAGGAGAAGAAGAACATGCTGCGAGTTTGGAACGCGACCCTCGTCGCGGGCGCCTTTTGCCTCTCGATCTTCGGCACCTTCCTGACCCGCAGCGGCCTGATCAACTCGATCCACTCATTCGCGCAGTCGCCGATCGGGGCCTGGTTCCTCGGCTTCATCGCCCTTGCTGCGGCCTTTTCAACCGCGCTGATCCTCTGGCGGCTGCCGCTGCTGCGGGCGCGCACGAAGCTCGAGTCGCTTGCGTCGCGAGAGGCGGCCTTCCTCTACAACAACCTGCTGCTCGTCGCCTTCACGCTCACCGTGCTCTGGGGAGTCGCGTTCCCGTTGCTGTCGGAGGCCGTGCGCGGCGAGGCGGTGACGGTCGGCCCGCCCTACTACAACTTTTTCCTGAAGGTCTTCGGCCTCCCCCTGCTGCTCCTGATGGGGATCGGGCCGCTCGTCGCCTGGCGGCGAACATCGCTACGCGCGCTCGGGGAGACTGTGCTCTGGCCGGCCATCGCGGCGCTCGCGGTCGGCGCGATCCTGATCGCACTCGGCGCCGGCTCGAGCACGCCGGGGCTGCTCGCCTACACCTTCTCCGCCTTCGCACTTGCTGCGATCGTGCACGAGTTCGCCCGCGGCACCCGGGCCCGGAAGGCGCTCGGCGCGCCGACCTGGTGGTCGGCCTTCTCGGGGCTCGTAGCGCGGAACCGTCGTCGCTACGGCGGCTACGTCGTCCACGCCGCCGTCGTCCTGCTCGCGATCGGCGTCGCGGGCTCGAGCGCATACGGGGCGACGAAGATCCAGCGCTTCCGGCCGGGGGACACGATGAAGATCCGCGGCTACACGCTCACCTACCTCGACAGCGTCGAGCGACGCGCGGCGAACCATCTCGAGCTCCGCGCCCGGATCGCCGTGACCGAGAACGGCAAGCGGGCGGGCACGATCATGGCGGGCAAGAATCGGTACTTCGCGGAGGACCAGACGTCGAACGAGGTCGCGATCAAGCGCGACTGGCTCCGTGCGCAGGATCTGTTCGTGATCGGCGACGAATTCAAGTTCCGGAAGGGCGAGGTCACCGCCGTCTACCTCAAGGTCCTCGTGAAGCCGCTGGTCAACCTGGTCTGGCTCGCCGGCTTCGTCTTCCTGCTCGGCTCGGTGATCACGCTCTGGCCGGACGCGCGCGAGCAGCGGCGCCTGGCGGCGAGGGCAGAAACGGGCGCTCCTTTACCTGTGCCCGGTAGGAGCTAGCGGCTAGGCATAGCCGACCGGGTTTAGCGGCCGCGCCGCACATGTCGGCGCGGCCTCTTCGGCGGCATCGCAAGCGACGCCGCAGCCGGCTACTCCGTGACGACGTACTCGAAGGCCGCCCAGGCGAGCACGACGAAGATCGCGTCGTAGAGCGCCAGGAAGCCGAGGTACTTGCCGCTCGAGGCGGCGAGACTCGAGCCGACGCCGCCGACGACGATCGGAATTGCGAGCGGCAGGAAGAGGAGCGGCAGCAGCAACTCGCGCGCGCGGCCCGCCGCCGCCATCGCCGCGAGCAACGTTCCCACGGCGCAGATGCCGATATCCGCCAGCGCCACTCCGGCGACCGTCGTGGCGTCGATCGAGGTGAAGAAGAGCGCGAACGCCGGCAGCGCCACGACCTCCGCGACGACGAGGAAGGCCAAAGTGGCGACGACCTTGCCGACCCAGATCGCGCTCCGGTCCGACGGCGCGAGCACGAGCCCGTCGAGCACTCCCTGCTCGCGCTCGGCGACGAAGGCGCGACCAAGCCCGAGCAGCGCAGTGAACAGGATCGCAACCCAGAGCAGCCCCAGCGACGCGCGGGCCGAGGCATTCTGCGGAAGCGCGAAATGGAAGACGACCAGCACCGAGACGACGAACAGCAGCATCGCCGGCAGCGTGTCGCGCGCCCGCAACTCGAGCAGCAGGTCCTTGCGGGCGAGTGCGCCCGCGTCTGACAAGTACCTCCTCATGTGAGCGCCAGTTTTCCGGTCGCAAAGCGCTCGAGCCGCTGGGGCGAGTGGCTGGCGACGAGCAGCGTCCGCTCGCGCCGCAGTTCCTCGAGCTCCCGCTCGAGCAGCTCTTCGCCGGCCGCGTCGAGCGCGTTCGCGGGCTCGTCGAGAATCAGCAGCTCGGGATCGTGCAGGAGCGCGCGGCAAAGCGCGAGGCGTTGCAGCATCCCGCGCGAGTACGAGCCGGTCCGCTCGCCGCGGGCCTCCCAAAGGCCGAAGCGCTCGAGCAGCATCCCGACCCGCTCCCGCCGTTCCGGTACACGGTAGAGGCGCCCGTACAGGTCGAGGTTCTCGATCGCGGTCAGCTCGCGGTAGACGAGCGGCTCGTGCGCGAGGTAGCCGAGCTGGCCACGCTCGGCGCGCACCTCCAGCTCGCCGGAGGTCGGGATCAGCAGGCCCGCGCAGAGCCGCAGCAACGTCGTCTTGCCGGAGCCATTCGGCCCGGTCACGACGAGGAAGCCGCCCCGCGGAAGCTCGAAGTCGACCGGCTCGAGCGCGCGCTTGTCTCCGAAGCGGCGAGCGACCGCGCGAGCGCGGATCACGGCGCTTCTTTCTCGAGAGCCTGCTGCTCGAGAAACTCAGCGGCCTCTTTCGCAGTCGGAGGGGTCGCGAGCGTCTCCACCAACTCGTCGGGCTCCGGATAACCGCTCTCGCGGATTGCCGCGGTCGCGGCCTCTAGGTCGTACTCGGTGCGACGGTGCTCGACCTCGGGGCCCAGCAAGGCCCAGTACGCACCTGTTCGCCCCTCGTAGGGCATACCAACACTGCCGGGGTTGACGACGCGAACACCGTCGCTCCGGCGGTCGAACTGGTGATGCGTGTGCCCGCAGACGACGAGGGACGCGCCCGCGTCCGCGAGGATCGCGCGAAGGCGTTCCTCCGCGGTCACGGCCGTGATTGCTTCCTCATCGCTGCGCGGCGAGCCATGACAGAAGAGCGTCTCGCCGAGCCCATCGACGGTGAGGGACGCGGTCCCTGGAAGGCCGTTCAGGAACGCCCGATTTTCTCCGCCCAGTTGCTCCCACATCCAGTCCGTCCGCCAACGCCAGAGCTCGCTCTCGACGCCGCCCTCCCGGTCGGCGTTCCCGCGAATCCAGACGGCGCGGTCGCCGAGGGCCAGCAGACGCTCGAGCGTCCCGGCCGGCATCGGACCGGCCGCGGTGTCCCCGCCGATCAGGACGATCGCGTCCTCTGGGACGTCGCGCAGCACCGCCTCCAGCGCGGGCAGGTTGCCGTGGATGTCGTAGAGAGCAGCGACTTTCATGCGGCCGCGCCCTTGCCACTTTGAGCGTGTGGGCCCAACAGCCGGGTTTGGACGGGTGCGGCGGCAAGGCCGCCACAGCCTCCCGGTCGGCATCGCAAGCGACGCCTCATGCGGCCGCGCCCTTGCCACTTTGAGCGTCTGGGCCCAACAGCCGGGTTTGGACGGGTGCGGCGGCAAGGCCGCCACAGCCTCCCGGTCGGCATCGCAAGCGACGCCTCATCCAGCCGCCTCGGCGAGCACGAAGCCGAAGAACACGACGCTGATGATGCCGTTCATCGTGAAGAAGGCTGCGTTGAGTCGGCGCAGGTCGCCCGGCCGGACGAGGGCATGTTCATACGCGAGCAGCGCGGCGACCGCGCCGACGCCGAGCCAGTACAGCACGCCGAGGTGGAGCCCGAAGCCGACTGCGGCGAGCAGTCCGATGGTTGCCGCGTGCGCGAGCCGCGCCCCCCAGAAGAGACGCCGTTCCCCGAACCGCGTCGCGAACGAGTGCAGACCCTGCTCCCGGTCGACCTCGAGATCGAAGAGCGAGTAGAAGAGGTCGAATCCCGCTACCCAGAGCGCGACGGCGCCGCCGAGCGCCCAAGCCGGCCAGGGGAGCCGCCCCGTGATCGCAACCCAGGCGCCTAGGGGCGCGAGCCCGTCGACGGCGCCGAGCCAGAGGTGCGAGAGCCAGGTCCAGCGCTTCAGGTAGGGGTAGACGACGAAGGCGGCGACAGGGATCGGCCAGAGCCAGCGCACGATCGGGTCGAGCTGGAAGACCGCAACGAGAAAGAGCGCGAACGAAGCCGTGCAGAAGACGACGACCTGACCGCGGCTCAGCAGGCCGCTCGGAAGCTCGCGCGTCGCCGTGCGCGGGTTGCGCGCGTCGATCGCGGCGTCGATCAGCCGGTTCAACCCCATCGCCAGCGAACGGGCGGCGATCATCGCCAGCGTGATCCAGACGAGGTCGTGTGCCGAGGGGATCTTCCTGACGCAAAGCAGGGCGCCGACGTAGGCGAACGGCAGCGCGAAGACGGTGTGCTCGATCTTGACCAGCGACGCGAAGCGCCGCGGGTACGTGGCGGCTCCGGAAATCATGTCTGCCGGTGTGCAGTCTGCTCGCCTGCGAGCAGCTCGAGCGCGTGGCGGAGTGCCGGCTGCAGCACCGCGAAGCCGTCGCGGCAGCCGCCCGGCGAGCCGGGCAGGTTGACGACGAGCGTGCGGTCGCGCACCCCGGCGATCCCGCGCGAGAGCAGCCCATGCGGTGTCCTGGCGATCGAGTCGGCGCGAATCGCCTCGGCGATCCCCGGTGCGGGCCGCTCGACGACCTCGGCGGTGGCCTCCGGCGTCACGTCACGCGGCCCGAGGCCGGTGCCGCCCGTCGTCAGCACGAGCGGCGCGTCCTCGGCGAGCTCGACGACTGCGTCGGCGATCGCCGCTCGATCGTCGGAAACGAGGCGCCGCTCGACCTCGTAGCCCTCCGCCGCGAGCAGCTCCGCGAGGAGGTCGCCGCTCTCGTCGTCGCGCTCGCCCGCGGCGACGCCGTCCGACACCGTCAGGACTGCCGCCTTCACAAGGCTTCTTTTGTCTTCTCGAGGAGCCTCACACCCGTGATCTCGAGCTCCTTGTCGACGGCCTTCGCCATGTCGTAGACGGTGAGCGCGGCGACCGCGGCAGCCGTCAGCGCCTCCATCTCGACGCCCGTCTGCGCGGTCGTCTCGGCGCTCGCCAGGACGGTCACCTCCGCCTCGCCGACCTCGAGCTCGACGGCCACGTGAGAAAGCGGCAACGGGTGGCAGAGGGGAATCAGCTCGCCGGTGCGTTTCGCGGCCATGATCCCTGCGAGTTGGGCCGCCGCCAGCGCGTCGCCTTTCGGCAGCTCACGCAGCCGGCGCGCCGTTTCGGGGGCCATCCGCACCTCGGCGCGGGCAACCGCGCGGCGGCGCGAAAGCTCCTTGCCGCCGACGTCGACCATGCGCACCTCACCCGTTTCGTCGACGTGCGAGAGCTCGCTCACAAAGGCACCGTATCGCGCTAAGACACCCGAGCCGAGGCGCGGTCCAGCTCGTCGAGCTGCAGGGCGAGCCAGTGCGCGAGATCGTGCTCGCGGACATACGCCCGGATCGCCTCGAGCCGGCTCCGCCGCTCGTCCTCCGGCAGCTCGAGCGCAACGTGGATCGCCTCCGCCTGGGCGGCGACGTCGAACGGGTTGATCTCCAGCGTCCACCTGCCGAGCTCCTCGGAGACGCCGGTGTTTTCGGATAAGACAACAGCACCGTTGCGTGTATTGACGAGCGGCGCCTCCTTCGCCACGAGGTTGAGCCCGTCGAAGATCGCGTTCACGAACAGGACGTCGAACTGCTTGTAGGCGGCGATCGAGCGCGGGAAGTCGTCCTCGATCTGCAGATCGACCGGCAGCCAGCCCTCGGCTTGAAAGCGGTCGTTGACGCGCCGGGCCTCACGCTGAATCGCCCCGAGGTACTCGGAGTACTCGGGGATGTCCTGCCGGGAGGGGTCGAGCAGGGCGAGCAGCGTCACCCGCCCGTGCATCTCCGGGTGGGCCTCGAGGTAGAGCTCGAAGGCGCGGAAGCCGCGGACGACATTCTTGGACGGATCGGTGCGATCGACCCGCACGACGAGCCGCTCCGGGCGCCGCTCGACGATCTCCCGCTCCGCCTCGAGCACCTCGGGGCTCGCCGCGAGCTCGTCGAACTCCTCGGGATCGATCGAGATCGGCGAGGCCGCGACCCGTGTCCGCCGTCCGCGGTATTCCGCAGTCCAGTCGGTGAAGTTTCCCGCCGCACCGGCGATATCGACGGCGCAGCGCAGGAAGGCGAGCCGCCAGCGGCTCGAGTGGAAGCCGACAACGTCGTTGGCGAGCAAGCCGTCGTGGATCGCGTGACGCATAGGTGCCGGCAGGATCCGCCAGTAATCGGGCTGCGGCCAGGGGATGTGGACGAAGTGCGAGAGCGTCGCATCCGGCGCCTCCTCGCGCACGAACCGCGGCGCCAGATACAGGTGGTAGTCGTGGAACAGGACGGCCGCGTCGGGCTCGGCCTCGAGCTCTTCGAGGACCGCGGCGGCGAAGCCCTCGTTGACGCGGACGTACCCCTGCTCCCAGGCGTGATGGAGCCCGTGATCGACTGCGGGCGTATAGGCCGGCTCCCAGAGGTAGTGCTGCAGGAACCAGAGCGTCGGGTTCGAGATGACGTTGTAGAACCAGTCGTAGACGGCCTCGTCATGGCTGACGAGGCGCAGGCGAAAGGTCGAGCCGTCTCGCGCGGTCTCCTCGATCGTCTCGTGCGAGGCGGCGCGATCCTCGTCCGTGATCGCGCTGGCGATCCAGGTCACGTCGTGATGCGAGACCAGGCCGCGCAGGGCGGTGACGAGCCCGCCGCCGCCCCGCCTCGCGACTCGCTCACCGTTCTGCCGCGAATACGAGACCGGCCCACGGTTCGAGACCACGATCAGCTTGCGCCGCTCCGCCATGAAGCGGAAGCGTAACCGGGCTGCCCTACCTAGAAACTACGCGGCGCTGCCGAACACGAGCTCCGGACCCCTGCTGTCCTTGTTGCCTGGTTTAGACGGCCGCGCCGGCAAAGCCGCCGCGACCTCTAGTCGGCGTCGCAAGCGAGCGCCTACGCGGCGCCGACAACGGCGACCTCGGCGCCGGCGGTGTCGTTGCCGAGCAGCCGGTTGAAGAGCACCAGCCAGTCGCGAAGCAGCCGCGGCATCAGGAAGTTGCGCCGGACGAACTCCTTGCCCTTCAGCGCGCGCAGGCGCGCCTCGGTCTGGTCGCGCAGGATCTCGACGCACGCCTCGGCGCAATCCGCCGACGAATCGACCAGCCAGCCCGTCTCGCCCTCCTGGATCTGCCGCACGATCCCGCCGACGCGCCCCGCCACCGTAGGCCGTGTCTTCCAGAGCGCCTCGGTGATCGTCAGCCCGAATCCTTCCCTGATCGACTTCTGGATCACTGCGTGCGAGTGCACCTGGAAGGCATTGACCTCGACGCCGCCGATGTTGTTGAGGTTCGAGAGGATGTAGATGTCGGGATCGCCCTCGGCATAAGCGACGGTCTGGTTGTAGTAGTCCCAACCTTCGGGGTCGTCGTGCGCCATCGAGCCGACGAGCGCGAGCTGCACCGTGGGAAACCGCTTCTTCACCTCCCGGTAGGCGTCGATCACGCCCAGCGGGTCCTTCCAGGGATCGAAGCGCGAGACCTGGGTCAGCAGCGGCCGCTCGACGTCGATTCCGAACTGGTCGACGATGTAGGCCGCATCCTCGGGCGACAGGGCCATGTTCTTCGGCGTCAATGGATCGATCGCGGGCGGCCAGATGTACGACGGCGGCAGGCCGGGCGCCGCCGGGACGTACTCGTTCATGTGGAAGATCGCCGCGTCATAGCGGCCGAGTGCGGGCAGGAGAAAGTCGAGCACGCTCTGGTTCGGGGCCGAGAGGTCGATGTGGCAGCGCCAGATCCAGCGCGCCTGGGACGAAGGGAAATGCTCGATCACATAGGCAGGCTGGGGGTCGTGGACGATGACGAAGTCGTACTCGTCCTCCAGCTCGTGCGCGTTTTCCTCGTTGTAGCGGCGGTAGACCTCCTTCTGCTCGGCGGTCAGCCCCTGCGGCGAGCCCTGGAGCGCGTTGTGAATCGTCTTCGTCGCTCCGAAGAACTCGTCGGCACCGCGGATGATCCGCCATTCGGCGTCGAGCCCCGCATCGCGCATCAGGGGAACGAGGGCGTAGAGAATCTCCGCCACGCCCCCGCCGAACGCGGTCGCGGACAGATGCAAGACGCGCTTGCCCTCGAGCTGCGCGGCGAGCCTGCGGATCTCCTCCATCAAGCCGCGCGTCGCGATCGTGCCGTAGTCGAGCAGCGACTTGTTTCCGACGTTGATGAGCTGGAGCATGTGGGGTCGGCTCGAGTGTCTAGACGGCGAAAGCGCCCAGGATAGACGCTACTCGCCCAGGAACTTCACGAAGCGGAGCCGGGATCCTCCCGACTCTCGCCCGCCGATCTCGACCTCGTCGGAGACCGCCTGGATGATCGCGATCCCGAGACCGCCCTCACTCAGATCCCCGTTTCCGCCCGCCGCCAGGCTGGCAGGCTCGAAACCCGAGCCGTCGTCGGTCACCTCGACGATCAGCCGATCGGGCTCGATCTGGTAGACGATCTCGACCGTGCCGGCGCGTCCTTCATGGTAGGCATGGCGTACGGAGTTGGTGCACGCCTCGGTCAGCGCCAGCTTCAGGTCGCTGAGCGTCTCCTCCGAGAGCGGGCGGACGCGCGCGATTGCCGTCAGCGCGAGGCGGCCGAGAGTGATGTATTCGGCCTTCGCAGGGATGGTGAGCCGTACGAGACGGTCGTGGGGGTCCATCGAGGCCCTCTTCCCTCTTGTTGCCGACCGTAACCTTGATCTGTTCGAGAATCGCTCGACGGCACCCCTTTCCCTCCCGGGATTAGACGGCGTAGCGGCGAGGCCGCGCGGCGCTTTGGTTAGCCTGAACTCGGCGGCCGCTCCGCTAGCGTCACGGTGACCCGGCGCTTCGTGCCTGCCCGAATGAAGGAAACAGGCACGGATTGCCCAGGGGAGAGCTGCTCCGTGACCACCCGAACGACGTCTTCGGCGCTTCTGACCGGCCGGCCGGCAATCGAAACGATCACGTCCCCGCCGCTGACGAAGGGTGCGCCGAGCAGCTCGCGCCGGTCGTTGCCCTCGTGCAGGCCGGCCTCCGCGCCAGGAGAGTGGGCCTTGACGTTGGTAACGACCGCGCCGTGGGAAACCGGGTAGTGGAGCTTTCTTGCGATCGTCGGGGTCAGATCTTCGGTCAAGATTCCGACGTAGGCGTACGAGACGCGGCCCGTCGCGATCAGCTGCGTCATCGACCGGCGCGCCGAATCGATCGGCACCGCGAAGCCGACCCCCTCGCCACTACCCGAGTCGCTCCGAATCTGAGCGTTGATCCCGATCACGCGCCCGCCGGCATCGAAGAGAGGGCCGCCGGAGTTTCCGTGGTTGATTGGAGCGTCCGTCTGGATGGCGTCCACGAGGCTGTATTGCGAGGTCAGTGAGTCGATCGAGCGCTCCGTTGCCGAGACCACGCCGACGCTGAGCGAGTTGACGTTGCCGAAGGGGCTGCCGATCGCAGCCACCGGCTGGCCGACCTTCACCTGCGCGGAATCCCCGAGCGGCACGGGCTCGAGCGGATGGTCGGCCGGATTGACCTTGACAAGGCCGACGTCGTCGTAGATGTCCCAGCCGACGACCTTTGCCGGCACCCGATCACGGTCCTGAAACTCGACGAACAGCTTGTCGGCGGGCGAAACGCTGCCGGAGCCTTCGCCGGCATTCGTGATCACGTGTGAATTCGTGAGGATGTAGCCCTTCGGAGAGACGACGAAGCCGGAACCCTGCGCTTCCTGGGCGGAATCGCCGCCGCTGCCGGAGATTGCGTAGATCGTGACGACCCCCGCCGACCGCGTTCGGTAGATCCGGCTCGGATCGAAACCGTTGCCGACCAGCGGCTTTGCGCTGGGGATAGGCGAAGGCTTCGCCGTCGCAACCGGTTGGGCAACAGCCGGCGTCTGGACGATCACGGACTTCTTCGTCCCAGTCGAGAGCCAGCCGGCCGCCTTTCCGACCACCAGGACGGAAATGCCGCCGATCACGGCGGCAACGATCGCGACGATCGCGAGTGGTACGGGGCGGTCGCGCACCGACCCACTGTAGCGACGCCCGACTACGCCTCCGCACGCAACACTCGCCGGAACTGAGCGAATCAGCGAACAGCTTCCTCGTTCGTCATTCCACCGCCAGGCGTAAGCGTCCGTCTCGGGTGGCTGTTCCCTCGCCGTCGTAAAGGCCGACCGTAGCCATTGGGCAGAGAAATGCCTGCAAAGAGGTCTTTTTGAGCGTTTTCACGTCGAAAGACATGTCCCGAAAGACCCGTGCAGGGTTACCCGCGCCTCGTAGAGAGGCGAAATCGAGCTTCTCGCGCCGAAGTCCCACTTCCGGCCCGCTTTCGTCACCCGCGCGTAACAGTTTCAGCGCTACGCTCGCCTTGGGGAGGAGGTCGGGGCGCCTTGGTTCACGCGGCAACACGAAGAACGCGCCGCGGAAACGGGACGGTTCAGCCCATCGGGCCCTCAGGCGCCGGCTCGTCGGCGGGTAGAACGAGCGAGAAGACCGTCCGGCCCGGCTTCGAGTCGAGCTCGATCTCGCCGCCCATCAGCTCCGCCAGCTCCTTCGCGATCGCGAGGCCGAGCCCGCTCCCCGAAGCCTTCGTGCTCTCGCCGCGGTAGAAGCGGTCGAACAGCTCGGCCCGATCCTCGGCGTTGATGCCGGGGCCGCCGTCGGCGACGCTGATCTCCGCCCGGCCGTCGGCGCGGCGCACGGCAACCTCGACCGGCGTGCCCGGCGGCGTGTGCACCAAGGCGTTTTCGAGCAGGATGCGCACGATCTGAAGGACGCGCTGCGGATCGCCATGGGCGTCAGCGGCTCCGTTGGCGGCGAATTCCAGCGGATGCGCTGAAGCCAGGGCGACACCGGCAAACTCGTCGACGGCCGCGCTCGCCACGCTCCCGAGCTCGACCGGCTGCGTTTCCACGTGCAGCCGGCCTGCGTCCAGCCGCGAGAGGTCGAGCAGATCGTCGGCGAGCTTGGTCAAGCGGCGCACCTGGCCTGCCATCGTCTCGAGGAATTCTCGGCGCGTCCGCTCGTCGAGCTCCTCGTCCTCGAGGAGCTCGAGGAAACCGCCGAGCGAGAACAGCGGCGTCCGAAGCTCATGCGATGCGTTGGCAACGAACTCACGCCTCGCGTGGTCGAGCCCGGCCAGCCGGACGCGCATGCGGTCGAACGCCCGCGCGAGCTCACCGAGCTCATCCGAGGCGGTGTCAGCGACGGGCTCGTCGAAGCGTCCGCGCGCGATCCGCTCGGCCGCACGTTCGAGGCGTCGGATTCGGCGCGCGAAGAGGCGGGCTGCTCCGTACCCGATCAGGAGTGCGACGAGCAGCGCCAGGCCGCCGGCGAAGAGCAGGCGGCGTTGCACGGCGTGGACGTCGGCGAGCGCATCGTGCAGCGGCGCGGAGAGCAAGAGAACATCTCCGCTACCGATCGGGCTCGCGACTTCCGCGAACTCGCTCCCGCCGCGCGAGACGGTCCCGCGCTCGAGCATCGACGTCTTGGCCGAGTCAAGCGCGACCGGATCGTCCGTGAAGGCGCCGCCGCTCTGGCCCGGACGCGAGGAGTCCTGGACAGTCACGGTCGGCGGCGACTGGGTCAGCACCGACAACAGGAGCACGCGCGCATTCGTGCTGGCGTCCGCGTTCGACAGGAAGTCCGGGTCGTGCCGGTTGTCCTCATATTCGCGGACGAGCTTGGGCGCTGCACGGGCAAGATCGTTCAGTCTCGCGTCGATCAGCCGGTTTCTCAGCGACGGGACGACGATGAGATAGACGAGCCCCAGAACGAGCGCGACGACGGCGAGAAGTGCCAGGCTGAGGCGGGCCCCGACCGTCCTGAAGGTGCTCATCAGTCGCGAAACCGGTAGCCGACGCCGCGCACGGTGAGGATGTACTCCGGCTCGCTCGCGTCGCGCTCGAGCTTCTCCCGCAAGTGGCGAATATGGACGTCGATCGTCCGCGGCTCGCGATAGGCCGAGTCTCCCCACAGCGCGCGGAGCAACATCTCCCGCGTGAAGACCCGGGCCGGCTCGGCGGCGAGGGCCCGCAGGAGCTCGAACTCGACATAGGTGAGCTGCACCGGCTCTCCCGCGAGCTCGACCGTCCGTCGGGCGGGATCGATTCGCAGCTGGCCGGCCTCGATCACCTCCCCCTCGCGCGGCCCGCTGTCTCGGGCCAGCGATGCGCGTCGCAGGAGGGCGCGCACGCGGCTCCGAAACTCGCGGATCGAAAACGGCTTGGTGATGTAATCGTCGGCGCCGAGCTCGAGGCCGAGCACCTTGTCGAGCTCCTCGCCGCGCGCCGTCAGCATGATGATCGGGACGTCGCTGCCGGCGCGGAGCCGCTTGCAGACCTCGAGGCCGTCGACCTTCGGCAGCATCAAATCGAGAACGACGAGGTCGATCCGCTGGTCCTCGAAGAGCCTCAGTGCTTGCTCTCCGTCCCGCGCCTGCACGACGCGGAAACCGTCGCGTTCGAGCGGATACGTGAGGAGCTTCTGGACCGAGTCCTCGTCGTCGACGAGCAGGATTGTCGAGGAGTCGCGCATCGCGTAGCAGTCTGCCTGCCCGCGTCGAGTTCTCGCCTGCCTACTATAGCCACGGCATGGCGGCGATCCCGCCTCCCGCGCGCGAACGCGCGCGTCCAGGCTCGCTCGAGCGGCCGATCAACGGACGTCTCTACCGGGGTACGTGGCTGCTCGTCGGGATTCCCCTGCTAATCGCCGCATTCAGCGTCGGCAAGCCGACGGCGCTCCGCCCGGCCGTCCCAACTCTGCCACCCGCCTTCGACAAGACGCGGGCGGCCGCGCTCACGCGCGATCTCGCCCAGACCTTTCCGGACCGCTCACCCGGTTCGCCCGGTGCCGCCAGCGCTCGGCAGTGGTTCGCAGACCAGGTGGCGAGGCTGGGGCTCCGCGTCCGCCGCGAGCCCTTCTCGGCGATCATTCCCGGGCGCGGCCGCGTTCGGCTCGAGAACCTTGTCGTCACGATTCCGGGTCGCTCCCCTCAGGCGCTGGCCGTTCTCGCGCATCTCGACGACGTCGGCACAGGTCCGGGCGCGAACGACAATGCGTCCGGCATCGCGGCTCTGATCGAGCTTGCCCGCTCGTACGCCACAACGGTTTCCGGACACGTCCCGGCCGGAGCGAGCATCGTCAGCCCCGCTCACACACTTCTCTTTGTCGCGACGGACGGCGGCGAGTTCGGCGGCCTGGGCGCACGCCGGTTCGCCGCGGATTTCCGTAATCGAGTCGTCACGGCGATCGTCTTGGATTCGATCGCCGGCCGGGCGCCCTCCCGGCTGGTAATCGCCGGGAACACTGCTCGGGAGGCGTCCGCGGGCCTGGTGGCGACGACGGCAGCACGGATTCAGGAACAGGCGGGTGCGCTGCCGCGGCGTCCGAGCGGCTTCGCCCAGCTACTCGATCTCGCCTTTCCGTTCACGCTCTACGAACAGGGCCCGCTGCTCGCACACGGCGTCGGCGGGCTCACGGTGACCACCGCCGGCGACCGGCGCTCTGCTTCCTTCGCCGACACCCCGGCCCGCGTGAACGGCGGGCGGCTTGCCCAGGTGGGACGGAGTACGCAACAGCTTCTGCGAGCTCTCGACCAGGGCGCGGAGCTCGTGCAAGGGACGTCGAGCTACGTGTACCTCGGAGCACGGGTGATCCGAGGCTGGGCCATTCAGCTGGTCTTGATCGCAGCTTTGCTGCCGTTCGTGATCGCGACGATCGATCTCTTCGCTCGCTGCCGCCGGCGCCGCGTGCCGATTGCACCTGCGCTGCGCAGCTACCGAAGCCGGCTCGCCTTCTGGGTCTGGGTCGGCGTGGTTTTCCAACTCTTCGCGCTCGTCGGCGTTTGGCCGAGAGGTGCGGCCTTGCCGGTCGCCCCGCAGAGCGCCGCGGCCCGGCACTGGCCGCTGCTCGGCTTACTCGGCCTCGCGGCTCTTGCCGCCCTTGGTTGGGTGGTCACACGGGCGCGCCTGGTCCCGCGACGGCGCGCCGCGATCGACGACGAGCTCGCGGGCCACACTGCCGCACTGCTGGCGCTCGGCGTCGTCGGGCTCTTGGTGGTGGCCACGAACCCGTATGCCTTGATCCTCGTCCTGCCTTCCCTGCACGCCTGGCTGTGGCTCCCACACGTGCAATCGCGGGCACCCTGGCTGCGCGTATCGGTGCTCGCCCTCGGCTTTCTCGGCCCTTTCCTGCTCTTGATCTCGTTCGCCGCCCGGTACGGGCTCGGGCTCGACGCGCCCTGGTACCTCGCCGAGCTCGCGGCCCTCCGCTACGTCTCGATCCCGACCTTCGTGATCGGATTGGCCTGGCTCGCCGTGGCGGCGCAATTCGCTGCGCTGACAGCGCAACGCTATGGCCCATACCCCAGCGCGGCCGACCGCGGCCTCGGGCCGATCCGCTCGGCGCTTCGCCACGCGATCCTCGCACGCCGCGCCCAAAAGAAGGCGTCCGTGGAACGCCAACGGGCGATCGGAGGCTGAGCCACCGTTTTCAATCCAGGCGGAGATAGTCGACGGAGTCGCCGTCGGCAAGCTCGCCCTCGCCCCGCGGTACGAGGAGGAGCGCATCCGCGCCTGCGGAGCGGGCGATCATGTGCGACTCCTGCCCGCTCAGGGGTTCGAGAAGGGCGCCGTCGTCCGACCGGCGAAGGCGCGCCCGCGCGAGCTCGTCGCGCTCGGGGTTCTGCCGTCGCGTGCCGACGAGCCGGCCGCGTTCGAATCGAGGCAGCGGCTCCGGCACCCCCTGCAGCGCCCGGACCGCAGGCTTGACGAAAAGCTCGAAGCTGACGAGCGCCGAAACCGGATTGCCGGGCAGCCCGAACACGAGCGTCCCCTCGCGGACTCCGAACGCGAGCGGCTTGCCGGGCTTGACGGCAACGCGCCAGAAGACCTCCTCGACTCCGAGCTCGCCTTCGACACGACGGACGAGATCGTGGGGCCCAACGGAGACGCCTCCCGAGGTGACGACGATGTCGGCCGCGAGCGCCGCTTCGAGCGCGGCCCGCAGCGCGCCTTCATCGTCGCCGACCGCCGGCAGTCGCTCGACCGCCGCGCCCGCAGCCTCGAGCTGTGCCGAGAGGATCAGCCCGTTTGCCTCGTAGATCTCACCCGCGGCCAGCTCCTCGCCCGGGCGGCGAAGCTCAGTGCCCGTAGCGAGCACGGCGGCGCGCGGCCGGCGCGTGCACCGAACCTCCGGTATCCCGGCGGCGGCCAGAGCCCCGAGCCGCGCGGGCGTGAGCGCGGAACCCCGCTCGACGACGGTCTCACCGGCGCGAATGTCGCCCCCCCGAGGACGGACGTTGGCGCCGTTCTCAACGACGCTTGCGATCTCGATGTCGTTGTCATCCTCGACAACATACTCGATGGGGATGACGGCATCCGCGCCGTCAGGCACGACTCCACCGGTTGCGATTCCCATCGCTTCGCCGGGACCCAGGGAGACGTCGGCGGGCTTACCGGCGGGAATTCGGCCTGACACCCGAAGCCGCCCCGGGGTGTCCGCGCTCAGGACGGCATAGCCGTCCATCGCCGAGCTGGGAAACGGCGGCAGATCGACCACCGCCACGGCCGGCTCGGCGACCACGCGCCCGGCCGCTTCCTCCAGCGAGACGGTCTCGGGCGGAAGCGGACGCGCGTGCATCACGACTAGGCTCTGAGCCTCGGTGATCGACAGCAGATCGGCCACGCGAGCCGCATAAGCTAGCCCGGTGGCGCGCGAACTGGTACGGGGTCGTTACCGGCTCGACGCGCGGCTCGGTGCCGGGGGGATGTCCGAAGTGTGGACTGCCGAGGACCTTGAACTCGGTCGGCGCGTCGCCTTGAAGCTGCTCGGCCGCGACGCCGACCCGGCCCGCTTTGAACGCGAGGCCCACGCGGTTGCATCGCTCGCGCACCCGAACATCTGCCGCCTCTACGACTACGGAGAAGAGGGCGGCCGGCCGTTCATGGTCCTGGAGTACCTCGGCGGCGGCACGCTCGAGGACCGGCTCCTCCCTGGCGAGCCGTACCCGGACGACGAGGCCGAGCGAATCGCCCGCGAACTCGCCGCCGGCCTCGCCCACGCACACACACGCGACCTCGTTCATCGCGACCTGAAGCCCGCCAACGTCCTCTTCGACGACGAGGGCACGGCCAAGATCGCGGATTTCGGCATCGCCCGGCTCGGCGGGTCGGGAACGCTGACGGAGACGGGGACGCTCCTCGGCACTGCCGCGTATCTCTCGCCGGAACAGGCGCAGGGGCAGCCGGCGACCGCTGCCAGCGACGTCTATTCCTTCGGTGTCATCCTCTACCGCCTGCTCGCGGGCCGGCTTCCGTTCGAGGCCGCCAGCCCGATCGAGCTCGCACGGATGCACGTGCACGAGCAGCCCGCCCCGCTCGGTGAGGTCCGCCCCGACGCCCCACCCGCGCTCGCGGCCCTCGCCGAAGCGTCGCTGGCGAAGGATCCGCAGGAGCGACCCGCGGACGGGGCAGCGCTCGCCACCGCGCTCGCGACCGGCCAACCGACGCTCAGCGGCGCGCCCACACTGGTCGCAGGCGCGGACTCCACGCTCGTGATCCCGCGACGCCGCCGCAGCGGTCGTCGCCGCCTGCCTGTCCCGCCTGTGCCGCTCCCACTCCTACTCGTCGCGCTGCTCCTCTTCGCCGCGGCAGCCGCCGGCGTCGCTGTCGCCTTCCTGGCGGGCCACTCGAGCGGTTCAAAGCCCCCGCCGTCCTCGGCAGCGCAACGCACGCGAAGCCGGGGAACTTCGACGACGCTGCCGATCACCTCGGCTAGCGCCCGAACGAAAACGACGGCCTCCACGACGAGAGCGACGAGGACATCGCCGACAGCGGTTTCGCCGCCGCCCCCGCCGCCGCCCCCACCACCGCCGCCGCCCCCGACGACGGTGCCCCCGCCACCCACGACGTTGCCCACAACCGTCACGATTCCGATCACGACGCCCCCGCCACCACCCCCACCACCGCTGCCGTGATCTCGATCGTCGTCCCGCTGCACAACGAGGAGCGCTCGGTCGCCTTGCTCTATGCGGAGCTGCAGTCGGCGCTCGAGCCGCTTGGGCAGGAATGGGAGACGGTCTTCGTCGACGACGGTTCCTCGGATGGGTCGTTTGGGGAGCTGACACGGCTCCATGCCGCGCACGAAAAAGTGCGGGTCGTCCGGTTTCGCCGCAACTTCGGCAAGGCCGCCGCGCTGGCGACGGGCTTCGATCGCGCGCTCGGCGAAACCATCGTCACGATCGACGCCGACCTCCAGGACGACCCGGCTGAGATTCCGCGCCTGCTCGTCAAGCTCGACGAGGGCTTCGATCTCGTCTCCGGCTGGAAGACGCGCCGCCGCGATCCGCTGCGCCGGCGAGTCCTATCGCGAATCTTCAACTGGGTGACGGGGCGGGTTTCGGGTCTACGGCTCCACGATCTGAACTGCGGGCTGAAGGCATACCGAGCCGAGGTCGTTCACGGAATGCGCCTCTACGGCGAGCTCCACCGGTTCATTCCGGTCCTCGCGCACTACCGCGGCTTCCGGATCGCCGAGCTGCCCGTCAACCATCGCCCGCGCGAGCACGGACGCTCGCGCTACGGAGTCGAGCGCTACATCCGTGGGTTCTTGGATCTGCTGACGGTCTCGTTCATCGGCCGCTACCGCCACCGGCCGCTGCATCTGTTCGGCGGGCTCGGGCTCGTGCTCGGCGCGATCGGTGTCGTGATCCTCGCCTACCTGACCGTCGTCAAAGCCCTCGGGCACGCGATCGGCGAGCGGCCGCTGCTCACCCTCGGCGTCCTGCTGGTCGTGGTCGGGCTCCAGTTCTTTTCGCTCGGCCTGATCAGCGAGATGCTCACGAGCCAGCACGAAGAGAGCGGCGCCGGCCGCGAGCAGGCAGAGCTCCACATCGACGAGATCCTCTCCTGACCGGAAGGCAGACGAGCCCGCCGCGGAGGTGGCAGCCGAGCCGGGCGGAAGTGGCAGCCGGTCCGACCGTCGGCGCAGTTTCGTCACGATCCCGTCTCCCATGCGTCCGCAAATTCTGATTAGGCTCGTCGCGGGGAGGAGGCTGGGTACGCCTTTGAAACGCGCGCGAACACGTTAAGGCGAGCGCGGGAACAAAGGTCGGCCCGAGCCCCAATGCGCGTCCTCTACTTCGGCACCTACGAGCGGGACTACCCGCGGAACGCCCAGGTGATCGCGGCGCTTCGCCGTGCGGGGATCCACGTGCTCGAGCGTCACGTTCCCGTCTGGGAGGGACGCGCGCACAAATGGCGGGCCGGCGCGCGGTCGCTGACCAGGCTGGCGTTGGCGGAAGCGCGCCTCTTCCGGCGGCCGCGCGAGGATTTCGACGCGCTGATCGTCGGGTACCCGGGCCACCTCGATCTGGCAGCGGCTCGGCGCGTGGCCGGGCCACGGCCCGTGGTGTTCAACCCGCTCGTCTCCCTCTACGACACGTTCGTCGCCGATCGCGAGCGCTTCCGGCCGAGGTCTCCGGCCGGCCGGCTGCTCAGGGCGGTCGACCGCCGCGCCCTTCGGGCCGCCGACCTCGTCGTCGCCGACACCGCGGCGAACGCTGACTTCCTCGCCGGGCTCGGGGACCTGCCGCGCGACGAAGTCGAGGTCTGTTTCGTCGGCGCCGAGGAGCGCGTCTTCACACCGGGCTGGAAATCCCAGCAGCCCTTCGAGGCACTCTTCGTGGGCAAGCTGATCCCGCTGCACGGGCTCGCGACTGTCCTCGAGGCCGCCCGCCTCGCGGCGAACGTGCGCTTCAAGATCGTCGGCACCGGTCAACTCGGCTCGCTGCTTCGGCGGCCGCCGACGAATGTCGAGCACCTCCCGTGGGTCGACTACGAGCGCCTCCCGGGCGAGCTCCACGCGGCCGGCTGCGCGCTCGGTGTCTTCGGCACCTCGGACAAGGCGCAGCGCGTGATTCCGAACAAGGTCTTCCAGGCGCTCGCCTGCGGTGTCCCCGTCATCACCGCCGACACGCCGGCCGCTCGGGAATTGCTCGTCGACGGGCAGAGCGCGCTGCTCGTACCGCCCGGCGAGCCGAAGGCGCTGGCGGCGGCCGTGCGGCGACTCGCCGAGGACCCGGCGCTCGCGGGGCGCATCGCGGCTGGGGGCTTGCGCGCCTACAGCGCTCACGCGTCCGAACGCGTCCTCGGCGAGCGCTGGAGCGGCCTGCTCGAAGGCCTGCTCCGGTGAGGTTCTTCCGGCCGGTCCGGCTGCTCTGGGCCGCAATCGCCGCCTACGCGACCGCCTTCGCGGCCCTCTCGGTCCTCCGGCACCGCGCGTTCGAAACCGGCCGGTTCGATCTCGGCAACATGGTTCAGGCCGTCTGGTCGACGGCCCACGGCAATCTGTTGCAGACGACGAACCTGCACGGCGCTCAGGTCTCGCGTCTCGCCGCCCACGTCGATCCGATCCTCGTCGTCTTCGCGCCGCTCTGGTGGCTCTGGCCGAGCCCAAGCCTGCTCCTGACCACTCAGGCGATCGTGGTCGCGCTCGGAGCGCTGCCGCTCTTCTGGCTCGCCCGGAAGCACACGGGCGACGAGCGGGCCGCGCTCGGCTTCTCCCTTGCCTACCTACTTTTTCCGGCAACCGAGTGGATGACGCTCAACGAGTTCCACCCGGTCGCCCTCGCCTGTCCGCTGCTTCTCTTCGCGATCTGGTACCTCGACGAGGACCGGCTGCTGCCCTTCACGTCCTTTGCACTGCTCGCCGCGCTCACGCGCGAAGAGATCCCGTTCGTGATCGCCGGGCTCGGGGTCTGGTACGCGCTCGCGCGCCGCCGTTGGCTCGCGGGCAGCGCGATCGCCGGCGCGGGCATCGCCGGCGCGGCGATCGCCGTTGACGTCATCATCCCGCACTTCAGACACGGCTCGGCGAGCTTCTACGGGCGCTACGGCGCAGTCGGCGGCTCAGCCTCGGGGATCGTTCGCAAGCTCTTCACGGATCCCGGCCGGCTGATCTCGGTCGCCTTCGACCACCGCGGCACGCACTACTTGCTCGACCTGTTTCTGCCGATCGCCGCTCTGGCGCTCCTAGCGCCGCTGCTGCTCGTCGCGCTCGTGCCGGAGCTCGCGCTCAATCTCCTCTCCTCGGTCGACGCCCAGAGATCGATCCACTACCACTACGTCGCGGCCGAGATCCCGATCCTTTTCGCGGCTGCGGCGATCGGAGCGAGGAGACTCGGCCGCCGGGCGGGAACCGCCGCGACTGTCGCCGTACTGGCGGCCTTCGTGGGCAACTACGTCTTGGGGCCGATCCCGCTGTGGCGGTTCGTCCCCGGCGGCGAGACACTGCAGGCGAGAGGCGCTCAGGTCTCGAGGCATGACCAGATCGCGGTGCGCGAGTTGCGCGTGATCCCGGCCGGCGCACCTGTGACCGCCACAAACGCACTCGGCGCCCACCTTTCTGCCCGGAAGCGCATCTTCAGCTTCCCCCACCTCGGCGGCGCGGACTGGGTGATCGTCGACGAGCGAAAGCCGTCGCTCGGCGACCACAACGACAAACGAGGCGGACTGAGACGGATCGAGCAGCTCCGCCACGATCCGCGCTTCCGCCTCGTCGACGCCAACGACGGCGTGCTCGTCTTTCGGCGACGCTAGGGGTCTAGCGAGACGGAGCTCGTCGTCAGGGTGCGATGGTCGTTCCGAGGCAAGGACGCAGGGAGCGTCAATAGCCAAAGCTATTGGCGCGACTGCGATACCAGGGCGGAGCCAGTGTGGGCGAGCAGCGCGGCCTGACGGCACAGACTCTGTTTCGCTAGGCCCTCCTAGATGGGGACGCGCTGACGGAGCAGGTACGCCGAGATCGCGACCGCAAGCCATTGGGCCGGCGGATCGTCCTCGGTCGCGGCGACCGGGAGCGCCCAGACCGCGTACCACGGGACGAGGTACGGCGAGGCGCACAGCAGCAGGCCGGCCGCCAGCCCGAGCCTGGCCCGGCCGCGCCAGGCCTGCCGCACCAGCCAGAGATAGGCAAGCGCGAAGGCGGCCGCGAAGAGTCCGAGCGCGATCTCGCGCGGCACGCCGAGCTCCTTCAGCCGGTGCGGGAGCGCGAACTGCGTCTCCTTGTTTGCGTTGCGAGCGAGCGGCCCAAAGGCTTCCAGCCAGTGCCAGCCGAACTGCGCGCTTGCGGCCGCAACGACCACGACCGCGGCGAGCGCGAAGCCGAGATGCCCGACCCGCCGTCCGCGGGCCCGAGCTTCGAGGGCGCGCAGCGGCAGGAAGACGACCGCGATCCACTTGACGAAGATCGCGGCGACCCACGCGGCCCCGGCCCACTGCCGCCGGCCACTCGCGCCGAGCGCAAGCGCGGACATCACGAGGAGCGCCATCCAGGCGTCGTTGTGCCCGCCGCCAGCGAAATGCAGGGCCAGCAGGGGATTCCAGCCGACAAGCGCCGCCGCGAATGCGCGCCGGCGAGCCAGCAGGGCAGCGAGAGCAACGGTGCCGAGCATCGCCAGCGCCGCCAGCGACTTGAACAGCCAGGCCGCGGCGTCGGAGGAGGAGTCCGCGGCAACCGCCACAGGCTCCGACCCGAGCGTGAACAGCGGGCCGTAGACGGACGTGGTCCCGTGGTAGGCGCCCCCGATGTACGGGTAGGCGGGATCCTCCGAGAAGTCACGCGGCGGCTGCGTGTACGGGTTCGCATGGTGGACGCCCGCGATCCGGCCGTAGTCCCAGTACGTCCACGCGTCGCTGGAGATCAAAAGCGGCGCGCCGAGCGGCGCGAGCTGGATCGCCGCCGCCAGCACGGCGACGAGCGCCAGCCCCACGGCCGCGCGCCGGAGCAGCAGCAGCGCGCCCAGGTAGGCGGCGAACGCCGCGATCTCGCCGGCCAGGTAGACCCACGCCCAGGTCGCATTCCCCACGAGCAGGCCGCCGTTCCGCGGCACGAGCGGCGAATCGTGGGGCCAGGCGGAGGCGATGCAGAGACCGACGCCGGCGAGCGTCAGCACTCCGGCGCCGAGGACGGCGGCGTTAGTGCTTCGGGCCAGGCGGGGGCGTGGGCGGAGGCGCAGGTGGGGGTGGGGGCGGGCCGGGCGGTGGCGGTTTCGGCGCCGGAGGCGGTGGCGGTTTCGGCGCCGGCGGCGGAGGCGGGGGCGGGGGCGGCGGCGGCGATCCGCCCGACCCGCCGCTGCCGTAGTAGTACGTCGGCGGCGGCGGGCTGTACGTGCCGACGGCGTACTGCCCGCGCGTGAACGAGTGCCAAGTCGGCAGGACCGACGGCACCCTGAAATCGACCGGGCGCGTCTTCCCGATCGCCGAGAGCATGAACGACTTCCAGATCGTCGCCGGGAAGGTGGGGCCGGAAACCGCGATCCCGTGCACGTTCAGCATCGGGACCTCGCCGCGCGGGTAGCCGATCCAGACCGTCGCTTCGAGGTTCGGCGTATAGCCGCAGAACCAGGCGTCGGCGTAGCTGTCCGTTGTGCCCGTCTTGCCTGCGACGGGGCGGCCGAAATACGCACCGGTGCCGGTGCCGTACTGAACGTTGTGCTCGAGAATCTGCGTGACGGTGTAAGCGACCCCTTGGCTGATCACCCGCTTGCGCTCCGGCTCACCCCAGCTGGCATCGGTGTCTTCCTTGCCATTCCCGAGCAGGACCTTGCGGATCGCCATCGGCTTCGAGTAGATCCCGCCGGCGGCGAGCGTCGTGTACGCCGAGGCCAGATCGAGCGGCGAGACCGGGATTGCGCCAAGGCCGAGAGATGGAACGTAGGCGCCCTCCTTGGTCGTCAGCGGCGAACGCACGCCGAGCTGGTGGGCCATCGCCGCGACCTTCGCCGGGCCGACGTCGAGCGTCAGCTGGGCATAGACCGTGTTGTCGGAGTGCAGGGTGGCGTTCTCGATCGAGGTCGAGCCGAGATAGGTGTGGTCGTAAGTGCTCACGTCCCACGCCGGCGAGTAGGGGTCGGGTTGGTAGTGGAACGGCCCCGAGACGTAGTACGTGGTCTCGGGGTTGATCCCCATGTTGACCGCCGCTGCGAGCACGAACATCTTGAAGGTCGAGCCCGCCTGCCGCTTCGCCTGCGCCACCAGGTTGAACTGGTTGCCTTCACTTCCAGGGGTGACGGCCGTCATCGCCCTGATCGCACCCGTCGCGGGATCGATCGAGACGAGAGCCGACGCAGGGTCGCTCCGCGAGTAGAGCGTGCCGACGATCGCCCTCCGGGCGGCGGCCTGCAGGCGCGGGTCGATCGTCGTGTAGACCTTCAGGCCACCCGTGCGCACCGTGTTCGCCCCGTACTCGGCGATCAACTGGTCGCGGACGTAGCTGAAGAAGTAGGGCTCCCGAATCCGCGAGTACAGCCGGCCGGGAAAGAGGTGGAGCTGCCGGTCCGCGACGGCCGAGGCGTACTGCCGCCGCGTCAGGGCCCCGTTTTCGAGCATCGCGCGTAAGACCTGGTCGCGCCGCTCGAGCGCATCGAGCGGCCGGTGGATCGGATCGAAGACCGACGGCGCCTGCGGCAGACCCGCAAGCAGCGCCGACTGGTCGAGCGTCAGCTTCCTGGCACGCCGCGAGAAGTAGGTCTGGGCGGCGGCCTCGATCCCGTAGGCGTGATTGCCGTAGTAAACGGCGTTCATGTACGAGCCGAGGATCCAGTCCTTGGACCTGTTGCGAGCGAGCTTGATAGCCAGACAGGCCTCCTTGATCTTCCGCTTGAACGTCCGCTGACGCGAGATGTAGAGGTTGCGGACGAGCTGCTGGGTGATCGTGGAGCCGCCCTGGACGACCTTGCCCGCGCGCAGGTCTTTGACCGCGGCACGGACGATGCCCTTGTAGTCGACGCCGCCGTGCTTGTAGAAGCGCCTGTCCTCGATCGCGACGGTGGCCTTCGCCATCCACGGGCCCATCTGCGAAAGGGCGACTGGCTGCCGGTTCTTCTCGGCCGGGATCGCGCCGAGGAGGGAACCGTCGGCGGCGTAGACGAACGAGTTCGCGGGGCCGCCCTGCGGTCCGGTGTAGACGGGCCGTAGATCGGAAAGCTTGCAGCTCGATTCGAAGGCCGCCGCACCGCCGAACCCGGCGGCGAGAATGCCGATCACGATCAGGACGAGCGCCGCGGCGATCAGGGACGCATGCCGCCGCCGCCGCTTCTGGACACGTAACCGGCGCTTCTGCGCCCGCCGGATCATCTCCTCGAGATCGTCGGACCGCCGCCGCCCGCCCCGCGGTGGCGGCGGGTTCATGCGAAGACTCCGGCCGCGCGTAGGCGATCGTGTGCGCGCAGCCGTAGCTCGCTTTCGAGCCGCTCGGCCTCGATCGGCCCCTCCGCGGCAGCGCGGACGACGATCGTTGCGGTGCCATCCAGCGCGGTCACGGCAACCTCCGGCGCCGACTCAGCGGCGACGGCCTCTCGGAGCAGCTCGACAACCGCCCGGAGATCCTTGCCCAAAGGGACCTGCAACGTGATTTCCGCAACCTTTTCCCGACTGACGATCGTCGAGTTGCGGATCGTATCCGAGGCCAGCTTCTCGTTCGGGATCACGAGCCGGGTGCCGTCGTCGGTGCGGATGAACGTGTAGGTGAGCCCGATCTCCTCCACGGTGCCGGCCGTGTCCTCGAGCTCGACGCGGTCGCCGAGGCGGATCGGCTGCGTGAACGCGATCAGCAAGCCAGCGACGAAGTTCCCGATCGTCCGCTGGGAGGCGAAGCCGATCACGATCCCGAGCACCGCCGACGAGGCGAGCAGGGCGCCCGCGACCGCTCGCACCTGCGGGATGACGAGCAGCGCCGAGAGCAGCCCGATCATGACCACTGCCGTACTGATGCTGCGGCGCAGGACGCGGTAGCGGGTGGCTGCGCCCGGCGCGAGATCGCGCCGCGCGATCCGGCGGTCGATCAGGCGAGCAACAACCCCGGTCACAACGAGGACCGCCCCAACGATCACGAGCCTGTGCCAGAAAGGCATGCCGCGCTATTCGACAATGACCAAACGCTTCCTCAATCCCGAGCGAAGCGGTGGGAGAAACCGGCTCCGCGGAAAATGCGCAGCATTTTTCGCGGCTAAGGTAACGGCTTTCGTCCTGCGAAACCGTCTTCGAGCGAGTGCCAGAAACCGACCTCGTCTTCGCCGAGGCGCCAGCAGAGCAGCACCTCCTCGCCGCCCCGCAGTGCCGGGAAGTCGACGAGCCCCTCGTCGAGATCCTTGACGAGCAGGCCGAGTTCCTGCAGCTCGGCGACGCAGCGGACGATCTCGGCTGCTTCCTCGTCGATCGCGGCCTGGAGCTCGTCGACCTCATGCGGCCGCACACCGCCACCGTTGCCGGCGATCTTGGTCGCGATCCGCGCGTGGCGCACGGTGGCGACGGCGAGCGCCCGCCGATGGGCGACCATCTGTCCGACGAGCGGACGCACGGTCGGCAGCAGCTCGTTTGCCTCGGCGGGCGTGAAGTAGCGGTCGGCCACGGCTATATGTTCTCTGGAAGTGGGCCGGCTCGCCGATCTCGACGCCGTCACGTTCGACGCGAACGGCACGCTCGTCCGGCTGATCGATCCGGTCCCCGAACTCGCACACGCACTCGAGCAGCGCGGGATCGAGCGCCCACGAAGCGAGATTCGGCGCGCCGTCGAAGCTGAGGGAAGGGTCTATGCAGGCCGCTCCGTCGAGGCCCACCAGCCGGCCGCGTTCGCGACCCTGCAGCGTGAATGCACGGGCGTCTTCCTGGGCGAGCTCGGCGTCGATGAGATCGACGCCGGCGAGTTCGCCGCGTCGTATGTGGGGGCGATGCAATTCGAGCCGCTGCCGAACGTGCGAGAGTCGCTGCTGGAGCTACAGCGCTGCGGCATCGAGCTCGCGGTCGTCGCCAACTTCGACCTGACGCTCCACGATCGCCTCAACCAGCACGGTCTCGGGTCGCTCTTCTCGACGATCGTCACTCCCGCCGACGCCGGCGTTGCCAAGCCCGACGCCGGGATCTTCGAGCTCGCCCTGGAACGTCTGGCCGTTTCCCCAGGTCGCGCTCTCCACATCGGCGACGGAGCCGTGGACGAGGAAGGCGCCGCAGCAGCCGGAATGAAGTTCGCGTGGACGCCGATTACGCAGGCACTCGCAGGCTGGGCCTGAGCAGGAAGCTCTTCGGCTGGTTCGCGCTCGTCGGCGGGGTGTCGGCGATCTCGTACGCCGGCCGCTTCGCCGGCGGCAAGCCTCCCAAGAACGCCCTCTTTCAATACTCCACCGCGGTAGCAGAGCTCATCCTCTTCGCGATCATCCTCGCAATCGTCTTCTGGATCGCCCGCGGCCTTCCCAAGCGCGAGGCCTTTGCGCTGCGGCGCCCAGACTCGTGGGGCCGCGCCATCGCTCTCGGGATCGCGGTCCTCATCACGATTGCGATCACAAACGCAGTGCTCGATCCCCTGCTCCACGGCGGCCGCGAGCAGGGCCTGACCCCCTCCGGGTGGCAGTCGAGCCACGCCGCCGCTTTCGGCCTCAACTTGCTTGCGTTCTCCGTCGTCGGCCCGATCACCGAAGAGTTGACGTTCCGCGGGCTTGGCTTCTATCTGCTGGAGCCCCTCGGCCAGACGCCGGCGATCGTGGTGATCGGGATCACCTTCGGTCTCTGGCACGGGCTGGTCGAAGCCCTGCCCGTGCTGGTGGTCTTCGGCCTCGGCCTCGCGTTCCTGCGGAGCCGTCGGGCATACTTCTCCATGCCTTCTTCAACGGGGCCGCACTCGTGGTTGCGGTGACCGTTTAGGCAACTACACTATGATCGTGGGGGCCGCGATCGTGGTGGCGCTAGTCCTCGCGTTCAGCCCGGCGGCCGCAGCGGCCACGCCGCCCACGATTCGTGTCTCGGCGACGACAGCGTCCGGCCCAGCGCCTCTGCGCGTCGTCTTCACCGCGACCGGCGATGGCGTCTCCTACCACTGGGACTTCGGTGACGGCAGTAGTGCCGAGGGGGCCTCGGTCGAGCACGTCTACGGAGCCGGAGCCTTCACGGCGCGCGTGACCGCCACAGGCGCCGGTGGCGAAACGTCAACCACGTCGCTACGGGTGCTCTCGCTCGCGGTGACGCTGAAGAGCCGCGGGATCGCGGCCTACGGCCAGCACCTCCGGTTCACCGGAAGGCTCGTGCCGGCGATCCGTGGCACGCGGGTCTCGCTGTACGCCGCTAACGGGAGCCGCGCGGCTCGCGGCCGCACCGGCCGAGGCGGCAGATTCAACATCGGGATCCCGGTCCGGCAACCCATGGCCTACACGGCCCACGTCGGAGGAGCGGTCTCGAATTCGATCGTCGCTCGCGTGCGCCCTGCCCTCTCGGCCGGCTTCCTGGGCTCGGGAGTCGTCGGTCAGCCGCTCCGCCTGGTACCGAAGGTCCGGCCTCGGGCCGCCGGCCCGGTGAAGGTCGAGGTTCGACGGCGAGGTCGCCTGATCGCAGCAGGCGAGTTCGCGAGCGGCGCAAGAATCCGGCTCCCTTCGAGCCGCGCCGCCGAGTACCGCATCACGCTGTCCACGAGCGGCGCCGGCGGCTACGCGCGGAGCCGTGTGTCGCTCCGAAAGGTCGTGTTCAGGCCGCGGCTCGCAGTGGGCTCAAGGGGTCCGAGCGTGCTTGCTCTGAACGAGGCCCTTCATCATCTTCACATTGCGCTTGGAAGCATCGACGCGAGCTTCGGCCTCGACACCCGGGACGCCGTCGTCGCGTTTCAGAAGCTGCACGGTTTGCCGAGAACCGGCTCCGTCGACGCGCGCTTTTGGCGCCTGCTCCTGATGGCGGCGGCGCCCCGCGCGCGGTATTCCGGCGATCACATCGAGGTAAGCAAGGCTCTGCAGGTGCTCTTCGTCGTCCGCGCCGGCCGGGTCGTGCTGGTCAGCCATGTCTCGACGGGCGCAACCGGAAACACGCCGGTCGGCCGCTGGCACGTCTACAGCAAGGTGCCCGGCTGGCTTCCGGACGGGATGTTCGACTCGTCGTTCTTCCTGCGGGGCTTCGCGATCCACGGCTATCCAACGGTGCCGTTCTATCCCGGCAGCCACGGATGCGTCCGCGTTCCGCTGTGGCTCGCGCCGCGAATCTACAGTTACGACCCTCCGGGCTCGACGATCTACATCTACTGAGGCGACCACATGGCCGAGCAAGACGACGATCCCCTGATCCGCCAACTGCGCGAACAGATCTCGGACGCCGACCGGACGATCATCGAGGTCATCAACGCCCGGCTGAAGCTCGTTGGCCGCTTGAAGGCGTACAAGGAGTCGCGCGGGATGTCGTTCGTCGATCCGGAGCGCGAGGAGTGGATGCTGAACTACCTCGCGCGCGCGAACCGCGGGCCGCTCTCGGCCGACGGCCTACGTGAGATCTTCGGCGAGATCCTCGACTTGACGAAGCGCGAGGTGGCTCGAGACGACGCCGATTAAGGAGGCGCTTGCGACGCCGACTTGGAGGTCGTGCCGGCTTTGCCGGCGGCGACCGTTTAAACCCGGCTAAGAAGCGGGCCGCAGCATGTTTAGTCCGCAGTAGGCCTAAGCTTCTTCTTCGCCTTCAGCCTCGGCGAACTCATCAGGCGTCACGTGCTCGAGGAACTGCTTGAACTCGGAGACGATCTCCTCCTCGTTCACCTCTTCGCCCTCGAACTCGATCGCCGACTCCTCGATCACGTCGTCGGCCGCGAAGATCGGCGCCTCGGCGCGGACGGCAAGCGCGATCGCGTCGGAAGGACGGGAGTCGATCTCGATCTCGGACCCGTCCTGCTGCACCGTGATGCTCGCGTAGAAGGTGTTCTCCTTCAGCTCGGTCACGGTGATCCGGACGACCTGGGCGTCGAGCTGGCCGAGCATCTCGGTGACGAGGTCGTGCGTCATCGGTCGCGGCGTCGAGGCGCCCTGGAGCTTCATCAGGATCGCCGCCGCCTCAGGATGGCCGATCCAGATCGGCAGGAATTTGTTTCCGTCGGCGGTCTTCAACAAGACGATCGGCTGCTTGCCGACCAGGTCGAAGCTGACGCCGTAGATGACCATTTCCTGCATAGCAGGTGCCTCGTTCGCATCTTAGCCCAGGCCTCCCGGCCCAAACCCGAGCCGGTCCGGGAGCGCAAACCGGTGGCTACAATCCGCCCGCTCGGGCGATTAGCTCAGTTGGTTAGAGCGCCGCTCTGATAAGGCGGAGGTCCGTGGTTCGAATCCACGATCGCCCATGCCGAAGGCATTGTCCGTCGCGCGAAGCGCGACGGACCAGTGGAGGGGGTCTGGGGGAACCGGGAGGTTCACCCAGCAAAGCTAGACCACGCAGTCCGGCTGCGGCTTCGCCGCAGCCATGACGACTTCTGCGCGTTCGACCTCTTCGGCGGCAGCGCACTTACCGGGTCGGGCCAAGCCCGCCCCGGTGCGACAAGGACCTCAGTGAACGATCTGAGTCTTCTGGACGTAGTCCTCGACAGCCAAGAGGAAAGTCGGGTCCTCCGCGATCTCGGTCAGCATGCCCTTCGTCGAGTCGTCGAGGTCGTCGTCACGCTGGAGCTCGAAGAGGAACGGCTGCAGGCGGTCCTCCTGGGAGAGCCATGCCATTCTCAGGAACAGGTCGCGGGTGGCGTCGTCCTGAGAGATTGCCTCGAGCGATTCGAGGTCTCGAAGCCACGTCGCGAGCATCAAAGGTTCAACGACAGGCCCAAGGCGGGAGATACGGCGCCGGCGGTCTAGGTCGATCGCTCGAGCGCCTCGGCGAGCTCGGCGAGCTCGTGCTCGTCCGCGATCGGGATCTCGACTCTCGTCGCCATGACGCGCGGCCGGAAGCCCGTCGCTCGCTCACAGGCGATGCGGACTCGCTCGGCGAGGGCGGGATCGACCCGGCCGGCCGGCTCGCGCCGCGGCTTCCGCTTCGCGCCGGCCCAGCGGGCGGCGCGCTCGGCTGCACGCACGGTCAAACCCTTCGTGACCACCTCGCGCGCGAGCCGCCTGCGGCCTTCGTTGTCCGGGACGGCGAGGACCGCGCGGGCATGACCGTCCGTCAGCTCGCCCCGCTCGACCATGCCGAGCACGTCTTCGGGAAGCTCGAGCAGCCGGACCCGGTTGGAGATGGCGGGCTTCGAACGCCCCACGCGCTCGCCGATCTCGCCCAGCGTGAGCCCGAACTCGTCGATCAGCAGCGCGTAGGCGCGCGCCTCCTCGACAGGCGAGAGCTGCTCCCGGGCGACGTTCTCGACGATGCCGAGCAGAAGGGTGTCGCGATCGTCGGTCTCGCGAACGAGTGCCGGAATCGTCGGCGTGCCGGCCTGCTTCGCCGCGCGCCAGCGCCGCTCGCCGGCGATCAGCTCGAAGCCCCCAGCCGCGCGCGGCCGCACCAGCACGGGCTGGACGATGCCCTGCGCCTTGATCGAATCGGCCAACGCCGTCGTCGCCTCCGCATCGAAGCGGCGCCGGGGCTGGCGCGGGTTCGGATGGATCGTCTCGACCGGTAGATGGGCGAGCTCAGGCTCGCTGGCGCCTCCGATCAGGACCTCGAGCCCGCGCCCCAGGCCTCGACGTGGTTGTTCAGCCGCGCTCGACAAGCTCCATCGCCACCTTCCAGTACGCGTCGGCGCCGGCCGAGCGTCGGTCGTAGGCGGTCACCGGCAGGCCGTGGCTGGGCGCCTCGGCGATCCGGACCGAGCGCGGGATGCTGGCTTGGAAGACGAGGTTGCCGAAATGCCGGCGCACTTCGGCGTCCACATCTGCGGCGAGCCGCGTGCGGCGGTCGACCATCGTCAGGATCACGCCGGCGAGCGCGAGTCGCGGATTCAGGCGCGTCCGGATCAACTCGACCGAGCGGACGAGTTGAGCAAGTCCCTCGAGCGCGTAGTACTCCGCCTGTAGCGGCACGAGCACGCGGTCCGCGGCGGCGAGCGCGTTCACCGTCAGCGGGCCGAGCGAGGGCGGGCAGTCTACGAAGACGAACGCGTACTCGGCGTTCGCGGTCGCCAGCGCCTCGGTCAGGTAGCGCTCGCCGTCGCCCCGGCGGGAAAGCTCTGCAGCGGTGCCGGCGAGGTCGGGCTTAGCGGGAACGAGATCGAGGTTCGCAAAGCGCGTCGGCTTCGCGAGCTCGCGCAGCGGAGCGCCGTCGAGCAGGTCGATGCTGGAGCTGCCGTTCGCGCGCTCGCCGAGCCCGGAGGTGGCGTTCGCCTGCGGGTCGAGATCGACGACGAGCGACCGCTCACCGGCCTCCGCGAGGCAGGCGGCGAGGTTGATCGCGGTCGTCGTCTTGCCGACGCCGCCCTTCTGATTGGCGATCGCGAAGGTGCAGGCGCGCATGGTTCGAGCCTACGGGTCGCCGCGGACGTTTACGGCAGCTCATTGAGGACTGTCCCCACGAACTGCCAGGCGCGGGCGGGTCTAGCGAAACGAAAGTGTGACGTTTCGTCCACAGGACTTGGCTGCCCTAGACAAGAGGACGCTTCTTCGCCATACCTGGGCGGCGCGGAAAACCCGGTGGCGTCGGCTCGAGCTTCGGAAGTACCAGCAACCCCGGAACCTGTTCGACTACTCCGCCGCCGATGCGCTCTGAGACGCGGCTGACACCGGCTGCCTCCGCGGTCGGCCCGACGTAGAGAATCACCGCTCCGCCGGGCGCGACGAGCGGCAGGCACCACTCGGCCGCCACCGCTGGCGGTGCCAACGCCTTCGCAACTGCCACACCGAAGCGATCCGTCTCCTGTTCCTCGGCCCGGCCCTGGACCACGGTCACGTTCGGAAACACCTGCGCAGCGTCGCGCAGGAACGCGCACTTGCGCCCGTTCGCTTCGAGCAGCGTCACCTGGCGCTCCGGCAGGGCCGCGGCGAGCGGGACCCCAGGCGCGCCCCCGCCGGAGCCGACGTCCACGATCGGTCCCTCAAACCGCCTCACCACCTCGAGCGCGTCAAGACTCTCGTCCACGTGCACACGCCAAGCCTCGGCACGGTCGCGAATCGAAGTCAGGCCGGGTGTCTCCAGGAGAGCGTCTAACCAGCGCCCGAGCCGCTCATCCACCCGGCTCGATCACGACGAACCGGTTCGGCTCGGTGCCCTCGCTCGACGTCGTCACGCCGGGATATTCCTTCAGCCGGAGGTGGACGACCTTCCGCTCGACCGCAGTCATCGGCTCGAGCTCGACACGCTGGCCACTCGAGACTGCGCGCTCGGCGCATCGCACCGCGAGCGAGTCGAGCGACGCTTTGCGCCGCTCGCGGTACCCGGCCGCGTCGACGACGATCGCCTTCCGATCCTCGGTCCGACCGCGATAGACGATCGCGTTGGCGAGGTACTGGATCGCGTCGATGGTCTGCCCGTGCTTGCCGATCAGCAGCCCGAGGTCGCGGCCCGAGAAGGCGGCGGTGAGCGTCTCCTCGTCCTCCTCGATCGTGAGCCGGGCGTGCACGCCGATCTCGCGGACGATCTGCCCCAGCAGCTCGCGAACCGTCGCGGCGAGCTCGCTCTCCTCGACGGCCTCGACGATCCCATTGGAGTCGCCGTCCACAGCGACGGTCGCGATCACCCGAGCCGGCGCAAAGCCGACGCCGAGCAAGCCGCGCTCACCCTCGGAAACCACCTGGAACTTGACCGCCGCCTTGTCGAGCCCCGGCTGAAGCTTCTCGAGCTCGCGGAGCGCCGACCACTTCGCCTCGCCCACCGTCTCGCCGGTCGCCTCAATCTGGAGCTGCTCGGTCATCGCCGAGCCCTTTTCTTTCGCTTCACCTTCCGCGGCTGCGAGCGCGTGCCGGCCGCAGGCGCAGGACCGGGCTCGGCCTTCGCGGCTCCATCTTCGGCCGGCTCCTCTCGCGGCGGCGTGCGCGACGACCGCCGCTGCGGCTGCGCGGGCGGCGTCTTCTGGGTCAGGCGGCGCGTCACGAGACCCTGCCCGACCGTCCACAGGTTGGTCGTCACCCAGTAGACGACCAATCCCATCGGGAAGCGGAGCAGGAAGGTGATGAAGAAGATCGGCAGCACCATCATCAGGCGCCGCTGCGTCTTGTCCATCGTCGCCGACATGAAGTAGGTGGAGGCGACCTGGCTCGCGGCGTAGATGACAAGCAACATGTACCCCGACCAGTGCTTGTTCGCGTGCTCGGCGATGTTCGGGACGATGTGCAGCCAGGACAACGACCCTGACGGCGGGTGCTTCGAAAAGGCACGCAGCACGAAGTAGAGCGCGAAGAAGACCGGAATCTGCGCCAGCAGCGGGAGGCAGGACGCGGCCGGGTTGATCTGATTCTCGCGGTAGAACTTCATCAGCTCTTCCTGCTGGCGCTTCTTGTCCGTCTTGTACTTCTGCTGGATCGCTTTCATCTCCGGCATGTGGCGTTGCATCGCCTGCATCGAGTGGATTTGCCGGACGGTCAGCGGCACGAGGCAGACGCGCACGATCAGCGTCAGAGCCACGATCGACCACGACCAGGGCAGGCCGACCGTGCCGTGCAGCCAGTCGAGCACGTGGCGAAGCAGGTGCTCGATTGGCGAGAGGGGGCTGAAGAGGATCATGCGAAGAGCTTCTGGTCCTTGGCGTAATCGACGCCGCCGTGGCTCCAAGGATTGCAGCGAAGCAGGCGCCAGCCGGCAAGGATCGAGCCCTTCAGAAAGCCGTACTCGCGCAGGGCGTCCAGCGCGTACTGCGAGCAGGACGGGTGGTACTTGCAGCGGTTGCCGAGCAGAGGGCTAACGGTCCAGCGATAGACGTAAAGGGAGCCGATGGCGAGCCACCTCATGCGGCGGCCTTCCCGAGCACCTCGTCGACGCGCTCGCCGAGCCACTCGGCGCCGCGTTCCTCGGCCGCCTCGGTCAAGCCGGGCCTGACGATCAGTACGTAGTCGCGGCCGGGCGGCAGCCCCTCGAGCCGTGCCCGCCAGAGCTCCCTGAGCCGCCGTTTGATCCGGTTCCGCGTCACAGCTCCGGCGACGGCCTTCTTCGGCACCGACAGGCCGAGCCGCGGCTCGCCGTCGTCGTCTTCACGCGCGAACCAGTAGAGGGTCAGAAAGCGCGTCGAGACGGAGCGTCCGTGGCGGTAAACCGCATCGAAGTCCCGCGATCGCGAGAGGCGGTGGCGGCGCTGCATCTCGGCGGCGCGCCTACGCCGAGAGACGCTTGCGGCCCCGAGCACGGCGGCGCTTCAGGATCGCGCGACCGGCACGCGTCGCCATCCGGGCGCGAAAACCGTGCTTCCGCTTCCGGCGTCGAACGTTGGGCTGATAGGTCCGCTTCACGAGGGCTTCGAAGGAGAGAAAGCGCGACGAGGCGTGCCCGCCGCGGGGCCAGTATAGACGAGCGACTCGGGGTGGCTTGTCCACAGACATTTGTGTCCGAGTGGTGAACGTCAACCGGCGCGGCTGAGCCAAACCAGCGGTCAGGTCGTCGCCCATCCAGACACAAATCCACAGGTGTTGAAAGGTATGTGGGCGGCTGGGAAAATCCCTGGTAAATCGCCGTTTTTCGGTCGATCCAAATTCGCCGGAAGGACCATTGAGTGCGGGCTCCGACGTTGCTATGCTCGCCCTTCTTTTCGGTCGAGCAAAGGAGCGTCCCGACAGGGTGGAGAAGCCAATCGAGCTGACTGCGGAAGGGGTCTGGAACGAGATTTCGGGTCGGCTCCGGGAGGCGCTCAACGAGAACACGTTCTCGACCTGGTTCGGCCAGGTCCACGCCACCGCGATTACCGAGAACGAGTTCGTTCTCACCGTTCCCAACGACTTCACGCGCGAGTGGATCGACGGTCATTTCCTCGGGCTGATCGGCGCCGCGCTCGCTGAGGTCGCCGGCGAGCGTTCGGTGCGGCTCGACGTCGCCACCCAACCTCAGAGCACCCCTGTGGCCGATTCGAAGCCGCCGGCGCAGGCGCAGATCGGCTTCGGGATGAACTCGAAGTACACCTTCGACTCCTTCGTGATCGGCTCCTCGAACCGCTTCGCTCACGCAGCCGCGCTCGCCGTCGCAGAAGCCCCCGCGCAGGCATACAACCCGCTCTTCATCTACGGCGGTACCGGACTCG
>VAWH01000043.1 GCA_005888315.1 Actinomycetota bacterium | reverse complement strand
CGCCCCCAAAGCGACGGCCAGGACGTCGGCGTCGTAGGAACCGTGGTCGGTCGTCACTCGTCGTTTCTCCGGGTCGATCGACGTCACCCGTTCTTGCCGGAACTCGACTCCTTCCTTGGAAATGTCGCCGTAGCGCACCAGCACGTCGGCTGCGGTCTTGCGGCCAAAGAGGATGTCCAGCTTCGAGAACCCGAAGCTGAACGAGTCGTTCCGGTCGATGAGCGTCACGCGAACGTCGTCCGCAAAAGAGTCGGACAGGCGCGTCGCCAGCTCCAGGCCCCCGAAACCAGCTCCAAGGATCACGACGTGCTTCTTCACCGGCAAGCAGACGATAACCCGGAAGCGCTCGTGACTAGGCTGCCGGCATCGAGAGCGTTCTCTACGACAAGATCGGCGCCGGCTACGCGGTGACTCGCCGAGCCGATGCGAGGATCGCCGACGCGATTCGCACGGCTCTCGGCGACGCCGCTTCCGTGGTGAACATCGGCGCCGGGTTGGGCTCCTACGAGCCGACCGACCTGCAGGTCGTCCCCGTTGAGCCGTCGGAGACGATGATCCGTCAGCGACCCACGTCGCTCCCACCGGCACTCCTTGGCACTGCCGAGAAGCTGCCGCTTCCGGCGAAGAGCGCCGACGCAGCGCTCGCGGTTCTGAGTGCCCACCATTGGCGTGATCGGCCGGCGGCATTCGCGGAGATCCGTCGCGTGGCACGGAGGCGCGCCGTGTTCTTCACGCATGATCCCGACGCCAGCTTTGGCTGGCTCGACGACTACTTCCCCGGCCTAGCCGGCGAGACGACGTCACGCTACCCGCGGCTTGCCGAGTTCGACGCGCTCGGCGGCGTCACCGTCGAGCCGGTGCCGGTACCCGCCGACTGCACGGACGGCTTCACTGCCGCGTACTGGCGACGACCCGATGCCTATCTTGACGAGTCCGTGCGGGCCAATATGTCGACCTTCGCCTTGCTCGACGAGCGCGTCGTCGCTGACGGTGTCGCTCGGCTGGCGCGCGACCTCGCTGATCGCTCCTGGCATCGGCGTTACGCGTCGCTGCTGACTCTCCCTCAGCTCGACGTCGGCTACCGCCTCGTCGTCGCGGAACTCACCTAGAAATTTGAGATTTTCGAGCGGTGAGGTTGCCGCGGTGATTACCGATGATCAGCAAGCGACACGGGCCGGGCTTCGGCTCAGTGCGCCGGATTGAAGGCGGTGAGCCGGTCGAGCGCCAGAGCCTTTGCCTCGTCCTCGCTCGATTCGTAGCCGGTGACGGCGGAGAGGAAGTGGTGGCGGTCGAGCGAGTAGAGCCGGACGGGCATGCGCGCCCGTACTGTCGCGGTCCGCAGCGTGTCGTGCAGCAGGGCGATCTCGCCGAATCCGTCTCCCGACCGCAGCGTGCGGATTCGGCGGTCGTCGCCGATCACATCGGCTTCCCCGTCCTCGATCACGTAGAAGCGATCCCCGTGGTCGCCCTGGTGGAAGACCTCCTCGCCCGCGGCGAAAGCGAGCTTTTCGACGCGCGACGCGAGCTCGTCGACGGCGGGCATCGGCAGGGTCCGGAACATCGCGACGCGGTTGAGAATCTCGATCTCCCTGTCTCTGTGGCTAATCGCGCCGTCGATCGCGCGGAGGCGAGGCCAGGCCAGGACTGCCGCCGTGGGCGCCACCAGGCCGAGCACGATCAAGGCCCCGCGGATCCCGAAGAGGTCGATCGCCAGCGGAGTGATGAAGGCGCCGATCGCTATGAAAAGCGCTGTCAGGCTCGCCTTAGCGCCGAAGACCCGGGCGAGCAGCTCCTCAGGCACGAGCCGGGCGGGCAAGGTATGCAGGCCGATGTCCACCAGGGCGTTACCGATGCCGATCACGAACATCAGCCCCAGGACGACGGGTTCGTGCGGGAGGGCGCCGCTTAGGGTGAGGGGCAAACCCCAGAGCATCACGCCGATGCCCTCGAGGGCCGCGAGCCGGCGGCCGGTGACGAAGGCCGATGCCCCCAGCGAGCTCGCCACGGCCCCCGCCCCGAGCGCAGCGGTCAGCAGGCCGACCCCGGAGGATCCCATTCCCAGCTGCTCGAGCGCGAGGACGACGACGAACACGTAGAGGAAGCCCTGCGTCAATGCTTGCACGAGCGCAAGCCCGATAAGGAGGCCCGCGTCGCGATAGCGCGCGAGCGCCTGGAAGCCTTCAAACGACTCGTGCAGGATCCGCCGTAGCGGCTGTTGGCGCCCGCGCTGCGGCGCCTCATAGGAGAGCCTCAACAGCAGCATGGCGGAGGCGAACGACAAGACGGCGCTGGTCACGAACACTGCGGCGGCGCTGCTCAAATCGAGCAGTAGTGCCGCCGCAAGGGGACCAAGTAGCGTGCTGACGGAATCCAGGAGGCCGCGGACGACATTGGCGCTGCTCAGCTCCAGCGGCGTGCTGCATAGCCCCGGCAGCAGTGCCGAGTGTGCCGGCCGAAACATCCTGAACGCGGCGGTCGCGATGACCGCGAGGGCATAGACCGGCAGCTTCGATCCGCCGGCCGCAAGCAACGCCGCCGCCGCGGCGGTAGCGCCCGCGCGGATGAGGCAGGACCACACCAGCACCCGGTCGCGCCGGAAACGGTCCGCAAACGCGGTTCCCACCGGCGCGAGCAGCGCGGCCGGAGCCGTGCGCACAAAGGCCACGAGGCCCACCGCCTCGGCGCCGCCGTCGCGAAATGCAACCACGGCAAGCGCAACCGTGAAGGCCGCCTCTGCCGTCCAGGCGCCGCCGAAGGCCAGCTGCGCGCGCAGCAGACCGGGGTTCCGCAGGGTTGTCGAGAAGGCGCGGCCCGATGCGGCAAGCCGCTTCCGCAGCCAGCCCGGCGGTGCCGGGCGATCGGCGCGCGCCTTATGCGCCTCTCGGCCGTCCGCGCTCATCGCAGAGCTGCGCCACGCCTACGCGGGATGCTGCGGCCGCCGCCTTCATCTGCCGAAGCGTGGTCATCATCGCGGTCGGTTTGATGCTGCCACTCGCGTTCATGTACGGCCGGTCCAGGAAGCGGACGACGAGCAAGCCGACGACCACCGTCGCGGTCACTCCTCCGATCATCAGGGCCTGCACGAAGGCGGGCTCCCTCGGGTCGGCGTAGAAGCACATGTAGCCGATGAGCAGCGCACCCCCGAGGAACAGCGCCAGCCAGACGAGCGAGGGAACGAGCGGCTCGGCTTCGGCCAATCGCCCGCGCCTGCCTTCGCGCCGCTCCGCTGCCTGCTGGAACCACGCGTCATACGCGACCCGCTGCTTCTCGCCGAGCAGGTGGATGCGGTCGACCGTTCCTTCGACCCGGGCCAACCAGCCGTCGACGAGCGGGCTCTCGCGCTCGTGACGCATCGTTTTCCACTCGTCGTGCACGACGGCACGGGAGTAGCAGATCAGCTCACCGTGCAGCTGTCGCCTTGCGCGCGGCGAGAAGAGGTTCGCCGTCCGAAAGAGCTGACTGATCGCCACGGCTTCGACAGAAGCCTTGTCACGGGCGCGGTCGTAGCTCGAGAAGGACAGGAAGATCACGAACGCGAGCAGCACTGCGAAGCCGGTTCCGGTCACACCGAAGACGCCGGCCGCGCGATCCGAGTCGGTGAAGAATCCACCCGCAGGCGCAAGGAACCGCCGTACGAGCAGCATGACCGCGACGGCGACGACCACGCCGCCCGCGACGACCGCCAGCGCCAGAAGGAGGTTCATTCCGGGCGGCTCAGGCTCGGATCATCTCGCCGCGAGGTATGCGTACCTCGACAGGCGTCGCTCGTGCGCGAGGAGGTGGCACGCCGAGAGGAAGCGCTGGACGCCTTCGAAGGTCGACTCGCCCTCGTCCTTTACCAGTGCGTCACGGAATTCGTCCCGGGCGTCGTGCCAGCGGGCGGCGATGACCGCCGTGCTCTCCGTCAGGTCCTCGCGGTGAAGCAGCTCGAATCCCGCTTCGGCCAGCAGCTGCTCGTTCGTGGAGCGGTCCGAGTACACGTACACACCGATCGAGCTTCGCGCCGCGATTTCCGAACTGGTGACAAGCCCAGTCACGATCGTCGGGTCCGTGAACAGAATCCGGGCGCCGGCCGACGTAACCCTGTGCAGCTCCCTCAGGATGTGCAACCGGTCGGGGAGGTGACACATCGCGTCGACCGACAGGGCGGCGTCGAAGCTCCCCTCCTCGAATGGCAGCTGTCCGGCGGCGTCGACACGCAGGAACGTGGCGCGCTCGCCGAGGCCGCGCTCCTGCGCAAGCTCGGTGGCAGTGGCGATTCCTTCGGCCAGGATGTCGATGCCGACGACGCTTACGCTCCTTGCTTCTGCTAGGCGGAGGGTCGGCCCGCCTGCACCGCAGCCGATGTCCAGGAGATGCGACCCGGGGTGGAGATCGAGCCAATCCGCGAAGCGCGCAAGCTCGTCCGACGTCAGCCAGCCCGACTGGCCGAGGTCGTCACCGTACGTCCGGCGGCGGACCTGTTCGCGCGCGTCGAAGCCGGCGTACGCTGAGGTGTAGAGACCCACGTGCTCCGTCACGCCGCGAGCGTATTGACTGGGCGCCCGAAAGTGAACCCGCGCTCCGCCCTTGTGCCGGCCCGTTGACCGTCGGCTCGGTTCCGCCATAGGGTGCACGCATGGCGCGCCGCGCGAAGATCCGGCCCCTCGCCCTGCGCCGCATGGCTGCGCATCACGCGATCACGCTCTTCTTGCTCGTCGGGCTTCTCGCATCCGTGCCGGTCACACGCGGTGATGCGGCGCGAAGCGCGGGTGCGCAGCAGAATCAACTCGTCGTCGGTGCCCTCCTCGACCTCAGCCGCGGCTGGACGTCACTCGGCCGCGCGAGCCGGGTGACGCTTCGGCTCGCGGCCGCCGACGCGAACGTCACCCTTGCCCGCCGTGGGTCGCCGCTCCGTGTGGAACTCCGCATCGTCGACGCCGAAGGCGAGCCGCCGGTCGCGCTTCGCCAGCTCCGGCGACTTGCAGCGGCGGGCGTGCACGTAGTCGTGGGCCCGCAGAAGAGTAGTGAGGTCGCCGCGGTGCGGCGGGCTGCGACGAAGCTCGGCGTTGTGATCATCAGCCAAGGCAGCACGGCGCATTCGCTTGCCGTAGCAGGCGATAACGTGCTCCGGTTCGTGCCCGACGACGTCCGTGAAGGCGAGGCGGTCGTCGCGCTCATGCGGCTCCACGGGATCGACGCAATCGTGCCTGTTTGGCGGCGCGACGCGGGCAACGCCGGCCTGGCGCGCTCGGTGCGCCGCCAGATCGGTGCACTCGGCGGCCGCGCCTCGAAGGGTGTCCCGTACGCGCCGAAGACGAGCATGTTCAAAGGCGTCGTCTCGTCGATCTCCGGCCAGGCGGCGCAGCTTCGCGCCGCCGGGGCGAAGCACGTCGGCGTCTACCTGGCGGCCTTCGACGAGGTCGTCGACCTCTTCCATGCGGCCCGGTCGGAGTCGACGCTGCAGCTTCCGTGGTACGGGAGCGACGGAGTCGCGCTCACGACGCGTCTGCTCGACGACCGGTCGGCCGCGGCGTTCGCGCATTCGGTCGGATACCCGAACCCGATCGTCGGCCTCTCCGATTCTCTCGTCAAGCGCTCCCGTCCATTGGTGGCGCGAGTCCGTAGACGACTCGGCCGGGATCCCGATGCATTCGCGTTGACCGCATACGACGCCCTGCGAATCGTCGCCGATGCGCGGCAGCGCGCCGGCACGAGCGAGGGAGGGCGCTTCCGGCGTGCCGTTGTGGCCGCCGCGAGCGCGCATGTCGGCGTCACGGGCAGGATGACACTGAACCGTGCAGGTGATCGAGCGTACGGCAACTTCGACTTTTGGTCGGTGTGTCCCGCGCAAGCGAAGTTCCGCTGGGTGCGCACCTTCGAGTACGCCGCTCGCCGGCCCGGGTCCGGCCGCATCATGACCCGGGCCCACTGCTAGACCGCGTTGGCACTTGAGTCTCACGCTACAGGGAGGTTGCATCCTGCGCGCATGCTGACAATCGGACGCTTTGCGGACGCCAGCGGGTAACACATCCTCGTCTCACGCACGACATAGTCAGATCCCAGGCTCGTTGAGTTAGGCGAAATGGCTGAGAATCGGCGCTTCCTGTTGAACTTGAATTATTGCTGGCGGCGGTGGCGGCGGGCGTTGCCAGTCGCGGCAGTCGATGCGCTCGGGCGCGCGCTCGCGGAGGCTAGAGGCACCCGCGAATAAGGCGGTAGCTGTCCTTTGGATCGGTTACTTCCGCCCCGGGCTACTGAAGGTATCCCTCAGTCACCTCGCCCTTGTGTGCGGCAAATGCAGCCAGAACCTCCTCCTTCTCCCGCTCGGGCACGTTGAAGAAGTCAAGCGTTCGCCCGAGTTCAGCCGCCACTTCGTCGAACTGGTCGGGAGAGACCTTCAGTTCGCGATGGGCTTCCTCCAAGCCCAGAGGAGTACTCCCTGGCTTCGTGGCTACATATTGCTGTGGCCCACCGGCAACGTCGCAGACCCAGAGGGTGCGCATGAACTTGAGTCCTGGAAGTCTGCCCAGATTGTTGGTGTGCCATTCCCGGAGATCGGGGTTATCCGAGTTCTGGCCGACGATCGGGTTGTGCACGACCGCTTCGCTGAAGTGGTCGACCACTGCTGCGATGGCGAATGCGCCACCGAGCCGTTCGTACAGACTCGATTCCGTCATGTCCTGCCTCCTAGATCGTGTTTGCTGGAACGTCGCCATCGGTTCAGCCTGGTTCATTCCATCGATAGGACATCCGTGCCGCCCACTAGTACGCTGAACCGCGCCGGCTCGGTTTCCACCCGTCGCTACCAAATGCAGCCCTGCATATGCGAGAGCTCAGCCCAAGCACGCGCGTCCACGCGCGGTCACTCGTCTTCGGCCGATGCCGAGCTGCAGACGGTCGTTCTCCCGACTGGCCCGGTAGGGACTTACAGCGGTCAGATCGGCTGAGTAACGCACCGGGTGTCAGAACACTCGAGAGGAAGGGCAGTCGATGAGCAAGTCCGTCACCGTGTTGGTCGCGCCGTCGAGCCGGTGGTAGGGCAGCTGCGGGTCCGCTGCAACCTCCGGGTGAAATAGGTGCGCCAGCTGCATGACGCCGTCAGCGACGCGCGGCGCCGGCCGCGAGTAGTAGGCATTCGCGTCGACGGCGACGATGGGGCAGCCGAGGTCGGGAACGCGGGCGCGCCGTACCTCGCGGACCGTGCGGTCGACGTCGAAGCCGCAACAGGCGAGGACGACTAGCTCCGGCTCGAGCCGGCGGACGGTCTCCCAGCTGGTCGGAAACGATGGCTGCCCGGGCTGCCCGAGCACGTCGAGGCCGCCGGCGGCGTCGACCATCTCCGGCAGCCAGTGGCCGGCTGCGAAGGGTGGGTCGAGCCACTCGCTCACGAAGACGCGACGGGGCGGGAGCCCGTGCACGCGGGCGCGCGCGAGCGTGACCTTCGCCTCCATCGCCGCGACGACGGCTTGCCCGTGTGCGGGCACCCGCAGGCGCGCGGCCAAGAGCAGGACGCTGCGCGCGATCTCGTCGAGCGAGTGCGCGTCGAGGGTGAGCGTCTCGACGCCGAGCGCGCAGAGCGCGCCGTCGCTGCTCGCAACGGCGCAGACCTCGCACAGATCCTGGGTCAAGATGAGGTCGGGCGCGAGCTGCGCGATCAGGTCGGCGTCGACGGCATAGAGGGAGCGCCCGTCGGCGAGCGCGTCGCGGACGGCCGCGTCGATCGCCGCGCTGGTGAGGTTTTCTGTGTCGATTCGCGCCGATGTGACGACCGGAAGGCGTGACACGGTTGGGGGGAAGTCGCACTCGGCGGAACGGCCGACGAGTCGGTCGAGCTGGCCTAGAACGCCGACGATCTCGGTCGCGCTCGGCAGCAGCGAGCAGATGCGTAGCGCCGGAGCGCCGCTCATCGGGAGGCTCTTGCGTTCCAGCGCCTGATCCGCTGCTCGAGATCACTCGCCCAGGTCGCGTGTGGCATCGCTGCCGACGCTGCGCCCAACGCGTCGATGTCGGTCGGCAGCCGCCGGAACGCGATCTCGACGTCGCCGGCGCGAACGGTGACGAGCGCGTATTCAGCCACGTTCGGCAGCGGTGGCGCGGAGCCCGTCGTCGTGCCGAGCGGCAAGCCGACGCTGCCCGGGTTGACGAGCAAGCGGTCGCTGTGCCGGCGCAGCAGCTGGAGGTGGGTGTGCCCGGCGGCGAGGACGTGCGCGCCCGCGCAGGCGAACAGCTCGTCGAGCGCGGCGTCGCTCGTCGTCGCCAGCAGCCGTTCGAGGTCCGAGCGCGGCGAGCCGTGAACGGAGAGGAGCTCGAGCCCGGCGACGCTGCAGCGCACCGTCGCGGGCAGCGCGGCGATGTAGGCGAGGTCGTCGTCGCGGAGCTGCGCACGGGTCCAGGCCACTGTCTCGGCGAGCCGGCGGGTCGCCTCGCTGCGCCCGGGCGGCAGACCCTCGAGCAACCAGCGGTCGGCGTTGCCGCGGACGGCGCGGCAGCCGAGCTCGCGCAGGCGGCGGAGCACTTGGCGCGGCTGTGGCCCGCCGGCGGCGATGTCGCCGAGGCACACGATCTCGTCGACCTCGCGCGCGGCGACGTCGGCGAGGACGGTGTCGAGGGCGACGCCGTTGCCGTGGATGTCGCTGATGAGGGTGAGGCGGGCCACGACCCCTCGCTAGCCGACTCTCACCGAAGCCGTTGTCGACGTCACCGGTGCCTCGGCGGCGACTTCGCAGGTCGCGAGGTGGCCGTCGTCGACCAGGCATTCGACGACGAACACGGTCGAATCGGCCGATCGCAGAGTCAGGAGCTTCACGCCGCGATCGACGATGACGCTCTCGGCGTCGTTCATGTGGGACTCGCCGTCGCGGCCGCTGCGGTTGCAGACGATCAGCGGCAGCCCGGTGTCGAGCGTTCGCGCTTCCCACTCGCCGCTCGGGCCCCAATCGCCCGGCCACCAGGCAGCGGACGAGACCAGCAGGTGTGCGCCGGCAGCGCGTAGGCGAAGCGCCGGCTCCGCGGCGTAGGCGTCGGCGCAGACGAGCAGGCCGACCTGCAGGCCGTCGATGAGAACCGGCCCACCCAGGTCGCCGCCGGTCGCCCAGCTCTCGCTGATCGGCGTGGGGCGGAGCTTCGCCTGCCGGCCGAGGAGGCGGCCGTTGCGCCCGATCACGAACAGGCTGTTGAAGAGCCGCCCATTCGCGCTGTCGCGCTCGGGGTGGCTGACGAAGCTGACG
>VAWH01000048.1:10061-55011 GCA_005888315.1 Actinomycetota bacterium | reverse complement strand
GGCGACGACGAAGTACGTATCGGTCACCTGCCAGTCGAAGGGGAAGGCGGCGAGGAAGATCCCGGAGAGGCCGCCGATCGTGAAGACCCCGACCGCCCCGAGCGCGAAGAGCATCGGCGTATCGAGGATCACGTTTCCTCGCCAGGTCGTCGCGATCCAGTTGAAGATCTTGATCCCGGTTGGCACGGCGATGGTCACCGACGAGAGCATGAAGAAGATGTTGAGCGCGTTGGGCATCCCGACCGAGAACATGTGGTGCGCCCAGACGAGCATCGAGTAGAAGCCGATCGCGACCGTCGAGAACGCGATCGCCTTGTAGCCGAAGATCGGCTTGCGCGAGAAGACGGGGATGACCTCGGAGATGATCCCCATCGCGGGCAGCACCATGATGTAGACCTCGGGGTGCCCGAAGAACCAGAAGAGGTGCTGGTAGAGGACGGCGTTCCCGCCCTGCTTCGGCGGGAAGAAGTGCGTCCCGGCCTGCCGGTCGAGCAGGAGGAGCGTCATCGCCCCCGCGAGCTCGGCCAGCGCGATAAGGATGAGGATCGCGTAGATCTCGATCGTCCAGACGAACAGCGGGAGGCGCATCCAGCTCATCCCGCGGGTGCGCATGTTGTGGATCGTGACGATGAAGTTGATCGCGCCGAGGATCGACGAGATGGTCGTCAGATGGATGGCGAGGATCCAGAGGTCCTGCCCCTTGCCCGGCTCGAACGCATGCTCGGAGAGCGGTGGGTACGAGTACCAGCCGGCGCGAGCGGCGCCGCCCCCGGAGAACCAGCTCGCGTAGAGGACGATCCCGCCGAGGAGGTAGAACCAGTAGGAGAGGGCGTTCAGCCGCGGGAAGGCCATGTCCCGCGCGCCGATCATCAACGGCACGAGGAAGTTCGCGAGGCCGGCGAAGACCGGCACGACGACGAGGAAGACCATCGTCGTCCCGTGCATCGTGAACATCTGGTCGTACGTGTCGCGGGTGAAGACGTGCTCGTTCGGCCGCGCGAGCTGCGAGCGCATCAGCAGGGCGACGATCCCGCCGGCCACGAAGAAGACCAGGCTCGTGAGGATGTAGAGGATCCCGATCCGCTTGTGGTCGACGGTCGCCAGCCAGCTCGAGTAGCGGCCGCGCGAGACGATGGTCGCAGCGGGAGCGCTCGTGACCCTAACCGCCATAGTGCTCCTTCCAGTAATGCCGCCGACATGTATTTGCTGGATGGGGCACTAGCTTGCTCCCGAGAAGCGCTTGACGTAGGCGAGCAGGGCGTTCATCTGCCGCGCATTCCAGCCCCGGCCGACCGCGGGCATCTTGATGCCGCCGTTTCGCAGCAGCGTCTTGATCGCGTCGGGCTGGTTGAAGATCGGGTTTCCGCGCAGGTCCGGCCCGAAGCCGCCCTGCCCCTGAAAGCCGTGGCAGGTGGCGCAGACGCCGTCGAAGGTCATCTTGCCGAGGTCGGAGGTACCGCTCTCCTGCGCCCTGGCCTCGCTGTCGTACCAAGACTGGAAGTCGCTGTTCGGGAGCGCCTCGACCGTGCCGAGCATGTGCGGATGCTCGTATCCGCAGAACTCGCCGCACTGGCCCTTGAACGTCCCGGTGCGGTCGGCCCGGAACTTGAGGTGGTTCGTCTTGCCGGGGATTGCGTCGAGCTTGCCTTGCAGAGCCGGGATCCACCAGCTGTGGTCGACGTCCTCCGAGGTGATGTCGAGCTTCACGTCATGGTTCGCCGGGATCCGCATCCGCTCGACCTGGATGACGCCGTTGGGATAGATGAAGTTCCAGTAAAACTGGCGGCCCTCGACCTTGACAGTCAGCTGAGGGCCGGCCGCGCGGGCGGAGTCGAAGCTGTTGATCCCGGGCAGCTTCACGAGCACGAAGGCGACGATCGCGGCGAGGATCACGACCGGAATCGCCGTCCAGATCAACTCGAGGCGCGTGGCCCCGTGGATTTGCGGGCCCTCGAGCGTGCGCGAGCGGCCTCGGTTGCGGAAGCGGACGACGAAGACGATCAGCGCGCCTTCGACGAGGATGAAGATCGCCCCGGTGATCGCGATCAGGAGCCAGTAGATGTCCTCGATCCGCGTCGCCTGCGGCGAGTCGGGGCCGCGCGGCGAGAGACCGGCCGGGTCGCCCGCAAGGGCGACGTGTGCGAGGACGAGCCCGAGGAGGGCAACGACGACGAGGGCTCCGGCTCTCCTCCTCACGCGCGACGGCATTCTATGGAGGGTGTCCGAGAGAACGCGCGTGCAACTTCCGGCTGGTGTCGGGTCGCACTTTCAGGTCTTCCTCAACGGCGTCCAGCAACAGGAAGGACGTGACTTTCGCCGCGAAGGCAACTCGATTGTCTTCGAGAAGCAGCTCGCGCAGGAGGGCCGCCTCGGCTTCTGGCGCTGGCTGTCACTCTTCCTCGGCGTCGCCGGGACCTACCGCCAGAACGACAGCGTCGACGTCGTCTACGGCGCGGGCGGCCGCCGCGTGGTGGCCAGCGGGTTGCCGTTGAAGCCCGAGTAAGCAGGGACTGTCCCCGAACGGGGACTGTCCCTACAGCGGCACCCGAGTACAACCCGCTTCTGGGACAGTCCCCTGAGGGGGACAGTCCCTACGAGTCCTGCTGTTCCTCGCGGCGCTCGTCGGGCGTAGTGTCCTCCTGCGGCGCGCCCGCTGGGCCGCTCATCACGGTGCCGCCTTCTTCGACGACGTCGCGGGGATCGGCGGTGCGGTACTCGTGCGACTGCAGGCCGCCGCGGGGATCCTCCGCGCGCTCGAGCGCGTCCGGATCAGCCTCCTGCTTCGCCGCGCTGCCGCGGCTGCGGCCGAGGATGCGGTCGAGAAAACCCACGCCCGGAGTCTATGCAGCGGCGCCGATCCTTGACTTCCGCCGCGCGGTCTCGTTTGATCGTCCTGGAAATCGAGGGAAGCGGGTTTGGCCAAGGACACGATCGAATCCAGCGCGGCGGTTGCGCCAGCAGTACCCGAGGCGGCAGGCGTTCCCGTCGTCCGCGCTGAAGGGATCCGCAAGAGCTTCGGCGACAACGTGGTGCTCGATGACGTGGACCTGACGGTCGACGCCGGCGAGGTGCTCGTCGTCATCGGCCCGAGCGGCAGCGGCAAGAGCACGCTGCTCCGCTGCATCAACCTGCTCGAGCCGATCGACAGCGGCCAGATCTTCTTCGACGGGCGTGAGATCACCACGAGGGGAGTCAAGGTCGACCAGGTTCGCCAGCAGATCGGGATCGTCTTCCAGCAGTTCAACCTCTTCCCGCATCTGAAGGTGATCGACAACCTGACGCTCGCTACACGTCGCGTCCGGAAGATCCCACGTGCCAAAGCGGAGCCGCGCGCGGTCGAGCTGCTCCGGCGCGTCGGGCTCGAGGAGAAGGCGCGCGAGTACCCACACCAGCTCTCAGGAGGCCAGCAGCAGCGGGTCGCGATCGCCCGCGCGCTGATGATGGAGCCGCACGTGATGCTCTTCGACGAGGTCACCTCGGCGCTCGATCCCGAGCTCGTGGGCGAGGTGCTGATCGTGATGCGCGACCTGGCACGTAGCGGAATGACGATGATCGTCGTCACGCACGAGATGCACTTCGCCCGCGACGTGGGCGACCACTTGATCTTCATCGACGAGGGCCGGATCGTCGAGCAGGGCAAGCCGGCCGAGGTGCTCGACCAGCCAAAGCAGGAGCGAACTCGCCGCTTCCTGCGGCGCTCGCTGCAGCTCGCCGAATCGCTCGAGGAGCTGACCGTTCAGGAAGTCGAAAGCGACAAAGAAGGAGGCAGGGAATGAAGAGGCTGCTGATCGCGGTCGGGGTCGCCACCCTGATCGCCGCCGGGACCGCGGCATGGACGCTGGCGGCTCCGGCAGGCAAGAGCGGGACGAAGACGAGCGCTGCGCAGGCGGCGCTGCCGCCGCTGCCCGCTGCGGTGAAGAGCCGCGGCAGGTGGATCATCGGCGTCAAGTGCGACTTCCCGCCGTTCGGCTACATCACCGCGAGTGGGAAGAACGCCGGCTACGACGTCGAGGTGGCGAAAGCCTTTGCGCGGCTCGCGTTCGGACACGGCAACCGCGTCACCTTCACCTGTGTGACGACGCCGAGCCGCATCCCGACGCTGACGTCGAAGCGGGTCGACATCATCATCTCGACGCTGACGTACACCAAGGCGCGGGCCGAGGTGATCGACTACTCCGTCCCGTACTACGGGGCGACGGGCCGGTTGCTCGTCCCGAACAACTCGAACATCCAGAAGCTGAGCGACCTGTCGGGGAAGACGCTCGCCACCACCCGCGGCTCGATCTATGACCGCTGGCTGCACAATTGCTTCAAGAACACGAACGTGATCCTGACCGACACGACGAGCACCTCGCTCCTCGCCGTGCGCGACAGGCGAGCCGGCGGCTTCATGTTCGACGACGCCTTCCTGGTCGGCGTCGCGGCGAACGACCCCAACACGAAGCTGCTCGGCGCCAGATTCCTGGCCATTCCCTGGGGAATCGGGATCCGCAAGGGCGAAACCGACATGCGTGCATGGGTGAACTCGCGCCTGAAGCTGATGAAGAAGCGAGATCAGTTCTGGCTGATCATGCGTCACACGATCCCGCGGCGGTTCTACCCGACGTTCAAGAAGAACGTGCCGCGCCCGGGCAACACGCTCAAGTACCCGTCCGGGCCGGATCCCGAGACGATCTGCCCATAACCAACTGACGGAGGGAGCGGCCGTCCCGTTGTGCGGCCGCTCCCGAACCTCATGAGTCTCCTAGCCAGCTTCGAGTGGTCCTTCATCTGGGACAACCGTGACGAGTTCCTGCACGGCCTCTGGAAGACGCTGCAGGTGTCGCTGATCGCGATCGCGGGCGCCTTTGCCGTCGGGGTCGTGCTCGGCGCCGGGCGTGCGCATCGCATCCCGGTGCTGAGCCAGCTCGCCGCGATCTACGTCGAGGTGATCCGGAACACGCCGATCCTCGTCCAGGTCTACTTCGTCTACTTCGGGCTCAGTGAGCCTCCCTTCAACATCAGGCTGACGGCGTTCACGGCGGGCTGGCTGACGCTCGTCGTCTGGGGCGGCGCCTTCAACACCGAGAACTTTCGGGCCGGCTTCGAGGCGGTCCCGTACCGCTATCGCGAGGCCGGGCTCGCGCTGGGCTTCGGCCGGCTCAAGACCTTCCTCAACGTGACGCTGCCGATCGGAGGGCGGATCGCGCTGCCGTCCTCGATCAACACGTACGTGTCGGTGCTCAAGAACAGCGCCCTGATCGGGCCTGCGATCAGCCTGCCCGAGCTCACCTACCAGGCGTACAGCCTCGAGAGCGTGAGCTTCCGCGCCACCGAGATCTACTTCACGCTGGCGGTCATCTACCTCGTCGTGGTCTGGGTGCTCTCCGGGCTGATCCGAGCGCTCGAAGCCTGGCTCGCGCTGCCGGAGGCCAAACGCGTTCGCACCCGTCAGCAGCGCTTGTGGCAGGCGGTCTAGTGCTTCTGCCGGCACTCACTCCGGACTGGTCGGGGCCCGTCTTCAGGTACGTCCTCGAGCACGGGCTTCCGTTCACGCTCAAGATCGCCGGCACCTCGGTCGTCGGCAGCGCGGTGATCGGGATCGTGCTCGGCACCCTGCTCACGATCCGCTTCCTGCCGCTGCGCGGTCTGATCCGGCTCTACATCGAGGTCTGGCGGGGGCTGCCCCTGATCGTGACGCTGTTCCTGATCGTCTATGCGCTGCCGCAGACGACCTTCCATCTCACTTTCCGTCCCTGGGTCGGCGCAGCGATCGGCCTGACCCTCTGGGGGAGCGCCCAGGTCGCGGAAGCGACGCGCGGCGCCGTCGAGTCGATCCCGCGCGAGCAGCACGAGGCCGCCTCGGCGCTGGGGTTCGGCTGGGTCGGCCGCCACGTCCACGTCGTCTTGCCGCAGGCTTTGCGCCGCCTGCTCCCGCCGCTCGTGAGCCTGCTCGTCAACGTGATCCAGAACACGACCTTGGCCGCCCTCGTCAGCGTCACCGAGGTGCTGTTTGCGGCGAAGCAGCAGGTCGAGCGCCTCGCGGCACCGCCCCCCGCCGGCCTCCTCCAGCAGCATGGGTTCGCGATCTACGCGGCGGTGCTGGTCTTCTTCTTCGTCGTCTCGTTCCCGCTGACGCGGCTGGCCGCGTATTTCGAACGCCGGCTGATCTAGGCGGGACCGGCGCCGTTCGAGCCGGACAGCCTGAGCCGCATCAGCGTCCCGCCTCCCTCGGCCCGCTCCGCGCCGACGGCGCCGCCGTGCGCCTCCGCGACCTGCTTCACGATTGCGAGCCCGAGGCCGGAGCCCGGCAGCTTGCGGGCCGCCGGCGCGCGGTAGAAGCGGTCGAAGACGTACGGAAGATCGTCTTCGTCGATGCCGGGCCCGTGGTCGCGGACGATCACCTGGCCCTCGCGCACCGCGACCTCGACCTGGGCGCCCGGGGGACTCCACTTGGCGGCGTTGTCGAGCAGGTTCGAGACCGCGCGCGCGATCGTGCTCCGGACGCCGTAGAGCTCCGACGGCTGGAGGTCGGTCACAAACTCGACCTGCGGAAAGTCGCGCTCCGCGCGCCCGACGACCTCGCCAACGAGCAGGTCGAGCCGGATGTCCTCGGCCTCCTCGGGATGCGTCCCGCCTCGTGCGAGCTCGACGAGCTCGGTGACGAGCGCGGTCATCTCCGACAGCTGGCCGACGACGTCGTTGAGCAGCTTCTCCCGCTCCTCGTCCGGCATCTTCCGGTCCCGCGCGAGCACCTCGATGTTCGTGCGCAGGCTAGTCAGCGGCGTCCTCAGCTCGTGAGAGGCGTCGGAGACAAGCTGCCGCTGGGAGCGCGCCGACTCTTCGAGGGCGGCGAGCATGGTGTTGAAGCTGGCCGCAAGGCGACTGAGCTCGTCCTCGCCGTGAGCCTCGATTCGCTCTGAGAGGTCGCCGGTCTCGGTGACCTTCTCCGTTGCTCTGGTGAGCCTGCGAACGGGAGTAAGCGCAGCCTGCGAGACCGCGAGCCCGATGCCTCCGGCAATCGCGACGCCGCCGGCCGCGATCAGGATCAGGAAGAGCGTGATTCTGTGCAGCGTGTGGTTGACCTCGCCCAGCGAGCGCGCGACCTGCAGCGCGTAGGTGTTGCCTGCGTCATCGCGAAGCGGCCCAGTCGTGAAGACACGAACTTGATCGCCGCCGATCTTCGCGTCACTGAATCCGGACCCTGGATGGCCTTTAGCAACGTCGAGTGCCGCCTTGTTCGGCGGCAAGCTGCCGCCGCGCAATTCGAACTGCGTTCGAATCGTGTGTCCGTGAGAGTCGACGAGCTGCACGTAGTCGCCGCCGCCGAGTGGCACGGGGCCGCCCTCCAAGAAACCGTGATCGATGCTGAGGCCGTGGTCGAAGTTGCCCGCGCGACTCTTGAGCGCGCTGTCAACCTGGCCCCGCAGCTGGTTCCGCACGACGAGGAACACGACGAGCGATGCAACAACGACGGCGAAAGCGACCGCCGCGGCGGCGACGAGCGTCAGCCGGGTGCGGAAGCTCACGACTCGCGCAGCGCGTAGCCGACGCCGCGCACCGTCTGGATCAGGCGCGGCTTGCCGCCGGCTTCGGTCTTTCGCCGCAGGTAGCCGATGTAGACGTCCAGGGAGTTCGACGACAGCCCGAAGTCGTAGCCCCAGACGCGCTCGAAGATCAACGATCGTGTCAGCACCTGGCGCGGGTTGAGCATGAACAGCTCGAGCAGCGAGAACTCGGTGCGCGTCAACTCGATCGATTCGCCGTCCCGCTTGACCTCCCGGGTCGACGGCTCCAGCTCGAGGTCCGCGAAGTGGAGCACCTCGCCCGAGCCGTTCGTCGTCCGCCGCAGCAGCGCCCGCAGCCGGGCAAGCAGCTCCGCGAGCGCGAACGGCTTGACGACGTAGTCGTCGGCTCCGGCGTCGAGCCCCGCGACGCGAGCCTCGACCTCGTCGCGCGCGGTCAGCATCAGGATCGGAGTCCTGTTGCCGGTCCCGCGAAGCCTGCGGGCGGTCTCGAGCCCGTCGACGTTGGGCATCAACAAATCGAGGACGATCGCGTCGGGCTGCACGTCGCCGGTGTCGAGGCGGTACAGCGCCTCCGCCCCGTCGGCGGCGAGCTCGACGTCGTAGCCCTCGAGGGCAAGCGCCCGCCGCAGCGATTCGCGCACGGCAGCTTCGTCGTCGACGACGAGGATCTGTGCAGTGTTCATTGGCGAATTGTGGCCCGAAAGCTTTAGAGAACGCTAAGAGTGAGGGTGTGACAGTCCCCTAGCGGCAAACCCGCGGCCGCCAGGAGGTCGGCCGCGGGTTGCTGCTTTCGGCAGGAATCGAGGAAGGAGTCACACCCCTGCAAGGTCGCACCCGCGTCTGAGAAACAGCTAAGACGCGGCTAAGGAGTCTCTAAAACCGAGGGGGCTGAGTTCTTAGCAGCCTCTTAGCCGCAATTCATCGCGCTCTTACGCGCCGCTGGTCTGATGCGAGCAACGGCAATCGAACCAGCTCGAAAGGAACGAGGAAATGCTTTCCAAGCGCACGCCTTATCTGCTCGCTGCGTCTGCGCTGGCCCTGGGCGCCGGTGCCGGCGCCGGCAGTTACGCGGCCTTCGGCGGCCAAAGCGGCAAGACGACAACCATCGTCCAGCAAGCGGCCGCACAGGGCTCCCCGGCGGCGGCCACGAAGACGATGTCGGTCAACGGCGTCTACCAGGCCGACCGCAACGGAGTCGTCGAGGTCACGACGACGACCACCTCGGCGGGCTCCAACAACGACGCACCCTTCCCGTTCGGCGGCTCGCAGAGCTCGCAGGCGCAGGGCTCCGGCTTCGTCTACGACTCCGACGGTCACATCATCACCAACAACCACGTCGTCAGCGGCGCGAGCTCGATCTCGGTCACCTTTGCGGACGGCTCGAAGTACAGCGCGAAGGTAGTCGGCGCGGATCCCTCGTCCGACCTGGCGGTGCTGAAGGTGGATGCGCCGTCGAGCAAGCTCCATCCACTGACCCTCGGGGATTCGACGAAGCTCGAGGTCGGCGACGGCGTCGTCGCGATCGGCAGCCCGTTCGGCCTCAGCGAGACGGTCACGAGCGGAATCGTCAGCGCTCTCAACCGCGACATCAGCTCGACGAACAACTTCACCATCTCGGGCGTCATCCAGACTGACGCCGCGATCAACCATGGCAACTCGGGTGGCCCGTTGCTGAACATGGCCGGCGAGGTCGTCGGGATCACCACGCAGATCGAGAGCGAGTCGGGCGGCAACGACGGCGTCGGCTTCGCTGTCCCGTCGAGCACGATCTCCCAGGTCGTCTCCAAGCTCGTCAAGGGCCAGAAGGTCGCTCACCCGTATCTCGGCGTCTATGTGAAGACGTCGACAAACCGAAGCGGTGCGCAGATTGCGAGTGTCAAGAGCGGCTCTCCCGCAGCCGCGGCCGGGCTGAAGGCCGGCGACGTGGTCACCGCCTTTGACGGCGGGACGATCACGAGCCCGGACGACCTGACCGCTGCGGTCGCCGCCAAGCGGCCAGGGGACAAGGTCAGCGTTACCTACGTGCGTAGCGGCAGCACCAAGACGACGCAGGTCACGATCGGAACTCGCCCTTCATAACCGGCTTACCCGCAGCGCGCCCACTCCCCCAGCGCGCAATCAAAGCGACGGCCGCCCCGGCGGCCGTCGCTCTTCAGTGAAGGGAGTCTTAATGCCTCATTCGAGGGATTTGACTTGTGCTCCGGCCCCAAGGTCGCTTATCTGCGAAGCAGGGGTAGCTGAGGCGCGACGAGGCGAGGGGGACGCCGAGGTTCTGCGCCCCAAGATCTCCCAGTGAGAGAAAGGCGGGGCCCCGCTGCGGCGCGGGCCTCGCCACCTACCCCGAGGCTCCATCAGCCGGGTTTAGCGGCCGCGCCGCACATGTCGGCGCGGCCTTTTCAGTCGGCGTCGCAAGCGACGCCGACGGCTGCGGCGCGGGCCTCGCCGCCTACCCCGAGGCTCCATCAGCCGGGTTTAGCGGCCGCGCCGCACATGTCGGCGCGGCCTTTTCAGTCGGCGTCGCAAGCGACGCCGACGGCTGTGGCGCGGGCCTCGCCGCCTACCCGATCAGTGGACGATCGCGAGCACCTCGTCGAGGACGCCCAAGCCCTCGTCGAGCTCCTCGCGTGTGATCGTCAGCGGCGGCGCGACGATGATCACGTTCCAGTGGGTCATCAGATAGAGGCCCCGTTCCATGGCCGCCTTCGCCAGCCTCGCCACCGGCGCGAACGCTTCGCCTGAGGCGTTGTAGGGGACGAGCGGCTCACGCGTCTGCCGGTCGCGCACGAGCTCGATGCCCCAGAAGAGCCCCCTGCCGCGTACCTCGCCGATCGAAGCGTGCCGCTCCTGAAGCCGCGGGAGCTCCTCGGCGAGCACCTCGCCCATTGCGGCCGAGTTCTCGACGATGCCCTCCTCCTGGAAGGCCTCGATCGAGGCAATCGCCGAGGCACAGGCAAGCACATGACCGGAGTAGGTCAGCCCGCCGGCGAAGTACTTGTCGCGCACCCAGTCGGCGATCTTCTCGCCGATCACCATCGCTCCGAGCGGCACGTAGCCCGAGTTGATCCCCTTCGCGACCGTGAGGATGTCGGGGACGACGTCCCAGTGCTCGCAGGCAAACCACTTGCCCGAGCGGCCGAAGCCGGCCATCACCTCGTCGCAGATCAGCAGGATCTCGTGCCGGTCGCAGACCTCGCGAATCGACTGCAGGTAGCCCTCGGGCGGAACGATGACCCCGTTCGTGCCGACGATCGTCTCGAGGATGACCGCCGCGATGTTCTGCGGGCCCTCGTATTGGAGGATCTCCTCCAGGTGGGGCCCTCCGGAGCAAACGGGGCAGGGATCGGGATGACCAGCGGGGCAGCGATACGTGTACGGGTCGAGCATGCGGACGACGCCCGGGATTCCCGGTTCGGCCGGCCAGCGGCGCGGGTCGCCCGTGAGCGTGATCGCGCCCGCGGTCGCGCCGTGGTAGGAGCGGTAGCGCGCGATGATCTTCTGCCGGCCGGTGTACCAGCGGGCGAGCTTGATCGCGTTCTCGTTCGCCTCGGCGCCCCCGTTCGTGAAGAACGACATCGTCAGGTCTCCAGGGGTTACCTCTGCGAGCAGCCGCGCGAGCTCCGACCGCGTCTCGTGCGCCATCGGCGGGCCGATCGTCGTCAGCTTCTCCGCCTGCTCCTTGATCGCCGCGACCACTTTCGGGTGCTGGTGCCCGATCGAGACGTTGACGAGCTGCGAGGCGAAGTCGAGGTAGCGGTTGCCGTCGTGGTCCCAGAAGTAACGGCCCTCTCCGCCCGCGACGGCGAGCCGCGAGATCTGGCTCTGCACCGACCAGGAGTGCAGGACGTACTGCCGGTCGAGTTCCTCAATCCGCTTCGTATCTAGACCCTGTTCAACGGCCATGTCCCGATCCTACTTCGCCCGCGACCTGGTCCCCAGACATGTCTGGCGACCGGGTCCAGGGACATGTCGGGCGACCGGGTCCCGGGACAGGTCCACGGACCCGGTCGCCCCGCGCTAGGGTGGCGATCGACGAAGGAGGATCGCGATGACCGAGGTTGCGGAAGCGCCAGGTACGCAGCGCGCACAAGAGCTGAAGCGGATCAACCACTGGATCAACGGAGCCCCGGTCGCGGGGCAATCCGGGCGCAGCGGCCCCGTCTACAATCCGGCGGCGGGGATTCAGTCCGGCGAGGTCGACTTCGCGTCGGCGGAGGAGGTCGACCGCGCCGTCCAGGTCGCGAACGACGCGTTCCCAACGTGGCGCGCGATGTCGCTGTCGCGCAAGACCGAGATCTTCTTCCGCATCCGCAAGCTCGTCGACGAGCATCGCGAGGACATCGCCAAGATCCTCACCGCCGAGCACGGCAAGGTGCTCTCGGACGCAAAGGGCGAGGTCGCGCGCGGCCTCGAGGTGATCGAGTACTGCTGCGGGATCCCGGAGCTACTGAAAGGCGGCTTCACCGAGCAGGCCTCGACGGGCATCGACGTCTATTCGATCCGGCAGCCGCTCGGCGTCTGCGCCGGAATCACGCCGTTCAACTTCCCGGCGATGGTCCCGATGTGGATGTGGGCGCCGGCCCTCGCCTGCGGCAACACGTTCGTGCTGAAGCCCTCCGAGAAGGACCCCTCCGCATCGGTGTACACCGCCGAGCTGCTGAAGGAGGCGGGCGTCCCCGACGGCGTCTTCAACGTCGTCCACGGCGACAAGGTCGCCGTCGACGCGATCCTCGAGCACCCGGGCATCGACTCGGTCTCGTTCGTCGGCTCGACCCCGATCGCACGCTACGTCTACGAGACCGGCACCTCCCACGGCAAGCGCGTCCAGGCGCTCGGGGGTGCGAAGAACCACATGATCGTGCTGCCCGACGCAGACATCGAGATGGCTGCGGATGCGGCGGTCTCGGCGGGCTACGGCTCGGCGGGCGAGCGTTGCATGGCGGTCTCGATGCTGGTCGCGGTCGGCGACGCGGGCGACGAGCTCGTGGGCGCGATCAAGCAGCGGCTGCCGAAGGTCAAGGTCGGCGACGGCATGGATCCGGACGCCGAGATGGGGCCGTTGGTCACGCGTGAGCACCGCGACAAGGTCGCCTCCTATATCGACCGCGGCCGCGCCGAGGGCGCGACGGTCGTCACCGACGGACGCGAATCGGCGCCCGACGGCGACGGCTTCTTCCTCGGCGTGACGCTGCTCGACGACGTCAGGCCGGGGATGGACGTTTACAAGGACGAGATCTTCGGGCCGGTGCTCGGCGTCACGCGCGTGAACACGTACGACGAGGCGGTGCGGCTCGTGAACGAGAACCCGTACGGCAACGGCGTCGCGATCTTCACGCGGGACGGGGGAGTCGCGCGACAGTTCCAGTTCGACGTCAACGTCGGCATGGTTGGCATCAACGTGCCGATCCCGGTGCCGGTGGCGTACTACTCGTTCGGCGGCTGGAAGAACTCGCTCTTCGGCGACCTACACGTCTACGGGCCCGAGGGGATCCAGTTCTACACGCGCGGCAAGGTCGTCACCTCACGCTGGCCCGATCCGGCGACGTCGAAGGTCGACCTCGGCTTTCCGCAGACGCGCTAGCCTCGAACCAGGTGTAGCGTCACGAGCTACGGAGCACCCCGCTCCCGGCCGCGCCAGTACGCGACCGCGGCCACGGTCGTCGAGGCTACGACGTTGCCGCTCTCGTCCACCGCGGCGAGCGTGAGCGGCTTCATGAAGTCGTCGATTCGGTCGGGCGGAACCGTGTACCCGTAGCCCCCGTCGGCGCCGATCGGAATCGTCGCGTTGGTGCCGTCGCCGTAGTCGAGCTCGAGCCTGACGGCGCCGGGTGCGCTGACGTGGCCCTCGAGGCCGTACACCTTCGTCAGGTCGGACTCGTCCGAGCGAGTGCTGACGAAGAGCGGTGCCTGGTCGTCGGAGACGGCCGGATCGTCCCAATCCGCGGGCAACGTGGCGCGGCCCACGATCGCGCCGTCGCCGTTGCGTGCAATGAGCTCCAGTCCGGAGGCGTGGACGGACCCCCGGTGCTCTGACGGCACCTCGAGCAGGAAAAACCGGTCCTCGCCGAGCCCGACCTCGTCGTGCGCGCCGTCGGCGTACACGGCTTCGAGATTCGACCCGCCCACGTCGTTGACGCGGCCGCCGAGCACGATCGGTGCGTCGGGGCCGGCACCGTCGTCGAACGGCGCCACCAGGTCGATCGCCCGGCGCGCTTGGTCTGCCGCGGTGGAGCAGGTTGCACCGCGGCCGCGCTCGCCCGCGGTGACGATCTCCGTGCAGCTCCCACCGTCGCGCAGCGAGGCCGCGTAGAGGGTGGCGCTCGCGGTCGAGGCGACCGCGCGCGCATGCTCGGCGTCCGGATTCAGCCGTAGGTCGGCCGGCAGCCCTCGGTCGACGGCGGCAATCTCGTCCTGAACATGCCGAGGAGCAGGCCAGCCGAGCAGGGTGGCGGCACCCAATGCGGCGGCGCCGAGCAGGAGCGCACCCGCGCCCGCGAGGGCTGAAACCGTCGCCACGCGCCGGCGGCGGACGCGGCGAACGAGCAAGCGTGAATAGGCGGTGCGGAGGTCCTGCTGCAGCGCATCGGTCGTGGCCATCGTGCTCCTCTCTTCTACCGTCTCTATGCACCTACGGCGGCAGCGTGTTTCAAGCAGACGGAAACGGCCGGCCGACGCCGGTGTATATCCCAGTAGTGGCGGCGACCGACGCGGAGCTGATCCGGCGAGCCCGCTGGGATGCCGAGGCGCTCGCAGAGCTCTATCTTCGCTATCGGGACGAGCTCTACGCCTGGTTTCGGTCGCGCGTGCCGGAAGCGGCCGCGTCGGAGCTGACCGCCGAGCTCTTTGCTCAGGTCGCGCTGAGCCTGGGGCGGTTCCGCGACGAAGCCGGCGGCTCCGCCGGGCCGTGGCTCTACGGGATCGGCAAGAACCTGCTCCGACGCTACTACGAGAAGGGACGCGTCGAGGAAGCCGCGCGTCGGCGGCTCGGAATGCCGATCCAGACCTACGACCTCGAGGTCGAGACGATCGAAGACCGGCTCGTGGCTGCCGAGTTGAGGTCCGGCCTCGCCTCGGGGCTCGACTCGCTTCCTCGTGAGCAACGCGCAGCGCTCCAGCTGCGCGTGATCGAGGAGCGCCCGTACGCGGAGGTGGCCTCGATTCTGGGCTGCACCGAGACCGCGGCGCGGCTCCGGGTCATGCGCGCGCTGGGAAAGCTTGCTCGCTTCATCCCCTCACAGCAATCGAGCTGCGGTTAGGACTGGCCGCAGCCGCGCCGGTGCCGCTGCTTCGTGTTACGCGACCGGCTGGGCCGCCCGGAGTTCTTGCCCGAACTTGGCCCGCGCGACGAACTGGCCGATGCCGGGGGAAGCGACGAGCTCGTCGCCCTCGACCAGGACGTTGCCGCGCAGCAGCACGAGCTCCGGCGTCCCGGTCACCTCCGTGCCTTCGAAGAGGTTGTAGTCGGTCTTCGAGTGGTGCGTCGCCGCGGAGATCGTCACGCGCTGCTCGGGATCGAAGACGACGAGGTCGGCGTCGGAGCCGACGGCGATCGTGCCCTTGCGCGGGTAGAGCCCGAACAGCTTCGCCGGGTTCGTCGACAGCAGCTCGACCATTCGGTTCAGCGAGATCCGGCCGGCGCGGACGCCGAACTCGTGAATCATCTGCAGCCGGTTCTCGAGGCCCGGCCCGCCGTTTGGGATCTTCGAGAAGTCGTCGCGGCCCAGCGTCTTCTGGCCGTCCCAGAGGAAGGCGCAGTGGTCGGTCGAGATCGCGCTCAGCACGTCGGTGCGGACCGCGTTCCAGAGCACGTCCTGGTTCGCCTTGTCCCGCGGCGGCGGCGTGTAGACGTACTTCGCTCCTTCGAAATCCGGGCGCTCGAGGAACGTGTAGTCGACGAAGAAGTACTGCGTGCAGGTCTCGCCCCAGACGTCCCAGCCCTTCTCGCGGGCGAGCTGGATCGGCTCCACCGCCTCGGCGCAGGAGACGTGGACGACGTACAACGGTGACCCCGCCACGCGCGAGAGCTGGATCGCGCGGTTGGTCGCCTCGCCCTCGGTCTCGGGCGGGCGGGTCAGCGCGTGGTACTTCGGCTCGGTCTTTCCCTCGGCGAGTGCCTGTTTGACGAGCACGTCGATCGCGTCGCCGTTCTCGGCGTGCACCATCACGAGCGCGCCGGTCTCGGCGGCAACCTCCATCGTCCGGAAGAGCGTCTCGTCGTCCACCATCAGCGCGCCCTTGTAGGCCATGAAGAGCTTGTAGGAGGTGATGCCCTGGTCGGGCAGTGTCGCCAGCTCCTCGAGCGTGCCGCCCTCCTTCAGGTCGGTGACGGCCATGTGGTAGCCCATGTCGATCACCTGCTTGCCGTTCGCCTTGGCGCGCCACTCCTCGAGCGCTTCGCCGAAGGTCGCGCCGGCCGGCTGGATGATGAAATCGACGTGCGTCGTGGTGCCGCCGAAGGCGGCCGAGGTCTGGCCGGACTCGACGTCGTCGATCGTGACCGTGCCGCCGAAGGGCATGTCGAGATGTGTATGTGGGTCGACGCCGCCCGGGAGGACGTACTTGCCGGAAGCGTCGATCACCTTGTCGGCCGGCTGGTCGAGCGACTCGCCGATCAGCGAGATCCGCTCGTCCTCCACGTAGACGTCCGCGACGTAGTCGTCCGCGGCGGTGATCACTCGGCCGCCCTTGATCAGGATCGACATGACCCTCCTTTCAGGGCAGCGGGGACGCCGTCGGCGTCCCCGCTGCGACGAATCGGCTTACTTCCCTCCCGGCGTGACCTTGACACTGGCCTTGTGCCAGTTCTTGCCGGTGATGTCGAGTTGCTGCTTCTTCAGGATCGCCTGTGCCGCCCTGGCGATGTCGGTCCGGTATGCCTCGTGCCCGGGCAGCTTCTTCAGCTTCCCGTAGGTCTTCACGATCTTGGCCGAACGCGCGTATGCCGTGGGATCCATGACGCCGACCCCGAGCTTCGCAGGCCAAATCAGCGCGTTGATCTCGTTCATCATCCACCTCTGGTGGCCGCGAGGCAGCGCCGGGCCGTTCGCGAGCACCATCTTGACGCAGGCGCTTTGATGGTCTCGACAGTAGATCCAGCCCTTGAGCGACGCCGCGACGAACTTCTTGGCGAGCGCTTGATGCGACTTGTCCTTGATCCAGCTCCCCTGCGTGAAGATCCCGTCTTCGAGCATCGAGGTGCCGACCTTCTGCATCGGGATCACGTTCAGGTTCTTCAGCGTGTAGAGCTTCCCCGTTTTCGGGTTCTTCGCCTCCAGCACCTGCGCGAGCTCGTTGTAGGTCATCGCCGACGCCGCGTCGACCTGGCGCTTGAGGAAGAAGTCCATCGAGAAGGGCTCCTTGACGATCTTGACGCCCTTGTTGTGCAAGGGGTCCATCCCGAACTTCGCCAGCGCGGCGAAGACCTCGAACTCGTTGCCGCCGAGCCAGTTCGCGACCTTCTTGTTCCTGAGCTTGCTCACCCGGTCGAGCCCGGTGTTCTTCCAGGAGATGAGCGTCAGCCCACTCTTGTTGAACACCTGCGCGATGTTGACGATGTCGACGCCTTGGTCGCGGCTCGTCATCAGGCTCGAGAGCCAGTCGATCCCGAACTGTGCCTGTCCGCCGGCCACGACCTGCTCCGGGATGATGCTCGGGCCGCCGGGCTTGATCGTCACGTCCATGCCCTGAGCCTTGTAGTAGCCCTTCGCCTTCGCCGCGTAATAGCCGGCGAATTGCGCCTGCGTCACCCACTTGAGCTGGAGGGTGACCTTCGTCAGCTTGTGAGCTTTCGTCGACGCTCCAGCCGACGTCGCTGCCCCGACGACCACGGCCGCGAGAGCCGCCATCAGCGCGAGGCTCGCGACGACCCAGTACCTCCCCTTCATCCGGTCCCCTTTCGTCTCAGAATGGCTGGCGCCATTCTGAACCTCTCTCAGTCGTCTGTCGATGGCACGCCGCGCAGGGTCAGCCGCTCCAGCAACGCGAGGGCGAGATAGAACGCGATCCCGTAAGCGCAGGCGACGCCGATGCCCGCCCACGCCTCCTTGAACTGGAAGGTCGTGCTCCGGCTGTCGATCAGCACGCCGAGTGCCGTGAACGCGCCGCCGAAGTACTCGCCGACGATCGCCCCGATCATCGCCAGCACCGTCGCGATCTTGAGCGAGGTGAAGATGAACGGCAGCGCTGTCGGGATGCGGACGCGGCGGAACGTCTCGAGCTCGCCGGCTGCGTACGACCTCATCAATTCGATCGACTGCGGGCGGACCGAGGTCAGGCCGCGGAGCGTGTTCACGAGCACCGGAAAGAAGCAGAGGACGGCGGCGATCGCCATCTTCGAACCCTTCGAGAACGGGTCGAACCACGCGTTCATGATCGGCGCGAAGGCGATGATCGGGATCGCGTTCGCCGCGATCATGTACGGCATCAGCGCGCGCCCGACGCCGCGCCAGCGCGCGAGCACGAGCGCCACGACCAGCGCGAGTCCGCACCCGATCGCGAAGCCGCCGAGCGCCTCTTGAAAGGTGAACCAGCCGGCGCTGATCAGCTCGTGCCGGTTCGTCCAGAACGTGCTTGCGATCGCGGTCGGCTGCGGTGCCAGGAACTTCTTGATGTGGAAGACCGCGATCGACTCCTGCCAGATCAGGAATACGAGCACGAGCACGACGAGAGCCGGCACCCAGTCGAGAGCGCGGCGGCCGACGCGGCCCGCGAGCGTCCCGCGAGGGATCGGCTGGACGGCGACCGGGGCCGTGGTCACGGTTGGGCCTCGGCGGCGGGAGCAGCAAGCTTGCGGTCGAGGTCGCTGCCGAGGTGGAGTGCCTCGCGCACGCGCGTGACGAGCTCGAAGAACCGCGGCTCTTCCCGGGTCGCCGCAGTCCGCGGCTGCTGCAGGTCGATCTCGATCACGTCCGAGATCCGCCCCGGGCGCGGCGACATGACGACCACGCGAGTCGAGAGGAAGACCGCCTCGGCGATCGAGTGCGTAACGAAGACGATCGTCGATCCGCTCGCTTCCCAGATGCGGAGCAGCTCCAGGTTCATTCGCTCCCGTGTCATCTCGTCGAGAGCGCCGAACGGTTCGTCCATCAGCAGCAGCGCGGGGTCGAACGAGAGGGCGCGGGCGATCGAGACGCGCTGCTGCATGCCGCCCGAGAGCTGCCACGGGTAGTGGCTCTCGAATCCGCCCAGCTCGACGAGCCGGAGCATCTCCTGCACGCGCCCGGTTCGACGCCGGCGGTTCCAGCGCGCGAGCTCGAGCGGCAGCGAGATGTTGCGGGCGACCGTCCGCCAGTCGTAGAGCACGGCGTCCTGGAAGACGATGCCGTAGTCGCGGTCGGCCCGCGCCTGCGGCGCCGGCTTCCCGTTCACGCGCACGGTGCCGGCGGTCGGCCGGATCAGGTCGCCGACGATCCGCAGCAGTGTCGACTTGCCGCAGCCCGACGGCCCGATCAGCGAGACGAACTCCCGCTCCCCGATCGCGAGCTCGATTCCTTCGAGGGCGGTCGTGCCGCCCTCGAACGTCTTGCCCACGTCCTTGATCTCGACCACGCTCATGCCCTCGCCTCCGGACTACGCGACGAAGCCCGTTCGCCCGACCGGGCTTGGACGGCTGCGGCGGCGAAGCCGCCACAGCCTCCAAATCGGCATTGCAAGCGACGCCTCATGCGACGTTCTCGGGAGCTCGCCGGACGACGATCGTTTCGACGATCACGACCGCGACGAAGAACGCGATCCCTAGCAGCGCCGCCATCAGGTTCGTCGCCCAGAGGTTCTCGGGATTCAGCGAGTAGTACTGGTTGAAGTTGACGATGAAGCCGCCGAGCCCTTCCTGGATCGAGGACGGCGCCTCGCCGATGATCGCGCCGACGATGCTCGCCGTCGCCGAGACCTTCAGCGCCGAGAAGATGTAGGGCAGAGCGGCGGGGATCCTCAGCTTCCAAAGCACGCTCACGCGGCCCGCCGCGTACGAGCGCATCAGCTCGAGCGCGCGGCGATCGGTCGACTGAAGGCCGCGCAGGGTGTTGATCGTGACGGGGAAGAAGGTCAGGTAGCTCGCGATCACGGCTACCGAGAACCAGGGCGCGACGTGGAGGCTGCCGAGGTAGACGACGACGATCGGCGCCACGGCGAGGATCGGCACGGTCTGCGATGAGACGACGTACGGGAGCAGGCCGCGCTGGAGGAGGCGCCACTCCGAGAGCGCCACTCCCAGCAGGAAGCCGAACGTGGCACCGAGCGCGAAGCCGACCAGCGCCTCCTTGGCGGTGAACCAGGTCGCATGCAGAAGCTGGACGAGCAGGATGTCGCCGGTTCCCGAAGTCGGCTTGCGGAATAGCGCCGCCAGGATGTCGTGGATGTGCGGCATCGTCGTCGAGTCGACGACGAACGGCCACGTCCAGCCCTCGCGGATCCAGAGCCAGCGATACCCCTCCCAGAAACCCCAGAGAACGGCGAGGACGAGCACGAGCATGCCGATCCGCGCCGCCGCGCTCCTGACAAACGCGGCGCGGCGACGGTCGGCACGGGGCTCAGCGGCGATCGTCGCCATCGCGTATCTCTTACCACACTTGTTTTACGATCGCGGCCATGCTCGACCCCGCCCGCACGGTTGCCGAGCTGCGCGAGTTACAGGAGCTGACGGGCGACGAGAACGGAGCGCAGCGGGTCGCCTGGACAGAGACCTGGGCTACGGCGCGGAAGTGGCTCGACAAGAAGATTTCCGACCTTCCCGTCGAGAAGACCTGCGACGCGGCCGCCAACCAGTGGTTCACACTGCCGGGCGACTCCGAGCGCGCGCTGCTGATCGGCGGTCACATCGACTCGGTTCCGAACGGCGGCTGGCTCGACGGGGCGCTGAACGTGCTGGCCGGGGTCGAGGTGCTGCGGAGGATCGTCGAGGAAGGAACGCCGCCGGTGACGGTGCGGCTCGTCAACTGGGCGGACGAGGAGGGCGCGCGCTTCGGCCGCTCGCTCTTCGGGTCCTCGGCGGCCGCCGGGTCGATGGCCGATCAGGACGAGTTGCGGCAGCGCCATGACGCCGACGGCGTCGCGCTGCCCGATGCGATCGCGCGCTTCGCCGTCGATCTCGACGCGGCGCTTGGCGCCCGGAGTGAGCTCGAGCACGCCGCCGCCTACCTCGAGCTCCACATCGAGCAGGGCCCTGTGCTCGAGTCGCTCGACCTTCCGCTCGGCGTCGTGCTCGGCACCTTCGGGGTCGAGCGCCACCAGGTGACCTTCCGTGGACAAGCTGCGCACGCAGGCTCGACGCCGATGGACAAGCGCCGCGACGCGCTCGCGGGTGGCGCCAAGCTCGAGCTCGAGCTCAGGGAAATTGCCGCGCGGATCGGCGAGGGCGCCGTCTGCACGATGGGCGGCGTCGTCACGAAACCGGGGATCGTCACGTCGGTCGTCGAGACCGCGGAATGCCTGGTCGACCAGCGGCATCTCGACGCGGTGCAACTGGCCGAGATGCTGGACAACGCGAAAGCCGCCTCCCGACGTTTCGCACAGGAGGAGGAGCTCGAGGTCGAGTGGGAGCGGATCTGGAACATCGAGCCGATCCTCTTCGACGAGCGGTTGATCGAGCTCGCCGACGAATCGATCAGGGAAGTCGCCGGCACCTCGCACCGGCTTCCCAGCGGGCCGCTCCATGACGCCGCCGAGGTTGCCCGCGCCGGCATTCCGACGGTGATGCTGTTCGTGCAGAGCCTCCGCGGCCTCTCCCACACGAAGCTCGAGGACACGAAGGAAGAGCATTTGGAGCTCTCCGTCCGTGCGCTTGATCGGCTGACAGACAAAGTGATTTCATTGCTCGCGGATGGCTCTTAGCTTCGGCGTCACCGTCCTGCCGGATCCGCCCTACACGCGGCTGGTCGAGCTGATGCAGAAAGCCGAGGAGCACGGCTTCGAGTACGGCTGGACGTACGACTCCCACATCCTCTGGCAGGAGTCGTACGCAACGCTGCCGCTCGTCGCCGCGGCGACGGAGAAGCTCAAGCTCGGCCACTGCGTCACGAACCCCGGGATCCGCGACCCGACGATCACCGCGAGTTGGTACGCGACGATGCAGGACCTCTCGAACGGCCGGATGGTGATGGGCATCGGGCGAGGCGACTCGTCGCGCCGGGTCGTCGGCCTCAAGCCGGTCCGGGTGGCCGAGTTCGAAGCGCGGCTGCGGATGATCAAGGACCTGATGAACGGCCGGAAGGTCGAGTGGAACGAGAAGGAGCTGCAGCTCGAGTGGGTGCGGGACGAGCTGCCCGAGATTCCGATGCACGTCGCCGGTTACGGGCCGCGGGCGCTCGGTGTCGCGGGGCGCGTCGGCGACGGCGTCATCATCCAACTGGCAGACCCACAGATCATCCAGTGGATCATGGAGACGGCGCGCACGGCCGCCGAGGAGGACGGCCGCGACCCGGACGCGCTGCAGTGCATCGTCTGCGCGCCGAGTCACATCTCCGACGACCTGGTCGACGCCCGCGAGCAGGTGCGCTGGTTCCCGGCGATGGTCTCGAACCACGTCATGGACCTGATCGAGCGCTACGGCGCCGACTCAGACGAGATTCCGGCTGCGCTGACCGATTTCGTCAAGGCGCGCAAGTTCTACGACTACAAGGAGCACAGCCGCGTGGGCGCCAAGCACGGCGAGTTCGTCACCGACGAGATCTGCGACCGCTTCTGCGTCCTCGGCAGCGCCGAGCAGGCGACCGAGAAGCTGCGAGAGCTGGAGTCAATCGATGTCGACCAGTTCAACATCTACCTGATGACGCAGGGCCAGGAAGAGACGCTGGCCGCCTACGGCGACCGAATCATGCCGCAGTTCTCCGGGGTCGCCGCCTGACCTAGAAGGGCCTAGCGCATTTCCAGGCGCGACAGCCGGCGCCGCCGGAGCGGCCGTTCCCTCCGCTTCCGTTCCGCGAGCGCTTCGTCGGCGCATTCGATGCGATCGAACGCTGCGTTGTCGAGCGCCGAGACAAGGATCTGGTAGCGCGAGGGGTCGAAGGTCTCTCCGCAGACGGGGCAGATCGAGAGAGGCAGGCGTGCAGTTATTTCTTCGGGCGGTCCGGCTTGGACTGGCCGGGGGGGCCGGTGTGGTCGTGGTTGGGGTCGCCCTTTCCCCATCCCGGTCGGGAGGGCTTAGTCGCCGCCGGCTGGGCGGCCGGTGCGGGAGCCGCCGCGGGTACTGGCGGCGGGGAAGGAGCGGACGGTCGCGCTACAGACACGGGTGGCGCAGGCCGCCGGCGCGGCGCGGGCGACGTAGTTCGTGCCTTGGCTGGTTTTTTCGGGCGCGCGCGCGTCGGCTGGTGCTTGGGCTTGGCCACCGTGGCGAGTTCCGCGCTTGCGCTCGGCTGCGCGATTTGGCGCGTCACGGCCGGCGCGCTCTGCTTCGTTGCTGAGACGTGTTTGGCCGAGACTCTCTGCTTCGCCCGCACCCGTATGCGCGGGTGAACGGACTGCCGCGCTTGCGCTCGAGACTGCCGCGTTTGCGCTCGAACACGCGGTCGGGCAGCTTCCGCCGGCGGACTGACGAGCATCCAGTCCGGTGCCTGGCCTCGGAGCAGCAGAGTGGGCGCAACCGTAGAGCGCGGATGCAGCGCCGCACGCCAAAGGTAGCCCGACACGGCTCCCGCACAGACGAGCAGTACGAGCTGGAGGCCAGTTGCGTACCGACGCACGGCACGAGTATCGCTGGCCAATCAGACGGACCCTCATTGGGCATCCGCCCGCTGAGCGACCGTGAAGCGGTTCTTGCCGCCGCGCTTCGCCTCGTAGAGCGCGGCGTCGGCCTGACGGAGAAGCTCGTCCGTCGACTGACCCGATGCCGACTCGGCTATCCCGAAGCTCGCCGTCAGCCGGATCTGTGCGCCCTCGGGCAGCGTGATCCGCGTCGATGCGAGGGCCTCGCGCATCCGCGAAGCAACCGCCGCGGCCGCCTCGAGCCCCGTTTCGGGCAGGAAGACGGCAAACTCCTCGCCGCCGATCCGACCGGCGACGTCGACGTCACGGACGTGGTCGCGCAGGAGCTCGCCGAACGCGCGCAGAGCGTAGTCGCCGGCGTGGTGGCCGAAGCTGTCGTTGATGCGCTTGAAGTCGTCGAGGTCGGCGAGTACGACGGAGAGCGGCGTCCCGAACATCTTCGCCCGCTCGAGCTCGATCTCGAGCGCCTCGATGAAGCGGCGCCGGTTGACGAGGGAGGTCAATTCGTCCGTGGTCGCCTGCCGGCGCACTTCGTCATGGAGCCTCGCGTTCTCGAACGCGATCCCGGCCTGGGCCGCGATCCATTCCGCGAGCTTGAGCGTCTCTCGATCGAAGCTGCGGCCGCGCGGGTAGAGGATCAGACGCGCGTCCACTTCGGCGCTCTCACTTCTCAGCTCGAGTGTCAGCGGCCGGCCCCTGCCGCCGGTGTCGCCGAACCAGCCCACCTCTTCGCCGTCCTGGATCATCTGGGCGCCGCGGGCCCCCGTCGCTTCGGTGACCACCTCCAGGATCAGCGGAACAAGGGCGCGCGGATTGTGAGTCGCGGCGAGTGCGTCGCCGACGAGCGCAATCGCCTCGCGTGCGTCGCGCGCGGGCGCGTGGGTCCGACGCCGTTCGTGGTGCCGTTCCCCGAGCGGCGGGGCTTCCAGCTCACGCTCGCGCAGCGAGCGAAGCAAGATCAAGAGCAGAACGAGCGTGACCAGCGACGCGGCACTCGCAAGCGCGATCAGCAGCACGTGCGGTGCGGTATGGGGCGGCCGGCAGTCATGCGTTCATGAGGCGGGTTCAGCCCGCGCGGATTCAGCTGACGTTAACGTTTTCGCGGGACGGCGGAAGCCGAGCTGAGCCCGCGTCGCCCACCAGACGCGTCATTCGGGCCGTTGCCCGCGTTCGGGCGGATCGTAGGAGGCTTCCTGGTCGACGCCGGCTGCGGCTCAGGGTTCGCGCCAGCTGCCGATCGGGCCGTTCTCGAGGAACAGTTTTAGGCCGTATGCAGTCGCGAGGTCGTCATCCGGCTCCGCGTAGGGGAAGCCGGCGCGGGCGAAGCGGTCCCAGGCAAGCGCACGGGCGACCGTGCCGGTGCGGTAGGCGAGGTCCGCGGCCGCTTGCAAATCGCCGAACGGCTCGAGGTAGGCGTCGCGGAGGCGCTGCGCCTCCCGGCCGCCCGGCTTCAGGTCGAACTTCGCCGCCGCCGCCCTCAGCGTGACCGCCAGGGAGTGAAAGGGGTGCGAGATGCAGCTGTCGCCCCAGTCGAAGAAGACGTAGTGCCCGTCGCGTAGGAAGACCTGGCCGTCGTGGAGATCGTCGTGCTGGATCGTCTCGGAGATGCCGTACGCCGCGAGCTCGCGGCACATCGCCTCGAATTTGGGCAGCGCGGCGAGCATCTCCTCGTGCTGATCGAGGCTCAGCCCTCGGACGCGCCGTGCGAGCACGGCGCGCAACTGCCCAGGCAGCACGGACAGGCGCGCGTCGGGGACGCCCAGCGCGAGCAGCTCACCGGCGACCGGCGTGGCCGCGAGCTGCAGCTCCGCGTACCGCGGCAGCGCCAGCTCCCAGTGCCGCAGCTCGGCCGTGCTCAGGACGACCTCGCGCAACCGGCGACCAGCGTCCCGCATCAGCATCCACCCGCGGTCGAGGTCGACGTCGACGAGCGCCGTCACACGATCCGGACTGAGCTCGAAGAGCCTTGCGGTCAGCGCCGGCTCGAACATGAAGCCGTTTGCGACCGCCTTGAAGTAAAGATCTTCGCCCTCGGTCGGGATGCGGATCACGGTCGACCACCAGCGGACGTGGAACTGGTCGAGTTCACCCGTGACCGAAGCGCGTTCGCGGATCCAGGCCTCCGCCTCGCGGAGCCAAGCAGAGTCCGTCCACTGCAGGCCCTGGTTTGCCAACGCTAGTGCCGCATCTAGCGCGGCAGCTCGATCGAGCGCAGCCCGCTGAAGTCGAGCCACGTCCGTTCCGGCGCGCGCACGATTCGCATCAGGACGGCCCGGCAATGCGCGCAGCGGACGATCGTCCCGGGGGCGTCCATGTACACCTCGAGCCGGGCAACCAGATCGGCGGCGCCGCACGTCCGGCAGACCCCGGTTGCGGTGGTCATTTCCACCCCGAACAGCTCGAGCATCAGGCCGCCGATGGCGTTGCCGTCGAGTCGCCGCTCGTCAGCCACCCGTGGCTCCGAAACGTTCGGTCTTGATCGACTCCGGCTCGTAGCCGAGCGTCACCAGCCCGTCGGCGGCCGCGTCGACGAAGCGGGTCGAACCGCAGACGAAGACGTGCGGTCGCTCGGCGGCCGGGAAGGCGACCTCGCGCAGGAGCTCGGCGTCGATCCGGCGCGCATAGCCCGTCCAGCCGGGTGGCTGGGCCCGCGTCAGCGTGTGGAAGACCTTCAGCCCCTCACCGGCACGAGCGTCGAGCTCCTCTCGATAGATCACGTCGTCGCGCGTCCGCGACGAGTAGAGCAAGCGAATCGGGGTCGGACCGGACGCCGAACGGATCATCGCCATCAGCGGCACGACACCGGAGCCGCCGCCGACGAGGAACAGCGGCCTTCCGTCGTCCTCCCAGACGAAGTAGCCGCCGATCGGCCCGCGCACCTCGAAGCCGTCGCCCTCACGTGCCTCGTCGACGAGGTAAGGGGAAACCTCGCCGTCCGCCAGTCGCTCGACCGTGATCGCGAGCTGCTCGCCCGGGGCCGAGGCGATCGAGTAGCTGCGCTCTGCCTGATAGCCGTCCTCGGCGGTCAGCCGCACGTCGAGGTGCTGGCCCGGGCGATGGCCCGGCCAGCCGTGCGCGTCGAGCAGCAGGGTGCGCACCCGCGGCGTCTCTTCGACCGTGCCCGTCACCTCGGTGACGAGCCAGAGGAGCCGCGTCAGCGGCGCCGACGCCGCGTGCATAGGCTCATTTCCTGGCGCGGTCAGCTCCTCGAGGCCGGGTTTAGACGGCGTGGTGGCGAAGCCGCCACGCCTCCAGGTCGGCATCGCAAGCGACGCCTCAGTCAGTCGCCCCAGTACCGCTGCTCCTGCCACGGGTCGCCGAGCAGGTGGTACCCGTTGGACTCCCAGAAGCCGGGCTCATCCTCGTCCTGCAGCCGGAAGCCGCGAATCCACTTCGCGCTCTTCCAGAAATAGAGGTGAGGCACCAGCAGGCGCGCAGGCCCGCCGTGCTCGGGCTCGAGCGGCTCGCCGTCGTAGCCGTAGGCGACCCAGGCCTTGCCGTCCGTGACGTGCTCGAGCGGCAGGTTCGTCGTGTACCCGCCGTCGCAGAATGCGACGAGGTAGGAAGCATCGTGCTCGACGTGCCCGAGGAGCGTGTCCAGCGAGACGCCTTCCCAGACCGTGTCGAGCTTCGACCACTTGGTGACGCAATGGATGTCGACCGTCACCTCCTCGCGCGGCAGCGCTCGGAACTCGTCCCACGTCCAAGTGACGGGCTCGGCACCGCTCTCGATCGTGAATGTCCACTGCTCGAGCGGCGTGTGCGGTGTTGGGCCCGCGGACAGCACCGGGAAGTCGTCCACCCGGTGCTGTCCCGGCGGAATCCGGTCCGACGGACCTTCGCCTCGCCGGCCGCGGAAGCCGCGTGAGATCACGGGCATGGTGCGACTCTCTCAGCTTGCGGCGAGCCCGGCAACCGTCGGCGGAAGCCCCTCGAAGGCGCCGATCTCCGCGAGCCGGCCGTCGGCGCCGACGTCCCAGCCGTGCACCTTCTGCGCGTCGGCGTCCAGCGCGTAGAGGAAGCGGCCGTTCGAGCTGATCGCCTCGTCGCGGATGCCAGCCTCGCCGAGCCGCGTCGAGGCCGCGACGGCCTCGGCGAGCTCGATCTCGCCACCGCGCCCGATGCCGTAGCTCGAGATCGTCCCGTCGCCGAAGTTGGTGACGTAGACGAAGCGGCCGTCCTTCGTCACAGCGGCCCAGCAGACCTCGCTCCGCGTGTCCGCGACGGAGCCGCTGACTGGCTTCAGCGTGCCCGGTGCGGCGACTGAGTACGAGGACGCCGCAGCCTTGCCGATGTCGCCGCCGAAGGCCTCGGTGACGACGAGGGCGCCGCCGTCGGTGAAGTCGAACCCGTAGGGCGTCTGGCCGGCCGAGGGAATCGTCGTCGGGCCGTCCGCGTAGCCGCGCTCGTCGATCGCGTAGGCGCTGATGCTGTTCGTGCCGCGCTCGGTGACGACCAGCGTCCTGCCGTCGGGGCTGAAGGCGATCTGGGCGCCGTCCGCGCCTTCCTCGCTCAGCGGGCGCCGCGAGTCCGGAAGCGGCGCAAGCTTGCCGTCTGCGATCGCGAAGCCGGCGATGCTCGCCGAGCCGTTGTTCAGCACATAGACGAGGTCGCCGCGCGCCGCGACACTCGTCGGCGCCGAGCCGCCGGACGAGATCGTGTTCGCGAGCCGCAGACCTCGCTCTTCGACCGCGAAGAGTGAGATCTCGTCGCTGCCCGGGTTGACTGCGAGTAGCCAATGGCCTCCCTCGGTGAGAAAAACCGAGCTCTGCGAGGGCAGGTGCGGCTTGCCCGTCCCGCGGCCGCCCGTCTCATAGGCGCCGAGGTACGTGAGCGCGCCGTCGGCCGAGCGCTCGTAGGCGACGACCTCGTTCTTCGCGGCGTCGTTGGTCTGGAGATACACCGCTCCCGTGCTTGCTTCGTTCTGCATTGCCACTCCTCTCTGCGACCCCTCTGGTTTGTCGGGGTTCAGTCGTCCCATGCGCACGGGCGTTACACGCCTCGAGCCTCGGTCAGTGCGGCTGCGGCCGCCTCGAGGTTCGCTCGACCGCTTCCCTGCGTGGCGATCCAGCGTGCTCCTTGAGGATGCCAGCGCGGTAGTCCGACCTCGACCACGACGGCCCGGGGTACAGTCGCGACAAGTCGCTCGACCGCCTCGCGCTGCCACTCGTGGCGATGCGCGTCGCGGACGACGATCACCACCGGACGCCCATCAGTGGGCGGGATCGGCTCTCCCTCGCGGAGGACGATCCGCTCGGACGCGGCGACGACGTCGGCGAGGCTGTGCCGCGGCTCGCCGGCGGCGATGGAAGACGGCGGCCGAAGCTCGATGACGAGCGGTGGCCCCGAGATCCTGACATTTCCGTGCGCTTCGAGCGCTCGCCTCGCGACCTCGGTGCCGAGCTCCGGCCTGGGTGGTTCCGGCGAGGGCCGCGCGGCCCAGGCCGCGAGTTCGCTGACGCGAGCGGCGGCTTCCAGCAGGCGTGCGAGCGCCAGGCGCCCGGAAGTGACCGCGCCGAGGATCACGCGATGAACGGATTCGACGAGCTGCTCGTCGACCTGCGCGCCGAGGCAGAGGGCATCGGCGCCGGCGCCGAGCGCGCGGACGGCGGCTTCTTCGACGCCGAGGGATGCGCTGATCGCGCGCATCTCGAGCGCGTCCGTGATCGCCACCCCGCCGAAGCCGAGCTCCTCTCGCAGGAGCTCCTGCAAAATGCGCGGGCTCAGCGTCGCGGGCTCGTCGTCGAGCGGCAGCACGCGCACGTGCGCGGTCATGACCGAACGGACGCCGGCCGCGATTGCCGCCCGGAACGGCGCGAGCCCCTGATCCAGGTCGCCGCCGACGAGGGGGAGCTCCAGGTGCGAGTCCTGCGAGGTGTCGCCGTGCCCGGGGAAATGTTTTGCGCACGCGGCGACTCCCCGGCGCTGCAGGCCGGCCACGAAGGCGGCGACGTGGCGCGAGACGAGCGCAGGCTCGGAGCCGAAGGAGCGGATCCCGATCACCGGGTTGTCCGGGTTCGAGTTGACGTCCGCGACCGGCGCGAAGTCGAAGTTGATCCCGACCGCGGCCAACTCGGCGCCTATCGAGGCTGCGACCTCCTCCGTCAGCGGGAGGTCGTCGACGACTCCGAGGGCCCAGTTGCCGGGGTACGAGCTGCCCGTCCGGGCCTCGAGCCGGGTGACGTCGCCGCCTTCCTCGTCGGTGGCGACAAGGAGCTCTCGGCGCTCGGCGCGGAGCGACCGCGTCAGCGACGAGACCTGGTCAGGGCTTTCTATGTTCTGCGCGAAGAGGACGACGCCGCCGAGGCCGCGTTCCAGCCAGCGGCGCACCCAGTCCGGAGCAATGATGCCGTCGAAGCTGGGGAAGAGGCAGGTTGCGGCGGCGCGATCGAGCTCGTCCGTCATCCCCTGACCGCGCCGGCGGTGAGGCCGAAGGCGATCTTGCGCTGAATCGCGACGAAGAAGATCACGACCGGGAGCGCGGTGAGGGTCGCGCCGGCCATCAGGGGTCCCCAGGCCGTGCCGCGGTTGGTCGTGAACGAGGCGAGCCAGACGGTCAGCGTCTGTTTCTCGGGGCTGTGCAGGAGGACGTAGGCCATGATGAACTCGTTCCAGGCCTGGATGAAGGCGAAGATCGAGGTCGCGACGAGGCCGGGGCCGATCAGTGGCAGCAGCACTCGCACGAAGGCGCCGAAACGCGTCGATCCGTCCACCTGCGCCGCCTCCTCGAGCTCCCGCGGCACGCCGATCATGAAGCCGCGCAGCGTCCAGACGGTGAACGGGAGCACGAACGTCAGGTACGTGATGATGACGCCGCTCAGCTTGTCGACCTGGTTCGCTTTCGCGAGCACGAGGTAGATCGGGATGATCAGCGCGTTCAGCGGGATCATCTGCACGCCGATGATCAGGACGATGAACGCCTTGCGACCGTAGAAGCGGAACTTCGCGAGTGCCAGCGCGGCGAGGAAGGCGAGCACGAGTGAGAGAGCAACGACACAGCCGACGATGATCAGGCTGTTCTTGACGTCGGCCCAGAAGTGCGGCCGGTGGATCGCGTCGGTGAAGTTGGACAGAGTCGGGTGGATCGGGAACCAGACCGGCGTGTCGGCGAAGATGTCGGAGCCGCGCTTGAACGCCGTGGCGATCATCCAGTAGACCGGGAAGATGATCAGCGCGAACACGGCGAGGCCGAGCGCGTTCCAGCCGAGCCGTCCGCGCCGGCCGCCGCGCCTCCGCCGCGCCCGCGCCGGGACTCCGGCGAGGGGTGCTCCGGCGAGCGGCGAGCTCATTCGGCGTCCCCGATTCTCACCATCTGCCGGATGTAGACGAAGCTGATCAGCAGCATGATCGCGACCATCACCAGTGCGATCGCCGACCCGAGCCCGTACTCGCTGATCTTGAACGACTCGACGTATGCATAGATCGACATCAGGTAGTAGTCCGTCGACGGGCTTCCGTTCCGGATGATCCAGACCTGGTTGAAGACCTGGAAGTCCCAGATGATCGAGAGGCTGATCAGGATCACGTAGATCGGCTTCAGCAGCGGCAGGGTGATGTCGCGGAAGGAGCGCCAGGGGCTGGCGCCGTCGATCGCGGCGGCCTCGGTGAGGTCGCGTGAGACCTGCGTCAGGCCCGCGTAGAGAGTGATCGTGACGAACGGGATCGCGCCCCAGACGATCAACGAGACGATCACGGCCCACCCGCTCCACGGGTTGGCGAACCAGTCGTGGTGGTTGAAGTCACCGAGGTGGAGTGCCGTCAGCGTCCAGTTCGCGACGCCGAACTCGTAGTCGACCATCCACTGCCAGATGTCGACCGCGACGACGACCGGCGTGGCCCAGACGAAGATGAGGCCCGCTGTCAGCAGGAGCCGGATGAACGGCCCAACCTTGGTCAGGAGCAGCGCGACCAGCGTGCCGAGCACGATCGTGAGCGAGACGCAGGCGAAGGTGAAGGCAATCGTTCGCAGGACGACGTGCCAGAAGAGCGAGTCGTGGAAGATCTCGGCGTAGTTGGCGGTGCCGATCGACTCGCCTTTGTGCCGGACGAGCTGGAAGAGGCCGTAGTGCTGGAACGACAGCCTGACCAGGTAGTAGAGGGGGTAGCCGAGCACCGCCGCGATCACCGCGGCGGCGGGGAGGAGAAGCGCATATGGGGCGGCGGCGCGTCTGAGGCGCCGCCCCAACGGGCGGCGCCTCGACACGGAGGGAGCGGCGAGCGGCGCCGCGGCAGCCGGGGAGCGGGAGCTCATTTGCAGAGCATCCCGCTTCCCAACTCGTCGTTCACGACTTGGTGTTCAGGATCTTCGTGATCTGCGAGCTTGCCTTGCCTGCCGCTTTCGCCACGCTGCTGCGGTTCGTGAGGATCGCCGTGCACATGTTCTTGAGCACGTTGGCGTTCTCCACGTTGACCCAGTTCGGGGCGGTCGGCACGAACCAGCTGTACTTCGCGGCCTTGGCGAACGGCGCCAGCGCCGGGTTGCTCTTGTTCACGTTGACGAGCGTCGTCGTGTTGGCGATGTTGCCGGCCTTCGCGATGATCGTCTCGGAGTTCGAGCTCGTGAACGCCTTGATCCAGTCGGCGGCGAGCTGTTTGTCCTTGCTCTGCGCCGGGATTGCCAGGTCGGAGCCACCGAGGAAGGTCGGCGTGTACCGGCCCGGGATGTGGCTCGGCATTGGGTAGGCGCCCATCCTCTTTGCGAAGGACTTCGGCGCAGCGCCGCCCTTCGGATTGAACACGTACGGCCATTCCCAGCCGTTGCCGATGAACGAGCCGACGCGCCCCTTCGCGAACGGGATGCTCGGATAGGGATGAGCCTCGTCGGTCGTCTTACTCGCGCGTGAGAAGCTGCGCACCATCTTCTTGAACACCGTTAGGGCCTGGATCGCCTGCGGGGTGTTCAGGGTGCCCTGCCACCTGCCGCCCTTGCTGACGGCAATCTGGCCGCCGTAGTCGGCGACGAAGGACATGGCGACGTACCAGTTCTGGCCCGGCTCGTAGAAGGCCGAGAAGTTCTTGTTGTGCCCATACTTCTTCATCAGCTTCTTGCCGACCGCGAGGAACTTGGCGTACGTCTTCGGCGGCGCCTTGACGCCGACGCTCCGGTAGAGATCCTTGCGGTAGATCACCGCACGCGCACCTGCGTAGTACGGGACGCAGTAGAGGTGGCCGCCGGACGTGCACGACTGCTTCAGCCCCGACAGCCACGTCTGCGAGTTCGGGTAGTTCTTCGCTTTCAACGCCGAGAGCGCTCTGGCCGCCATGTACTTGCTCGTCTCGGTGTTGCCCATCTCGATCACGTCGGGGACGTCGTTCGCCGCGATCGACGCGTCGAACTTCTGGAGATGGGTCGTCCACTCCTGGTACTGAATCTCGACGTCGACGCCCGGATGCTGCGCCTTGAACGCGCTGGTCGCGCCGGCGACCGCTGTCGGCCAGCCGTTCTGTGCATCGGTCTGGAGCCAGACGACGAGCTTCGACGCCGAGGCCTGACTTGCCGATTTGTTGCCGCCCGATGCGGTCGAGACCACGACAGAGAGCGCGGCCGCGAGCGCAACAGCGGCGATGATGCGAGCTTTCATTGACGATCCCCCAGCTTCGCGGTGAACCGCCCGCGCAGACTCATCCGCCCGTGGCGCTGCGGATGCCGCGTGAGGCGGCAAGGAATTGGTACATACCACTTCGCCACAATTCCGCACCTTCTCACACTCCCGGCGAGGATGTCAAGACCACTTTCGCGAACCGCTACGAGGCTGCCACGCGCGGAATTCGGGTCGACCGCACGTCTCTCGCTTCCGGCTGCGTGCTCAGGTCCGTGACGATCCGGTATCGGTCGCCGCGGTAGATCGAGCGGACGAACTCGACCACCTCGCCGCTCGAGTTCCGGCTCACCCGCTCGAACAGAAACGCCGGCGAGTGCAGCGGCACGCCGAGGGCTTCGGACTCCTCGGCGTCCGTCACGGTTGGCTCGATCGTTTGCACCCCACCAGCGACCGTTGTCGAGTAGCGGTTCTCGAGCAGCTCGTAGAAGGAGTGCTCTTGGAGGTCGGCTGCCGTCAAGCCGGGTACGAGCGACTCCCGGACATGCAGCGTCTCGATCGCCATCGTCTCGTGGTCGGCGAGGCGCAGCCGCTTCGCGACCACCACCGGCTCCGAGGGGGAGACGTGCAGCAGCCGTCCGAGCTGGGCCCCGGCGGGAATGACCTTCAGCTCCAGGGTCCGGCTCGCCGGCCGCATTCCCCGCCGCTGCATGTCCTCCGTGAAGGAGGTCATCGTCAGCTCTTGCGCGATCTTGGGCTCGCTGACGAACGTTCCCGAGCCTCGGCGGCGGATCAGGTAGCCGTCACGGACGAGCTCGTCCAGGGCGGCCCGGACGGTCAGGCGCGAGACGCCGAGATCGGCGGTCAGCTGGCGCTCAGAGGGAATCGCTTCGCCGATCCCGAGCGCTTCGATCAGCTCGAGCACGCGGTCCCGCGTCTCACGTTGCTTCGTCATCGCGCCGCCGATTGAAGCTCATTGGGGAGCGGCTCGGTGGCAGCCGGCGTGGCCGGCAGGAGGCTGATGCCGCTCTCGACGTCGAAGAAGTGAAAGCGGGCCGGGTCGACTGCGAGGGTCAAGGGCCGCCCGACGGCCGCGTCCACACGCGGGTCGATCCGCGCGCTGAAGAGCGCCTCCTCCTGCGCCAGGAAAGTCCCTTCGTCGTCCTGCGTCAGCCCCGTGTCCAAGCCGATTCGCTTCGCGTCGACGGGGAAGAAGACGTGCGCGTCCGAGCCGAGCTCCTCGACGACAGCAGGCGCCACCTCGAGCGTCGGCGCTCCGGCCGGTGCCGAAGCGGCCGCTTCGAAGGCTTCCGGCCGGATCCCGAGTGTGACCTTGCGGTGGTCGAGAGCCGGCCGCCGCTCGGGGTCGAGCGGAATGCGGAAACGGCCGAAGAGAGCGTCGTCGCCGTCGATCGTCGCCTCGACGAGGTTCATCGCGGGCGTGCCGATGAAGGCGGCGACGAAGACGTCCCGTGGCTCGTGGTAGAGGCGCTGGGGCGTGTCGACCTGGAGGATGCGGCCGTCCCGGAGCACCGCGACCCGCTGCCCGAGCGTCATGGCCTCCGTCTGGTCGTGCGTGACATAGACGGTCGTCGTGCCGAGTCGCGTGTGCAGCTGGGCGAGCGAAGCGCGCATGCCCACGCGCAGCTTGGCGTCGAGGTTCGAGAGCGGTTCGTCCATCAGAAAGGCCTTTGGCTCGCGGACTATCGCGCGGCCCATCGCGACCCGCTGGCGCTGCCCGCCGGAAAGGTGGGCGGGCCGTCGGTCGAGCAGGTCCTCGAGCCCTAGCAGCTCCGCCACCTCCGCCACACGCCGCCTGGCCTCGTCCTTCGGCGCCCGCCGAACCTTCAGCCCGTAGCCGATGTTCTGCCGGACAGTCATGTGCGGGTAGAGCGCATAGCTCTGGAAGACCATGGCGATGTCGCGGCTGCGCGGCGCGAGGTCGGTGACCTCCTCGCTGCCGATCGAGATGCGGCCGCCGCTCACCTCCTCCAGACCGGCGATCATCCGGAGCAGGGTCGACTTGCCGCAGCCGGACGGGCCGACGAGGACGACGAACTCTCCGTCCGCGATCTCGAGGGTCACGTCGTCGACGGCGACGATGCCGCCGGGGAAGATCTTCGAGACGTTCTCGAGCGTGATGTTCGCCATGTCGCCTTGCCGGACGCGGAAGAAGAGCATAGGACCGGTCTAGGGAAAAAGCAAGACCAAAGTGCAACCAAAGCGATCGAAGTGGTATTGACCACATGGCCCCGCGGCGCTTAGACTGGCTCCGTGTCGCCCGCAGATCCGTCGACCAAGGATTCAGGCGAGCTCGACGAGCTGGTGACGGAAGGGCGGCCGTCTTTGCCGAAGGACTACGAGTCGCTCTCGACCGTCGAGCTCGTCGAGCTGATGAACGGGGAGGACGCGAGGGTCCCGGCGGCTGTGGCCGCGATCTCCGACAAGCTCGCGGGAGTCGTCGACGCCGTCGTGGCGAAGCTTCGCGGCGGAGGGCGGCTGATCTACGTCGGCGCGGGCACCTCCGGCGCCCTTGCCGCCGTCGACGCCGGAGAGTGCGAGTCGACTTTCTCGACCCGCCCCGGACAGGTGGTCGCACTGGTCGCGGGCGAAGGGCTGGTCTCGGGAGCGGCACGCGATGCAGCCGAGGATGACGCGGGAGCGGGAGCCGAAGCAATCCGCGCGCTCGGCGTCTCCGCGGACGACGCCGTCGTCGGGGTCAGCGCGAGCGGACGCACGCCCTACGTAACCGGCGCACTCGCGTCGGCGGCTGCGGCCGGGGCCCTCACAGCCTGCGTCGTATCCGCCCCGGATTCGGAACTGGCGCGGATCTGCGAGCACGAGCTGGCCGTCGTCGTCGGCCCGGAGTTCGTCGCCGGCTCGACGCGCCTGAAGGCCGGAACGGCGCAGAAGCTCGTCCTGAACACGATCTCGACTCTCGCGATGATCCGGCTCGGCAAGACCTTCGGCGACCTGATGATCGACGTCGCCGCGACGAACGAGAAGCTCCGCACCCGTGCCCGCCGCGCCGTCGAGCTCGCGACCGGAGCCTCGGACGAGGACGTCGATGGCGCGCTGGCAGCGGCCGGCGGCAACGCGAAGATCGCGATCGTCTCCTTGCTCGCCGGCATCGACGCCTCTTCGGCGACGGAGCGGCTCGAGCGCGCCGCCGGCAACGTCCGAGAGGCGCTGCGATGAGGCTCGGCGTCTCGGCCGCGCTCGTCGATGGCCGCTTTGTCTCCGGCGACGTCGAGGTCGCCGACGGCACGATCACCGGCTACGGCCTCGCCTCGCGGAACGGACGCGGGATCGCCGCGCCCGGCTTCGTCGACCTCCAGGTGAACGGCTTCGGCGGCGTCGATCTGCTCGAAGCCGATGCGGACGGATTCCGGAAGGCGGGCGACGCCCTGCTCGAGAGCGGCGTGACGTCGTATCTGCCGACGTTCATCACCGGCCCCGAGGAGCACCTGCTCCTCGCCCTGCGCGAGCTTCCGCGGGCCGACGGCGGTCCGAGCATCCTCGGCGTCCACCTGGAAGGGCCGTTTCTTGCCTCGACCCGGCTGGGGACCCATCCGCCCGCCTGGCGCCGCGATCCGGACCCCGCGCTGCTCGAGCGTCTGATCGGCGCCGGGCCTGTGCGATTGGTCACGCTCGCGCCGGAGCTGCCCGGCGCGGAGGAGCTGATCGACCTCCTGCAGCTGCGCGGGATCACCGTCTCCTGCGGGCACACGGACGCCACCGCCGACGAGGCCGACGCCGCGTTCGATCGCGGCATCCGAACCGTGACGCATCTCTTCAACGCCATGCGGCCCCTGCGTCATCGCGACCCTGGGCTCGTCGGCGCAGCGCTCGCACGCGAGGATGTGGTCGTCCAGATCATCGTCGACGGTATCCACCTCGCCGACGAGACGGCGAAGGTGGTCTGGCGCGCGGCCGCGGGTCGTGTCGCGCTCGTCACCGACGCGATCGCCGGCGCCGGAGCCGTCGGAGCCGACGGGGCCTACAGCCTCGGCGGCCTCGAAGTCTCGGTCCGCGACGGCGTCGCGCGGGGGCCCGACGGCGTCCTCGCCGGCTCGCTGCTGACGATGATCGAAGCCGTTCGCAACCTCCACAGCCTCGGCGTGCCCCTGGAGGACGCCCTGACGGCCGCCACCGCGGTGCCGGCGCGGGTGATCGCCGAGCCGAACGCGGGTCGTCTGGCCGTCGGGCTGCCGGCAGACCTCATCGTCCTCGACGACAGCCTCGAAATCGAGCGCGTGCTCCTGGGCGGAGAAGCTCGTGTTGTCGCCTAGCGACGGAGTACCGCACTTCCCTGGCGAGCTCTTTGCGCGCGAGATCCACCAGCAGCCGGAGGCGCTGCTCGGCCTGCTCGAGCACGAACGCGAGTACGCCGCGCTCGCCCACGCGATCGCAGAGCGAGCGCCCGCGCTGATCAGGTTCGTCGGCCATGGTTCTTCGGACAACGCAGCCACGTACGGCGTCTACGCGTTTGGGCTCGTCCCGCACCTGACGGCGATGCGCGACTCGATCTCGCTCAGCGTCTACTACGACGCGGCTCTCGACTTCTCAGCATCTGTCGTCCTCGCCCTCTCGCAATCCGGCCGGACGCCGGACGTCGTCGAATACGTCGAGCGGGCACGATCCCGCGGCGCCTTCACGGTCGCCCTTACGAACGAACCCGGGAGCGAGCTCGAGCAGGCGGCCGACGCGACACTCCCGCTCGCGGCCGGAGCGGAGTCGGCGGTCGCGGCGACGAAGACCTACGTCAATCAGTTGGCTGCCCTTGCCCTGCTTGCAGGCGGCATCGCAGGCCGCGGTGTCGAGCTTGCCGAGGCCCTTCGCGCGACCGCGGAGCTCCTCTCCCGATCCCTATCGAACCTGGAGGCCGACGTTCGGCCGGTCGCCGCGTCCTTCGCCTATGTCGGCCGGATGTACGCGATCGGCCGCGGCCTCGAGTTCGCGACCGCCCGCGAGGTGGCGCTCAAGCTGACCGAGACGTGTCGCATCGCCGCCGAGCCGTTGACGGCGACCAGCCTCGCGCACGGGCCGGTTGCCGCGCTCGACTCGTTGTTTCCGGTCTGGACGATCGCCTCGCGTGACGCGAGCCTTCCGGCGGTGGTCGAGGCTGCGGCCCGTGTCAGGGATGCCGGAGCGACGATCGTCGCCTCCGGCAGCGCCGCGGACGAGATCGACGCGCCGTACGTTCTGCCCGTTCCCGCCGCGCCGACGCCGCTGCTGGCGCCGCTGCTCTCGGTCGTTCCCGGACAGCTTTTCGCCGCCGCGTTGTCTCAGACGAAGGGTTTCGACGCCGATCGGCCGGAAGGCCTCAACAAGGTGACAATCGCCCGCTGACGGGAGCGCTAGCGCCCGGCAGCGGCCTGGCGGCGCCGCAGCACCGTGTCGAGCGTGACTGCGGCGAGCAGGATCGCGCCGGTGGTGATCAGCTTGATGGCGTCGGTGTAGCCGACGAGATCGATGCCATTCGCGATCATGCCGATGATCAAGCCGCCGAAGAGGGCGCCGCTGACCCGGCCGCGGCCGCCGAAGAGGCTGACCCCGCCGATCACGGCCGCCGAGATCGAGTCGAGCAGGATTGTGCCGCCACCGGCGCTTTCGAGACTGATGCCGTTGAGGCGGGAGGCGAGGATGACGCCTCCCATTGCGGCCATCGCACCGGAGATCATGAAGACGAGGATCCGGATCAGCTTGACGTTGATCCCCGCGCGCCGGGCAGCCTCGGCGTTGCCGCCAACCGCGTAGACGTGGCGGCCGAAAGTCGTCCTGCCGGCGACGTATCCCGCGAGCACGACGAGGAAGACGACGATCAGTCCGACGAGCGGCACACCCGGTCGAGGCTGCGCCTGGTTGCAGACGTGGACGGCAGCGAAGGCCAGGCCCGCGAAGAATGCGACCCTGACGACGGTGAGAACGACGTTCCCGGTTGGGAGGCCTGCCCGCCTGCGGTTGAAGTAGGAGCCGAAGGCCGCGGCCGCAAGCATGACCGTGAAGATGATCGCGACCGCCCAGCCGGTGTTCGGCGAGAGGACGTAGTTCGCGATGTCGTTGATCTGCTTGTCCTGGATTCCGATCACGCCCTCCGTGCCGAGAATCTTCAGGATCAGGCCCTGGCAGATGAGCAGGCCGGCGAGCGTGACTACGAAGGAGGGAACGCCGATGAACGCGACGATCGACCCCTGCGTGAACCCGACCACGATGCCGGTCAGGATCGCGAGCGCGAGCGCGATGAGACCGGGATAGTCGTGGCCGGTCCCCGCCTGCTGGTAATAGGCGACGGCGACGCCCGCGAGGCCGCTGAGAAAGCCGATCGAGAGGTCGATCTCGCCGATCAGCAGCACGAACACGACTCCGATCGCGATCACCGTCGGGCCGGCCATCTGCCCGATCAGGTTCTGGAAGTTGACGGCGGTAAAGAAGATGCTCGTCTTCGAGCTGAAGAAGAGCGTGATCGCGACGATTCCGATGATCACCGGCAGGCTGCCGACGTCGCCTGACCTGATCGCTGCCCAGCGGGCGCGAACGATCGCGGCGATGCTGTCCTGGTCTTCGGCGGCTGCCTGGATCTCGGCCGGCGCGGCCGAGCTCACGCCACGACCCCGGGTTCCTCGGCAGCGGGCGTGCCGAACGTGATCGCCTCGACGATCTCCTGCTGGTTCGTCTTGCCCTTCTCGTAAACGCCGACATTCCGCCCGAGTCGCAGGACGCTGATCCGGGTCGCGACCTCGAAAACATCCACGAGGTTGTGAGAGACCAGCACGACTGCGAGGCCCTGCTCCGCAAGCCGCGTGACGAGGTCGAGCACCTGCCGCGTCTGCGCCACGCCGAGCGCGGCGGTGGGCTCATCGAGAAACACGACCCGGTTGTTCCACAACACTGCCCGCGCGACCGCAATAGATTGCCGCTGGCCGCCGGAGAGCGTCGCGACCGGTTGGCGAACCGAGCGAATCGTCGTCACCGAGAGCGACTTCAGCGTCTCCGCCGTCCGCTGCTCCATCGGCGCTTCTCGCAGCCGGAAAATGGGATCGCGCGCCTCGCGGCCGAGATACATGTTCTGGACGACGTCGAGGTTGTCGCAGAGTGCGAGATCCTGGTAGACCACCTCGATCCCCAGCTTCGCGGCGTCTTTCGGGCCGTGGATCGTCACGGGCTTGCCGTCGAACAGGATCTGACCGTCGTCGATCGAGTAGATGCCGGCGACGCACTTGATCAGCGTTGACTTCCCGGCGCCGTTGTCGCCGACGAGCGCCATCACCTCGCCGTCGCGTACCTCGAAGTCGACCTCCCGAAGCGCCTGGACCGATCCGAAGTTCTTGGAGACCCCGCGGAGCTCCAGGGTCGCGCGCGGCGTCCCGTTCACGAGCGGGGTTTTACCATGGCAGAGGCGCTCCGAGGAGCGCCTCTGCCATGCCGTCTTCTACTTGCAGTACTTCGCGTAGTCCCCGTTGCAGACCTGGCTCTTCTTCAGGAAGCCTTCCTGGAAGAGGAGCTTGTAGTTCGCCTTCGTGATCCACACCGGAGTGAGCAGGATCGACTTCGTGCCGCTGACCTTGCCGTTAACGCCGGGCACTTTCTTGCCCTTGACGAGCGCGATCGCGGCAGCTGCAGCCGCGTTCGCCTCCCTGCGGACAGACTTGTAGACGGTGCCGCTCTGCCAGCCGGCGAGGATGAATTGAACGCCGGTCGGCGTTGCGTCTTGGCCCGTGAGCGGAATCGACTTCAGGCCATGGGCCTTTAGCGACGCGACCACGGCGCCTGCGAGCCCGTCATTGGCGGCGAGAACGGCGTCGATCTTGTTGGCGTTGCGAGCGAGCATCTGGTCGAAGATCGTCCGAGCCTTCGTCGCGCTCCACTCGGTCCACTGATCGCCGGCGGTTGCCAGCTTGAACGTTCCGCTCTTGTACAGCGGGTGGAGGATCGAGTCGTAGCCCTGCTTGAAGAGCTTCGCGTTGTTGTCCTTGATGTCACCGTTGAGCTCGGCGATCACGGGGTGCTTTGAATACTTGTTCCTGGCCTTGAGCGCAGCGATGAGCCCCTTCGCCTGAAGCTTGCCGACGACGGGGTTCTGGAACGACACGTAGTACGCAGCTTTGCTGTGCACCACGAGGCGGTCGTAGTCGATGACCTTGGCGTGCCGAGAAACCGCCAGGTTCGTGATCGAGGCGCCCGAGATCGGATCGAGCTGGTCGAGCAGGATCACCTTCGCGCCCTGGGCAAGGCACTGCTGGGCCTGCGACTTCTGCTTCTGCGGGTCGTTGTGCGCGTTTACCACGGTGGCGGCAACGCGGGCCTTGCGGAAAGCAGCTTTCAGGTATGGCGCATCGAACAGCGTGTAGCGCGTCGACGATGTCGTGTCCGGTAGCAGCGCGCACGCTTTGATAGACGCGCTGCGCGCTGTCGGCTTCGCGATCGCGGTCGAGGCTGCGGCGGCGATGATGCCGACGAGGCCGACGGCGGTGAGCGTCGCCACGAGTTTGTGGGAGACGTTCTTCAAACTAGCCCTCCTTAGCTGGTGAGACCCGGTGGTACGTTCGTACCACACTCTTCCTTGCCCCCACAAGTGAGACCTGAAGAGCGCGGCGTTGTTAGAAACGATCGGCGCCCCGCCTGTCGAGGCGCCGATCCCGAAGGCGACCGCTACTAGGCCTCGGGCACGTCGCAGCGCGGATCGTGGTAGCACGCGAGCTGCAGAAGCAGCTTGTGGAGCGTCTTGCGTCCGTCGGCGTCGAGCGGGGCCAGTAGCTCGTCCTCGACGCGCGTGACGATCGTCCGGAGGATTACAAGCTGACGCCGCCCCTCGGTTGTGAGGCTGACGATGTGCCGGCGGCGGTCGCTTGGGTCGCGGTGTCGTTCGACCAGTCTGCGCTCCTCGAGGGAGTCGAGGATCCCGACCAGCTGACTGCGGTCGAGGCGAAGCGCGTCAGCAATCGTCGCCTGCGTCTCGCGCGTCTCCTCGCCGAGCAACGCTAGGACGCCGTAATCGTAAAGGCTGAAACCCGCTTGCTCGACCTCCGCCACTGCACGCGCCTTGAAGGTGAAGCCAAGGCGGCTGAGCAGGAAAGCGCTGTTCGCCAGCAGCTCCTTGGCGACACGGGACGGAGGGGTCGGAAGCTCGGTTACTTGAGTGGTCACGAAAATTAGTGTAGCACCAAACGGTAGGTTTCTGTTATCGTGGAATATGTCAACGATCTGGGAGGGCAATCAATGAGTTCGGAAATTGTTGCACAGGTATCGGCCGAAGCGCAGGAAACTGATAACAGGCGCTGGTTCGGCCTCGCGGTGATCGTCGCCGCACAGTTCATGGTCGTCCTCGACATCGCGATCGTGAACGTCGCCCTGCCGTCGATCAAGACCGATCTCCACTTCTCGCAGGAAAGTCTGCAGTGGGTGATCACGGCGTACTCGATCTTCTTCGGCGGCGTACTCCTACTCGGCGGCCGGCTCGCCGACGTGCTCGGCCGCAGGCGGTTGTTCATGGCCGGGCTCGCCCTGTTCACGGTCAGCTCACTCTTGGACGGCCTCGCGTGGTCAGAGGGTTCGCTGATCGCGTTTCGCTCGTTGCAGGGACTGGGCGCAGCGCTGCTGTCCCCGGCCGCTCTGTCGATTCTGACGACGACCTTTCGGGAAGGACGTGAGCGGAATCTCGCGCTCGGGATCTGGGGCGCGGCATCCGGCAGCGGCGGTGCAGCCGGCGTCCTGCTCGGCGGCGCCCTGACCAGCTCGCTGAGCTGGTCGTGGATCTTCTTCATCAACATCCCCGTCGGGATCCTTGTCCTTGCGATCACTCCGTGGCTGCTCCGTGAGAGCCGCGCCGATCTTGCGCACCGAACCTTCGACTTTGCCGGCGCCGCTTCGATCACCGCCGGTCTGATGGTGCTGGTCTACGCGATGACCCGCGCCACGGAGCACGGCTGGCTCACCGCGGAGACGCTCGGCTTGCTCGCGGCTTCGGCCGCGCTGGTCGGCGCGTTCGTCGCGATCGAGTTTCGCTCGAAGGCGCCGCTGCTGCCAATGCGGATCTTTCGCCTGCGGACGCTCACGGCGTCGAACATCACCGGCCTGCTGATGGGCGGTGCGGTCTTCTCACAGTTCTTCCTGCTCACCCTCTACATGCAGCAGGTGCTGCACTACTCGGCGCTGAAGACCGGCGTCGCCTACATCGCCTTGACGCTCGCGATCATCAGCTTCTCGGCCGTCTCGCAGATGCTGGTGACGCGAATCGGAATCCGCCGCGTGCTGACGACGGGGCTCCTGCTCTCGGCGGCCGCGCTCGTGCTCTACGCGAGGCTGCCGGTGCACGGGAGCTACTTCAGCGATCTCTTCCCGGCGTTCCTGATCAGCGGCGTTGGACTCGCGCTGGCGTTCGTGCCGATCTCGATCGGCGGCCTGACCGGCGTGCGCCAGGCTGATGCGGGCATCGCATCCGGCCTGATCAACACGACCCAGCAGATCGGCGGTGCGATCGGCGTCGCCGCGGCGACCACGATCGCGACCACCTTCACAACTCGTTACGTCGACGTTCACACGGGCGCCACGCCGCTCGGCGGCGCAGCGCTGACGCACGGCTTCGCGATCGCCTTCTACGTCTTGGCGGCCGTCGCGGCCCTCGGCGCCGTTGCGGCGGCGGTACTCGTCGAGTCCAACCCAGCGGTGCCGGAGGTGGAAACCGTCGACGGCGAACTCGTCCCCGCGGAGCTGGCGGCATGAGGCGTCGCTTGCGATGCCGACCAAGAGGTCGCGCCGACATGGCGGCGCGACCGCTGAATCCGACATGCAAGGCCGATACGGCCGCGATGCTAAGGGAGGTTGGACCATGAGCGGGCGCGAGATCGACGACCTGCTGCTGGACATCAAGGGCCTGGTGTTGGTGCGCGAGATCCTGAAGCAGCGCGGCGCCACCCCCGCCGAGCTCGAAGCCCACACCGTCGAGCTCGAGCGGCTGAAGGACCGGCTCGCCGAGCTCGCGGTTCCGGCGACGGTCGGCAGCTAGGCGATCCACAGGGCGGCCGCGTCGGCTTGCAGGCGCGGCCGCCCATTTAGTGCGGTCACGTCGACTGTGCTGCTTGTGGAAGAACGAGGGGCGCCTTCACGGCGCCCCTCTGGATGCTTCGCTTCAGCGAGCGGCTACGGAGTGGGATCCGCGTAGCTACCGCCGAAGATGTCGCTGTTGCCGAACGTCGGCGGGCACTGCTGCTGCGGCGCCGGCCTGGGAACGCTCGTGTCGCCGGTCGCGAGTGCTTGCCGCCAGGCGTCGATTGCAGGACAGTCCGCGGCGTTTCGCGTGTCGTTCCAGACCGCGGCCCCGTAGGCCCTCGTCGCCACGGCGTAGACGTAGTCGCCGAGGAACTCGCCGACGAGGTTGTTCTGGCTCGAGCCACGCGGATCACCGGGCGGGCTTCGGTGCAGCTCGGTGAACGCTCCGGTCGGAGTGCCCGGGCTCACGGACGAGTCTGCGTGCTTCACCACGCCGACGAGCGCCCGCGGCGTGGCCGTCGTCGGCTGGTACGGCGTGGTGAACGCGTTGTAGACCACGTACACGTCGGTGCCGTTTGGCGAGATCGAGGGCGCCGTGTAGTAGCCGCGATCGCCGGCACTCTCGATCGGTAGCGGCGTCGACCAGCTCGCGCCGTGATTTGTCGACTCTGTGAAGTACACGTGTGGGGCGGCGAGCGTCCCACTGACGTAGGTCATGACGATCCGGTCTGTGGCGTCGCCCCCCGTCGGTGCGCCGTTCGCGATGTCGACGCTCGGAGCCGGAGCGAGATCGCTGCGCGCGCCCGCGAGACCGTCGATTACCGGCCGCCCGAGGTTCGGGTCGATCACGCCGGGCTGGGTAACCGGACCTGCGACGGCGACCGGACGCGACCAGTTAGCGCCGCCGTTGGTTGACTTCGACATCAACTCGAAGGCCTGGTGGCCCTGAGCTGACACGGTTCCGACCCCAAACACGTAGGCGGCGCCGTGGCTGTCGGTGCGGACCGTGCAGCCGTCGGTCGGATTGCGTTGGCCATTGTTCGCGGCGGCCGTAATCTGGTGCTGCGTCCACGTGTCGCCGCCGTCATGCGAGACCGCGACGATGAGCGGCGCCGGGACCGCATTCGGGCTGATTTCCTGTCCGCGGAACGACGCCCAGCAAACGTAGACGGTGCCGAAGAACGGGCTTGTCGCGGCGTTGTCGGCCCAGACCTGCTCCTT